>NZ_JARGND010000003.1 GCF_029212645.1 Vannielia sp. | reverse complement strand
GGCAAGATGGTGATCGGCACCGTCAAGGGCGACATCCACGACATCGGCAAGAACCTTGTCGCCATGATGATGGAAGGCGCGGGCTTCGAGGTGATTGATCTGGGCATCAACAACCCGGTCGAAGACTATATTGATGCGCTGGAGCGCGAAGAGGCCGATATCCTCGGCATGTCCGCCCTGCTCACCACCACCATGCCCTATATGAAGGTGGTGATCGACACGCTGGTCGAGAAAGGCAAGCGCTCAGACTACATCGTGCTGGTGGGCGGCGCGCCCCTGAACGAAGAGTTCGGTAAGGCCATCGGTGCCGATGCCTACTGCCGCGATGCCGCCGTTACCGTGGAAACCGCAAAAGATTTCGTGGCCCGCAAGCACAACCAACTGGCAGGGTGATCCTCTGGGCCATCCCTGCCCCCACCCGCGTGGCTTACCTGCCCACAGGAGACACGCATGAAGCTTGATACGCTCGTTCTGATCGTTGTCGCCGTGCTTTGTGGCGCGGTCGCCTTGGTGTGGGTCGCCGGGATATTCGTTTTGTCCTTCACCGTGCCTTTTGGCTTTCTTGCCCTCATCCCGGCGGCCCTCGTGGCCTATATCGCCTACCGGGTCCTGGCCGAACGGGTCGGCAGCGCCGAAGAGGACCATTATGATGACATGGAGCACTGATGCTGATCGTAACAACTGAAACCATCGCCGGGCGCGAGATCGTTGAAACCCTGGGCCTCGTGCGCGGGGCGACGGTGCGGTCCAAGCACCTTGGCACCGATATCGTCGCCGGTTTGAAAACCCTCGTCGGCGGAGAGTTGACCGGCTACTCCTCGCTCATGGCGGGCGCGCGCGAGCAGGCGCTGGACCGGATGGAGGCCGAGGCGCAAAAGCTGGGGGCTGACGCTATTATCTCCATGCGCATGCAAACCTCTGCCATCACCAAGGGCGCCTCCGAGATCGTGGCCTATGGCACAGCAGTCAGGCTTTCGCCCGCAGGCTAACCGCTCAGGCGTTTGGCGGCATCAGGAAGGCATCCACATAGCCTTTGAGCCGCGCCTTTGCGCTGGTGTTGCCATGCCGGGAGCAAAATTTCAGCTCCATCGCCTGCATCAGCAATGCCCGCACCCCCTCGGCCAACATTTCGGGGGGCAGATCGGTGCGAAACGGCGGTGCGCCGAAAAAGCCGCCAAACCATTGCACCAGCACCCCATCAAGCCGCGCCAACGCGCGCGCAATCGGGCCGGGATCAGCGCGGGGCGGCACCATGGCGCGGCGCATCACCAGATCGAGCACATAGCGCTCAGCGGTCGCGCCTTTGATAAACAGGGCCAGCGCCTCCACCAGTGCGTCTGGGCTTTCGGGGCGCTGCGCCGGATCAAGCCGGTCAAGCGCCGCGTCCAGCCGCGCCGCAATCAGCCGCTCCATCAGCGCGTCCTTGTCGGGGAAATGCGCAAAGAAGGTGCCCTTGGCCACCCCCGCCCCCTGCACCACCTGCTCAACCCTAAGCGCGGCAAATCCGTCTGCTGTCACAAGGGCTTCTGCGGTTGCGATCAGCTTGGCGCGGGTCCGCAGGGTGCGGCTTTGGGTTTTGGGCTGTCTGCGGTCCTTGATCATGCCGGGGATTTCGCAGGTTTATCGACCATGGTCAATTTCATTATCGACCACGGTCAATTACTTACCAAAATGACCGCGGTCAATAACCACCCCACCTTGACAACCCCCGCCAATAAACCCCACCCCTGCCCCCAGAAGGAGCCGCCGCGCCATGTCTCTGCCATCTGACAGCACCCTCACCGAAACCGGCCTCGCCGCCCCCGAAAAGGGCCGCATTCTGCTCGTCGCCTGCGGGGCATTGGCGCGTGAAATTCTGGCCCTGATCGAGGCCAATGGCTGGCAGCACATGTCCCTCACCTGCCTGCCCGCCATCCTGCACAACCGCCCCGAGGCGATCCCCGACGCGGTGGAAGCCGCCGTCACCAAGCACCGCGACGCCTATGAAACCATCTATATCGTCTACGCCGATTGCGGCACCGGCGGCCTGCTTCAGGCCCGCTGCGAGGCACTTGGCGTCGAGATGATCGCCGGCCCGCATTGCTACAGCTTCTTTGAGGGCAACGCGACGTTCGCCCAGCATGAAGACGAGGTCACCGCCTTCTACCTGACCGATTTTCTCACCCGCCAGTTTGATGCTTTCGTCACCAAACCCCTCGGCCTTGATCGCCACCCCGAGCTGCGCGACATCTACTTTGGCAACTATACCAAGCTGGTCTACCTCGCCCAGGTCGATGACCCGGCCCTGACAGCCAAGGCCAAAACCCACGCCGCCACTCTTGGCCTTGCGTTTGAGCGCCGCTTCACCGGCTACGGCGATCTGGCCACCGCGCTGGCCACCCAAGCCCCCTGAACGCAAAAGGCCCGCACCTTTCGGCGCGGGCCTTCGTCGCTTAGGAGGGAAATCCGAGCGATTTAGTTCAGCGAGTAGACCAGCGACACACCAAAGGTGTTGTCGGTGGAGTCGTCACCCGGCAGCGGATCGGTGTGGTACTCGGTGCCGATCGAAGTCCGCAGGGCCAGCGCGTCGCTCATCTTCACGTTCACGCCGAAGTCGTTGTAGATCACCGTGTCACTCTCCGAGAAGATGAAATCGGTGTCGTTGGTCAGGAACACCGTATCGGTGATCCGGGTCGACAGGTTGGAGCCAAGGCTCACGGCGCTTTCGTCAAACTCGGAGCCATCGCTCAGCTCAGCCCAACGGTAGCCGGGGCCAGCCGACACATACCAGGACAGGTTGTCATTCTCGACCGCTTTATAGCCCACGCCAAACCCGGCAAAGGTGTCGCGGGTGTAGCTCGCAAAATCGTCCTGCGAGCCTTGGATCTCGGCGTAGCCATACCAGCGACCACCAAAATCACGAGTGTATTCAAGGCTGTAGAGCAGGCTCTCGGTGTCTGTCACGCCATTGGCTTCGCCGTAGCTGTAGAGCATGTTGAGCTCATAGCCATTGGTGCCATCGTAATAGCCAAGGTTCGAGCCGATGCCCATGTCAAAGCTGTCAGAGTTGCCATCTTCGGCAGCAGCGCGCAGGGCGACCGAGCCGTCAAAGCCAATCTTGCGGCCCATGTTGCCAAAGGTCACGTCGCGCTCGTAATCGTCTTCGATGTCTTCTTGCAGATCTTCCACTGCATCGGCAGCCGCATCGCGGTTGTCAAAGGTGGTGGTCTGAGCCAGCGCAGCCCCCGCAGCAAAGCTCGAAATGGATGCCAGCGCGAGGGCCGACAGGGTGGATTTCATCATCGTTTTCATATCAACTCATCCTTCAGGTGAGGGTGACCCGCGGCGACTTGGGTGCGCGGCCTGAGCTGATAAATGGTGTGTTTTCGCGCCTTTGTAATGACACGAAACGCATACGAAAACGTGAGCGGGGTTTCCGTGTTACCGCAAACACATGAGCGGGAAGGCGCCCGAGGTTTATCCAATGATTTCAACAGATTTACCCTTACCCATACGTCACCTCCGCATGGGTTTCAGGGTGTCATCAAATGTGTGCCTTGAATTGTGCTGCGCCCCACCCAAATTCATCGCGCCGCTTCGCGCGCAAACGGCGAAAACCGCCTATTCTCCGGGCAAAAACGGCAGATCGGTCACGCCGGGGTCCGAGCCGATCGAGGTCAGCATCGCGTGAACCTGCCCGCGATGGTGAGTCTGATGGTTGAAAAGCTGGGTCACACACACCCCGATCGGCTTGCGAAACTCCTGCCCTGCCGACACCGACCGCCATTGCAGATCACCGCGAAGATCAATCTCGCGCAGCCCCGCCGCCCACACCCGAATGCGCCCATCCAGCCGAAACCGCTCTGCCTCCCAAGCCGCCGCCGTGGGGCAGCATCGGGTGCTGTCTTCCGGCGGCACCTGCGGCCCCTCACCGCCGTCAAACCGCTGCATCCAAAGCTGATCCGCCCAGACCAGATGGTTGAGCGTGCTCAAAATCGAGCCAAAAAACGCCCCCCGATCCGCCACCAGCTCTGCCTCGGGCAGCCGTTTGACCACCGCCATCACCTGCCCGTTCTGCCAACTGTTATACCGCGCCATCAGGCGCACCCATTCCACACCGATCATCCTGTGCCTCCCTTGCCGCCAAACCTTGCCGCGCCGTCGCCCCCTGTCAATCCACCTGCCTTGCTTGCGGCGCGGCGGCGCGGGCGCAATGGCAGGTTTCCTGTGCGCTGCACCACCGCGCCCGCCAAGGATAAGTTCCGGGTGTTTGACTGGCTGAGCCATTGCCCCCGGCTTTCGCCCCTCGGGCATGTTTCCGGCAGCGGCATGAGGGCCCGCAGCGCAATGTGCTCTCACAACAACAAGCCCTTCTCCCCTTGATCACACCCCGCCCGCGCCCCATAACGGCACCCATTATGATGCAACCCCGGCCTCTCCCGTGATCGACACCGCATTCTGGCTCACCGCTGGCGCTATCGCCGCGCTGCTGCTGTTCTCCGCCTTCTTTTCCGGCTCCGAAACCGCGCTCACCGCCGCCTCTCGCGGCAAGCTGCGCTCGCGGGCCGACAAGGGCGACGGGGGGGCCGAAACGGCGCTCACCATCACCGAAGACAACGAGCGGCTGATCGGCTCGGTGCTGCTGGGCAACAACCTCGTCAACATCCTCGCCACCTCGCTGGCCACCGCCCTCTTTACCCGCCTCTTCGGCGAGAGCGGCGTGGCGATGGCGACCCTCATCATGACTCTGCTGGTGCTGATCTTCGCCGAGGTGCTGCCCAAGACCTACGCGATCACCAACGCCGAAACCGCCGCCTCCCGCGTGGCCCGGCCAATCCGGCTGGTGGTGCTTGTGTTCTCGCCCGTTGTCAGCGCCATCCGCGCTCTGGTGCGCCAGCTTTTGCGCCTCTTTGGCGTCAAGACAGACCCCGATAGCCATATGTTCTCGGTGCAGGAAGAAATCGCCGGGGCGCTGGCGCTCGGCCACTCTGAAGGGGTCGTCCAGAAGGAAGACCGCGACCGCCTGCTTGGCGCCCTCGACCTAGGTGAGCGCACCGTTGAAGAGATCATGCTCCACCGCTCGCAGATCCAGATGGTCAACGTCGAGGACGCCCCGGAGGAAGTGCTCGCCCAGGCGCTCGAAAGCCGCCACACCCGCCTGCCGCTTTATGATGGTGACAAGGAAAACATCGTCGGCGTGATCCATGCCAAAGACCTGCTGCGCGCCATCCACCGCTTGGCGACCGACCATGGCAGCACCCCCGATGTGCTCAGCAGCTTCTCGGTGCTCGATGTGGCGAAAGAGCCTTATTTCGTGCCCGAAACCACCACGCTCGATGACCAGATGCGCCAGTTTTTGCGCCGCAACACCCACTTTGCGCTGGTCGTCGATGAATACGGCACCCTGCAAGGGCTGATCACGCTGGAAGACATCCTCGAAGAGATCGTCGGCGAAATCACCGATGAGTTTGACATCGACGAGGACCACCCCCTGCGCCGCACCGACAGCGGCGATTGGATCGTGGACGGCGCGATGACGATCCGCGATCTGAACCGCGCCAATGACTGGTCCCTGCCCGACGATGAGGCCAACACCGTAGCCGGGCTGGTCATCCACGAGGCGCAATCCATCCCCACCGTGGGGCAGGTGTTTTCCTTCCATGGCTTCCGCTTCGAGGTGGTCGCGCGCAAGGATAACCGCCTCACCCGCCTCAAACTGCGCCCCCTGGCCCGCGCCTGAGCCGCGCCATGACACTGCCCTGCCCCGACTGGTTCACCAAGGCACAGGCCCGCGCCGCCGCCATGCCGCCGCTGGCCGCCGATCGCCGCTGGCGCGCCTTCAACGACCCCGAATATACCTGCCCCTGCTGCGGCCTCAAAGGCCCCGGCCTGCAGGATATCGCCTATGACCACCCCGATGCCTGGCCCCACGGTGCGCACGCCGATCAGGACGAGGTGATCTGGCAAGTCGGGCGGGATCGGCTCACCTCGGATCTTTGCCGCCTGAAAGACGCCTACTTCATCCGCGCCACCCTGCCGATGCCCCTGCAAGGCAGCGATGAGCTTTTTGCCTATGGTCCCTGGGCGCGGATCGCCCCCGAGGCCTTTGCCGCCTATGCCGATCCCCAAGCGCCCTTTGATGGCTGTCAGGCGGTGCTGGCCAATGCCCTGCCCGCCACCCCGCCCATGCGCCCGGTCGCCTGTGCCGTCATGCCGTCTCAGCCCGGCACCCGCCCACTGCTCTTTGCCCATGATGGGCCGCTGCGCTCCGGGCAGGAGGAAGGGATCAGCTTTGACGCGATCCTCGCCCTCTATGCTGCCGCAGGGCAGGATTATCGCGGCCACCTGGGCGAAAAACCCTGAAGCCCTTCGGCAAGTATCCGCCCAACACCCCTATATCACTGCGCCGTGACCCTCCGGCCCCTATCTTTCTGCACCGCAGCATCATAGAGCACCGCCTTCTGCCCCGGTGCCCTCCGGGGCGCATGACTGGATACGGCATATGGCTCAAGACACTTCAACCGACGCGCAGATCAAGGCCGGTGAAATCGCCACCGAAACGGCGGCGCTCACCCTCACCGCGACCACCGTGATCGCTATCGTTGGCAGCCCCACGGATCGCCGCGCCTTGCTGCGCCTGCCCAATGGGCGGATCGTTCCGGTGACGCCGGGCGCGCGCACCGCCCTTGGCACCGTGCGCAGCCTCACCGAAACCTCGTTGACCCTGGTCAACGGCGAGGAGCGGCTCACCCTGTCCCTGCCCGGCTGATCCCACGCGGCCCCTCGCGCCCCTTGACGCCGCCCGCCCCCCGCGCCAAACCCCACCGCATGGAAAAAACAGCTCTCATCACCGGTGCCTCGCGCGGCCTTGGCGCGGCCCTCGCTCTGGCCCTTGCGCCCACCCACCACATCATCGCCGTTGGCCGCACCACCGGTGCGCTGGAAGAGCTGGATGATCGCATCCGCGCGGCGGGCGGCGCGGCCACGCTCGCGCCGATGGACATTGGCGTTGAGCCTGCAATGGACCAACTGGCCGGTTCCATCGCCGGGCGCTGGGGCGGGCTTGATCTTTGGGTGCACAGTGCCATCCACGCCGCCCCGCTTGGCCCCACCGCCCACCTTGATGAGAAAGACTGGCAAAAGAGCGTTGCAACCAACCTCACCGCCACCCGGCAGCTGATCTCGCTGGTGGAGCCGCTTTTGCTGGCGCGTAACGGCACGGCGGTGTTCTTTGAGGATGCCAAGGGCGGCGAAAAGTTCTTTGGCCACTACGGCAGCACCAAATCCGGGCAAATGGCGCTGGTGCGGGGCTGGCAGGCTGAAACGGTCAAGACCGGGCCGCGCGTGCTGGTGCTGGAGCCCGCGCCAATGGCCACCGCCACCCGTGCGCGCTTTCACCCCGGTGAAGACCGCGCCCCACTCGCCGCACCGGGCGAGGAGGCCGCGCGCCTCTTGCCGCAGATCCTTGGCTAAACGGCCAGCGCCGCGCCCCTGGCAGATGCTGCGCCGTGGATATTTACAGCAAGAAAATGCAGGTTGGAGCCGCCCCATCGGCGCCCTTCCGCTTGTGGCATCCCCCGGCCTCCCCTATTGAGGCTGTAGCAGCCAACGATCGAGCACATACTGGGGGGCACCATGCGCATTCTGATTACCAACGACGACGGCATCAATGCCCCGGGCCTCGCCGTTCTGGAGGCCATAGCCGCCGAGGTGGCTGGCCCCGAGGGCGAGGTTTGGGTGGTGGCGCCGGCGTTTGAGCAATCGGGCGTTGGCCATTGCATCTCTTATTCGCACCCCACGATGATCGCCAAACTGGACGAGCGGCGCTATGCCGCCGAGGGCAGCCCGGCCGATTGCGTGCTTGCGGGGCTTTACGATGTGCTTGACGATGGCCGCCCCGATCTGGTGCTTTCCGGCGTGAACCGGGGCAACAACGCGGGCGAGAACACGCTTTACTCCGGCACCATCGGCGGGGCGATGGAAGCAGCCCTGCAAGGGGTGCGGGCGGTGGCGCTTTCGCAGTATTACGGCCCCGACAACGCCACCCTCGCCAATCCGTTCGAAGCCGCCGCCGGGCATGGCGCCAGGGTGGTGAAAGCCCTGCTGGAGCATGGCAATTGGGGCGGCGACGATTATCACAGCTTCTTCAATGTCAACTTCCCGCCGGTGCCCTCTGCCGAGGTGAAAGGCATGAGGATCGCCCGCCAGGGCCGCAGAAAAACAGCCAATTTCTCGGTCGAGCCGCATCTTTCGCCCTCTGGCCGCCGGTTCCTCTGGATCAAGGGTGGCTCGCAGCAAGAAAACACCGGGCCAGACACCGATGTTGGCGCCTGCCTTGATGGCCATGTCGCCATCACCCCGATGCGCGCCGATCTCACCTGCCACGCCAGCCTTGCCGCCTTGCAGGAGGCGCTGGGATGAGTGACGACGGCGTGTCGGATGCGGAACGCAAGATGCAGTTCCTCTACCAGATTCGCTCTCACGGGGTGACCGACAAGGCGGTGCTTGGCGCGATGGAGCGGGTCGACCGCGGGCTGTTTGTGCAGGGGCTGTTCTCTGAGCGCGCCTATGATGACACACCGCTGCCAATTTCCTGCGGCCAGACCATCTCGCAGCCCTCCGTCGTGGGGCTGATGACCCAAGCGCTTGAGATCACCCCGCGCGACAAGGTGCTCGAAATCGGCACCGGCTCCGGCTATCAGGCCGCGATCCTTGCCCAGCTTGCGCGCCGGGTTTACACGATTGACCGGTTTCGCCGCCTCACCCGCACCGCGGAGGCGCTGTTTGCACAGCTGGATTACACAAATGTCACCGTGTTTACCGCCGATGGCTCGCACGGGCTGCCCGACCATGCGCCGTTTGACAAGATCATGGTGACCGCCGCCGCAGAAGACCCGCCCGGACCGCTCTTGGCGCAGCTTCGGATTGGCGGTATCATGGTTGTGCCCGTTGGCCAGTCGGACGCGGTGCAAAGCCTTATTCGGGTGCGCCGCACCGAAGAGGGCCTGCGCTATGACGAGCTGCGTGACGTGCGTTTCGTGCCTCTGCTCGAGGGGCTCGGTAAGGAGTAGTCAGGAAAGCCCCCAAAAGAGGGGCCACCGAAATTTGAGGAAACGAGCCCGATGCGTGCCACCACAGCCATCGCCCTGTCCGCAAGCCTGATCGTGCTTGCAGGATGCGATACATTCGACAGTGATTTCCGTGGATTGGGAGGCGGGTTTAACACCTCCGAAGCCGCCCTGCGCGCCACCGAAAGCCGCCCAGATCCCGATAACCGCGGCATCCTCAGCTATCCCGGCTATCAGGTCGCCGTGGCCCGGCGCGGCGATACCGTCACCTCCGTGGCCTCCCGCGTCGGCCTGCCGGCGGGCGAACTGGCCACCTATAATGCGGTGCCCGAGGGGGCCACGCTCAACAAGGGCGAGGTGCTCGCCCTGCCCCGCCGGGTGGCAGAGCCGTCGCCCGCCACCGGCGCGCCCGTCACCGGCCCGATCCAGCCGCCCGAGCAGGTGGATGTGGCCGTGCTGGCCGATGGTGCCATCACCCGCGCCGAGCAATCGGCCCCCGCCACCCGCACATCCAACGCCCAAACCGGGCAGGAACCGGTGCGCCACAAGGTTGTGGCCGGGGAAACCGCCTATATCGTCGCGCGCCGCTACGGTGTGTCGCTGAAGGCGCTGGATGAGTGGAACGGGCTGGATGATGATTATACCCTGCGCACCGGCCAGTTCCTCCTGATCCCGCCGGAAAGCACCAGCCCCGCACCGGCCCGGCGCACCAGCGTCAGCGAACCCGGCGAAGGCAGCCCCACCCCCACGCCGCCCTCAGCCAGCAAGCCGCTGCCCAAGGATGAGCCGACCACGGCGCAAACCCAATCCTCCACCGCAAAAGCGGCCCCCGGCACCCCCGACAGCCCCGATCTGGGCACCCAGGCCACCAAGGCTTCGGCCAGCTCGTCCCGCTTTGTCTCCCCGGTGGATGGCAAGATCATCCGGGCCTTCTCGGCCAAAAGCAACGGCATCGACATTCAGGCCAGCGCCGGTGCGCCCGTGAGAGCCGCCGATAAGGGCACCGTCGCCCGCATCCTTGAAACCGCCTCCGGCGTGCAGGTGCTGCTGATCGGCCATGAGGGCGGCATTTTCACGGTCTATTCCAATGTTGAGGGCTTCAAGGTCAAAAAGGGAGACCGGGTGAAGCGCGGACAGGTCGTCGCCTCGGTGCCAGCCAAGGAACCCACCTTCCTGCACTTCGAGGTGCGCCGCGGCGTTGACCCGATTGATCCGGCGGATTACCTGCCCTGATCCCCCGCCCTCAAAGGCAAACGGACCACGCCCCCTTGCAAGCCCCCCTTGCAAGGGGGCGCAAAAATGCCCACATTGAGGGTATTGATAAGCAAATCCGTTTCCGCCCCCATTTTTCCGGGGGCATCGCATGAAGGTCATTCGCCATGCCCCCCGCGGCACGCATATTTGATAACGTCTCTCACCCCCTGCCGCCCGTGCTTACAGGTGGCCCCGGATCTCTCACCGTTTTCACCGGAATGCAGCCGCAATGGCGCGGTATGCCTGCCGCCGCTGCGGCTGGCCTGCAAGCGGCCAAACAGGTGGCCGATGCTGCGGTAAAAGCCGCCGATAATGCCGCCACTGCGGCCATGGGCACACCCGGTGCCCCCGCCGCCAAAGCCGCCGCCGAGGCCGCCAAGGGCGCCGCGCTTTCGGCCATGTCCTCGATGATCTCCTCGGTCTCCATGGGCGCCGATATCCACGCCTGCACCACCCCCTTCCCGGTGCCACCGCATGGCCCCGGCGTGGTGATTGATGGCTCTCCCACCGTGCTTGTCAACAATCTGCCAGCCGCGCGCATGGGCGATACGCTCCTCGAAGCGCTCGGCCCGCCCAACAAGATCGCCACGGGCCACCCCACCACGTTGATCGGCGGCAGCGCCAACAGCGGCTCACCCGGCCTTGGCGCGCTGCTCGTGGGGGCGATGGCGCTGATCGGTCACATGGTTGCGCCCACCTTCCCGCGCACCGTGGTCATGCCCGATGGCACCCCCGCCACCGAGTTCAGCCCAAATGTCTTTGTCACCGGCACCCACGCCGAGCAGCAAGAGAAGATCCGCCAGCTCAATGCCGTTCAGGCAGGCCCCGGCGGGCAGGATTTCCTTGATGCGCAGGCCGCCAAAAGCGATCCGGTCATCGTTGATATCATCGGCAACCCGGCTGATGGCGGCGCGCTGCACCCCGGCCAGCAAAGCTATGAAAACTGCGCCGTGCAAAGCTCGCAGCAAATCATCCACCAGGCCACCGGGGTTGATAACAACGAAAGCACCATGGAAGGCATCGCCGGCGGCCCACCGCCCTCGGGCTACAGCCGCCGCGGCGGCACCCCCATCGGTGGCGAGGAAGTGATCCTCGAAAACGGCGGCGTGCCCGCCCATATGGCGCCCGGCAATACCAACTCGGTCGACGATGCGCTGCGCAACAACCAAGGCGTTGTTTCGGGCCATGATGCTGGCCGTCTCTGGAATGACCCGGCCTATAATGGCGGTGGTCATGCCGTTCACACAACCGGCGGGATTGTTGATCAAAACGGTGATACCATCGGCTACACCATCAACGATACCGGCAACAACGAGCAAGGCAGGGTGCTGGCCGCTGATGATTATGCAGATTCCATGGATGGCGGCGACATCGCCATCACCGACAATCCAATCTGGTAAGCGATGGCGCACATGCCTGCTTGTCCTCACCCTTCTGGGAGCCCTCATCGTGTCTGAAACTGCTGCCGCTGACCCGCCCATCGTGGAGCGCCGCTCAAAGCAGATGCAAGCCGCCCGCAACGGCTTCACCGACATGCCCCGCGAGGCGGTGCGCGGCTATCCCGTGCCCTTCGCCGATGCCGATGGGCTGTGGCTTGGCTACCTGTTCTTCCTGCGCCGTGGCCGCCCGCCGCAACCGCCCGAGTTCACCGCTCCGGGCTGGGTGGCCCGCATTGATGTGCCGCGCGGCGAGCCGGTGCAACTGCACCGCTACGATGACGCCGATCTTGAGCACACCCTCGGCTCCCACGGCTTCCCCAAAGACTTCGACATGAAGGCCTTTGACGCCGCCGAAGCCGAGCTTTTTGCCACGCTCACCACCCTGCTTGGCGTCGCGCAATTCCCCGAAAAGCAGCTCACCGGCGATGAAGAGGCCGCCGCCGCGCGCTTCCGCGAGCTGTGGGATTTGCTCTACCAAAAGCCGATCCGCCCCTATTACTACCGCCTGAACCCGGCCTTTTTCGACCGTCTCGGCATCAAGGGCTGAACGGCGTGGCCGACGATACCCCAACCCCGGCCCCCGATGGCACCTTCCAGCTTGTCCAGCACGGGCCGGGCGGCACCCCCTTGTTCCGGCTCGATATTTCCGCCCACGGCACCTACCCGATCGGGCGCGATGAGGCGACGTCGGGGATCAAGCTCACCTCGCCGCTGCTCAAGGACCAGCACTTCGCCATTCGCCATGACGGCGAGGGGCTGATGCTGCTGATCAATGGCGAAACCACGCTCAACTCCCATGCCGTGACCGGCGAGGCGCTGCTGGCCCATTATGATACCATCGCCGCTGGCCCCTACCTCTTCACCGTCAAATGCCTGCAATCCCCGCCCTACCCGCGCGGCCGCATCAAAAACACGCTCTGGCTGGCCACCGCCGCCGCCCATGATTGGGACCTGATCGAAGAAGCGGGCATCATGAAGGGCACCGACCTTGCGGTGAACCACACCATCACCGCCGTGCAAGACAGCATGGCAGGCCATGACGATCTTGAAAGCTACCTGCGCTTCAACCACGACCGGATGCGCCGCCAGTGGCAAGATTTCAAGCCGCAGATCTTCGCCGCCGAGCCGCTCTTTGGCGCCGATGAAGCCCGCATCACCCTCGCCACCCTCACCTTCATGGAGCGGCCCATGGTGCAGCTTCAGTATATCGGGCGGCATGGCGATCAACTGGCGCTCGCCGCCTGGATGCTGCCCCCCGGCGTCGGCTCCCAGGATGAGGCGTTTGCCCGCTTCGGAAGTGACCTGCGCACCTACATGCGCTTTCATTGAAAACCGCTTTGCAACGTCCGGCGAACGCCGGATTTATTTAACCATATGGGGCGAATTTGGATGCGCATCACTTGTGCATCGGATGTGCATCGCTTGTGGCTGTGATCTTTTTGCGATTAACGGCCCTCAGGTGGTGATTTTCACACCCTCACGGCCCGCCAGATCGGTGAAGAACTGCCACGCCACCCGGCCCGACCGCCCGCCCCGCGTCGCCTGCCATTCAATCGCCTCGGCCCGCAGCCGCTCCGGCTCAACCTCAAGCCCGTGCGCCGCGCAATAGCCTGAAATCATGGCCAGATATTCGTCCTGATCGCAAGGGTGGAAGCCCAGCCACAGCCCAAAGCGATCACTCAGCGAAACCTTCTCCTCAACCGCCTCACTGGGGTTGATCGCACTGGAACGTTCGTTCTCGATCATATCGCGCGGCATAAGGTGGCGCCGGTTCGATGTGGCATAGAACAAAACATTCTCAGGCCGCCCCGCAATCCCCCCATCCAGCACCGCCTTAAGTGACTTATAATGCTCATCATCATGGCTGAAAGAGAGGTCATCGCAGAACAGCAAAAACCGCGCGTCAGAGGTGCGCAAATGGCTTAGCAAACGGCTGATCGAAGGCAGGTCTTCGCGCTGCACTTCCACCAGCTTCAGCCCCGGAGCCTCGGCCTCAACAGTGGCATGCACCGCTTTGACAAGGCTCGATTTTCCCATTCCGCGTGCGCCCCAAAGCAGGGCATTGTTGGCAGGCAACCCTCGGGCAAACTGGCGGGTGTTTTCGAGCAGGGTATCACGCGAGCGGTTGATCCCTAGCAGCAGCGAAAGGTCCACCCGGTTCACCTGCGTGACAGGCTCCAGATGGTCCGGCTCCGAGTGCCACAAAAACGCCGGCGCGGAGCTAAAATCAGGGGCCTCCAAAGGCGCTGGCGCGATCCGCTCCAGCGCTGCGGCGATCCGGCTCAGGGCCTCGTCACTCACGCCTTTTCCTCCCCTGAGTCGTCATCGTCATCGTCCCAGTCTTCCAGGTCTTCATCCCAAAGACCCTCGGCCATCAGCCGTTCCTTGCGCTTTTTCTCAACCCATTTGACCAGTTGGATCGACACTTCGTAAAGGCCGTAAACCGCAACGAACAGAATAACTTGGGTGAACACATCCGGCGGCGTGATGACCCCGGCCAGCACCAGAATGGCGACCACCGCATATTTGCGCATCGCTCCCAGCCCCTTGGCCGAAACCAGCCCCGCCTTGCCGAGCAGCGTCAACAAAACCGGCAGTTGGAAGCAAATCCCGAAGGCCATGATGAAGGTGATGACCAGCTTGAGGTATTCCTGCATCGAGCCTTGAAAGGTGATGCCTGCATCCGCCAATGTTTCCTGGCCTTCTGCGGCTTCCACCAACTCTCCAGCTTCGCCAACCTGCTGGAAGTTCAGGAAGAAATCAAAGGCCAGCGGCGCCACAACGTAAAAGGCAAAGGCCGCGCCCATGAAGAACATCACCGGGGAGGCAAACATGAATGGCAAAAACGCCCCGCGCTCGGATCTATAAAGGCCGGGCGCGACGAACCGCCACAATTGGTAGGAAATAATCGGAAACGCCAGCATGAAGCCGCCCAGAATCGAGATGCGAATCGCGGTGAAAAAGCCCTCCTGCAACTTGATCAAAACCAGCCCGCAGCCCTGCCCTCGTTCGGTGAGCGCAATGCAGATAGGATTTGTTAGGAAGTTGAAGATAGGGTTCCAGAAAAAGAAGCAGATGAAAATCGCCACCACAAGGGCCACAGCCGCCCGGATCAACCGGGTGCGCAACTCGGCCAAATGTTCGATCAGTGGCGCGGAGCTATCGTCTAGGTCTTCTTCGGTATGGGCCATATGGGTCTCAGCTCACCTGCGGTTTGCCCGAGGCGGCGGGCTTTTCGGCGGTTTTCTTCGCCGCTGGTTTCTTGGGGGGCGTCGCTTTGCTTGCGGCGGGCTTCTTGGCGGCGGGTTTCTTGGCCGCCGATTTTGATGCCGTTTTCGAGGCCGTCTTTGTCGAAGGTTTCGCAGCACTTTTGGCCGCTGGCTTCCTAGCGGCAGGTGACTTTACCTTTGCCTTGGAAGCCGTTGTTTTTGCTGTGGTTTTAGTGGCGGTTTTCTTTGGCTCTGGCGTCACATCCGGCTCGTCTGAAAGCTCGGCCGCTTCTGCCGCCGCCTCAGCCGCCTTGCGCTCGGTCGCGGCCTTCGCCGTTGCCGCCTTGATCTTCTCGGCAGCCTCCGCGCGATCCTTGGAAAGCTCTGGTTTTTCAGCGGGTTTCCCCGGTTTCCCCGGCTCCCACTTGTCAAAGCGATCTGCCGCTTCGCGCAGCTTGTCGACGCCCATCGAGCGCGGACTCATCACCTTGTTGAGGTCCTTGGCAACATCCCCCATGCCGGTGCTGTCAGCCGCATCCTCCATGGCCCGCGAAAACTCGCGCGCCATGCGTTTGACCTTGGCCGTCATCTTGCCCAGCGATTGAAACATCACCGGCAAGTCCTTTGGCCCCACC
Organism: Vannielia sp.; assembly: GCF_029212645.1. Lineage (GTDB taxonomy): Bacteria > Pseudomonadota > Alphaproteobacteria > Rhodobacterales > Rhodobacteraceae > Vannielia. The sequence goes on along the minus strand of NZ_JARGND010000003.1, from coordinate 111,424 downwards.
ACTATGAGGGCCACGACGCCGATCAAAAGAAGCTCGCTCCAGCCCATTACCCGCGCCCTCGATCAATCGCCCTCAGGCGTTATCTTTCTTTTCTTCCTCGGGGGTTACGTCGCGCGCCGCAGCCGCGTCCGCCTCTTCCAGCTCTTTGGTGCCTTCCGATACGCCCTTCTTGAAGGAAGTGATCCCCTTGCCCACTTCGCCCATCAGCGAAGAGATCTTGCCGCGCCCGAAGAGCACCAGCACGACCACGGCGATCAGCAGCCAGCCGACCGGGGGAATATTCGTGATAAACATCGCGTTCATGGCTTGCCGTCCTTTATCCCTAAAGCCTCGCCGAGCAGTTTCGTGCCCGATCAAGTCGTTTCTATTTATGGAATGCGGGCGGCAGATGAAAGGGGCCATTCCATCACGAAACAGCAAATTCCGGGGTGTTTCGCCGCAGGTAGCCGCTTAGTCCTGCGCGGCCGGAAACAGAAAACACCTGTCACGACGGATTGTGAGCCAAAGGGCGGTGCCCGGTTTAGGCATGAAAACATTGGGAATCGTCGCTTTCAGCACCGCCCCATCATGATCCATCCGCAGCTCGATGAGGCTTTCGCGCCCCATGAAACGCGCCCGTTCCACCACACCCCGCGCGGGCATGCCGTGGCTCTTGGTCGGGTTGGGTCTTTGGCCAGCGCGATCAAAGTCGATGTGCAGGTGTTGTGGCCGAATGCCGATCTCGATCATCGCCCCATCCGGGTGCCCCGGCGCAAGGAAAGAGCCAAAGGCAGTGTCGATCAAAGCCCCATGAACTTCGCCGCGCAGAACGTTGATATCGCTGAAAAATGCTGCCGCTTTCATATCTGCCGGATTGTTGTAGATCGTGTAGGGCGCACCGCGTTGCACCACTCGCCCCTCCCGCATGAGGGCAATCTCATCGGCCATCCGCATCGCCTCATCCGGCTCATGGGTCACCAGCAGCACGGCGGTGCCTTCTTCCTTCAGCAAACCCAGCGTTTCATCGCGAATGTCATCGCGCAACCTGTTGTCGAGGCCGGAAAATGGCTCGTCCATCAACATGATCGCAGGCCGGGGGGCCAAGGCACGCGCAAGGGCCACCCGTTGCTGCTCACCGCCCGAAAGCTCATGGGGGTAGGCATCAATGTAGCGCGAGAGACCAACACGGGCGAGCAGCTCTTCCACCCGTTTGCGCGACTCCGCCCCGTGCCCCCGCAGGCCAAAGGCCACGTTGCGCGCCACGTTCAGATGCGGAAACAGCGCAAAGTCTTGAAACATAAGGCCAATGTGGCGTTCTTCCGGCGGCAGGAAGTGCTTGGCGTCCGACACCACCTCGCCTTCCACCAGCACCTGCCCCTCATCGGGGCGATCCACCCCGGCAATCATGCGCAGCGTGGTGGACTTGCCGCATCCCGAGGGCCCCAACAGGCAAGTCACCTGCCCCGGCGCCACCCCAAGCGAGAGGTCAGACACAACGGCACGCCCGCCATAGCGACGCGTCAGGTTTTTTACCTCAAGTCGGAATGCGCTTGCCAAGGCTCTGCCTACTCCTTTCCCGAGCGATTACCTCGGGTTTGGCAGGTGGTAGCAGGCAGGCCCGGTGGCGACAAGTCAGAGCGTGTAGTTGAGCGAACCGCCATCCAGCAGGATGTTCTGGCCGATCATATAGCCCGCGTGCTGTGAGCACATGAAGGCGCAGGTCTGACCAAATTCTTCCGCTGTGCCGTAGCGTTTTGCGGGGATGGTGGCGGTGCGTTTGGCACGGGCCTCCTCCAGGGTGATGCCCTCCTTTTCGGCCATGCCTGTATCGAGCGAATCCGCCCGATCCGTTGCATGAATACCGGGCAGCAAGTTATTGATATTGACGCCATGTTCGGCAACCTGCCGCGCCGTTCCCGCGACAAATCCGGTCAGCCCTGTGCGCGCAGAATTGGAGAGGCCAAGCACCGCAATCGGCGATTTGACGGACTGCGAGGTGATGTTCACCACCCGGCCCCAGCCCCGCTCAATCATCCCCGGCAGCGCGGCCTGCATCAAGGCGATGGGCGTCAGCATGTTGGCATCGAGCGCCTTGATGAAATCGTCGCGGCTCCAGTCCTGCCACATGCCCGGAGGGGGGCCACCGGCGTTGGTCACGAGGATGTCCACCTTGCCAGCCGCCGCGAGCAGTTTGGCGCGGCCGTCCTCTGTGGTCACGTCGCAAGCCACTGTTGTGACCTCAACGCCAAAGTCATCGCGGATCGCCTGCGCGGCGGCTTCAAGCGCCTCTTCGCCGCGTGCGTTCATGATGAGATCGCAGCCCGCTTCGGCCAAGGCGCGGGCGCAACCTAGCCCCAAGCCCTTCGAGGAAGCTGCAACCAACGCGCGCTTTCCCTTGATACCCAGATCCATGGCTTTTCCTCCTGATTTCAATTTCGCCGCATCCTGCCCCTGCCCCGCGCGATTCGCCAGACGCTGAAAAATCTGCGCCCCTTGGGCGGGACTGTTCATCCAGTTTTAACTAATTCGCCACATTCTAGGCCCATTAGCGGCGATTGGTTGACCCCTGCGGCAAGCTTGCCTATCCACTATGCAGGTGTGGGGTTATTGCGCGGCCTTGGCGGCGCAGGTTTTTAAGAGACGTTTGAAACAGTAGATGACCACACCGCAGGACACCACAATATGAGCCGTCACACTCCGCCACAGCGGGCCAGTTACATGTGTCACGTCTTTTCGGGCGATGATCTTCGGGTGACGTCGGGGGCCAACCTTGGCGATGTGCTTGAGGCGGTCGACGAGCTTTGCGAAGGCGACACGTACGAGTTGGCCGAGGAAGCGCAGGTTGCCAAGCTGGCGATTGCTTCTGAAAGCGGTGTGCATCTGGTTGGCGATGGCTCCGAAGTGGGCCGCGCCGGCGATGCCGTCCGCCTTGCCGGTCGCCTGACGGTGATGGGCGGCGACGGGGGCGGCATTGAACTGCTGGTGATCGAACTGCCGGGCACCGCGGGCCTCACCCGGCATGTTCTGCCGCTTCAACCGATTGAACCGCGGGTCGGTTACGCGCTGATTGGCGTGTCGGAAGACCCCGGTGAGGTGCATCTTTCCGATCTCACCTCCTTTGCCTTTGCCCGTGGCACCGCGATCACCCTCTCCTCTGGTGCGCAACGCCCGGTGGAAGACCTGAGGGTGGGTGACAGGGTGCTGACGCGCGATCATGGTGCCCAGCCGGTGCGTTGGACCGGCCAGCAAACGGTGCGCGCCGTTGGCGCTTATGCCCCTGTTGTCATCACCAAAGACACGCTTGGCAACGCGTCAGACCTGATCCTGAGCCAGCATCAGCGGCTCTTTGTGTACCAACGCGGCGCAGACCGGGTGACCGAAACCGCCGAGATGCTGGTGAAGGCGAGCCTGCTGGTGGACGACGATTCCGTTTACATCCGCAAGGGCGGTTTTGTGGATTATTTCACCCTGGTCTTCGATCAGCATGAGGTGATCTATGCAGAGTGTATCCCCGTGGAATCACTGGAGCTTTCACCAAACACCCGCCAAAGCCTGCCGGGTGAGATGGCCGAAGGGTTGATGGCCGAGTTTGGTGATGTTGCTCACGCTCCAGCCTTTGGCACAGAGGTAGGGCCAGACAGGCTGGACCCGGAATACCGCCGCAAGCTCTTCAAGGGCGGCGGCGGGCGTTAACCGCGCAACGCGGCGATCAACTCCGCCTTATCCATGGTTGAGCGACCATCTATCTCAAGCTCCTGAGCGCGCTCGTAAAGCGCCTCCTTCGTCCACTCCTCATATGGCGGGGCCTTGCCGCCTTTTACGGATGGTTTCATATCATCGTTGGCCTGAGCATTGGCGATGCGGGCTGATTTTTCCTTTGAGTAGCCCTTGTCACGCAGCGCTTCATAGGTGTCGTCGTTCTTCACGCTTGGTCCGGGGTCTTTCTTTGGCATAGTCTTTCTCCTTTAACTCCCCAACGCAGCAGCGCACCTTGCCGTTCCCGCCGGCTCTGCTACAAGCCGCCCATGTTGGACAACCGCCCACCTCTGCCGCCCGAAATCGCCCGCCGCCGGACCTTTGCGATCATCTCGCATCCCGACGCCGGCAAGACCACACTCACCGAGAAGTTCCTGCTTTACGGCGGCGCGATCCAGATGGCGGGCCAGGTCCGGGCCAAAGGCGAGGCGCGGCGCACGCGCTCGGACTTCATGCAGATGGAAAAGGACCGGGGCATCTCGGTTTCGGCCTCCGCCATGTCGTTTGATTACGGCACCTATCGCTTCAACCTTGTGGACACGCCCGGCCACAGTGACTTTTCGGAAGACACCTATCGCACTCTCACCGCCGTGGATGCCGCCGTGATGGTGATTGATGGCGCCAAGGGGATTGAGAGCCAAACGCAAAAGCTGTTCGAGGTCTGCCGCCTGCGCGACCTGCCGATCCTGACCTTCTGTAACAAGATGGACAGGGAGAGCCGCGACACCTTTGAGATCATTGACGAAATCCAGGAAATGCTGGCGATTGACGTCACCCCGGCGAGCTGGCCCATCGGCGTGGGCCGTGATTTCATGGGCTGTTATGACATGCTCAACAACCGCCTTGAGCTGATGGACCGGGCAGACCGCAACAAGGTTGCCGAGAGTATCCGTATCGAAGGGCTGGACGATCCGAAGTTGGCCGAGCACATCCCCGAGGATCTGCGCGAAAAGCTGATCGAAGAGGTGGAGATGGTGCGCGGCCTGCTGCCCCCGCTTGATCCGCAGGCGCTGGCCGATGGCACGCTGACGCCAATCTGGTTTGGCTCCGCGATCAACTCCTTCGGCGTGAAGGAATTGATGGACGGCATCGCGCAATTCGGGCCAGAGCCGCAACCGCAAGTCGCCGAGCCGCGCCAGATTGCCCCCGAGGAAGACAAGGTGGCCGGTTTCGTTTTCAAGGTGCAGGCAAATATGGACCCAAAGCACCGTGACCGCGTGGCCTTTGTGCGCATGGCCTCCGGCCATTTCAAGCGCGGCATGAAGCTGACTCATGTGCGCACCAAGAAGCCGATGGCGATAACAAACCCGGTGCTCTTTTTGGCCTCTGACCGCGAACTTGCCGAAGAGGCCTGGGCCGGTGACATCATCGGCATCCCCAACCATGGCCAGTTGCGCATCGGCGATACGCTGACCGAGGGGGAGGCGATCAGGGTCAAAGGCATCCCCAGTTTTGCACCGGAGTTGCTGCAATCCTGCCGGGCCGGTGATCCGCTCAAAGCCAAGCATCTCGACAAGGCGCTGATGCAGTTTGCCGAGGAAGGTGCCGCCAAAATCTTTAAACCGATGATCGGCTCTGGCTTCATCGTTGGCGTTGTCGGGCAGCTTCAGTTTGAGGTATTGGCCAGCCGGATCGAGATGGAATACGGGCTTCCCGTGCGCTTTGAGCAGAGCCAGTTCACATCGGCCCGCTGGGTGAATGGCTCCAAGGAGGCGGTTGAGAAATTTGCTCAGGCCAACAAGCAGCACATGGCAACCGACAATGACGGTGACATCGTTTATCTGACGCGCCTTCAATGGGATATCGACCGGGTTGCGCGGGATTACCCCGATATAACGCTCACTGCGACCAAGGAGGCCTGACAGGCCCGAAACGCCCTATTTCTGGCTCCTGTCGGACCTGTCGGTGAACATTCCGCTGGCAGCTCAATCCGTGTAACAGCAGATTTGACCATGGCGGCATGTCTCTTTGAAACGGGCGGCGTTTTACAACACCGCCCTGACATGCCGCCTGCTTCCGCCCCTCTTTTGGAAGCCGAAACCGGGCGTTTGTGAAGCCTCCTCAGCCAGGGTCCGCAAGCCGAGACCTCCCTGACAGCAACATAGCCATCACGACACCAGCGATGGATAGTCCCACGAGGTCGCTCACCCAGCCCGGAACGATCATCGCCAGCGCCGCGATCCCCAGCACGATCCGCGCGATCCCTGGAATCGGAGCCATGAGGTAACCGATTGTCGACAGCGTTAGTGTCGCCACGCCCAACATGCTCGTGACCACCGCCAACGCGATGGCGGGCACGCTGCCCCGCAGCAGCAGCACCGGGTCCATGACAAAGAGGTAAGGCACGAGGAACAGGCTGAGCGACAGCAAGATCGCATGGCCCGCCGTGGGGATGACCGATCCGCGGCTGATCGCGCAGGCGGCAAATACAGCCGAAGCAACCGGCGGCGTGATCGCCGCAAGGCAGGCGAAATAGTAGATGAACAGGTGAGCGGGCAGCATTTCAAGGCCAAGCCGCGCCAGAGGTGGCCCCAGCACGGCTGCGGCCACGGCATAGGCGGCAGGCGTCGGCATCCCCATGCCCAGCAGGATCGCGACACCCATCGTCAGAACGAGCGACAGGATAAGGTTGCTTTGCCCGAGGCTGACGATGATTTGCGACAGGGTAACGCCAAGGCCGGTCAGGTTGATGACCGCCACGATGATCTGAGCGGCGGCGATGATCATGCCGACATAGGCGATGTTGCGGGCCGAAGAATCCAGGGCGCGGGCCAGCTCCCGTGTGGGAGAAACCGCATCCGGGTCTGATTGCCGCTGCTTATAGCGCAGGATCGCTTGCACGACGAAAAGAGCCGCCGCGATCAGGATGGCGCAGAGGACCGCGTATTGCACAGTAAAGCGCGCGATGACGAGGCCAACAAGTGCGCCGATTGGCAGCAGCAAGGCCAGCATCGCAAGCGGTGCATAGGCAACTGCGCGGCTGGGGATCATGTCTGCCGGGATCGGCTGCAAGCCGTTCTTGCCCGCAAAAAGCCAGACGGCGAGCAGCAGGCCGATGTAAAACAGCGTTGAGGGGATCAGTGCGGTCACGGCCACGTCAAGATAAGAGATGCCCAGTAGTTCCGCCATAAGGAACGCACCCGGCCCCATGATCGGCGGCATGAATTGCCCTCCGGTAGAGGCCACGGCCTCGATCGCTCCGGCGAGATTGCGCGAGAAGCCCAAGCGGCGCATGAGCGGGATCGTCAGCACCCCGGTCGAGGCGACGTTTGCCACGGCGCTGCCATTGATCATGCCCATGAAAGCGCTGCCGATGACCGCCACCATGCCCGCGCCCCCCCGGAACGATCCACCGATGCGCAGGGCGACGTTGATGAAGGTGTTGCCCGCGCCGCTGGCGTTCAGGATTTCTCCGAAGATCAGGAAAAGCGCGACGATGCTGGCAGAGATGCCGATCAGCATACCGGCCACACCCTGGCTGCCGAGGTAGAAGCTGAAGATCAGCCGGTCGAACGACAGGCCGCGATGCCCGAAGGTGCCCGGAATATAAGGCCCCAGCACCGCGTAACCGACAAAAACGGCGATCAGCGCAACGAAGCCCCAGCCAAGAGCCCGGCGCACACCTTCGACGAGGCCCGCAAACATGAGCGCTCCCAAAATGCGTTCGGGCCAGAGATGGGTGAACCAGTTCGACAGCAGGATCGCGTCGCTGCGCACCACAAGATAAAGCGTGGCGGCAGCGACGGCCAGGATAAGCAGCGCATCCAGCCACCGCCAGAAACGCGGCAATGGCTGAAAGCAAAGTGTCAATATGATCGCCCCGCCGAGGTGGACGCTGCGCAGCACATGGCTGCCCACCAACCCGAACCCGGCGGCGGCGAGATGGAACAGCACCCAGGCGACCGCGAGGCCCAGCAGGATGCGCGCAGGAAACCTCCGGAGAGGGCTATCCCCGGAGGCTCCCATTTGCCCGGTTGCTGTGGGGGGCAAGGGTCAGTCCTGCGCCTTCAGGTCATCGGGCACGGTATAGCCCGCCTCTTCGAGGTAGCGAATAACCCCCTTGTGGAGCGGCGCCACCGCAGCGTCGATGGTGAGCTGCGCCACGTCGATGGTTTTGGCCGGGGCATACACCTCGGAAGCCGCCTGCTTGCCCGCGTCAGAGAACACGGCTTTGGCGATCTGGTAGGCGGTTTCCTCGTCAAGGTTTGTCGTGGTGTTGATGCCGATGGCCGTTTGCAGCGTGGACACCTCGCCTTCGGTCTCACCGTAGAACGTGCTTGGGGTGCTCTTTGCGGCGCTGAAGAACGGATAGGCCTCGATCACGCTGTTGCGCTGGGCCTCATCCAGCGAGAGGAACACGATGTCGCGGGCAGAAGCCGCCTGCTGAATGTAGCCATCGGGGTGGTTGCCCCCCTTCACGAACCCCACGATCTGGCCGTTCTGGAAGGCATCCAGCGCATCGCCGCCTTCGGCACGAAGCCAATCGGGGGTGACGCCGATGGTTTCCATGACCTGCTCAACCTGGCGCTCGGTCGATGTGCCGCGCCCACCGGGGTTGAAGGCCGCGCCGGCAAGCGCATCGACAGTGTCAACACCGGCATCGGCGGCCACCACGAAATTCAGCGGCAGCGGCGCAAAGTAGTAAAGCGTGCGCAGCTTTTCGGCCTTGCCGCTGAAAGGCTCCACCCCGTTCAGCGCCGCGAAGTCCGATGAGGTAACGGAAATACCCATATCCACTTCGTCGCGCAACAGCGCCTCGGTCGATACTTCAGCGCCCCCAAGCTCCCGAACGTTGATATTAACGGTCTCGACGGCAGTGTTGAGGAAATTCGTGATCCCTACCTGGTAAGCATAAAACGACGAGGCGCTGTGGGTCGCGCCCATTGTCAGCCTGTCTTGCGCATGCGCGACCCCGGCGGCCAATAGTGCCGCCGCCACTGTAACTCCCTTGAAAGTTCTGTTCATGATGGTCTCCTCCCATTCGGTTTCATTTCACCCGCAAGGCTGCGAGCAGTCGGTCGTAAGATGCGGTCAGCGTGCCGCGCGTAATGTCTCCCTTCGCTTTCAATGCGTCCTGAACCTGCCGCTCGATCAGAGCCTGCAGGTGATACCGCCGCCTGTTCTCCCGCGTCAGGGCATGCGGATGGTTCGCCGCGAGCCAGGCGCGGTGGTCGTTGATAGCCTGGTTCAGCGCGGCGACCCCGGCCCCCTCGGCTTCGGTCTGCAATACGGGCACATCCCGGTCGCCGCGCTTGCGCAACACGGCGGCAAGATCGGAGGCCATGCGCCGCGCGCCCGGCTGGTCGGCCTTGGTGACAACGACAATGTCAGCCATTTCGAGGATGCCGGACTTCATGGTTTGCACGCTGTCGCCTGCATCAGGGGGCACGATCACCACCAGCGTGTCGACAACCTCATGCACGGCAACTTCTGATTGGCCAACTCCGACGGTTTCCAGCACTACCTCGTCAAAACCGTGGGTCTCCAGCAGGGTGAGCAGGTCCACGATATTGTCACACAGCCCATTGCGCGCGCCCCGGCTCGACAGGGACCGCAGGTAGAGGCCCGGCAGATCGGCAATTGCATCCATCCGGATGCGGTCCCCAAGGATCGCGCCGCCGCTCACCGGGCTGGAGGGATCAATGGCCAGCACCGCCAACCTCGTGTCGCTGCGGTTTTTCAGGCGATCCTTGACCAGGGCGTTGATCAGGGTCGATTTGCCGCCCCCTGGCGGGCCGGTGATCCCGATGCGGAACGCGGCAGGCGCCTCGCTGTGACCGATGGTGTCCAGCACATCCCGTACCGATGCATTCGCGATCCGGGTCAGCTCCCGCGATATCTGGCGGCGGTTGAGGGGCGTATCGGTGCTCATTGCCGCTATTCCAACAGTTGGGCGTTATGCTCACCCAACGCAGGCGGCGCGCGGAAATCCGGGGCTTCGCCCGCGATCTTGATGGCGCTGCCGATCAGGCGCAGCGTGTCGCCATCAACCGGGATCTCGATCACCATGTTGCGCGATGCGCTGAGCGGTCCCTCCAGCGCATCTGGCAACGAGCAGAGAGAGGCCACGACAAGCCCCAGCGGGGCGAATTGCTCAACCCATTCCTCTGCGGTCTTCTCCAACAGCCGCGCGGAAATCTGAGCAACAACGATATCCCTGTTCGCCGACCGCCCGGACATCGTGGAAAACCTCGGATCGCTGAGCCATTCGGGCTCCCCCAGCGATTCCGCAAAGACCCGCCAGAACTTGTCGTGCGTGATAAAGAGCACGACGTAGCCCTCTTTCGTGCGAAACAGCTGCGCGGGCACGATGAAGGGGTGCCCCCCGTCCTTGATCCGCTTGGGGAGCTCGCCCGAATTGAGGTAGCTGCTCCCGAGATAGTTCATCTGTGACATCATCGTGTCGTACATCGACACGTCGACCTGCCCGCCCTTGCCTTCCAGCATCTTTGCGACCAGCCCCAAAGCCCCCATGATACCGGCGGAATTGTCCACCGCCGAATACCCCGATTTCACCGGCGGACCATCCGGATCTCCGGTCAACAGCATCACGCCGGTCATCGCCTGAATAACGTAGTCGTAGGCGGGGGAATCGGCGTAAGGGCCATCGAGCCCGTAGCCTGTCAGCGCGAGGCAGGCGAGGCGGGGCTTGATCTCTTTCAGGCTGTCATAGGTCAGCCCCAGTTTCTTGATCGCCGACGGGCGCAGGTTGGTGAGCAATCCGTCTGCCATACCGACGAGCCGTGAAAGACCGGCCTTCCCCTCCTGCGAGCCAAGATCGAGCGTCACGCTTTCCTTGCCGCGATTGAGGGAGGCGAAATAGGTGTTGTGCCCGCCCACATGATGCGGCCCGATGTTGCGCCCGATATCGCCTTCGGGGGACTCCACCTTGATGACCCGCGCCCCAAGGTCAGACAGCAGCATCCCGCAATAGGGACCGGCCAACATATGGCCGACCTCGATGATGGTCTTGCCTGTGAGCGGCCCCGCCATCAGGAAAGCTGGCTGTCGACTTCGGCGATGACGGATTCGATCGTCATTTCGCTGGTGAAGATGCCCGAGACCCCCTCGGCGCGCAGCGCCTCGAAGTCCTCTTCCGGGATCGTGCCGCCGACGAAAACCTTGATGTCCCCGGCGTCTTCCTCCCGCAACCGTGCTATGATGGAGGTGGCCAGTTCCTTGTGACTGCCGGACAAAATCGACAGGCCCAGCATGTCCACGTCTTCGTCCACCGCGATGCGCACGATCTGCTCGGGGCTGCGGCGCAGGCCGGTATAGATCACCTCGGCGCCCGCGTCGCGCAGGGCCAGCGCGATCACCTTGGCGCCCACGTCGTGGCCGTCGAGGCCGGGCTTGGCGATCAGGATGCGTTTCTTTTCAAGTGTCATGTCATCAAAACCTTATGGGTTCCTGGAATTCGCCCCATTCCTTTTTCAGGGTTGCCACCATCTCGCCCACGGTGGCGTAGGCGTGGCAGCAATCGACCAGATGCGGCATGACGTTCTCGGTATCCGTTGCAGCCGCCGCGCCCAGGGCGGCGAGCGCCTTGTCGACGGCGGCCTGATCCCGGCGCTCCATGGTGCGCTTGTGCTTTTCCAGCACTTGTTTGACCGTTTCCGGGTCCTGGCTGAACATCTCGCCCCGGTCGCTTTCGCTCTTGTCACGGGTGCCGACGTTGACGCCAACCACGGGCCGCGCGCCGCTGTCGGTCGCTTCCTTGCGCTCCTTGGCGCGCTCGGCGATCTTGGCTTGCAGGTATCCGTCCTCGATCGCCTTCACGACGCCGCCGTAGGCGTCAACCTCGTCCATGATTGTGCCGATCATCTCTTCCATCTGGTCGGTCAGCCACTCCACGTAATAGCTGCCCCCCAGCGGGTCGACCGTGCGGGCCACGCCGCTTTCCTGCGCCACGATCTGTTGTGTGCGCAGCGCGATCTCGGCGCTGTTTTCGGTCGGGATCTGGTAAGCTTCGTCGAAGGCGCAGGTAAAGATCGACTGCGCGCCGCCCATTACGGCAGCCATCGTTTCAATGCCAACGCGCACCACGTTGTTCATCGGTTGTGCCGCCGTCAGGGAAGAGCCGCCGCACACCACGCCAAAGCGGAACTGGAGCGCCTTTTCATCGCTCACACCATAGCGTTCCGAGAGCATTTTGGCCCACATCCGCCGACCGGCGCGAAACTTGGCAACCTCCTCGAAGAGGTCCATGTGGACGTAAAAGAAAAAGCTCAACCGCTTGGCGAAATGGTCGATATCGCCGCCCCGTCGCTTGAATTCGTCAACATAGGCGAGGCCGTTGGCCAGGGTATAGGCCATCTCCTCCGCCGCCGTGCACCCGGCATCGCGCACATGCGCGCCGGCAATGGAGATCGGGTTGAAGCGCGGTGTCTGCTCGTTGGCATAAAGGACCGAGTCAGCGATCAGGCGCATCGATGGCCTCACCGGGAAGATCCACGTTCCGCGGGCGACGTATTCCTTGAGAATGTCGTTCTGGATCGTCCCGGTCAGCTGCGCGCGCGGCACGCCTTTCTTGTCAGCAACCGCAAGATACATCGCGTAGATGATCGCCGCCGTGCCGTTGATGGTGAACGACGTGGAGATTTTCGACAGGTCGATCTGGTCGAACAGGATTTCGGCCTCCGCCAGCGTCGACAGCGACACCCCGACCTTGCCGATCTCTGACATGGCCATCTCGTCATCGGGGTCATAGCCGCACTGGGTTGGCAGATCGAGCGCCACCGACAGCCCGGTCTGGCCGCGATCGAGCAGGAACCGATAGCGCTCGTTGGTGGATTCCGCCGTGCCGAAGCCCGAGTATTGCCGGATCGTCCAGAGCCTGCCGCGATACCCGTTCTCGAAAATGCCACGCGTAAACGGAAACTGCCCCGGCGCGCCCAGGGCGGCTTCTCCGGCCATCTCGGGTGTGACCGTGATCGGAACCTCTATCCCGGAAGGGGTGCGCGACAGGTGGTCGTGCTGGGTGGTTGAAGCCGGTTTTGTCATTTCACGTTTGTCCTGTTCAGCAGCCGTTCGACGGCGCGGTCATGATCGGGGTGTGCCCAGGCAAAACCGAAGTTATGGGTTTCGAGCTTGTCCATTTCGGCTCTGTCGTTCCGGCGCAGATGCAACGCGAGTTCCTTGAAAGACCGCATGACATGTGGCGACTGGCCGCGCATGGGCGCGATGAAATCTTCCAGCGCCTCCTCCAGCGATACCCCCTCCCCGGCGGTCGCATTGTAAAGCCCCATCGCGCTTGCATCGGCGGGGGCCAGCACCTCCATCCGGGTCATCATCTGCAACGCCCGCGCGGGTCCGATCAGGCGCATAAGGTCAACCCCCCCGCCCCAGGCCGAGGTGATCCCCAGCTTGCCTTGAATGAAACCGATCCTTGCGTGCGAAGCGGCAACCCGCATGTCGCAGGCCATCGCCAGTTCGGCCCCGCCCCCCAGGGCATCGCCGTTCAACGCGGCAATGACCGGCAGCGGAAAGTTCCGCACGGCCGTGAGGGCCGTCTTGGCGCGATTGGCCATCGTAACGGCGGCGTCTTCCCCCTTGACGGAGGCGAGTTCCTTAAGGTCGCCTCCGGCGGCAAAGCTCTTGTCGCCCGCACCGGTCAGGACCGCCAGCTTCAGGTCGTCATCCACCGCCGCGCCGAAGGCGGCGCAAACGGCATCCAGCGTTTCCATGCTCAGCGCGTTGCGCTTTTCGGGGCGGTTGATGCAAACATGCAGAACGGCATCGCGCTTTGTGACCTCGACAAGTGACGTCATCGGAAATCTCCCCCAATCCGCGCGCAGGCCGCCAGCAGGGCCTGTTCAATCTCATCGCGCTTGCCTTGCATCCGCGCAATTGGCCCCGCAACCGCAACGCCGTAGGTTTCGCCCGCGATGCGCGCCGGGGCCGCGATCGCCATCACCTCCGATACGTTTTCGCCGCAGGTGACATAAAGCCCCCTGCCCCGCGCCTCTTCCAGATCGTCGCGCAGCGTGTCGGCATCGGTCAGCGTGTTCTCTGTGATCGCCTCCAGCGACAGCCCCGCGATAAGCGCGGCGCGCTGCCGGGGGGAGGCTTCTCCCAGCATCAGTTTGCCCAAGGCACTGGAATACAGCGGCTTGATATCGCCGGGTCTGGCGCTGTAGCGGATCGTGCTCGGGCTCTCTGCGACGCTCAGGTAAACAACCGAGTCCTTTTGAAGCGCCCCAAGGATAACCGTCTCGGCGGTAAGATCCCTGAGATCGGCCATGTGCGGATCAAAATATGTCACGACAGGGTCGTTCCCGGCGATCGTTTCGGCGATCTGCAGCAACCTTCGCGTGGGATAATGGCGGCGCGAGGCGGCGTTCGAGTAAAGGTATCCCCCGTTTTGCAACGCCCGCACCAGCCCATGGCAGGTGCTGAGCGGTGTATTGAGGAGATCAGAAATCTCGCTGAGGGACTGGGGGGCGCCCACCGAGGCGAAGGCCTCGAACAGGCGAACGGCGCGGGTGGAGGAGGCATCTGCAAAATTCATAATATGGAAAAACTCTTCTGTATGTTGAATTTTGTCAAGCATGAAAATTGCACCCCCGGTGAAGAGGCTTTGCCGCCGCGTGTGAACGGAGTGGCAAAACCGGGTGGCAAAGTGGCAAAGTTTGCGACAGCCCTCCTGCCGCCGCGGCCAGCAGGCTGGCCTAAAATCGTGCAAAAGCGCCGTGTCGCGCCGGGGCGCAACGCACGCCCTCTTGATCCTCCCTCTGGCGTGGCTACCCTACCGCGCAGAAGGATATGCCATGCTCCACCTGACTCGCCGCGCCACGCTTGCTGGCCTTGCCGCCTTTGCCGCTACCCCCACCTGCGCCGCGCCCAAGGTGCTGCGCGATGTGGCCTATGGGGGCCATGCGCTCCAGCGGTATGATGTGTATCTCCCCGAAAGCACGCCAAAAGGGCCGATGGTGGTGTTCATGCACGGCGGCGGTTGGCAATATGGCGACAAGGGCAATGACGCTGTCTGGGAGGCGAAGGCCGCACATTGGACGGGCCGTGGCCTTGGCTTCGTGTCGGTCAATACCCGCCTGCTGCCAGAGGCCGATCCGCTCCAGCAGGCCACCGATCTGGCGCGCGGGATTTCGCATATTCAGGCGAACGCCGCCTCTTGGGGGCTGGACACCAAGCGCATGGCCTTGATGGGCCATTCTGCCGGGGCGCATCTGGTGGCCCTGCTCGGGGCCGATCCCGGCCTTGCCCGGCAATGGGGCGCGCACCCCTGGGCGGCGACCGTGCCGCTGGATACAGAAGTTTATGACGCCGAGACTACGATGCGCCGCCGCCCATCGCGCATTCACCGGGCGGCCTTTGGCGAAAGCCGCGCGTTTTGGGAGCGCGCCTCGCCCCGTGCCCGCCTTCAAACCGGCACCGCGCCCTTTCTGCTGGTTTGTTCCACCAAACGGCGCGGGCCGCTGCCCGCCGCGCGCGCCTTTGCGCGGCAGGTAAAGGCGCGCGGCGGGCGCGCCGAGGTGCTGGAAGTGGCGCTGTCGCATTCCGCGATCAATTCCACCCTCGGAATGCCCGGCCCTTATACCGATAGGGTTGACCAGTTCCTTGCTTCAACCGGCGTGGGCTGATTGACCTCTGCGCTCTTTTGCGATACCTCGCGGCACAACGCCACGCGATGCGCGCGAGGCGAGTCTGCGGGGCGCCCGGAATTTGCGTCCCATTCCGCGGGATTTCCCTGCAAACCATGGACGTACATGACAAAATTTTCTGATCTGAAGTTGGACCCGAAGGTCCTGAAAGCCGTCGAAGAAGCCGGTTACGAAACCCCTACCCCAATTCAGGCCGGCGCCATTCCGCCTGCGCTTGAGGGCCGCGATGTGCTCGGCATTGCCCAAACAGGCACCGGCAAGACCGCCAGCTTCACGCTGCCGATGATCTCGATGCTCAAGCGTGGCCGTGCCCGCGCCCGGATGCCGCGTAGCCTTGTGCTCGCCCCCACCCGCGAGCTGGCCGCACAGGTTGCGGAAAACTTCGATGTTTATGCCAAGCATACCAAGCTGACCAAGGCGCTGCTCATCGGCGGTGTTTCCTTTGGCGAGCAAGACAAGCTGATCGACAAGGGTGTTGACGTGCTGATCGCCACGCCGGGCCGCCTGCTTGACCATTTCGAGCGCGGCAAGCTGCTGCTCACCGGCGTGCAGATCATGGTGGTCGATGAGGCCGACCGGATGCTCGACATGGGCTTCATCCCAGATATCGAGCGCATTTTTGGCCTCACGCCTTTCACCCGGCAAACGCTGTTCTTCTCGGCCACGATGGCGCCTGAGATCGAGCGGATCACCAACACCTTCCTGAGCAACCCCGCCAAGATCGAGGTCGCCCGCGCCGCCACAACCGGCGAGAACATCAAACAGGGCGTGGTGATGTTCAAACCATCGCGCCGCGACCGTGCCGGCACCGAAAAGCGCAAGCTGCTGCGCGACATGATCGACGGTGAAGGTGAAGCCTGCACAAACGCGATCATCTTCTGCAACCGCAAGGTTGATGTGGATGTGGTGGCCAAGTCCTTGAAAAAGAGCGGTTATAACGCCTCGCCGATCCACGGCGATCTTGACCAATCACAGCGGATGCGCACGCTTGATGGCTTCCGCGATGGCTCGATCACCTTCCTTGTGGCCTCGGATGTGGCCGCCCGTGGGCTTGATATTCCCGCTGTGAGCCATGTGTTCAACTACGATGTGCCGTCGCACGCCGAAGACTACGTTCACCGCATTGGCCGCACCGGCCGCGCCGGGCGCAAGGGCACCACATTGATGATCTGCGCCCCCGCCGATGATCGCAACTTTGCCGACATCGAGCGTCTTGTCGAAATGGAGATCCCCCGGATCGACGCCCCCGGAGCCGCTCCTTCTGTGGAGACTTCAGGCGACGACGCCCCAAGCGAGGCCGCCGCCGAGGAAAAGCCCAAGCGGGAGCGCCGCTCGCGCAGCCGGAAAAAGCCCGAGGCACAAAAGGAAGAGGCCGAGGCCCCAAGCCCGGACGCTTCCCCTGTTGAAGAACCTGTGGCCGCCGAAGCCGCGACCACCGCGCCCGAGCAGGCCCAGCCGGAGCGCCCCGCGCGTGAGCAGGATGAGGCCGAAGGCGAAAAGGGTCGCCGCCGCTCGCGTGGTGGCCGAGGCCGTGGCCGCCGGAGTGACCGCGAAGAAGGCGGCGCCGCCCCACAAGGGCTGGGCGACCACATGCCTGATTTCATCGCCCGCAGCTTCTCGGAGCGGCAGGAAGCCCCCGATCCAACAACCAGCGAAGAGGCTTAAAGCCCTTCGCAGAAACGATAAAAGGCCCGCGCCTCTCATCGAGATGCGGGCCTTTTTTGTGTGGGTTTCAAGGGGGCGACGCTCATCGCCCACCCTGCCCTAGCTCAAACGGCTGATCACCACTTTCACCTCGGGCTTCTTGCCGATCTCCTCAACCGAGACCTGCCGCACCACGCGGCGTAGCCCTTCCTCGATCTTGTCATCGTCCGTCAACACTTTGTCTTCGGCGCGCCCAAGGAAGCTATCTGCCGCCGCCTCGATCAGCTCAACCAGCGGTGCGCGCGAGCGGCCGGTTTCGGGCAGGCCAACCAGTTCGGCCCAGGGCTCGCCCAGGGGTTCGTCATTCTCGTCCATAATCAGGGTCACAAAGACCTGGCCGTTGAGCGCCACGCGGATACGGTCCCGCACCACGCCGTCCATCGCGCCGATCTTCACCGAGCCATCCAGATAGGTCCGTCCGGTTTCGACATGCTCCACGATTTCGGGGCGATCGCCGGTGAGATCCACCATCGAGCCATTGACCGCGACAACCGAAGGGATGCCCTTGGCCTCGCCCACATTGGCATGGGCGCGCAGCATCCGGTGCTCGCCATGCATGGGGATCAGCATCTTGGGGCGCATCAGATCATGCATCGCCTCCAGGTCTGGCCGGTTGGCATGACCCGACACATGGTAAAGGCCCGAACTGTCATCCACCACATCCACGCCCATCTCGGAAAACGCATTCACAATGCGCAACACGCCGCGCTCGTTGCCGGGAATGGTTTTGGAGGAAAACAGGAAGGTGTCTCCTTCCTTCATCGAAAGGCCAAGAAACTTGCCGCGCGCCAATTGCGCCGATGCCGCCCGGCGCTCGCCCTGCGAGCCGGTGACGATGAGCAGCAGGTTTTCGCGCGGGATTCCGGTGGCTTCTTCCGGGGTCACGGTGTGGGGAAAATCCTCCAGCACGCCCGTGTCGACCCCAACGGCAACCATCCGCTTCATCGCGCGCCCCAACAGGCACACCGAGCGCCCGGCCGCATGGCCAGCCTCGGCCAGCGTTTTTACCCGCGCGACATTGGAGGCGAAGGTGGTTGCCACCACCATGCCGGTGCTGTCCTTGATGAACTTGGCAATCGCCGGTGGCAGCGTGGCCTCCGAGCGGCCCGGATGCGGCACCATGATATTGGTTGAGTCACACGCCAGCGCGATCACGCCCGGTTCGGCGACCTCGTTCCACAACGCGGGCGAAAATGCCTCTCCCACCACCGGATTGCCATCAAGCTTGAAGTCGCCGGTATGCACAACGCGGCCCGCAGGCGAGTCGATCACAAGGCCCGAGCTTTCGGGGATCGAGTGGCTGACCGGCAAAAAGCTGACCGAAAGCGGCCCCGCTTCCACCATCTCTGGCCAAGGGCCAACCGCGTGCATGTTGTTCACATCCACGCCCTGCTCATCCATCTTGCGCACCGCCAGCGCGGCGGTAAAGCGGCGGGCATAAACCGGGGCCCCAAGCTGCGCCCAGAAGTGGCCAATACCGCCAACATGGTCTTCATGGCCATGGGTGATGAAAATCGCCTCCAGCCGGTCCTTGTTCTTGATGAGCCAGGTCATGTCAGGGAAGATCAGATCCACCCCCGGCGTGCTGTCCATATCAGGGAAGGTCACGCCGATATCCACAAGGATCAGCCGCTCCTTTCCCGGTTTGCCGTAGCCGTAGACATAGGCGTTCATGCCCACCTCGCCAGCCCCGCCCAAGGGAAGGTAAATCAGCCGCTCTTTGCCACCGCTCATGCCGTAAGCCTCTCATTATGCGCATGGATCACTCGCAGCCCATGCATTGTTAGATCGTCTTCTAATGCGTCGAAGCGGGCATGTCCCATCTGGAACAGCGGCGCAAGCCCACCCGTGGCGATCACCCGCATTTCACGGCCATATTCACCTTTGATTCGGTCGCAAACCCCGTTGACCAGGCCCACATATCCCCAGAACACGCCAGATTGCATGCACTCCACCGTATTGGTGCCAATCACCTTTTCGGGTTTGGTCACATCCACATGCGGAAGTGCGGCGGCCGACGCGTGCAGCGCTTCAAGGCTGAGGTTCACGCCGGGCGCGATGACACCGCCCACATAGGCTCCGTCCTCGGCCACCACATCAAAGGTGGTGGCGGTGCCGAAATCCACCACGATCAAATCGCCGCCATGGCGATCAAACGCCCCCGCCGTGTTCACCAACCGGTCCGGCCCCACGCTCACCCCGGCATCCACACGCGGCATCTGGGGCAGCGCGCATTCGGGCTTGCCAACCACCATCGGGCGCACGTTGAAATAGCGATCAGTAAAGACCCGCAGGTTGAACACCACACGCGGCACGGTGGTTGAAATGATCACCGCGTCGATGTCTATGGCGATGCCCCGGTGTTCCATCAGTTGCGAGAACCAGACCCAGTATTGATCCGCCGTGCGCTGATGTTCGGTGGAGGTGCGCAGGGTCGCGACAAACTTGTCCGTGTCCCAGACAGAAAACACGGTGTTGGTATTCCCACAATCAATGCAGAGCAGCATGTGCCCGCCCCCTTCTCAAAAAAAGACCTCGGCAGCAGCAATGCCAACCAGGCCTTTGGGTGTGTCAAGTTGAAGGTAGCCCATCTCGTTTATGCTGCGAAAGGTGCCGGTGATCTCTTCGCGGGGCATCCTTGCCGTGATGGTTTGCCCCAGTTTGGCGGCACGGGCCAGCCATGCCGAGCGGATCGGGCCAAAGCCGTGGGTGGCAAAGCGCTGCTCATGCGCGGCAAAGGCCGGAGCAAGATGAGACAGAAAATCCTCTGGGGTAACGGTGATGCCGGTCTCGGCGGCAAGGGCCACGGGGCGCACCGCGCGCGCCTCAACCTCACTGCCCTCAGGCGGCTGGATCAGGTTCACCCCCAAACCAATCAGCAGCCCGTCAAGCTGGCCATTGGGGCGCGGGTTAAGGCTTTCGAGCAGAATGCCCGCCAGTTTGCCGCCGTTCAGCAACACATCATTCGGCCATTTGAGCGAAAGCGCTTCGGGGCGACCGGTAACCTCGGCCACCGCATCAAACAGCGCTAATGCGGCGATGAAACTGCGCTGCGCTGCCGCTTCGGCGGTGCCGGGGTGCGGGATCGCCAGCGTCGCCGTAAACGCCCCGGCCGGATTGGCCCAGGGCCGCCCGCGCCGCCCGTGCCCGCCGGTTTGGCGATGTGAAAGCAGCCATGTCGGGCCGGTAAATTCAGCAAAGCGCTGCCGCGCTTCCTGCATCGTGGACGCGCAGCTTTGCAGCGTGATCAGCCCCGTCGCTGCGGGCCAAGCGCCCTCAGTTGACAAGGGCTGCCGCGGCCGTGGCGGCGTAGCCATCCACGCCGAACAGGTTGATCACGCCAAGCAGCATGATCGCTGCCGAGGCCATGAGGAAGCCAAAGGCCACCGGCTGCATCTTGCCATCTACCGCCTGCTCGGTCTCGTCACCGAAGTACATGTAGTAGACAATCCGCAGGTAATAGAACGCGCCGATCACCGAGGCCACGGCCCCGGCCACGGCGAGCCAGGTCATATTGGCGTCAACCGCCGCCCGCAGCACCGTGAACTTGCCAAAGAAGCCAAGCAACGGCGGAACCCCGGCAAGCGAGAACATCAACAGCAGCAACGCCAGCGCCTTCAGTGGTTCTTTCGAGGCAAACTGCTTCAACCCGTCAATCGCGGTGATGTGCCGCCCGTCGCGCTCCATCGACATGATGAAGGCAAAGGTGCCGATGTTC
Organism: Vannielia sp.; assembly: GCF_029212645.1. Lineage (GTDB taxonomy): Bacteria > Pseudomonadota > Alphaproteobacteria > Rhodobacterales > Rhodobacteraceae > Vannielia. The sequence continues at coordinate 90,646 of NZ_JARGND010000003.1, read as the reverse complement.
ATGGTCACGTAGATCGACATGTAAACCAGCATCGACTGCACGCCCTGCTCGGTGCCCGAAGCAAGGCCCACAAGCGCATAGCCCATGTGAGCAATCGAGGAATACGCCATCAGCCTTTTAATGTCGCGTTGCCCCAGCGCCGCGATGGAACCAAGGAACATCGAGAGCAGCGCCAGCAGCGCCAGCACCTGCCCCCAATCGTGGGTGGCATTGCCAAAAGCGTCATGCATGACGCGGGCAAAAAGCGCCATGGCCGCAACCTTGGGCGCGGTGGCAAAAAACGCGGTGATCGGCGTTGGCGCACCTTCATACACGTCCGGCGTCCACATGTGGAACGGCACGGCGCTGATCTTGAAGGCAAGGCCCGAGATGATGAAAACAAGGCCAAAGAGCAGCCCGGTTGGCATTACGCCCTCGCCCGCAGCGGTGATGATGCCCGAGAACAACGTTGTGCCCGCGTAGCCATAGGTGAGCGAGGCGCCGTAGAGCAGAAGGCCTGAACTGAGTGCGCCCAGAACAAAGTATTTGAGGCCAGCCTCGGTGGATTTCACCCCGTCGCGGCGCAGGGCGGCCACAACGTAAAGCGCCAGCGATTGCAACTCGAGGCCCATGTAAAGCGACATGAGATCACCGGCGGAAACCATCATCATCATGCCAACAACCGCGAGCACCACCAGCACCGGATACTCAAACTTGAGCAACCCGCGCTTCGCCATGAAATCCTGGCTCATCAGCAGCACACAGGCCGCCGACACGAGGATCAGCACCTTGGCGAACCGGGCAAAGCTATCGTCGATGAAGAGGCCCCCGAAGGCCACATGGCTCTCGCCGCCCGAGAGCAGCACCCAGAAGGCAACGGCCAGCATCACCGCCGAAGTGGCCCAGACCATGGTTGGCGCCAGCTCGTCTTTCTTGGTGTAGACGGCGAATACCAGAGACGCCATCGCGAAGAGCGACAGGAAGATCTCCGGCAGGATGATCGCGAGGTCCGAAGAAATCATCTTAGTGGTCTCCCGTTTCCGCAGCCGTCACCGCCGCATCGGGCGCATGCTCGGCCAGGGCCGTCTCGTAATTTCCAACCAGCGCTTCCACCGAGGGGCCGATCAGATCGGTCACAAGGGCGGGGTAAACGCCGAGCAACAGGGTCATCACCACCAGCGGCGCAAAGATCGCGCGCTCGCGGCGGGACATATCGGTGATGGTCTTCAGGCTTTCCTTGATCAGATCGCCCAGCATCACCCGGCGATAGAGCCAAAGCGCGTAGCAGGCACTCAGGATCAAGCCCGTAGTGGCCACAACGGCAACCCAGGTGTTGACCTGGAAAATGCCCATCAGCGTCAGGAACTCGCCCACAAACCCGGAGGTGCCGGGCAGGCCGACATTGGCCATGGTGAAGAACATGAAGATCAGCGCATAGGCCGGCATCCGGTTGACGAGGCCACCATAGGCATCAATCTCGCGGGTGTGCATCCGGTCGTAGATCACGCCAACGATCAGGAAGAGCGCGCCCGAAACAAAGCCGTGGCTGATCATCTGGAAGATCGCGCCATCAATGCCCTGCTGGTTGGCGGCAAAGATACCCATGGTGACATAGCCCATATGCGCGACCGAAGAGTACGCGATGAGCTTCTTCATGTCTTCCTGCGCCATGGCCACGAGCGAGGTGTAAACGATCGCAATTGCGCTCATCCACAGCACCAGCGGCGCCATCACATCCGAGCCAACCGGGAACATCGGCAACGAGAAGCGCAAGAAGCCGTAGCCGCCCATCTTGAGCAGCACCGCCGCCAGCACCACAGAACCCGCCGTGGGCGCCTGAACGTGCGCATCCGGCAGCCAGGTGTGCACCGGCCACATCGGCATTTTCACCGCGAAACTGGCAAAAAACGCGAGGAACAGCAGCGTTTGCAACCCGCCAACGATCTGCATCCCGAACAGGCTCATCCCACCGCTGGAGAACTCATGCTTCAACAAAAGCGCAATATCGGTGGTGCCCGCATCCACATACATGGCGATCATCGCCACCAGCATCAGCACCGAGCCAAGGAAGGTGTAGAGGAAAAACTTGAAGGCCGCGTAAATCCGGTTTGCGCCGCCCCAGATGCCGATGATCAAGAACATCGGGATCAGGCCTGCCTCGAAAAACAGGTAGAAAAGCACCAGATCAAGCGCGCAGAACACGCCAAGCATCAGCGTTTCCAGCAAGAGGAAGGCGATCATGTATTCCTTGACGCGCACGTTCACGTTCCAAGCCGACCAGATCACCAGCGGCATCAGGAAGGTGGTGAGCATGACGAACAGGATCGAAATCCCGTCAACGCCCATCTTGTAGCTGAGGCCCATCATCCAGCTGCGTTCTTCAACGAACTGGAAATCGGTGTTCGAAGGCTCGAACTGGGCGATCAGGAACAGCGAAACCACGAAGGTCGCGCCGGTGGCGATCATCGCGAGCCACTTGGCGTTCTTCTGCGCCGCCGGATCATTGCCCCGCAGGAACAGCGCCAGAATGGCCGCTGCAATCGCCGGGATGAAGGTGATGATCGAAAGCAGGTTGTCCATATTATTGCGCCCCTCCGGCGATCGACATCCAGGTGACAAGCACCACGATCCCCAGCACCATCGCCGCCACATAGGTGAAGATGTAGCCAGATTGTGCCCGGCCCGCGAGCCGGGTGAAGAAGGGAATGATCCCCATGGCGACGCCGTTGACCCCACCATCGATGACGGTGCCATCGCCCTTCTTCCACAGGAATTTACCAAGCTTCAGCGCCGGGCGCACAAAGATGGCATCGTAGATTTCGTCGAAATACCACTTGTTGAGCAGGAAGCGATAAAGGATCGGCTGGTTCTCGGCCAGCTTGCGCGGCGCATCCGGCTGGCGGATGTAAAACACCCAAGCCAGCACAAAGCCAAGCGCCATGGCGATGAAGGGCGAGAGCTTCACCCACGTTGGCACCTCATGCGCATCGTCCAGCACGGTGTTTTCCGGCCCGAAGTAAAGCGCGCCGTCGCCCGGCGCACCGCCAAAGGCGGCGTGATGCGCGCCCTCGGCCATGGCACCCGCGCCATGATCCTCAGCCGCAGCGTCACCGTGGCCCTCGGCCTCGCTCGCCACTTCGCCGTGCCCGGCTTCGGCATGCACCTCCCCGGCCAGCGGGATCGCGTAGAACTCGGCCACCTCGTCGGTGTGCCCAAAGAACGACGACATCCAGACCATCCCGGCAAAGATCGCCCCAAGCGAGAGCACACCAAGCGGGATGAGCATCGTCATCGGGCTTTCATGGGCGTGCTCATGGGTGTGCTTGTCGCCCCGCGCCTGCCCAAAGAAGGTCATGAACATCAGCCGCCAGGAGTAGAAGGAGGTCATCGCTGCCGCGATCACCAGCAGCCAGAAGCCCAACATCCCGGCAGGGGTGCCGGCGGCATAGGCGCTCTCGATGATCGCATCCTTCGAGAAGAATCCGGCAAAGCCGATATAGGTGAGCGGAATGCCCACGCCGGTGATCGCCAGCGTGCCGATCATCATCGCCCAGAAGGTCATCGGCATCTTCTGACGCAGCGCGCCATAGTTCCGCATGTCCTGCTCATGGTGCATCCCGTGGATCACCGAACCAGCGCCAAGGAACAACAGCGCTTTGAAGAACGCGTGAGTCAACAGGTGGAACATCGCCGCCGAATACATGCCCACGCCCGCGGCCACGAACATGTAGCCAAGCTGCGAACAGGTTGAATAGGCGATCACACGCTTGATGTCGTTTTGCACAAGGCCCACAGTCGCCGCGAAGAAGGCGGTGAAGGCCCCGATATAGACGATGAAGGTGGTCGCCGAAGGCGCAAATTCCATCAACGGCGACATCCGGCAAACAAGGAACACACCCGCCGTCACCATGGTTGCGGCGTGGATCAGCGCCGACACCGGCGTTGGCCCTTCCATCGCGTCCGGCAGCCATGTGTGCAGGAACAACTGCGCCGATTTACCCATCGCCCCGACGAAGAGCAGGAAGGCGATGAGGTTGGCCGCGTTCCACTGTTGCCACAGGAAGGTGACGTTGGTTTCAGCCAGTTCAGGGGCCGAGGCGAACACCACATCAAAGTCCACGCTGTCGGTCAGGAAAAACAGCCCGAAGATGCCGAGGGCAAAGCCAAAGTCGCCCACACGGTTGACGATAAAGGCCTTCATCGCCGCCGCACCGGCGCTTGGCTTGCGGATGTAAAACCCGATCAGCAGGTATGAGGCAACGCCCACGCCTTCCCAGCCAAAGAACATTTGCAAAAGGTTGTCGGAGGTCACCAGCGCCAGCATGGTGAAGGTGAAGAACGACAGGTAGGCAAAGAATCGGGGGCGATAGCTTTCGCCTTCGCGGAAGTGGTTGTCATGCGCCATGTAGCCAAAGCTGTAGAGGTGCACGAGCGACGAAACCGTGGTGACGACGATCAGCATGATGGCCGTCAACCGGTCCACCCGGATCGCCCAATCGGTGGCCAGGGTGCCGCTTTCGATCCAGCGCAGGATCTGGATTTGCTCCATGTGCCCGTCAAATGACAGGAACACGATCCAGCTCAACAGCGCCGAAAGAAACAGCAGGCCGGTGGCGATAACCATACCGGCCTTTTCGCCGACGATCCGCCAGCCAAAGCCACAGAGTATTGCCCCGACCAGCGGTGCGAAGAGGATGATGGTTTCCATGTTCCCCTACCCCTTCATATTGTTGACGTCTTCCACCGCGATCGTGCCACGGTTGCGGAAGAAGCAGACGAGAATGGCGAGGCCAATGGCGGCCTCGGCGGCGGCGACGGTGAGCACGAACAGCGTAAAGACCTGCCCGATCACGTTGCCCTGAAATGCGGAGAAGGCGACGAGGTTGATATTGACCGCAAGCAGCATCAATTCGATCGACATCAGGATGATGATAACGTTCTTCCGGTTGAGGAAGATGCCGAAAATGCCGATGACGAACAATGCCGCCGCGACCGTGAGGTAATGTTCTAGTCCAACCATCAGGTCTCGGGCTCCATTTTGAACCGTTTCTTTGCAGTGCGCAGGCCGGGGAAGGCCGCGCGGCAACCGCATGTTTCGCGGCTGGTTTTCGTATCGCTGACGCGCAGCGCGGTGCGGGCCAGCCCGCTGCGCCTTTGATCCAGCGGGTCGCGCTTTTCAGAGCGCATCATTTTGGTGCGATCCCAGCGGGTGCGCCCAAGGCAAAAGCCCGGCTCCACAGCGTTGCAGGCCTCAGCGGCCAGATCGGCGCAGAAGACAGTGGCGCAAGATCCCCGCATCACGCCCCCTGTCCCAGCCGGACGCGACGACGGATACGCCAGCGGCGATAGACCCGCAACAGCACCACACTGCCAAGCGCCTTGGCCACCCAAAGCGCGGCAATGCCGCTCAGGCCGAGCGTGCCAAGGGCCATATGCGCGAGGTCGATCATCAGAGACCCTGCCCCGGTTTCACGTCTTTCAACTCCATCGCCTTGGCCGGATCGCGGTACATCTGCGCCAGAATATCCTGGCGCTTGATGTCCGGGCGGTGGCGCAGGGTCAGCACGATCGCCCCGATCATGGCCACCAACAGGATCAGCCCGGCAAGCTGGAACAGCAGGAAATACTGGTCATAAAGCACAAGGCCCAACAGACCGGTGTTTTGCGTTTCAACAGCGGTCAGCGCTGAAAGGTTGCCCGCCAAGTCCACGCCCTCAGCCGAAGTCCAGGCGCCATACACCATGCCAAGCTCCATCAGGAGCACCACGCCAATGAGGCCCGCCAGCGGCACATAACGCGCCATTTCGGCCCGCAACTCGGCGAAATCCACATCGAGCATCATCACCACGAAGAGGAACAGCACCGCCACCGCGCCCACGTAGACGATCACCAGCAGCATCGCGACAAATTCCGCCCCGAGCAAAACGAACAGGCCCGCCGAGCTGAGGAAGGCGAGGATCAACCAGAGCACCGAGTGCACCGGGTTGCGGCTTATCACCACAAAAAGGCCCGAGACCACCACGATGATGGAGGCCAGATAAAAGGCGAAGTCGGCGACGGTCATGCGCCCTCTCCCTTGTGTTTCTCGATTTCGGCCTGGGCAAGCTCCATGGCCTTGGTCATCGCGGGCACGCCGCCAAACATCGACATCATGGCAATCACCTCGGCCACTTCCTGCGCCGATGCGCCAGCTTCCAGCGCGTGGCGCACGGTGATGGTGATCTGATCTTCCGCCTGCGCGCCCAGAACAGTGAGCGCGGCCAACGTAACCAGCAGCCGCGTCTTGGCGCTCAACCCGTCGGGATTAAAGGTTTTGCCCATCATCGCATCCATCATGTCCTTGGGCATGGTGGGCATCCAGTCTCCAAGGCCGGGCATCTTGAACGAGGCCAGATCAGGGTTCACGTTTTTGGCCATTTCCTGGCCCGCATCCACCCACTGTTGGAAGAACTTGGTGAAATTCTCGGTCATGCGCTTTCCCCCTCTTCGGCCTCAAAGACCCCCATCGCCTCGTTCAGCGCGTTGATCGCCGCCCGGAAGCCGACATGCACCTTGAGCTGCGGAAGGGCCTGCCCGCCAAGCGCTGTCAGCCCGGCAATGATGGCAAGGAAGCGCGTTTTATCTTCGACCACGCCGCGATTGTAGACATGCCCCCAAGGCACCTCGACCATCGAGCGTGACATGCCCGGCAACAGCGCGTCATAACGCCCGGCCAACACCTCTTCGAGGCCCGGATTGCAGGCCTCCGAAAGTGGCTTGCCCCTTGCATAGGCATCCGCCTCGGGGGCGTTGGTGCGTTGCGCGTCGCTCATCGGTAAGGCGCATCCATCTCAAGGTTGCGGGCAATCTCGGCTTCCCAGCGGGCACCGTTATCAAGCAGCTTGTCCTTGTCGTAAAACAGCTCCTCTCGGGTTTCGGCGGCAAACTCAAAGTTCGGCCCCTCGACAATGGCATCCACCGGGCAGGCTTCCTGGCAAAAGCCGCAGTAGATGCACTTGGTCATGTCGATGTCATAGCGGGTGGTGCGGCGCGAGCCATCTTCCCGCGGCTCGGCATCAATGGTGATCGCCTGCGCCGGGCAGATCGCCTCGCACAGCTTGCAGGCAATGCAGCGCTCTTCCCCGTTGGGATAGCGGCGCAAAGCATGTTCGCCACGAAAACGCGGGCTCAACGGGCCTTTTTCATGCGGGTAGTTCAACGTCACCTTGGGCGAGAAGAAATACTTCAGACCAAGCCGAAACCCCTCGATCCAGTCGGAGAGGAAAAAATACTTGGTCGCGCGGTTCCAGTCGATCTGGGTCATATTGCTCGCCTATCCCCGCAGGCTGAAATTGCTACGCATCGCGGGGGCATTCTTCATCCGCTCGGCGTTTTCTTTTTGCTCGGCGGAGGGGTCAAGGCCCCGCAGCGAACAGTGTACGGCGTGCAGCACGCCGGTGAACTCGTCCACGCTCACCAGCGCGGGCTTCTTCACCTTGGCGGCATGTTCCTGGAGCCAGCCAGCAACAACCTTGCCGGTGGTGGCCAGTTGCTCGCCCTCAATCTGCGGCAGCTCATAGCCCATCCTGTCACGCGCGATCCAGGCGTTGACCACCTCGCCAACAGCCTCAGGGGTCAGCTGCTCCCAATCGGGCTTTTTCTCGCCAAAATGGCCCAGCAGGATTTTGCGAAACTCCTGCGCTTCGCCATAAATCGTTTGGTGTGGCGCGTCTTCCATCCAGGTTGCCACGGTCTCGGCGGGCGTCATTTCTTTGTCAGTCATATTAGCCTCCCATCGCATAGCGGGCCCAGAAGGCACCAAAAACTTCGAACTTCACCAAAAACGCGATCAACACGACCCAGGCCAGCGAGAACGGCAGGAACACCTTCCAACCGATCCGCATCAACTGGTCGTAGCGGTAGCGCGGGGTGATCGCCTTCACCATCGAGAAGATGAAGAAGAAGAACAGCATCTTGGCGATGAACCAGAGGATCCCGTCGGGCAGCCCCGGAATGGGCGACAGCCAGCCCCCAAAGAACATCAGCGTAATCAAGGCGCACATCAGCACCACCGCCACCAGCTCACCAATCATGAAGAGGAGGAAGGGCGTGGAGGAGTATTCCACCTGATAGCCAGCCACCAGTTCGGATTCGGCTTCGGGCAGGTCAAACGGCGGGCGGTTGGTTTCGGCCAGCGCCGAGATGAAGAACAGGAACACCATCGGGAAATGCGGCAGCCAGTACCAGCCGAGCATGCCCCAGCCGGTATCTTGTGCGCCAACGATGTCACTGAAGTTCATGCTGCCGGTCGAAAGGATCACGCCAATGATGATCAGGCCAATCGACACCTCGTAGCTGATCATCTGCGCCGCAGAGCGCAGGCTGCCAAGGAAGGGATACTTCGAGTTTGAGGCCCAGCCCCCCATGATCACGCCGTAAACCTCCAGCGAGGAGACGGCGAACACATAAAGGATGGCCACGTTGATGTCAGACAGCACCCAACCGTCGTTAAACGGGATCACCGCCCAGGCGATAAGTGCCATCACCAGCGAGATCATCGGCGCCAGGAAAAACACGGCCTTGTCGGCCCCGGCGGGCACCACGACCTCTTTGACGATGTATTTCAGGAAATCCGCAAAGCTTTGCAGCAGGCCGAATACCCCCACGATGTTGGGGCCTCTGCGCATCTGGACGGCGGCCCAGATCTTGCGGTCGGCGTACATCAGGAAGGCAAGAGCCACCAGAAGCGGCACCACGATCAAAAGAACTTGGCCCACCAGCAGCAGGGTGTATCCAAAACCTGTGTTCAGAAAGAAATCTGCCATCGATGCCTTCGTCCTCAAACCGTGGGTATGCCCCGTGCGGCACAATCCTCAACCGTCACTTGCGCGTCGATTTTGGTTGGCCCGCTCGGGAGCGCTGGCGATATGGTGTAAACAGCATCCGCACGCCAAAGGCCAGCCTCTTCGGCCACCCGAGTGCGGAGCTTCCTCAAGAATCCGTAGTCCCTGATCAGCGTGTATTGCGCGGCGGCGCAAAGCGCGTATTCCTCAACGTCCTGCTCATCGCGCGCGCCTTCCATCTCAACGACGAAACCCACTAGATCACCGTCAAGCAAGCGCGTTTCAATGCCTCGATACACAGGCTCAAAGCTTTGCGCGCGGCGCGTCACCACCTCTGGCAACGCGTCCCCATCAGGGTTGTCAAAGGCAATGCCATGGCCCTTGGGCCCGCTTGCCTCGCAGGCTGCGGTTGCCAGCGCGAGGGCGGCGGTCATTATGATCCTGGATACCCCCAAGAGCGCCTACTCCGCCGCCATTTGCTGGCCTTCGCGGCGGGCCTTGGTCCGCGCCGAAAGGTCGGCCATCACGGCAGAAGCGCGGGCGATGGGGTTGGTCAGGTAGTGGTCTTTCACGGCATAAACGAAGGCCGCTTTGCCAAGGCTGCCCGCCTCAACCGCCTGCCAGTCGTTCTGCGGCACGGTGTCGACCTCGGCGAGATGCGGCACCTCGGCCACCAGCGCCTGACGCAGTTGCGCAAGGTTGTTCCACGGCTGGGTTTCGCCCGACATCTTCTCGGAGAGGGCGCGCAGGATCGCCCAGTTTTCCTTGGCGTCGCCGGGGGGGAAGCCCGCCCGCAGCGCCAGTTGCGGCCGCCCTTCGGTGTTCACGAAAAGGCCCTGCTCCTCGGTCCAGGCGGCGGCAGGCAGGATCACATCGGCGCGGTGTGCGCCCCGGTCGCCATGGCTGCCCTGATAAATCACGAAGGCCCCGTCAGCGACCTCAACCTCATCCGCGCCAAGGTTATAGATCACCTCGGCCCCGTCGATGGCGGCGTCAAGGCCGCCTTCGGTGACAGCGCCCACATCCATGGCGCCCACGCGCGATGCGGCACTATGCAGCACCAGCAGTTTGGCCCCAGCATTTTCGGCCAGTTTCATCGCGTGGCCCAGCACGGCAGCGCCGTCGGCCTCGCGCAAGGCTCCCTGCCCCACGATCACCAGCGTGTTCTTCTCGTCGCGGGTTTCGTCGCTGATTTCCTTGCCGGAAAGCTCTTCCAGTGCGGCGCGATCATTGCCGAGATGCTCGTAATCATAGGTCAGATCCACGGCCTCGCCCACGAGGCCCACGGTTGCGCCATTGATCCACGCCTTGCGAATCCGCGCGTTCAGCACCGGAGCCTCGGCGCGCGGGTTACAGCCGATCAACTGGATCATATCGGCACTGTCGATATCTTCGATGCTGGCGGTGCCCACATAGCCCGAGCGGTTGCCCGCAGGCAGCTTGGCCCCATCCGTACGGCACTCGATCTTGCCGCCCCGGCTTTCAACCAATTGCTTGAGCGCGAAAACCGCCTCAACAGGGGCCAGATCGCCAACAATCCCGGTGATCGCCTTGCCCTCGGTTGCCTCGGCCACCTTGTCCAAGGCCTCGCCCCAGCTTGCGGCGCGCAGCTTGCCGTTTTCACGGATGTAGGGCTTGTCGAGGCGCTGGCGGCGCAAGCCGTCCCACACAAAGCGCGACTTGTCCGAAAGCCACTCTTCGTTCACCCCGTCATGGTTGCGCGGCAGGATGCGCATCACTTCGCGCCCCTTGGTATCCACCCGAATGCTGGAGCCAAGCGCGTCCATCACATCAATGGTTTCGGTCTTGGTCAACTCCCACGGGCGAGCGGTAAAGGCGTAGGGCTTACTCACCAAAGCACCCACCGGGCAAAGATCAATGATATTGCCCTGAAGCTCGCTATCCAGCGTTTCGCCCAAGTATGAGGTAATTTCCGAATCTTCGCCGCGCCCGATCTGGCCCATCTGGGTGATGCCGGCCACCTCGGAGGTGAAGCGCACACAGCGGGTGCAGGAGATGCAGCGGGTCATGTGAGTCTCGACCAACGGGCCAAGATCAAGGTCATCCACCGCGCGCTTTGGTTCGCGGTAGCGCGAGAAATCCACACCATAGGCCATCGCCTGATCCTGTAGATCGCACTCGCCGCCCTGATCACAAATCGGGCAATCCAGCGGATGGTTGATGAGCAAAAACTCCATCACCCCTTCGCGGGCCTTCTTCACCATCGGGCTGTTGGTTTTGACAACGGGCGGCTCACCGTCCTTGCCGGGGCGCAGATCCTTGACCTGCATGGCGCAGGAGGCGGCGGGCTTCGGCGGACCGCCAACAACCTCAACCAGACACATCCGGCAGTTTCCGGCGATTGACAGGCGTTCATGGTAGCAAAAACGCGGCACTTCCACCCCGGCCTGTTCACAGGCCTGGATGAGCGTCAACGCGCCTTCTACTTCAACTTCCTTGTCGTCAATGATGATCTTGCGCAGGTCGCTCATGCGGGGCCCTCTTGGCTGCCCCCGGCGGGCGTCTGCCCGGGGCCCCTGCCCCGCCGCGCCGCATCCGGGTGATGCTATGCGCTTTCTAGGCTTACGGGCGGGGGCATTCAACCCTCCCGCCCGCGAAAAATCCGTAATGAGCCACGGGATTTATCCGCAACGCCCATGCAAACCCGGTTCCAGCCCAACACATTCGAAGCCTTGCAGAAAAAATGCGCGCAGCGGCCTGGGGAAAAAGCCCTATTTTTCTCGCAAAAGTGCGCCTACCTTGGTGCCGCCCGCAATCTCCTGATGACCGAGTTTGCAATAGCTCTCCGCCGAGCCATCCACGCCCTTCGAGGCCATGTATTTCTTTGCAACTTCGATCAAACGCGCCTTTTGCGCCTTGTCGTCAACATAAGCGTCAATTTCCGACTGGCTGAAACCCTCTGCCTTGGCCTGCCGCTCAAGCGAATTGAGGTAGGTATAGGCCTTCACCATGCGCGCATTGATATCGGGGCAATTGCGGCGGATCTCATCAGCCACGCCAATCGCCACCAGCCCCGCGTTGACCGATTTGCTGTCTGCCAGCGATTTGGCCGTTGCCACCCCGGTAAACCCCAGCGCGGCGATCACCGCCAAAACCGCTGCTGCCATCGTCTTTTTCGCGAATGTCATGTGTCTCGCCTTCTTGCCTGTTCCTCACGGGTCAATCGCCCGTCTGTCACAAAACCACATGGGGAGAGCGGGGCTGCTATGCAATAACAGCGCCAATGTCATCGGGTTACGGCGGCGCTAAACCCCGGTTTTCATTGGATTCCGGCAGAAACCCGCCGTTTCAGCGCCGCGTGGCGGGCCACGGCACCAAGGCAACCACAAGCAACACCACCGTCGAAAGCAGGCCGGTCAACGGGAAGACAATCATCACCCACTCGCCCGGCACGCCCAGAAACCGGACCGCCGTCTCGTAGAGCAAGGGCGCGACCAGCCCCAGGAGCGCTACGAGAATCGCCGCGATCACCGTGCCCCCCATGCCCAACCCGGCCTTGCGCGCCACGATCACCACAGAGGCGATGAAAACCAAGGAGGAGATCACCCCGATCATCGCGCCAATCGCCGAAAAAACCTGCATATCCATCGCGCTCGCTCCCTTTACGCCCCGATCAGAACCAGGGGCGCTTTCCATCCACATAGATCTGCTGAAAATCTTCGTCGGTCTTGGTCAGGTACAGGATCGCCTCGACCATGGCGATCACGGCAATAATCAGCGTGGGAATCGCCAGCAGGATGATGCCAAACACCGACAAGCACAGCATGGCCACACCCGCGCCGGTGTAACCAAGATAAAACTTGTGCACCCCAAGCCCACCCAGAAACAGCGCCAACAGCCCGGCAACCAGCTTTTCCTTTTCCGGGCTGGCCCCCGTCATCACGCCAACCGGATAGATGGAGCGGGCAAGCCCGTTATCGGCCTGAAAATCGACCGGCATTCCGGGGCGGATCAGGTTAAAGCGATCCTTCACATCGGTCCCGGCAAACTCGTAGCGCTGCCCGTCTTCGCCGCTGATCAGCCCACGCGCCGTTTGCGCGTCATAGGTCAAAATTTCACCCCGCATAGCGGCCCTCCTTCAAAATATCTTTGTGTTCAATTGCGGCAGGAGCCTACCCGAAATGGCAGGCAAGGCAATGGCCTACCCCTTCGGACACCGCGCCACCGTAGGGAACGAGTTTAGTGGAACAAGGGGAATCACCGGCATGATCAAAACCCTCTGGTACCCCCACCCCGGCCACATAAAGCGACGGCCTGCGCGAAGCGCCCGAAACTCTCTAATAGCAGCACAAAGCCACCCACACGCCCGGCGATACCACAGCAGTAGCCCACGCAGAGGCAGATCACTGCCAAGCGAAATCGAAAACAAAACCCCGTTTTAGCGGGCAATCTGGAAGGTGCGAAACGCCCCGCCCGTCACTCCGCCGCGATCGCCCGCTTGTGCTTGATGCGATCCTCGATCACATCGCGGAAGTTGCGGATAAGGCCTTGGATGGGCCAAGCGGCGGCATCGCCAAGAGCACAAATCGTGTGGCCCTCTACCTGCTTGGTCACATCGAACAACATGTCGATCTCCTCGACACTCGCATCGCCCTTCACCAAACGGTCCATCACCCGCATCATCCAGCCGGTGCCTTCGCGGCACGGCGTGCACTGGCCGCAGCTTTCGTGCTTGTAAAACTTGCTCAAGCGCCAGATCGCCTTGATGATATCGGTGTTCTTGTCCATCACGATCACCGCCGCCGTGCCAAGGCCCGAGCCCAGCTCATTGCGCAGGTAATCAAAATCCATCGTCGCGTTGCGCATGTTTTCACCGCGCACACAAGGAACCGATGAGCCGCCGGGGATCACCGCCAGCAGGTTGTCCCAGCCGCCGCGAATCCCGCCGCAGTGCTTCTCGATCAACTCCTCAAAGCCGATCGACATCTCTTCTTCCACAACGCAGGGGTTGTTCACATGGCCCGAGATTGCAAACAGCTTGGTGCCGGTGTTGTTGGGACGGCCAAAGCCTGCAAACCACTCACCACCCCGGCGCAAAATCGTGGGCACCACGGCGATGCTCTCCACGTTGTTCACCGTTGTCGGGCAGCCATAAAGCCCCGCGCCCGCCGGGAACGGCGGCTTCATGCGCGGCATCCCCTTCTTGCCCTCAAGGCTTTCCAGCAGCGCGGTTTCTTCACCGCAAATATAGGCCCCCGCGCCATGGGCGAGGAAAATATCAAAATCCCAGCCCGAGCCAGAGGCGTTCTTGCCGACCAGACCGGCATCATAGGCTTCGTCAATCGCCGCTTGCAGCGCCTCACGCTCGCGGATGTATTCGCCGCGGATGTAGATGTAGCAGGTGTTGGCATTCATCGCGAAACTGGCAATCAGGCAACCTTCGATCAGCGTGTGCGGATCGTGGCGCATGATCTCCCGGTCCTTGCAGGTCCCCGGCTCCGATTCGTCAGCGTTCACAACAAGATATGCCGGGCGGCCATCGCTTTCCTTGGGCATGAACGACCATTTCAAACCGGTCGGAAAGCCCGCTCCGCCCCGGCCACGCAAGCCGCTCGCCTTCATCTCATCAACGATCCAGTCACGGCCCTTCTTGATGATCTCCGCCGTGCCATCCCAGTGGCCACGCGCCTGCGCACCCTTCAGGGTCCGGTCATGCATACCGTAAACATTGGTGAAGATGCGGTCGCTGTCCTGCAACATCGGGCGGGCTCCATATCTGGCTTCGCACTCCAGCGGAAATAGCCGAAGGACAAAGGTTTTGCCAGTGCCAACTGGCGCAAATTACATTCGACGGCTAGCGCCGCCTCCACAGCATCACAAGCTGCACCATCGCATAGGCAAAGACCGCCATCGCAATGAGATAGATCAGTATTTCGTAACGCGGCTCCACGCCGAGCTTTTGCACCAGCCAAGGCGCGATGATCGCCAGCACGCCAGCCCCCGCCACCATCAGCGCCAGCTTGCGGCCCGCGCGGGCAAAGTCACGATCTTGCTCGGGGCTGCTCATTGTTCGGCCAGTTTCGCCTCGGCCTCTTCGGCCCGTTTGCGAAATTCCTTCATCCGCTTGCGCAGAAAATCAACCTTCTGGTTATACCAGCGGGGCATCACATAGCTTGCCGCCTCATGCGGAATCTCATGCGGGGCGAGGCTTTCGGGCACTTTCGCGCCGGTCTTGACGTAAAGCAGCAGGTTTTGCTGGAACCAAGGCGCCATATCCTCAACGCCCACAAGGCGACGACGAAAGGGATCAAAGCAGCGATAGCCCCGCTCGGCAAACAGCCCGGCCCAATAGCCCTGCCACTGGCAGTTGATGTGCCCCTTGCCCTTTTGCCCCGGAATGGCGGCAGAAAAGAGCACCTTGGTCGACAGGCGGCACAAATCGTCAACAAAGCCTTCGCCGCGCTCCTTGGGCAAATGCTCGGCCACCTCCAGCGAAACCGCCATGTCAAAGCGCTTCTTGCCAAGGTCAAACGGCTCTTCAAGGTTGTGAATGGTATAGTCTTCCAGCGGCTGCTCGGTTTCCAACTCGTTGACCCAGGGGCCATCAACACCGCGCACCCTGGTGCCGCGCTTCGCCGCCTCGGCAAGGAAAAACCCCATGCCGCCGCCCAGATCAATCATCGACTTGGGCTGATAGTATTCCCACAGCAGGTCCGCCACCCCACGGGCGTGACCACGACGCCAATCGCGGCGGTCGTCATGGCCTTCGAACATGCTGTTATACTGGTTCACCATATCGCCCTTGTACGTTCCCTTGTCCGTTGCACCTGCGCTGCCGCCCCGCCGCTTTGGCAGGGCTTTCACCGCAGATCAGTAAACATCGCCCTTGTTGACCCGCTTGGAAAATTCGGTTTCGCCGCCCTCGGCAAGTGTCGCCGCCTGGCTGACCCATTCGTCACGCCGCGCCCGGCCCTTGAACCCTTCAAGGTTCTGGTCGACCCAATCCATCTCATCATCCGACCATTTGGCGATTTGGTCAAAATGGTAAAAGCCCATGGAGTTCAGCATTTTCTCCAGCTTCGGCCCAACACCTTTGATCGCCTTCAGGTCATCGGCCTTGCCGCCGCGCGCCTCTGAAAGCGTCTCTGGCTTGGTGCCCGGCCCGGCAGGTGCCTCCGATGAGGCCGCGGCACTTGGCTTTTCAGCCCCCGCCGCGCCTTCCTTGCCAGCCTCGCTGCCCGCATCCTGCGGCTGCTCGGTGGCCTCGCCCGCCGTATCGGCCTTGCCCGCCTTCGGCCCCGGCTTGGCGCCTTCGGCCCCGCTGCTGTCACCATCCCCCTTGGAAGTGCCGGTGGCCCCGGCCTCCCCGGAAGGTGCGGTCGGCTGGCCCTTGGGGCTGTCGCCGTCCTTGCCAGCCTCGGCCTTGCGCTCAACGTCGCCCGCGCCCTCTACCTTGGCACGATCGGCCTCCGAGGCGGCCTTGGCAGCAGCAGGCTTGTCGGGGGTGGCGGCTTCTGCCCCTTCAATCCCGCCTGCGGCCTCAACACGGGCCTTGCTTGTGGGGGTCGCGTTCTTGCCTGCCCAAGGGGTGAGCAGCGGCACTTCGGTGCCATCAATGCGCTTGACGGTATCGCCAATCTCGGTCGCCCGTTGCACCGAGGCGTTATACTTGGTCTTGCCGCTCTCATGCTCTTTCAGGCTGGTCAGCCCGGCCAGCGGCTCCGCTGCAAAGCGGCCATTCTGCGGCCCCGGCACCGGCACCTTGCCCGCGCGAAGCTCGTCGATGATCTCGCCAAACCGCTCGGCGGTGAGATCCTCGTAATAATCCTTGCCGATCTGGGCCATTGGCGCGTTGGCGCAAGAGCCAAGGCATTCCACCTCTTCCCAGCTCAGCTTGCCATCTTCCGAAACCTCATGCGCGTTTGGCGCGATCTTTTCCTGGCAAACAGCCATCAGATCCTCGGCACCACAAATCATGCAGGAGGTTGTGCCACAAACTTGAATATGCGCAACACTTCCAACAGGTTGCAGCTGGAACATGAAGTAAAAGGAGGCCACTTCCATCACCCGGATATTGGCCATCCCCAACATATTCGCCACATGCTCAATCGCCGGGCGGGTCACCCAGCCCTCTTGCTCCTGCGCGCGCCAAAGCAGCGGGATTACCGCACTGGCCTGCCGCCCCTCGGGATATTTCGTAATCTGCGCCTCTGCCCACGCCTGATTGGCGGGCGTAAAGGCAAAGCTCTCGGGCTGCTCGTGATAAAGACGACGAAGCATCAGTTCTCTCCCGGTGTGAGGGTGACGGGCGCGCGGGGCGCCGTGTTCAAAAGCGAAAAGGACATGACAAGGCTAAAGCTCAGGGTCAGCACGATCACCGTGGCAATCCCCAGCCCGATCGAGGCCAGATAGGCCAGCCCCGCCGAGGGCACGCGCCGCGCGGCAAAGGTCGCCACCGAAAAGGCCGCGATCATGATCAGCAAAAAGCCCGCAAGAGGCAGAAAGGCGTGGACCATATTCACGCTTTCACCCAGGCGCATTTTTGGCTGCCGCTCATGTAAAAGGTGCGGGCGTTCTTGCGCTCGCCCATGGTCATGGCGGTTTTGAATCCCGCCACGAACATGCCGGATCTGGTCTTGTCATTGGTCACGCCATGAAAATCCGCAACCTGCTGGCGCAATGGCCCGGCGGACAGTTCGCCACACAGTTTGGCGGGCAGCGGGCAGGCGCTTTGCGCAACGCCCTGCCCGGCGGTGCAGGCCAAAGCAACCGCCACAATGCAGAGAAGGCGCTTCTCCCTCACCTGTCGACCTCCCCAAAGACGATATCCAGCGAGCCGAGGATGGCGGCAATATCGGCGAGTTGGTGGCCTCCGGCGATAAAGTCCATGGATTGCAGGTGCAAAAAGCCCGGCGCACGCAGCTTGGCGCGGTAGGGTTTGTTGCTGCCGTCCGATTTCATGTAAACGCCGAACTCGCCCTTGGGCGCCTCAACGGCGGCATAAACTTCCCCCTCGGGCACATGGAAACCCTCGGTATAAAGCTTGAAATGGTGGATCAGTGCCTCCATCGAGCGTTTCATCTCGCCACGCTTCGGCGGAGTCACCTTGCCGCGCGCCAGAATATCGCCCTGCCCCTCGGGCGCGCGAAGCTTTTCAATGGCTTGCAGGATGATCGAGGTCGATTGGCGCATCTCTTCCATCCGCACAAGATAGCGATCATAGCAATCACCGTTCTTGCCGACAGGCACCTGAAAATCGAACTCGTCGTAGCACTCATAAGGCTGCGCACGGCGCAAATCCCACGCCATGCCAGAGCCCCGCACCATCACGCCGGTATAGCCCCAGTCAAGCGCATCCTGCTGCGAAATCACGCCAATATCGGCGTTGCGCTGCTTGAAGATGCGGTTCTCGGTGAGCAGCCCGTCAATGTCTTTCAGCACAGGGGGGAACTCATGCGCCCAGGTTTCGATATCATCAAGCAGCTCAGGCGGCAGATCCTGATGCACGCCACCGGGGCGGAAATAGGCCGCGTGCAGGCGCGCGCCGCAGGCACGCTCATAGAAGATCATCAGTTTTTCGCGCTCTTCAAAACCCCAGAGCGGCGGCGTCAGCGCGCCCACGTCCATGGCTTGGGTGGTCACGTTCAGCAGGTGGTTCAGCACCCGGCCAATCTCGGAATAAAGCACGCGGATCAGGCTGGCGCGGCGCGGAACCTCCACCCCGGTGAGCCGCTCGATCGCAAGGCACCAGGCGTGCTCCTGGTTCATCGGGGCGACATAATCGAGCCGGTCCAGATAGGGCAGGTTTTGCAGGTAGGTCCGGCTTTCCATCAGCTTTTCGGTGCCACGGTGCAGCAGGCCAACATGCGGGTCACAGCGCTCTACGATTTCGCCGTCAAGCTCCAGCACCAGCCGCAAAACACCATGCGCGGCAGGGTGTTGCGGGCCGAAGTTGATGTTGAAGTTGCGAATCTTCTGCTCGCCCGTCATCGCGTCTTCGAATTTGCCATCCATGGTCTCAGACCCTTTCCATGTTGCGCGACCAGCCGTCCGGCAGCGCGCCCATTTTGTCGTGTGCCGCCGCGTATTGCGGGGCAAGCATCCGTTGCAGCGCCGCGCGGCGGCCTTCGTCAAGCGCCAGCGCGGGGCTTGAGTTGCGCGGCTCGTTGAAAACAGCCTTATGCGAGGCGATACCGAGGAAGGTGCAAAGCGTGTCGAGCGTCTCTTGCTCAAACAAGTCCTCGTAAAACAACACCTTCACCGTATCACGCGGCAGCGCGTCCAGCTTGGTGAGCACGCTGGCATAGTCGCTGCGTTGGAAAATCTCGGTTTCCTCGCCGCGCAATGTGCGATCCACCAGCGTATTGGCCACCTTTTCCACATCCGCAGCCCCGCCCCGCTTCACGCGGTTGGCCGCCTGAAAGCGGCACTGTGACCAAAACCGTTCTACCGGGTCGCGCATGATGAACAAAAACCGCGTCTGTTCGACCAGCCCGGCCATCATGGTGAGGCGGGAGAGCGGCAACATGCAATAAGCGGGCGTAAAATCGGCAACCACCTTGGCCTCGCCTGCCCGTTCATAAAGCACATCAAGATAGGCGCGTGGGTCTGCCTCGCCGATCATCAGCGCGGCCAAAAGCCGCTCCAGCCCGGCGATCCGGCGGCGCACACGCGGCGCGCGCCCTTCTTCCTGCCCGGCTTCAATCCGCTCGACGCGGTCGCGCTGGCTGGTGATCTGGCGGATCAGCATGTCCTGATGCCAGTTCGCAAGCACGCCCTCGACCGTGTCGAAATAGTGCATCTCTTTCACAAGCGGCATTGCGCACTCGGGGTGCCCTTCGAGATAGCTGTAAAGCCAGCTCGTGCCGGTTTTCGGAGCACCGATCCCATAGAGCAATGTTGCCCGTTCGCCCATCTGGCCTAGCCCTTGGCCTCTTCGGGTTTCTCATCGCCGGGCAGGATGTATTCAGCCCCCTCCCATGGCGACATGAAATCAAACTGGCGGTATTCCTGCGTTAGCTGCACCGGCTCATAAACCACCCGCTTTTCAACCTCGTCATAGCGCACCTCGGTATAGCCCGTGGTGGGGAAGTCCTTGCGCAGCGGATGGCCGCGAAAGCCATAATCGGTGAGGATGCGGCGCAGATCGGGGTGGCCCGAGAACATGATCCCGAACATATCAAAAACCTCGCGCTCCAACCAGTTGGCGGCAGGGAATTGCTCCACGATCGAGGGCACCATTTCTTCATCGCGCACCGCAGCGCGCAGGCGGATGCGGTGGTTCTGGTACATGCTGAGGAAGTGGTAAACCACATCAAAGCGCTTTTCGCGCTCGGGGTAATCCACCGCCGTAACGTCGATCAGCGTCGAAAAGCGGCAGTTGGCGTCGGCTTTCAGAAACTCGACAAACCCCGGCAGGTTTGACGGGGCCACATCGACATTCAGCTCACCAAAAGACACATCCCACGCAACCACGCAATCGGGCCGCTTCATCTCGATATGCTGGCCAAGCTCGTTGAGGGCTTCAGTCATGCTCTTTCCCTTCTGGGGTCGGGGTAAAAACCACCCGGTGCGCCGCTTAGCGCACCAGTGTCCCGGTGCGGCGGATACGGCGCTGGAGTTGCAGCAACCCATACATCAGCGCCTCTGCGGTCGGCGGGCATCCCGGCACATAAATGTCGACCGGCACGATCCGGTCACAGCCACGCACCACCGAATAGCTGTAGTGGTAGTAACCGCCGCCATTGGCGCAGGAGCCCATCGAGATCACGTAGCGCGGCTCTGGCATCTGGTCGTAAACCTTGCGCAGCGCCGGGGCCATCTTGTTGGTCAGCGTGCCGGCCACGATCATCACGTCGCTCTGGCGCGGGCTGGCGCGCGGCGCGATCCCGAAACGCTCGGCATCGTAGCGCGGCATCGAGGTGTGCATCATCTCAATGGCGCAGCAGGCAAGGCCAAAGGTCATCCAGTGCAGGCTGCCGGTGCGCGCCCAGTTGATCAGATCCTCGGTGGAGGTGAGCAAAAAGCCCTTGTCCTGCAAGTCACGGTTCAGTTCCTGAAGCGCATAATCCTTGTCGGCCCCGGCAGTGTTGTCGCCCGTCATCACTCCCATTCCAGCGCTCCCTTCTTCCACTCATAGGCAAAGCCCACGGTCAGCACCGCGATAAACACCATCATTGACCAGAAAGCCGCCATCGAGATGTCCTGAAAGGCAATAGCCCACGGGAACAGGAAGGCGATTTCCAGATCGAAGATGATGAAGAGGATCGCGACAAGGTAGAACCGCACGTCAAACTTCATCCGCGCATCGTCAAAGGCGTTAAACCCGCATTCGTAGGCGCTCACCTTCTCTGCATCGGGGTTGCGTACCGCCAAAACTACGGCCGCCAGGATCAGCACGAGGCCGAGCGCAATGGCGACACCCAGAAAGATGACGATGGGCAGGTATTCACTGAGCAATGTGTCCAAGACCGGCTCCTTAATTCACGCGGGCCTTGGCGGGGCGGCAGAAGGGCCCCGGGCACACGTGTCGTGGCTAGCTCCGGTCTTACCCCTGCCCCGCGAGAGGGTCAACCGGCAGGCCCCTCAATTTCCGGGTGATTTGACGCGGTTGGCGCGGCTGTCATTCCGCCGCCATCGCGGGCTGGAAACTGCCTAAAACATGATCGGCCAGCGCCTCGGCGGCGCATCCGGCATCTTCCTTTTGCAACATGCGCAATTGATAGCGCCCGAGGTCCTCCAGCCCGTGCCGTTTGCCCAGCCGCTCATGGCCCGCCGCTAGCCCTGACGCCGGCATCGGCGTGATCGCCAGATCCGCCTCCATTGCCGCAACCAGCGCCTTGCCGTTCTCGCTGGTATAGGCCACCCGCCCCTCTCGCCCCAGCTTGGTCAGGCTCTTCAGTGCGGATGTGCGCCAGGCACAGCCCTCTTCGGCCAGCGCCATGGGCAACGGATCGCCCTGCCAGGCCCGCCCGCCCCGCTTGCCCGCCCACACCAGCGACTCCTCATGCACCAGGCGGCCGGCACCTCCGTCAAAGGCGCACACCGTGTGCAGGCTCACATCAAGCTCCCCGGCCTCAAACATCCTGCGCAGTTGCTCGGATGGTTTGAGATACACCCGCAAATCCACGTTTGGATGGGTGGCGGCAAAGCGGGCAAGGATCGTTGGCAAGTGGTGAATGCCAAAATCCTCATGCGCCCCAAGCCGCACCAACCCGGCCAGTTTTGGCTGGGTAAACCGCGCCATCGCCGCTTCGGAAACCCGCATGATTTCCTCGGCATAGCTGTGAAACACCTCGCCGTCGGCGGTGAGTCGCACCTCACGGGGCAACCGCTCAAACAGGCTGCGCCCCAGTTGCTCCTCAAGCCGCTTCATCTGCATCGAAACCGCCGAGGGCGTGCGCAACACCCGCTCGGCAGCGGCGCTGAAACTCCCCGCCTCGGCAATCGCGAGGAAGGTGCGCACAAGATCGGTATCAAGGGCCGGAGCGGACATCGGTTATCCTTCAATTTTTCTGAACGATATGGTCAATGTTATCCGTTTGATTGAACGCTCGTCAAGCCTCACCCTTGGATCAGCAAACAAGGAGACAGCCCAATGACCGACTTCCCAATGACACCCGCCGCCGCGCACCTTCCCATCCTGCGCAGCCTCATCACCCGCCTCGCCCGCGCCATTCGCCTGAATTTTGAGGTCCGCGCCACGCTCAGGGTCAACCGCCGCCGCGCCGCCGCCCTTTCGCGGCTCGATGACCACCTGCTGCGGGACATCGGCCTCACCCGCGCCGACGTGAACGAGGCGCTCACCCCTCCCGGCGATCTGAGCGATACCCTCGCCCATCGCGCCACCGCCAACCGCGCAGCCGACCTTGAGCGCCCGCGCCTGCGGGCACGCTAAGCCTTTGCTCCAGCGTGGAAATTCGCCCTACCCCAGCCGCGCCAGCAACGCCGGTGATGGATTGCCCGTCACCGGCAGCCCGGCCTCGCGCTGGTAAGCTTCAATCGCGGCCCGGCTCTTGGGGCCAAGCACCCCATCGGGTTTGCCCACATCAAAGCCCGCGCGGTTCAGCAATTCCTGCAAGCGTTTGCGCTGCGGCTGCGTCAGGCCATAGCGGTCTGGCCCAAACTTTTGCCTCAGCGGCCCGCCGCCCGCGATCCGGTCCGCCAGATAGCCCACCGCCAGCGCGTAGCTGTCCGAATTGTTGTAACGCTTGATCACCCGGAAATTCCCGCTGACAGAAAAGCGCGGCCCGCCCGGATCGGGCTGCATCGTGCCGCTCGCGTCCTCGCGTGACCAACCGCCTCCCCGCGCCCAGCCATTGCGCGAAAGGTAAGCGGCGGTCGAGGCCAGCCCATCCGCCGGGTTTGCGCCCCAAATGTCACGCCGCCCGTCGCCAGTAAAATCCACCGCAAAAGCCAGATAGCTCGTCGGGATGAACTGGGTATGCCCCATCGCGCCCGCCCAACTGCCGGTCATCCGCTCAGGAGAGACATCCCCCGCTTGCAGGATCTTCAGCGCCGCAATCAACTGCCCTTCAAAAAACGCCCCGCGCCGCCCGTCATAGGCCAGCGTCGACAGCGCCGAAATCACCGGAATATCGCCCATTCGGGTGCCAAAATTGCTCTCGACGCCCCAAATCGCGCAAACGATCTGCGAGGCAACGCCGTATTTCGCCTCTACCGCGTCCAGCACCCGCCGTTCGCGGGCATAGGCGGCCCGGCCCTGCTGCACCTTCTCTTCGTTGGCCACCAGTGAAAGGTAGTCCTCGAAACTGCGCTTGAATTCGGTTTGGTTGCGGTCCCGCTCAACCACGCCGGGCAAAAACCCGGCGTTGCGGAACGCCCGCGCGATCACATCCTCACGCAAGCCCTTCGCGGCAGCGCGGCCCCGAAACGCCGCCACCCAGGCATCATACCCGGCATTGCGCTGCGGCCTCAGCCCCGGATCAACCGTGGCAACAGAGCCGCCATCGGCAAACCGATCCGCCCCGCCACAGGCGCTCAAAAGGGACAGGGCCGCCCCGGAAAGTAGAAAACTGCGTCGCTCGATCATCGGGTGTCTCCCCGCTTGCCTCTTTGGCGCGAGGCTAGCGGATCACGCGGGGCGTATCCAGAGAAGTCTCAGCCCGGTCAAGCGGGATTGCGCCTTTCAAAAACCGCCGCGATCCCTAGGGCGCACCGGCAACGCCTGCACCCACCCCAAACGGGATCATCCCGCGCACCCGGCTGTGAAATACCGTTTCACCCGCCGTTGCGCATGGCACGCGCCATGGCTCCGGCCTCGGCCAGAACATCTTTATCAAGCCCGGTTTCATAGCCGAGTTCGGCCAGCCGAACCGCCACCGCCTCGGTCGCCACATTGCCCGCCGCACCCGGCGCATAGGGGCAGCCGCCCAACCCGCCAACCGCAGCATCGAAAATCCGCAAACCGCGCGCCAGAGCCACCTCGATATTGGCCAGCGCTCCGCCACTGGTATCGTGGAAATGCCCCGCCAATTCCTCCGCCGGGACTTCCTCGAGCACTGCGGCCAGCATGGCATCCACCCGTTCGGGCACCCCGCGCCCCAGCGTTTCGCCCAGCGATATCTCGGCGCAGCCCATCCGGCGCAAGGCCCCGGCCACCTTGGCCACCGCTTCGGGGGCAATCTCGCCGTCAAACGGGCAATCGGTCACGACCGACACATAGCCGCGCACCGGCACCTCATCCGCCTTGGCGGCCTCCAGCACCGGGGCAAAACGCTCAAGGCTTTCAGCGATCGAGCAGTTCAGGTTGGCCTTGCTAAAGCCCTCGCTGGCGGCCGCAAACACCGCCACCCCATCGCAACCCGCCGCCTTTGCGCGCTCATAGCCGCGCATGTTTGGCGTCAACGCCCAGTATCCCACGCCCGGCGCACGGGTGATCGCGGCCATCACCTCGCCCGAGGCCGCCATCTGCGGCACCCACTTGGGGCTGACAAAACTCGCCGCCTCGATCCGCTTGAACCCGGCGCGCGAGAGGCAATCAATCAGCGCCACCTTGGCCGCCACGTCAATCACCGCCGCCTCGTTTTGCAGCCCGTCCCTTGGCCCTACTTCAAAAATCTCAGCCTGCATCATCCCTCCCACGGCGCGTAGAAATCGCGCTCATAAAGCAGCTTTTCGCCGGGTTGTGGCAGCGCAGCCTTGAACGCCGGGCGCCCTTCGATCCGCGCCCACCACGCCGCCAGCGCCGGGCGCTCGCCGATCCGGTGAAACCGCTGCGCGGAATAGACCGCCTGCCCCACAGCCACATCCGCCGCCGAAAACCCGCCATCCAGCAGGTAATCGCGCCCGTTCAACCGCTCTTCCAGCGCATCAAGGCACTTGCCGGTCCGCGCCGCTTCCAGTTTTGTCACAACGGGCGAGCGCATCGCATCATCAAAAAGCATGACGTGCTGCTGGGTCAGCGCCGCAACATGCTGGCTGATGGTTTCCGAAAAATGGAGCCACGACAACCACTCCGCCCGCTCCGGTTGCCCCGGCATCCGCCCCAGGCCACCTTCGGGAAAGTGCTCGCACAACAGTTCGATGATCGCGCCGGATTCCCACCAAACCTCGTCGCCCACCTCAAGGCAGGGCACCCGGCCCGCCGGATGCAGCGCCAAATAGGATGGAGAGCGCAGCGAGCCGTCCATCGCATGCTCCACAAGCTCAAATTCAACGCCAAGCTCATTGAGCAGCCATAGCACCCGCATTGAGCGTGTCTGGGCAGAATGGTGCAACTTCACCGCACGCCCCCCCTGCGCCTGATCTGCATTTTCGCCTTCGCTCACGATTCTTCCCCCTCCAGTTCAACGATCAGCGCCCCGGCGTCCAGCTGGTCTCCCTCCGTCACCGCGCAGCGTGCCACCACGCCGTCATAGGGCGCGCGCATCACGTGTTCCATCTTCATCGCTTCCATCACCGCAAGCCGGTCGCCCGCTTGCACGCTGTCGCCCTCGCGCACATGCAAGGCCCGCAACACGCCGGGCATAGGGGCCAGAACCGCGCCCTCGCTCGTCTCTTCGCCACCGCCTTCCAGCGGGTCTGCCAAGGCAAAGACCATCGGCTCCGCACCATAAACATAAACCGCATTGCCAATCCGCTCGGCATGCGCCTGCATCGTCTGGCCATCAATGCTCCAGCCCTTCGGCCCGCGCTCACAGTGAAACGACGCTTCCGCGATCTGCACCCGGTAGGCTGCGCCGCCAAGGGCAGCCACGCGCCCCTCAAAGGCCACCTCGCCGCGCATCAGCTTCACCGGCCACTCGAAAGGTTGCCAAAGCGCAAAGCCCTCATCAACCGAGGCCTCGCCCAGCCCCAGCGCTTCCACGGCGGCAAGCGCAAACAGCGGGCCACCTTCCAGCGGTTGCACCAGCGCGTCAACCTCGCGGCCAATCAGCCCGGTTTCGACATCCCCGCTGCGAAACGCCTCATGCCCCACCAGGCGGCCCAGGAAGCCCAGGTTGGTAACAACCCCCGCCACATCGGTTTCGGCCAGGGCCCGCGCCAGGGCGGCGCGCGCCACCTCGCGGTCTTCGCCCCAGCAGGTGAGCTTTGCGATCATCGGGTCGTAATGCGGGCTGATCTCATCGCCCTCTTCCACCCCGGTATCCACCCGCGCCGGGCCAAAGCGCAGCCGCTCCAGCCGCCCCACCGCAGGCAAAAAGCCCGCTGCCGGGTCTTCGGCGTAAAGCCGTGCTTCCATCGCGTGGCCGGTGATCGCCAGATCATCCTGCACCGCTGGCAGCGGCTCGCCCGAGGCCACCCGCAACTGCCATTCCACCAGATCAACCCCGGTGATTTCTTCGCTCACCGGATGCTCCACCTGCAAGCGCGTGTTCATCTCCATGAACCAAAAGCCATCAGCCCGCAGCCCGCCGGCCCCGTCCACGATAAACTCCACCGTGCCCGCGCCCGAGTAGCCAATCGCCTCGGCGGCCCTTACCGCCGCCGCGCCCATCGCTTCGCGCACCTCGGGGACCATGCCGGGGGCCGGGGCCTCCTCGATCACCTTCTGATGGCGGCGTTGCAAGCTGCAATCACGCTCAAACAAATGCACCGCACGGGTGCCATCGCCAAAAACCTGCACCTCAATGTGGCGCGGATGTTCGATGTATTTCTCGATCAGCACATCGCCGTTGCCAAAGGCGCCAAGCGCCTCGGCCCGCGCGGACTCTAGCGCATGGAGGAAATGCGCCGCATCCTCCACCAACCGCATCCCACGGCCTCCGCCGCCCGCCACCGCCTTGATCAGAACCGGATAGCCAACGGCCTCCGCCTCAAGCTCAAGCCGGCCGGGGTCTTGCTCTTCGCCGTGATAGCCCGGCACCACGGGCACGCCCGCCGCCTCCATCCGCGCCTTGGCCGCATCCTTCAGCCCCATCGCCCGGATCGCTGCCGCATCCGGCCCGATAAAGGTGATGCCCTCGGCGTTACAGGCTTCCACGAAATCCGGGTTTTCGCTGAGAAAGCCATAGCCCGGATGGATCGCCTCCGCGCCCGTTGCCTTGGCCGCAGCAATCACCTTGGCCATATCAAGGTAGCTCTGCGCACTTGGCGCAGGCCCGATCAGCACCGCCTCGTCGGCCAGCGCCACATGCCGCGCATTTGCATCCGCCTCGGAATAAACCGCAACCGAGGCCACGCCCAGCTTGCGACAGCTTTCAATCACCCGGCAGGCGATTTCGCCTCGATTGGCTATGAGAACCTTATGAAACATCCCCGCCCTCCATTAGATATCGGTGCCGATAGATCAGATTTGGCCGCGCCCCGGTGAGCAGGTAAAACCCAACCACCAGCGCCGCGATTACCTCTGCTATCGCCCAGATTTGCACACCCCACACCAGCTTCAAGCCGGTGGCAAAGTCGATCAGCATCATGGCGCAGCTGGCAATGCCAAGCCACGCCGCCGGTGCCACCCGGAAAAACAGCGCCACAGCCGCGAGACCAAAGATGATGATCTCCAGCCCGAACCACACGCCGGAAAAACCGTAGGCCCAAAGCACAAAGCGCCAGGCCGCCATCGCCACAAAGAACAAGATTACCCCGTAGAGCGCCAGATTAAGCCGCCCCTGCGGGTGCTTGCCCACCATCTGCGGGGTCACATAAACCCACCTCTGCCCGGACACCGGATCAACCGGGCCGGGGGTGAACTGCCCGTCGGGCTTGCCGTCGCTCATCGCCCTCTCCTCACATCCGAAATACGCCAAAGCGTGTCTCCTCGACAGGCGCGTTCAGCGCCGCGCGAAGCGACAGCGCCAAGACCTGCCGCGATTTGCGCGGATCAACGATGCCGTCATCCCAAAGCCTTGCGCTGGCGTAAAGCGGGTCTGACTGCTCGGCAAACTGGTCAAGCACCGGCTGCTTGAAGGCGGCTTCCTCGTCTTCGCTCCAGTTTCCACCACCGCGCTCGATCGCATCGCGCTTTACCGTCGCCAACACGCCCGCCGCCTGTTCGCCGCCCATCACGCTGATCCGGCTGGTCGGCCATGTCCACAGGAAACGCGGGCTATAGGCGCGCCCGGCCATACCGTAGTTGCCCGCGCCAAAAGAGCCGCCAACGATCATCGTCACCTTAGGCACCGATGTGGTGGCAACCGCGGTCACCAACTTGGCACCATGGCGGGCGATACCCTCGTTCTCATACTTGCGGCCCACCATGAAGCCGGTGATGTTTTGCAAGAAAACCAAGGGGATACCGC
This sequence comes from Vannielia sp., assembly GCF_029212645.1. Taxonomy (GTDB): domain Bacteria; phylum Pseudomonadota; class Alphaproteobacteria; order Rhodobacterales; family Rhodobacteraceae; genus Vannielia. Next base: position 62,184 of record NZ_JARGND010000003.1, on the reverse strand, counting down.
GCTGCGAGCACAGCTGCACAAAATGCGCGCCCTTCACGGCACTCTCCGAGAACAGCACGCCGTTGTTGGCGATAATCCCCACCGGAATCCCTTCGATATGGGCAAACCCACATACCAGCGTTTCCCCAAAGCGCGGCTTGAAGGCATCAAAGCGCGAGCCATCCACGATCCGCGCGATCACCTCGGTAATGTCCCACGGGCGGCGCGGATCAGAGGGCACGAGGCCAAGCAATTCCTCCGGGTCATAGGCCGGGGCAAGCGGCTCTCGCAACTCGGGGCGGGCCTCTGTGGCGCGGTAGCCTTCCAGCGAGCCTATTGCCTGGCGTGCCAAGGCCAGCGCGTGCGCGTCATCCTCGGCCAGCATATCGGCCACGCCGGAAAGGCGCGTGTGCACATCCCCGCCGCCCAATTCCTCGGCGGTCACTATCTCGCCTGTTGCCGCTTTCACCAAGGGCGGCCCGGCCAGGAAGATCGTGCCCTGCTCCTTCACAATGATCGACACATCGCTCATCGCAGGCACATAGGCCCCGCCTGCGGTGCAAGAGCCCATGACCACGGCAATCTGCGCAATCCCCTTGGCGCTCATCTGCGCCTGATTGTAGAAGATCCGGCCAAAGTGGTCACGATCCGGAAAAACCTCATCCTGGTTGGGCAGGTTCGCCCCGCCCGAATCCACAAGGTAAACACAGGGCAGCCGGCATTCCTCGGCAATCTCCTGCGCCCGCAGGTGCTTTTTCACCGACATCGGATAATAGGTTCCGCCCTTCACGGTGGCATCGTTGCACAGCACCATCACGTCGCGGCCCATTACCCGGCCCACGCCCGCGATCATCCCCGCTGCCGGGGCCGCGCTGTCATACATGCCATGCGCCGCCGTTGCGCCCACCTCAAGGAAGGGCGAGCCGGGGTCGAGCAACGCGGCCACCCGGTCACGCGGCAGCATCTTGCCCCGGCTCAAATGCCGCTCTTTGGCACGCTCGCCGCCGCCTGCCGCTGCGGCCTCAGCCGCCGCTTTGGCCCGCGCCAGCGCGGCCTCGGAGGCCGCTACATTTTCACGGTATTCATCCGTATTTACAGAAAGTTGCGATTTGATCTTCATGTTGTCTCCTCCGGCGCTGGCAGCAACTGTCGATGCATCAACCAGCGCACCCGATACCCATATCGTGCCGCCCGCGCGACATCCGTCTGAAAACTTGCGTTGACGCCCGCGCCAATCGCCGCGCCCGCCAGCGGCACTACCTGTGCCGCCTTGCGTTTGAGCAGGTCGGTGCCCAAGCCCCGCGCTACCCGATCAACCGCCTTGTCCACAACCCAATCGGCCCCTTTTTCGAGGATATAGCGCACCTCGGGTGATTGAAGTTCTCGCGCCAACTGGTTGACTTTCCCCAAGGAATCCTTCCTCGCCTCAAGCCCGCGCACCGTCGCCAGCTCCAACACCATCAGGCGATACACCAGCTCTTCATCGCCCGCCCCGGTAAAGCCATAGCACTGGCCGGTGGCCCGCACCGTTCGTGCAGCCAGCGAAATCGTCGCCGGAATGTCCAGCGTCATGCCCAAGCCACCAAACCAGCCCGCCGCCGCGCCCGACGCCGCGCCAGAGCCGGTTGACCAGCCCTGCACCCTTACGGCGGCCGCGTCACAGGACAGGATGCTGTCCATGTCATGGCTGCCCAGGTCACGCGGCAAGGTCAGCCCCGCGCCGCGATCCGCCATGATCAGCGCCTTGCGCAAGGTGCCCGGCGGCACGAAACGACGCAGGAAACGCCCCATCGGGGCCGTCGCCTTTTCGGCGCCGCGCCCCAACCGGCTGTAACGCTTTTCTTCATAGCGCTTTTGCTCGGCCAAAGCCGCCGCCAGCGCCGCCTCCAAACGGCGGTCCTTGTCCGGAAGATCATCTTGCGGCTGGCTCACATCTTCCCCACTTGGCTTGCAAGGCAAAGCGCCCGCCGCCCGGTGCCGATCATCAGGCATGAAATCATTGCAGGCCCCTGCCCGGTGCCGCCCGACCATTGCGCACGACCATGACCTCAGCGGCGCACCCTGCCCCTGAAATCCCCGCGCGGCCACAGGACCGCTGCGCCAGCGCCGAGCCGCTCAACCCAAAATGGATCAAGACCGCCGTCACATCGCCCCCATCAGCTCACGCCCCACCAGCATCCGGCGGATCTCGCTGGTGCCGGCCCCGATCTCCATCAGCTTGGCATCACGGAAAAGCCGTGCCACGGGGGCGTCGGCCATAAAGCCCGCGCCGCCCATCGCCTGCACCGCCTGATGCGCCTGCACCATCGCCTGCTCAGAGGCATAAAGGCAGCAGGCGGCGGCATCGGCGCGCGTCACCTCGCCCCGGTCACAGGCCTTGGCAACCTCATACACATAGGCACGGCTGGAGTTCAGCGAGGTATACATATCCGCGATCTTGCCCTGCATAAGCTGGAACGTCCCGACAGGTTTGCCGAACTGCTTGCGCTCCACCATGTAAGGCATCACCTCATCCAGGCAGGCCGCAATGATCCCCGGCCCGATGGCGGCCAGCACCACGCGCTCGTAATCAAGGCCGCTCATCAGCACCCGCACGCCGCCGCCCTCTTCGCCAAGCACGTTCTCAAACGGCACTTCAACATCCTCGAAGATCAGCTCGGCAGTGTTTGAACCGCGCATCCCGAGCTTGTCAAAATGCGGGCTGGTCGAGAACCCCGTCATCTCTTTTTCAATGAGGAAGGCGGTGATTCCCTTGGCCCCGGCCTCCGGGTCGGTTTTGGCGTAAACCACCAGCGTGTTGGCGTCCGGCCCGTTGGTGATCCAGTATTTCGTGCCGTTCAACCTGTAGTGATCGTTGCGCTTTTCGGCCCTGAGGCTCATCGACACCACATCGCTGCCCGCACTCACTTCGCTCATCGCCAGCGCGCCAACATTCTCGCCGCTCACCAGCTTTGGCAGGTATTTCGCCTTCTGCTCCGGCGAGCCGTTCAGGCTGATCTGGTTCACGCAGAGGTTGGAATGTGCGCCGTAGCTGAGGCTCACCGAGGCCGAGGCCCGCGCCATTTCTTCCACCGCAACCGCATGAGCCAGATAGCCCATGTCCGCGCCACCGTATTCCTCCGAAACGGTCACCCCCAGCAGGCCCAATTCGCCCATCTCGCGCCACAGCGGCGCGGGGAACTCGTTTGAGGAGTCCACTTCGGCGGCGATTGGCTTCACCCGCTCCTGTGCGAAGCGGTGCACCATATCGCGCAGCGCCTCAACTTCCTCACCCAGATCAAACTTCATAGACGCCAGAAACATGCCCGCCCCTCCCGGTTTATTGAACAAGCGTTCAAATAGTAGGACGCAGAATCTCCCCCGTCAAGAGATACTCTGACCCCCTGCAATCCGGGTGGCCGCAAATTCGCTCATCCCCTCATCCCGGCCCGCGTTGAAACAGGCCACCGTGATCGGGTCTGCCCCATCGGGGAAATGGTAAACCGCGTTCACGCAAAACGGCCCCGCGCCCGAGTGCCCAATCGCCCGCCCCACCGCGCCAACCTCCCCCGTCATCACCCCAAGGCCATAGCCACAAACTGTCCACGGCCTGCCCTCCAAAGCGCCGCCCAGCACCCGCCGCTCCAGCATCGCGTCAAGGCTTGGCCGCGATAAAATCTTCCCCGCCACCAAAGCCTGCAACAAGACCGCCGCCTCCCGCGCCGTGCCGATGAGGCAGCCGTGATAGACCCAACGCGGATCATAGCCATGCATCTCCCAATGCGTCGCGGCAAAAGCCTCTGGCGTTTCCGCCAGCGACACCTGCTCCAGCCCAAGCGGCCCGGTGATCATGTCCTTCACGACCGCCCCAAGGCCCATTCCCGTGACCGCCTCAATCTGCTCGCGGATCAGCATGTATCCAAGGTTGGAATAGCAAAAATCCTGCCCCGGCTTGGCAAACATCCCCTTGGAAAGCGCCACCTCCCACAGCTTCTGGCGTGGCCACGGCGCCTCTCCGGCGGCAACAGCATCATGGTAGGCCTTGAAGGGCCCGTAGTCTGGCAAGCCAGCGCGATGGGCCAATAGCTGGCGCAGGGTCCAGTCGCCGCCCTCGCACCGCGCGTCCAGCGCAAGCCGCCCATCCTCGACCAGCCGCAGGGCGCAGGCGGCGATCACCGTTTTGCCAAAGCTCCACCACGGGAACAGCGCCTCCGCATCGCCCTCAGCACCTTCCCGCCCCGAAGCGGTGATCCAATGGGCGTGCATCGGCGGTGCGCTCATCCCGCACTCGCGGTCTTCGCCTGGTACACCGCCCCCACCTCGGCGCGGATGATCCGGGCAATCAGCGCGCAATCCTCAAGGCTGAAGGTGAGCGGCAATCGCATGTCAATCAGCCCCGCGAGCACCGCATCGGTGCGCGGCAGCGCCTCTGGCGCGGCATATTCCCAATGGGCATAGCGCGAGGTAAAGCCCACCGGCGTCGCCCCGCCAAACCATTTCAGCTCCACGCCCCTTTTCGCACACCTCGCCAGTACCTCTTGCACCGCTTCCGGCCTCCAGCCGGGCAGCAGCACCTGGATCGAGGAGCCCACAAAGGCCTCGCCCTCGCCGCGCGCCACAATCTGCAAACCGGGCGTGCCGCGCAGGCCCTCTTCAACCACGCTGTAGCGCTCGTTCCAGCGGGCAATCTGGCGTGGCAGGTCCGCCAGTTGCGGCCGCAAGATCGCGGCGCGCAGGTTGTCCATCCGCCCCGAGATATTGGGCACCTCCATACGATGGCGCTCAAACACCTCTGGTCCCGGCGCCGCCAAATGCCGCTCATAAAGCATGTAGGAGCCTGAAAGCAGCACAGCCCGCGCCGCAATATCCTCGTCGTTGGTGATCAGCAGGCCACCCTCGCCCGAGTTGAGATGCTTGTAGGTCTGCGTCGAGTAGCAGGCCACCGCCCCATGCCGCCCGCTCGGCACGCCTTTCCAGGTGGCGCCCATGGTGTGCGCACAGTCCTCAACCACGGTGACACCCGCCGCATCACACAGCGCCATCAGCCGATCCATATCGCAGATGTGCCCGCGCATATGGCTCAAAAGCAGCACCTGCGCCTGCCCCAGCTTTGCGGCCAGATCGTCCTGATCAATCACCAGATCCTCGGTGACCTCCACAAAGATCGACCGCGCCCCAAGCGCCGCAATCGCCCCCGGCACCGGCGCCAGCGTGAAGGCATTGGTCAGCACCGCATCGCCCGGCTGCACCCCAACCGCCCTCAACGCCACCCCAATGGCCGAGCCGCCCGAAGCCGTGGCAAGGCAATAGCTCGCCCCGGTAAACGCGGCAAACTCCTGCTCCAGCAGCGCCACCTCGCCCGCCTCACCCGGCGTGAGGTTATAGCGATGCAATCGCCCATGCCCCAGCACCTCTTGCGCGGCCGCAAGCGACGCTTCTGGCAGCGGCTCCTGCTGGGTGAAATTGCCTTTGAATATCTCGCTCATCTCTGCACCCTGCGGCGCGGGTTGCGCCCCGTCAACCGGTCCCCTCGGCGAGCAAACGCGCTACAACGCCCGGCAACTCATCAAAGTGATCAATCGTCGCCTCAGGCTCAAGCGCCTCCACACCCCGCCCATCCGGACCGAAGGTGACCAGCACCGAAGGGCAGTTGGCCGCCCGCGCCGTCTTGCGGTCGGTCTCGGTGTCGCCCACCAACAGGCCGCGCGTGCCGCCTGCCTGCTCCAACGCGGCAAAATAGGGGGCCGGGTCCGGCTTTCTCACCGGCAGCGTATCGGCCCCGATCATCGAGCCAAACAACCCCCTGATGCCAAGCCGCGCCAGCAACTCCTCTGCCAGCCCCTCCGGCTTGTTGGTGCAAATGCCCACCGCAAAACCGTCATGGCGCAGCGCCTCCACCGCCTCTACCGCACCGGGATAAAGCTCGGTCTGCGCATCAATGTTCTCGCCATAAAACGCCAACAGCCGTGGATAATCCTCCTCCACCAGCGCCGCGCCATAGCCCTCGGCCCGCTCAACCCCAAGGGTCAGCATCGCCCGCCCGCCCCGAAAGGCCGTGCCCGCATCGCCAACCGGATCAAGCAACGCCCCCAACCCCCGCGCCTCAAAGCAGGCATTGGCCGCCGCGATCAGGTCTTTCGAGGTATCCGCCAACGTTCCGTCCAGATCAAAGATCACAGCGCGCATTTCTTGGCCTCCTGTCACATTCTGACACGTCAATTGAGGCCCCAGCCCCTTGCCGTTTCGGCCCTTGTCGATAAAACGGAGACAATCAGAATAAAAGGGCGGAAAAGAGCAGATGACCACCAGCCTCATCATCCTTGCGGCAGGCCAGGGCACGCGGATGCAGTCAGACCAGCCCAAGGTGCTGCACCAGATCGCCCATGCGCCGCTGATCGCCCATGCCATTCGCGCCGGCGCGTCCGTTGCGCCAGAGCGCATCGTCGTGGTCGCCGGGCACGGGGCCGAAGCGGTGGCAAAAGCCACCAATGAGGCCGCCCCCGAAGCGCAGGTCGTGCTGCAATCCGAGCAGCTCGGCACCGGCCACGCGGTGCAGCAAGCCCGCTCCGCTCTGGAAGGCGTCACCGGCGATGCCATCGTACTTTACGGCGACACGCCCTTCATCCGCCCCGAAACCCTCTCCGCCATGGCCAAGGCCCGCGCCTCTGGCCATGCCGTCGTGGTGCTCGGCTTCGAACCTGTCGACCCGGCCCGCTATGGCCGCCTCAAAATGTCTGGTGACAGCCTTGATGCCATCGTCGAATTCAAGGACGCCACAGATAAAGAACGCGCCATAACCCTCTGCAACTCAGGCGTTATCTGCGCGGATGCGGCAGAGCTGTTCTCGCTGCTCGATGATGTCACCAACGATAATGCCTCAGGCGAATATTACCTCACCGATGTCATCGCCATTGCCCGCGCCCGCGGCCTCTCCTGCGGGGTCGTCACCTGTGACGAGGCCGAAACCATGGGCATCAACTCCCGCGCCGATCTTGCCGCCGCCGAGGCCGCCTTTCAGTCCCGCGCCCGCGCCGAAGCCCTCACCGCAGGCGTCACCCTCACCGCCCCTGAAACCGTGTATTTCGCCCACGATACCCACCTCGGGCGCGACGCCACCATTGAGCCGCATGTTATCTTCGGCCCCGGCGTTACGGTTGAAACCGGCGCCACCATCCGCGCCTTTTCCCACCTTGAAGGCTGCCATGTGTCCACCGGGGCCATTGTTGGCCCCTATGCCCGCCTGCGCCCCGGCGCGGAGCTGGCCAATAACGCCAAGGTCGGCAACTTTTGTGAGGTCAAGAACGCCGAAGTGGGCGAAGGCGCAAAGATCAACCACCTCAGCTACATCGGTGATGCAACGGTTGGCGACGGCGCAAATATCGGCGCAGGCACCGTTACCTGCAATTATGACGGGTATTTCAAACACCACACCGAGATCGGCGCGCGCGCCTTCATCGGCTCCTCCACCATGCTTGTCGCCCCGGTTCGGGTGGGCGACGAGGCGCTCACCGCCTCCGGCTCGGTGATCACCCGCGATGTTGAAGATGGCGCGCTTGCCCTTGGCCGCGCCCGCCAAACCACCAAGCCCGGACTGGCGCGCAAACTCATGGGCAAACTCAAGGCCGCGAAGATGGCCAAGATGAAAGAGGCAAAGTAAATGTGCGGAATCGTTGGAGTTCTGGGCGATCACGAGGCAGCGCCGCTGCTGGTTGAAGCCCTCAAACGGCTGGAATATCGCGGCTATGACAGCGCCGGCATCGCCACCGTCAACGAAGGCACGCTGGAGCGCCGCCGCGCCACCGGCAAGCTGGTGAACCTGTCCGATAAGCTGGTGCATGAGCCGCTGGCGGGCAAGGCAGGCATCGGCCACACCCGCTGGGCCACACACGGCGCGCCAACCGAAAGCAACGCCCACCCCCACAGCTATGGCCCCGTCGCCGTAGTGCATAACGGCATCGTGGAGAACTTCCGCGATTTGCGCGAGGAGCTGGCCAGCCACGGCATCACCCCGCAAACCGAAACCGATACCGAAACCGTCGCCCTGCTCACCGGCCACTACATGGCCACCGGCCTCGGCCCCCGCGCCGCCTGTGAGCAGGTGCTCGCCCGCCTCGAGGGTGCCTTTGCGCTGTGCTTCCTGTTTGAGGGCGAAGACAACCTGCTCATCGCCGCCCGCAAAGGCTCTCCTCTGGCCATCGGCCATGGCGAGGGCGAGGTGTTCGTTGGCTCCGATGCCATCGCCCTCGCCCCGCTGACCGACAGGATCACCTATCTGGAAGATGGCGACTGGGCCGTGCTCACCCGTGACAGCATCGAGATTTTTGATGCCGCGAACCGCCGCGCCAACCGCCCGGTCAAAACCGTGTCCATCGACGCCACCCATATCGACAAGGGCGGGTTCAAGCACTTCATGGCCAAGGAAATCGCCGAGCAGCCCTCGGTGATTGGCGACGCGCTTGGCTTCTACCTCACCGAAAACGGCGTGCAGCTGCCTGAGCCGGGCCTTGATTTCACCCGTTTCGACCGCCTCACCATGGTCGCCTGCGGCACCGCCTTTTATGCCTGCCTCACTGCGAAATACTGGTTTGAGCAAATCGCCCGCCTGCCCGTCGAGGTCGATATCGCGTCAGAGTTCCGCTACCGCGAGCCACCGATCCCCGCCAACACACTGGCGCTGTTTGTGTCGCAATCAGGCGAAACCGCCGATACCCTCGCCGCCCTGCGCTACTGCGAAGACAAGGCGATGATCGCCTCCGTGGTCAACGTCTCCGAAAGCTCCATCGCGCGCGCCTCCGACATTGCCCTGCCCATCCTTGCGGGCACCGAGATTGGCGTGGCCTCCACCAAGGCCTTCACCTGCCAGCTCACCGTGCTCTTTGCCATGGCCATCAAGGCGGGCCTCGATCGCGGCACCCTCAGCGTTGAGGCGGCCAAGGCCCACCTCGCAGACCTCCAGTCGCTGCCCGGCCTGATGCACCACGCGCTCGGCGCGGACAGCGATATCAAGGCCACCGCCCTGCGCCTCGCCGAAGCCCGCGATGTGCTGTTCCTCGGCCGTGGTGCGCTTTACCCGCTGGCGATGGAAGGCGCGCTGAAACTGAAGGAAATCAGCTACATCCACGCCGAAGGTTATGCATCGGGTGAACTAAAGCACGGCCCCATCGCCCTGATCGACAAGCACACACCCGTGGTCTTTCTTGCGCCCTCCGACGGGCTGTTCGACAAGACGATCTCCAACATGCAGGAAGTCATGGCCCGCGCCGGAAAGGTCGTGCTTGTGACCGACGCCAAAGGCGCAAAGGTCGCTGGTGAGGGCACTTGGCGGCAAATCATCATGCCCGAGGTTTCGCCCGCGCTGGCCCCCATCCTCTATGCCCTGCCCGCACAGCTCATCGCCTATCACACGGCGGTTGCCAAAGGCACCGATGTCGACCAGCCGCGCAACCTCGCCAAATCGGTGACGGTGGAGTAGCGGCCCCAAGGGCACCAAGCCCTATCGGGGCGAACGTAACAGCACACCGCTCGATGGAGCCACACGATGACCCTTGAAGATGCCCTCACCGCCCTGCGCACCGCCGCCGACCCAAGCCGCGCCGAGGGGCAGGCCCGCTATCACAAGCAATCGCGCGAGGTGCTCGGCGTGCCCAACCCGGTGCTGAATGATCTTACCAAGGAATGGCGGCAAAGCCTTGATGTGCCTGCCCGCGTCAGCCTCGCCAAAGCCCTCTGGCAAACCGATATCTTCGAGGCCCGCATCGCCGCCGCCAAGCTGCTCACCCAGGCCCGCCTGCGCCCGGATGACGGCGCTTGGGAGGTGATCCAAAGCTGGCTGCCCGATCTCGATTCATGGGCGATTGCCGATCACGCGATGATGGCCGGGCAAAAGCGCCTCACCGCCGATCCCACCCGCATCACCGCCATTGAGGGCTGGACCAGTTCCAATAGCCTCTGGGTGCGCCGCGCCGCCCTCGTGATCACCCTGCCCTATGCGAAAAAGAACAACCCAAAGCCCGAAGATCTCGCCATTCGCGAGCAAGTGCTTGGCTGGGCGCGCTCTTATGTGGGTGATCCTGAGTGGTTCATCCAAAAGGCGGTGGCGTGGTGGCTGCGCGATCTCTCAAAGCACGATGCCGCCCGCACCCGCGCTTTCCTCGATGGCCCCGGACAGGGGCTAAAGCCCTTTGCCCGCAAGGAGGCGGCCAAGTATCTGCCCGCCGCTTAACGCCCGCGGCGCGGCACTGGCCGCCTGACATTGGCCAGGTAGTATTGGCCACGTAGCACTGGCCGCCTAACCCGCAGGCCCGGCAAAAACCACAAGCTCCGGCAGCCCGGTCAGCGGCGCGCCAAGCACCTGAAACGCCGGCAGGCTCACCCGCGTCCCTGATCCGGCCGGCCCGCCCGAGGGGCGCAGCTCTACCTGCACGCTGTTGCCATTGCCCGGAAACTCCAGCCGCCCCGATTGCGCCACGCGCACCAGGGGCGTCTCGGCCCAAAATCCGGGGTCCGTTGGATCACCGAGCGAGGCAATGGTGGTGCCCAGCCGCTTTTCCGCCGCCGCCGCAGGCTTCGCCGCTGCCGCCTGCTTTTCGGCCTCTGTGGTGGTGTCAAACTGGTCCACGGTGCGGGCCGAGGCGGGCGGCTTCGGGGCAACCCCATCGCCCGGCTTTTCCACCTCGCCCCCTTCAACCATGGCTCCGGGGCCGGTCTTGCCCGTTTTCGGGGCAAACATGCCCTCGGTGCAACCCGCCAGCATCCCGCCCGCCATCAGGGCCATCACCATTCCACGCATCAATCCCACCGTTTGCCTCCTTTAGACCTTGGTCTTGCGCTCTGGCAATTTGCCTTGCTGCGCGACCTCTTGAGGATTACCTATACCCTATGGACTCACCCCTTATCGACCCTTTCCAACGCGCTATCACCTATTTGCGCGTATCAGTGACCGACCGCTGCGATTTTCGCTGCGTCTACTGCATGTCTGAAAACATGACCTTCCTGCCCAAGCGTGACCTGCTGACGCTGGAAGAGCTTGATACTGTCTGCACCACCTTCATCGACATGGGCGTCAAAAAACTGCGCATCACCGGCGGTGAACCGCTGGTGCGCAAAGGGATCATGGGTTTCTTCGAGGGCATGACCCGCCATCTTGAAAGCGGCGCGCTCAACGAGCTGACCGTCACCACCAACGGCTCCCAGCTGGAGCGGTTCGCGCCGCAGCTTGTGGCCGCCGGGGTGAAGCGGATCAACGTCTCGCTCGACACGCTGGACGAAGAGAAATTCGCCCGCGTCACCCGCTGGGGCCGCCTGCCCCAGGTCTTGCGCGGGCTCGATGCCGCACAGGCGGCTGGCCTGCGGGTCAAGCTCAATGTGGTGGCACTGAAGGGCTTCAACGAGGATGAGCTTTTCAGCCTCGTCGAGTTCTGCAAATCCCGCGATATGGACATCACCTTCATCGAGGTCATGCCCATGGGGGATCTGGGCGGTGAAGACCGGATCGGCCAATACTGGTCCCTCAAGGAGCTTCGCGCCCGCCTTGCCGAGCAATATACCCTGATCGACCTTGCCGAGCGCTCCGGTGGCCCCGCCCGCTATGTGGCCTTGCAGGAAACCGGGCAAAAGGTTGGCTTCATCACCCCGCTGTCGCATAACTTTTGTGAAAGCTGCAATCGTGTGCGGATGACCTGCACAGGCGAGTTGTTCATGTGCCTCGGTCAGGAAGACCGCGCCGATCTGCGGGAAGCCCTGCGCACCCATGGCGACAGCCCCGAACTTCGCGCTGCCATCCGCGCCGCCATCAACCTCAAGCCCGAGGGCCATGATTTTGACTATTCGCGCCAGGAGATCGGCGGCCAGATGTCCCGCCACATGAGCCACACCGGCGGCTAAACCAGCGCCATCAGCGGCGCTGGCACCAGCGGCGCGCTGCCGTCAGTAATAAACCATTCGGGCATCAAAGCCGAATCTCGCCCCTTTGACCGCCCGCTTCCCGCTTGACGCACAATTGGCAAGTTGGCCATCAAGACTGCTCAACTCGCCACGCACATCGTTGAAAAACGTGAAGTTGCGAATGATCTTCTTGCCATTCATCTCCAGCGACAACCCTCGCAAAACGCTCTTGGCGGTCCGCTTGAACATTGCGTTACGGCTATAGCCCGCGCCGCAAAGCTCAACCACGCCATCAACCGCGATGATTTTGTAACGAATGACATAGCCCTTTGCTTCCTCCCCCTTGATCTCCTCCCGTTGAAAACTGTCATCAACCTTGATCTGCCGCGTCACCTTGTTCTTGGCCGCCGCTTCCCCGGCCACACCAAGTGCACAAACCGCAATCAAAGCCCCCGCCAAAATCCGTTTCATATCTTCTCTCCGTAAACCAATATCCTTCCTTCTACGCTATCCGCTAAAATTTCGCTTGGAAACGCCAATTCCCGTATGTTTTGGAATTACCCGTTATTCCAAAACAATAAGCCCGGCGAGGCTCCAAACCTCCACGCCTCTGCCAATCCATGTCTTCTTCGAGGAAAAGTCGCTCTCAACCCGCGCCAATGGCAAAGCCACACGCCCCGTCGATCATCGTTTGCGCGCGTCCGACGGGGTCATCTCGAAACGTCGGTAAAACGTCCGGTTGAAATAGGACACATCACCAAACCCGGACTCAAATGCGATCTGGCTTATTTGCAAACCATCAAACCGGGCATCAATCAGCTTGTCCCGCGCCATCACCAGCCGTGCTTCCAATAAGAGCGATGAAAACGTCTGGCTGACCTCGGCAAACAATTTGCGAAGATAGCTCTCCGAAACCTTCAGCTCTTGCGCAAGCTCTCCGATACGAAAGCCGGGACGGCTGGCATTTCGCCGAATGGCAGAGATCGCCGCCACCCGCCGCGCACCGCGCACCCCCCGGTTCTGGGCCACAACCCAGGCATCGCGGTTGGCCCCGATCGCCAGCGAGGCCAGATCAAGCACATGCTTGCTCATAACCGATCGCGCCGATGCCGAGCCGCCATCGCCCAATGCCATGATCGCCTTGCAATACCCCGCCAAAAGCCCCAACGCCTCGTCGCCGTCACGGATCACCGTCATGCCCAGCCGGTCAATGTCGGCCACGCGGTCGGTCAATTTCTCAACGGGTAGGTTCAGGGTCAAAAACTTGCCGGGGCGCAGCAAGGTCCGCCCGGCTTCATCGGAGCGGCGCACCAATCCCTCGCCCACAGAAACGCTTTGCCCATGCCGGCCCTGCTCAGCATACATCCACTCGTCTTCCTGTATCAGCAAGACGATATCGCTATTGCCATCGTTCAGCATGGATTTGGTGCGCGCACAGGAAATCGCGCTGATCTCGCCCTTGGCAATTATGATATCGCCCAGGTTCAGAAACGTCGTATCGTAATGCAGCGGGCTGCTTTCCAGCGGCTCAAAGTCCAGCCGAACGAACCGGTGCCCGAATTCCTCACGCCAAATGTCCAGCCGATCCTTTTCAGGCAGCCAGCTCGTCGAAAATCGCATTGGTGGGCCATGACGCCCGAAATTGGTTTGTTCAAAATTCAAAAAAGTTCCTCCAAATGGAGTCTTTTCCCAAGGTAAACCTGCGCCTGCCCCTCTGGGTTGTCAAGTTTCACAGGGCATTCGTCCCGCCATGTCCAAGTCACTGTCCCGTCTGGTCCAAGGCATTCGGCGCGCGGCTCGCTACTGTGACACCATTGAAACCAACCTTTATGAGGCCTCCATGACCACGCCCAATTTTCTCCCAACGCGCAGGCATTTCCTGCTTTGCACCCTCGGCGCCGTCGCGACCTGCGCGCTCCCTCGGATTGGCGCGGCAGAAACGCCATTCCAACCGCCTGAAACCGCGCCGGGTGACGACGGGTGGGAAAACTATGTTGACCCGCCAATGATAGATTCCGCCACCGCCGCCAGCCTCCGGCCAGAGCCCAATTCCCCCGAAGCGGCGGTTGTTCTGTTTCTGGCGAGCCGGATCCGGGGGGATCGCGCCTGGAAAGGCGCAATGTCCGGCGATCTTGACCGCAAAGGCAAGAAATCCGTGAAGACATGGAACAAGTGGAAGCTGAACGCGGCACAAATCAAGGCGCGCAAGATGCGCGGGGAGGATCGCGGGTATGTCAGCGTCTGGATGGACCTGACGATTGACGGCGACAAGGAAACCGGAACAGACGATTTCACCGTCAGGCGCGAAGCAGATGGCTGGCGGATCTCGGGTGTGCCCACCTGAAGCGCTTCGCCTTTACCCTGAGACATCAGATAAAGGCGAGGCGCGCGCAACGACCCTGCATCGCCCTGCGCTCCGCCAAAAGCTGTGATTCAGGTTTTTGGCGGAATGCTTCGGGGCAAAAGGACCGTTGGAAGCGGTGGCAGCGCCTCATTCAGGATGCCCCAGGAAATGCGCAGAGCATGGTCTTGATCTTCCAGCACGACAGCCGGCTCTGGCGCGGTTTCGGGGCGAAACAGCACATACCCCTCGGCGGAAATCGTCCCGGCTTCCTCGGGAAAGGCGGTATCCCGCGACAGCCCCACCACCAAGCCGTGCGCATCCGAGAGCCGTTGCAAATGCGCCAGCGGCACGGGGGTCAGAAACTCGATTTCCACGATAAACCCGACCTCTCCCTGTCCGGTCAGCTCACGAATGAGGATCGTATTCCTTTGCCCCAGCGCCGAGAAATACGACCCGGACGTGCCAGGCGGTGATGGGCTCTGCTCCCAGGTAAAAAGTTTCGCCTGATAGATATCCGCCGGGTCGACCGCCAGTTCCGCGCAAAGGGCCGCCGCAAGGTCATCCGCATCCTGCGTGCCGCCAACCAAAAGATCTGTCCCCAGCATCATCATTCATCGCAATTCGGAAATGGCCCCTCTTCCGTACCGGGCGGGGTGTGCATAACCTTGGTGCTTCCCGGCGGCAGCCCCTGCACCTCATCAATCCAGGCAAGCGCGGCGGTGACACCCGCCAGTGAGAATTCGGCAAACAGGAATTCATCCCGGCAGCCACCGAACTCAAAACCCAGACTATCCCCAAGGCGCAGGCGCTCCATGAGGGTCTCGGCGCTGGGACCGGTGAGATACAAGTCGTAAGTGCCCGTCAATCGGTGGGCCGGCCCTCCGCCCCGCAACACAAGTGACTCTTTCCAGAAGCTGGGGATCGGCTCTTGATCGTGGTGGCCCATGCGGATCACACTGGCGAACAGCCCAAGCGACAGCTTTGGCTCAACCCCGTCAAAGGTGATGAACATCGACCAGCCGCCCCCGTTCGGGTGCCGACGTAGCGCAAACACATGACTCACGTTCGGGTTCTGCGCTGACGCCAAATCCGAATAGCTGTAGGCGTCGCAGATACGGCCCTTGTCGCAAAAGGTGTGCCAATCCTTGAAACGGGCGCTCAGATTGTCCTGCGCGACGGCGGCATTTGGACCCGCAATGCCAAGTATGCCGAGACAGATCAGAATAAGGCGTGCCAAATGAGATAAAATTCCAAACATGCCACGCCTTTCTATATTCCGTCAGTCCGGCAGGACAAAACGGCAATTGCCAATATCAACCCGGTCGGGCCGGCTAAACGCTGTCAGGGCAACCTCGCCCGCGATCACGGTGTTTTCGCGATTGTCCAGAACGGCTTGCGGCGCATCGATCTTACCCTCCTGAAAACACCCAATGGGCTTCTTGGGGCCACCAAACTCTGCCGTTTCCTGCATGTCATGGCGGGTTTCATCGCTGGCGCTCGACCATGTTTTCCCCCAGTAATACCCGGTGACGCGCACCGTTTCGCCGATAAGGTCAAACACCGCGCTGTGCAGGGCATCAATGGCAACCGGCGTCTCGCCAATGTGCCACGGATCGCCCCCTTGTGGCATCTCGCCGCCAATCTCCAGCACCTCACAGTCGTCAAGCAGCACACGGTTTGGCGCGTCGGGCAAGGTGGATACCTGGCGCCGCACAAAGGTGCCGCGCAGGATGACCAGATCGGCGCTGGCGATCCTGTCCTCATTGGGCGGCGTCAGGTTTTTGCACTCAACCAGGGCCGGAGCTTTTGGTTCCGGCATTGCGCCGAATTTCATCCACTTGGCGTCCCAACGGCCCGGTGACATGAACAGCGCCGGATAAGCTGCGATGGTCACACTTTGATCCTGCCAATGCGTGTAACGCGCCAGCAGCTCATCCGGCGAATAGGTGGCGTCCTGCGCGTGGCCGGGCGTGGCGCACAGCCCCGCAAGGCCAAGGCAAAGGGCCGCAAGACCCTTGCTCATTTGGCGCACTCTCATTCGCCCCCGTCCACATCGCTACACGCCTCCAACGCGGCAACAAGCGTTGCAGTGTCACCCTCGGAAAGCTCATCATCGCTGGCCGTGAACAGGCGTTCGGCATCATCGCCAAGCTGTGCAACCATACATTTGGCCATCGCGGCGGGCGCACCTTCGGCGATCATCGCATCGGCAACCCCGCCGTCCTGCGCCGTTGCCTGGGTTGCAAACCCCAACAAAACCAGCCCTTGAGCACCCGTCTTCACTATAGTCCGCATGGGAATAAACCTCTTTACTATCAAAATATCCGTTTCAATTGCGCAGGCCCTTCCATGGCCGCGCATGGGACCAATGTTAGACGCGGGGCCAATCGCTGTCTTGGACTGCGCAGTTCTGCCGTTTGGACAAATCGAGATGCGCATGGGGCCTGAATTACCCGCATCTCGTTTTCGACAAGTCATCAAAGCGCAGAGTCCAAGCGGGAGCGCCAAGGGTTGGTTACTCTTGCCGAGCATGACGCCTTGTCAAACGCGCAAACCCGCGCAATCGCATTCATAATACGGAGCTATTTCAAGATGAAACGAACCCTCACAACGATCCTTTTCTGCGCCCTTGCGGTTCCGGCATTTGCCGATGACGCAGATACATATCCGCATTGTTCCTACACCCCGGCAGATGCCATCGGACCCATGTTTGAAACCAATACCGCCGCAGACTGCGAAGCGGCCTGCAAGGAGAACGCAGGCGAAGGCTGCACCGCCTGGAGCTACCTGACCCCGTCGGCCATGTTCCCCGACAAGCCCGGCAAGTGCCGGATGATCATATCAGTCTTCAGCGAAGAAGAATCTGACAGATCCCGCTGCGGCAAGATCTAGGGCGCAGGGCGCGGTATCGGTGGAGGCCGGGGGCACATGTATGATTGAGAAAGTGAATACTCTGTTCCTGTCCCTGTTTCTGGCAGGCTTGTTGTCCTGTTCTGCGGCCACCGCCGCGCCACGCCCCGATTGCACGGATTTTGGCAGTAATGACCGGCTCGACTCCCACAGCAGGCGATGGTGTCAGGCGCTTGCGTTCAAAGAGAGTTATCTTGAGAGCGGATTCGTTGAAAACCTGCCGATAAGCCAAGGCAACGCGCGCGGCGTTACCTCATGGCTGACCACCAGCTCGTCCTCTTTTGGAGCGTTCAACATCAGCGGGACCGTTGCAATTGAGGAACTGACAAAACGGTATCGCCTGAAACTGGCCCATACCTCGAACTACATGCGTTACGGCAAAGTGGTGCAGGTCAGCGGCACGGCCCGTTCGGGCGACGGCCCCCTGGAGATCTACAGCGTTGTGGATGTTGATCTGTGGAAACGTGCCGCCGTGCTGGTCGACAATCCGGTACGGGGTCAGGAACCGCCCGAAGAGGGGTTGATCCTGAAGGGTTATCTCAGAACCGAGGTCACGCCGGGCACGGATCAGGAATTCAAGGCGACCCTTGCTACGCTTGGCGCCGATTTCTACCTGCTGCTTGTTGCACCGGACGGCACCGCGCGCGACATCGAACTTACGTTAGATTAAGGCGTTTCGCGTTTACACTTCGGCATCAAGTGTTGCCTAACACGTTGAAATCTATGATTTCAGCCAATGTCAGGTGAGAGAGGTTTGACGCGAAACGTTATCGCCGCGCGTCAGGTGCAAAAAATCAATCAACCCAACTGTCCAGCGACAGGCCAAGCGCGCGCGTGCGCTGAATGAGGCGGGCGATATCGCCCAACATAGCCGCATGTGACGTGTTTGGCATCGGCTCCGGGATAACGGCGGGGTCAACGCCCTCGGGTGTCAGCGGATCAGCGCCCACAACCGCCTGTGCCAGCGTTTCGAGAAGCGACAGGAATCGTACCTCTGCCGCAGCGTCCAGTGGCGTGCCATCCAGAAAGGAAACCCGTTCAAGCAGCGCCGCCTCTGCCGCATCTCGGCTTTGGGCAAAGGCGATGATCGCCTGCCAATGCTCCATCGGGATGCGCACCTGCGACGGATAGCTCCAGGGCGAGGCATAGCCCTCATCCGGCACGTCTTCCAATGCGTCGGGGCCGGAAAAAACCTGCCACATGCGGCTCATGGGTTTTGCATTCTCACGCGGCCCATCGTCGGCCAATCAATCCGCAGGACAGGCCACAGGGTGGACCAGAAACACCTTATCATCCGGCTCGGCCGACATGTAATACGGGGCGTCTTCCTCGCAATCCGTCAATGTCATTCCGCCGGATAACAACTCAACCAACAGCGATCCTTTTGTGCCGGAATTGCGGATCGTCAGGGCGCCGCTGTCGCAATCGCCGCCGCATGTGACCTTGCCCTGCGCGCCCTGCTGACACAGCCCCCCGGCCCCGCCTTTGCGTTCGCGGGTGGTGAAATCAATCGAGAACGAATAGCTGCCCTTGCCCGCCTCGTCATGGTCCATCTCATAATAATCGAGATAAAAATCGACCGCGGTGACTTTTTGCTGTGGATGTTTGGCCAGATGCGCGTCGGAATAGGTCCGGTGCCAGCACGCAGCGGTATCAGGGCGCGGCGCAAGAATTTCATCAAGGGTTTGGGCAAAGACCGGGCTGGTTGCCGCCAGTGCAACCGCGCAAAATGTAAAAATCCGCATTGCTTACTCTCCCCTGTGATCAAGATAGGGTTTAAATGGCTGAAGCGTACAGCTGCGCACCGATGTTGGCTGCAACTTGAACACCTTATCGTCTGGTTCGGCCTCTATCAAAAACGGGGCCGCCCCTTCGCGCCCTTCACAGCGGGCATTGATATGCAAACGCCCCGCCCCGCTGATGTCCAGCAGTATCGCGTTATCGCTGCTCGCTTGGCGCAGGTTAAACGCACCGCCCCCGCAGGCCACCCTGCAAACCGCCGATCCAGCCGGACCATTCGTGCAAGACCCAGTCACAGTGCCAGCCCTTTCGCGGGTGGCAATGTCGATGGTGAAATCATAGCGCCCTTGGAACGGCTGTACCAAAAAGCGCAGCTCAGTCACCTTTTGGCGGGGATGGAGCGCGAGGTGATCATTGCTGTAGCTACGCTCCCAGCACGCCCCATCCGTCGGCGGTGGCGGCACCATATCCTCCAGAATGCCAGCGGCGGCAGCCCCGGTGACGAGCAGCAACACGGTGCCAAAACCTAACGCCCGCGCCGCGAGGCCGCCGCCCAATCGCATCTTAAACACCTAGCCGGTCGGCCTCATCCGGCGCTTGTTTGCGCAGCAGGTCAAAGAAGGCATATTGCGTCAGGATATTCAGCGATTGGATCTTTTTAAAGAAATCCTGATCGCCACCAACATAGGCTTTCCAAACCCCCTGGTAATTAGCATAAACCGCTTTGGCTTCTGGCTCGTATGCGCCAAGGCGCACGATACGTTCGACTGTCTCGCGATCCGCCTCACTCATCGCGGCGATCTCCTTGCCCAAGGCGACGAGTTTCGTCACCCCGGCCTCCTTGATCGCATCAATCTCTGCGCCCAGTTCGGCAGTTACTTCGGGCGACCCGGCAAGTGCCGCATTGGTTTGGGCCATCGTGTCCACATAAACCTGATATACCTGCTTGCCAGTTTCCTCAGGATCAGCGGCCATGGCCGTCGTCGCCCCAAACATCACGGCACTGGCCGCAATCAAGGACAAAAAAAGGCGTCGTGTCAGAAAGTTTTGCATTGGAGTCTCTTTCAATCGAAATGAATAATCCGCACATGCTACCCGAGCCCCGCCCAAAGTGTCTTGGACTCTGCACTCCCTTCGATTGGACAATGCAGCACGCGAGCCTCAGGCTTTCCGGGCATACCCAAAGCCCTTTCCCGCAGTAAGACAGCCTGTTCCGGGCGCGACCAAAGACTTCGATCATCAAGCCGAAGACCTGCCTCAAACCAAAAACAATCGCGTTTTTTTCCAGCGATTGGTTTCCTTCCCGAAATGGTCATATTTCCGCCCGCTTCACATGTGATCAGAGGGAACCAAAGAGAAAATCCCCTTTTTCTTTGCGCAATCAACAGGGTGGCAAAAATCATGAACACGCAGGTCACATACAGTTTCGTCATCCCGTTCATGAACGAGGAAGACGTGCTCGAAGCGCTTCTTGTGCGCATGACGGCCCTCATGGGCGCGCTGGACGGGGCTTGCGAAGTGGTCTTCGTGGATGACGGCAGTAGCGATCAGGGCGCGGCAATCATCGCCTCTGCGGCCCGGCGCGACCCCCGCATGAAACTCATCCGCCTGTCGCGCAACTTTGGCCACCAGATCGCGGTGACTGCGGGGTTGAACACGGTGCGCGGCGAGGCGGTCATCATTATGGATGCCGATCTTCAGGACCCGCCCGAAGTGGTCCACGAGCTTGTTGCACAATGGAAAGGCGGCTACGAGATCGTCCATGCCCAACGGCGCGCCCGCGAAGGGGAAACGCGGTTCAAGAAGATGTCCGCCAACCTCTATTATCGGCTGCTGTCGCGGCTGTCCTCTGTTGAAATTCCCCGCAACGTCGGAGATTTCCGGCTGGTGGACGCCAAGGTGGTAGAGGCGATCCGCTCAATGCCCGAGCGCGACCGTTACTTGCGCGGCATGTTCGCATGGGTCGGCTTTCGCCAGTCCATCGTGCAGTTTGACCGGCCCCAGCGGTTTGCCGGCGAAACCAAGTATCCCCTCAAGAAAATGATGCGTCTCGCAATGGATGGCGTGGTCGGGTTTTCAGATGCGCCCCTTCGGCTCGCCCTATGGCTCGGCGCGCTGGTGTCCCTTGGCGCGATGACCTATGGCATCTACATCTTCGTCATCGCGCTTTTCACCGGTGGTCTGGTGGATGGCTGGGCCTCTACAATCGTGGTGTTGTCCTTCCTTTCGGGGATGAACCTGCTCATAAGTGGCGTCATCGGCCTCTATGTCGGGCGCATCCACAACGAGAGCAAAGAGCGCCCGCTCTATTTCATCTCCGAGAGCATTGGCATCGCCGAAGCGGTGCAGATGCCCCAACCAAAACTGGTGTCCCATGGCTGAAACGATGCAACCCGAATTTGACGCATACCGAGACACTTACGTTGACACGGTTGAGCAATCCATCAGCTTTTCCGGGTTGTCGCATGGGTTCTTTCAGCACTCCAAGGCGCTGATGATCCGTGACCTTCTGGCGCTGCGGCTCCCAAACCGCCCCTCCCCCCGCCTTCTGGATGTGGGTTGCGGGATTGGCGCGCTTCACCCGCTTCTGAGCGGGCAGTTCTCGGCAATCCACGGCGTTGATGTGTCGGGCGAGAGCATTGAGCGCGCGAAACAGGAGAACCCCGGCAACCTGTACGATGCCTATGACGGTGAGCGGTTGCCCTTCGCGGACAACAGTTTTGACATGTCCCTGTCGATCTGCGTGATGCACCACGTTCCGGTGGACCAATGGGAAGGGTTCATGGCCGAGCTTACCCGCGTGGTATCGCCCGGCGGCATGGTTTGCCTGATCGAGCATAACCCGGTGAACCCCGGCACCCGGCTTTCGGTGGCGCGCTGTCCGTTTGACGAAGATGCCGTGCTGCTGGGCACGCGCAAGATGCGCGGGTTCATGCGCCGCGCCGGGTTGGCCGAGGTGGCAACGCGAAACTTTGTGTTCTTCCCGTCCAACCGGCCGGGGTTTCGGGCGCTGGAACGGCGGCTGCACTGGTTGCCGCTCGGCGCACAATACGCGGCCATCGGCCGGGTCCAATGATCAAAGGGCGTGTCATCGGCCAAATGCTGCGGTTCGCGGGGATCGGGGCGGTAAACTCCGCTCTCTATGTCCTGCTCGCCACGGTGTTCAACGGGGTCTTCGGCATGGCCGCGCTTGCGGCCTCGGTGCTGGCTTACGTCATCGCCGCTACCGTCGCCTATTTCGGCCACAAGTTCCTGACCTTCGGACAACCTGCGCACGCCGCAGATGAGATGACCCGCTTCATCGTCGCTACCGGGATCGGCCTGTCGCTGGCGGCCCTTATCCCGATCGTGCTGGCCTCTTTCGCCCCGATGGTCTCCTTTGTGACCGTGCTGGTGCTGGTGCCGGTTTGCTCCTTCCTGATGATGAAGTTCTTCGTTTTCCGCACATGATCCGAGACCTGTCCGCCCCCGCCATCATCATGGCCACTGCCGTTTGCCTGCTATGGGGAACGCTTTTGAGCCACGATATCAGCTGGTATCTGATCTCAACGGGCTGGTGGCTCGACGGTGTCGAGATTTACGCCGATATCCTTGAGCTGAACCCGCCGCTGGCCTTCTATCTCACTGCGATTCCGGTATGGGCCTCACAGGTAACCGAGCTTGCGCCAATGGCCGCCTACAAGGGCTTCGTGCTGGTGCTCGCGGCAGGGTCGCTGATCCTCTCACAAAGGCTCTTGGTGCGTGACGCGCAGCTTTTGCCTGCGCAGCGGCGCCTGGTGCTTGCGGTGGCGGCAGTTGGGCTTTTGCTCTTGCCGATCCGGGATTTCGGGCAGCGCGACCACCTGTTCGCAATCCTGTTTCTGCCGTTTCTGGTGATGAACCTGCTCTCCAGATCCGCGCCCGGACCTCTGCGCGCCGGGGTGGCTGTCTGGGCCACGTTCGGGGTCGCGCTCAAGCACTATTTCCTGCTCCTGCCGCTTGCAATCGCCGTCTACCAGGTGATTGCGGCGCGTAGCCTGCGGCCTGTGCTCAGGGTGGAATACCTCGTCATGGCCACGATGCTGGTGCTCTATGTCCTGGCCTCGGCGATCCTGCATCCGGCTTACTTCGACAGTGTCGTGCCACTTACGATGCAGGTTTACGGAGCGTTTGACGTGTCGATGCTTGCCACAGTCTGGCGCGGATGGTTTGTGATCGTTTTGCTGCTCGTCGCCTTGGCGCTTCTGGTGATGAACCGGGCGCGGCCAGCGTCAAATGCGGTGGTGGTGCTCACCGCTGCGGCAGCCGTTGCTGCGTATCTGATCCAGTCAAAGGGTTGGACCTATCACCTTATTCCCGCCAAGCTGTTCGTCATGGTGGCGGTAACCTGGACCGCGATGACCCTGTCCCAGACCCGCAAGCATTGGTGGCCAACCGGCGTTGCGGCCGTGGCTGTCATCCTGCTTCTGGTGCCGGAAATGCGCTACGGGTCATATAAAAGCCCCTTCGCCAAAGCGGTTGAACCCTATTTCACCTGCGCACCGGGCGAGCGGAGCTTTCAGATTTTCAGCTCAACCGTCTCCTCGGGCTTCCCGCTGGCAAATCACGCCAAGGCCATCCCGGCCAACCGCGCGCCCACGCTCTGGCTCTTTCCCGGAGCAAGCTACCGGCTGAGCCTCACCGAAGATCCAGCAGAGCAGGCGATCTATCGCGCCACCCTTGAAGACGCGCGCGCACGGGTGCTCAAGGATTTCTTCCGGGTCGCTCCGCAACTGGTGATCGTCGACGAAAGCCCCAAAAAGAAGTATTTCAACGGTGCGCCCTTCGATTACCTCGCCTATTTCAGCGAAGATGAAAGCTTCGCGCGCGCCTGGCGCAGCTACACCCTTCAAGGCCACGTTGGCCCCTTCGCGATCTATGCCCGCCCGGGATGTGATCTGCCGTCCGGGTGAACCGCGCACCAGCCATCAGGCCCAGGCCGCGCCCAGATCGTCGCGGGCCCGATCTATCCAGTGATCCTTCAACCACGGGGTCGGCTTGCAGGCGCGCAGCCATGAGCCAGAGTAGCCCTCAACCGCCTCGTGCATCTTTGGATGCCCATGAAAGCACACCACCTTGGCTGCGTCCGGCAGGCGCGCCGGGCGCAGCCAGTTCATCGGTGGCAGGCCAAGGCAATCATGCTTGAAACTCACCACCTCATCGCCCGGCAAATAGGCAAACTGGCCCCGCTCCTGCGCCAGCGTCGAGGTATAGCGCTGCTCTGATCCCCGCGCCTTTTCCACCTCTGCGGTGGGCGCCCCGGCAAGAACCTCATAAAGCCAGCCATGCTCGGCGGGATCATAGCGAAACACCGAGCCATGCCCGGTTTTGCGCCCGCGCCGCGCCTCTACCCAATCGGCCCGCATCGCCACCTTGCCGGGGGCAAAATGCAGCAGCCCGTCCAGCGGCCCGGTCACCACCACATCCAGATCAAAGCCCAGCAAGGGGCCGTCGAGATCGCGGATCAAACCGGGTTTGAACAGCGAAACCTTGCGCATCGCCCCCTGCCGGTTGGCCACGGCGAGGGCCGCGTTCATCTCCTCGTGGAACGGCTCCACCGGCAAGTCGAGCACCTCCACATCGGGGTGCAGCCCCTCACGCTCCTCGGTCATGCAGAAAAACCGCACATCCTCAGAAAGATGCCGCCGTGCACCGCTGTAAAGGCGGTTCACATATTCAGGGCCAAACAGCGTGCCCCATTTGATGCAGATGACGTTCGCTACCATGGCCCCTCCTACCCCGCAGCGCCGCCCGCGCCAAGGGGGCAGGCCCCACCATGCCACCCCCGCTGCGCCATTGCTTCCCAATAAAAAAGGCCCCGCACCAAAGCGAGGCCTTTCCAAATCCGCAAGATGGGTTTCATCCCACCAATCGCTTAGCCCACCAGTTCAAGACCGGAGAAGAAATAGGCGATCTCCTCAGCGGCGGTGTCAGGCGCATCCGAGCCATGAACAGAGTTTTCCCCGACCGACTCGGCAAACTCGGCGCGAATGGTGCCGGGGGCCGCATCGGCAGGGTTGGTGGCGCCCATCACTTCGCGGTTCTTCAGGATGGCGTCTTCGCCTTCCAGCACCTGCACAACAACCGGCTCAGAGGCCATAAACTCGCACAGCTCACCGTAAAACGGGCGCTCGGCGTGCACTTCGTAAAACTTGCCAGCCTGCTCCATGGTCAGCTTGATGCGCTTTTGCGCAACGATGCGCAGACCGGCATCCTCGAACTTGGCGTTGATCTTGCCGGTCAGGTTGCGGCGGGTGGCGTCGGGTTTGATGATCGAAAGGGTGCGTTGCGTGGCCATGTGGCGTCTCCTCTAATGGGGGACAGGCACTGCCGCCGCCCCGCTATGAAATCGCGGCTGCGGTAACATGGGCCGCATCCGTTGGAAAGCCGTTTCGCAGCCCTAGCTCTGCTCCCATGAACAAAGCCCCCCTCCTGATCTTCGGCGGCACTGGCGCGATCGGCACCGCCATGGCCCACCTCGCCGCGCGCGTAAAAAACGCGCCGCCGGTGCATGTCGTCACCCGCAGCGGCCACGGCACTGAGGGAACCACCACTCACGCCATCGGTGAGCACACCCCTGAAGCGCTCGACGCCCTCGCCGCCGACCTGCCCGAAATTTCCGGCCTTCTGATCACCCTTGGCACCCTGCACGGCCCCAATCACCGCCCGGAAAAAACCTTCAAGCACCTCTCCCCCGAGGCCATGGCCGAGGTCTACGCCACCAACACCGTGCTCCCGGCGCTGATCCTGTCGCGCTTCCTGCCTAACCTGCCGCGCGATGCGCCCGCCTTTGCCGCCGCGCTCTCGGCCCGCGTTGGCTCGACCTCCGATAACAATCTTGGCGGCTGGGTCAGCTACCGCGCCTCCAAGGCCGCCCTCAATCAGGTGATCCGCACCTTCGCGATCGAGTTGAAGCGCACCCACCCCAAGGCCCGGCTGATCGGCCTGCACCCCGGCACCGTCGCCTCGCCGCTTTCCGAACCGTTCCAGAGCAATGTGCCCAAAGGCAAGCTCTTCTCACCCGAGAAATCCGCCGCCCACCTCTGGGAGGTGATCCAATCCACCAGCGCCGCGCAGTCTGGCCGCTGCTTCGCGTGGGACGGGCAGGAAATCGCGCCCTAGGCGCGAAATCCGCCAATAACGGCGGGTGTTCCCACCATGGTCTCCTCCGCCATTGTCACCAGCCTTGGCCAATGGGGCTTTGGCGCCAATGACATTGGCCTCTTTGTCACCGTCAACGCCCCCGAGTCATTTCAGCACGGAATCCCAGCACTCAATTCCAGCACTGGCCCCCGCCCCGGCACTCTGCTAGGCGGTCGCCATGCTCAGAATTGACTCCATAAGCTACAGCGTCGAAGGCCGCCCTCTTCTTGAGGCGGCCTCCGCCATGGTTCCCACCGGTCACAAAGTTGGCCTCGTGGGCCGCAATGGCACCGGCAAAACCACCCTTTTCCGCCTGATCCGTGGCGAGCTTACGCTGGAGGGCGGTGAAATCTCGCTGCCGACCCGTGCGCGCATTGGCGGCGTGGCGCAGGAAGCCCCCGCCACCGACCAATCCCTGATTGAAACCGTGCTCGCCGCCGATACCGAGCGCGCCGATCTTCTGGCCGAGGCCGAAACCGCGACCGACCCGCACCGCATCGCAGATGTGCAAACCCGGCTGGCCGATATTGATGCCTGGTCTGCCGAGGCCCGCGCCGCCTCTATCCTCGCCGGGCTTGGCTTTTCTCACGCCGATCAGCAACGCCCCTGCGCCGATTTTTCCGGCGGCTGGCGGATGCGCGTGGCGCTGGCCGCGGTGCTGTTCTCGGCCCCCGATCTGCTGCTGCTCGATGAGCCAACCAACTACCTCGACCTTGAAGGCGCGCTCTGGCTTGAGGCCTACCTTGCCAAATATCCCCACACCGTCATCGTGATCTCGCATGACCGGGGCCTGCTGAACCGCGCCGTCGGCGCAATCCTGCACCTGGAGGATCGCAAGCTCACGCTCTACCAGGGCAATTATGACCGCTTCACCGAAACCCGCGCCGCACGCCTCGCGGTGGCCGAGGCCGAGCGCACCAAGCAAGATGCCCGCCGCGCCCACCTGCAAAGCTTTGTTGACCGGTTCCGCGCCAAGGCGTCCAAGGCGGTGCAGGCCCAATCCCGCCTCAAGATGATCGCCAAGCTAAAGCCAATCTCCTCCCCGCAAGAGGCCGCCCTGCGCGCCTTCACCTTCCCCGAACCTGAAGAGCTTTCGCCCCCCATCATCAACATGGAAGGCGCGTCGGTTGGCTATGATGGCACGCCCGTGTTGCAGCGCCTCTCCCTGCGGATTGATCAGGATGATCGCATCGCGCTGCTGGGCCGCAACGGTCAGGGTAAATCTACCCTTTC
The DNA here is from genome assembly GCF_029212645.1 of Vannielia sp. Classification (GTDB taxonomy): domain Bacteria; phylum Pseudomonadota; class Alphaproteobacteria; order Rhodobacterales; family Rhodobacteraceae; genus Vannielia. Next base: position 34,955 of record NZ_JARGND010000003.1, on the reverse strand, counting down.
CAAGCTCTTGGCAGGCAAACTTGAAGCGCTTTCGGGCCGTATGATCAAGGCCCGCAAGCTGCGCATCGGCTACTTCGCCCAGCACCAGCTTGATGAGCTTCGCGCCGATGAAACCCCGCTCGACCACCTGCGCCGCCTGCGCCCCGATGAGCTGCCCGGCCGCGCCCGCAACCGCCTCGCCGGCTTCGGCATTCAGGCCGCTCAGGCCGAAACCATCGTGGGACGCCTCTCGGGGGGCCAAAAGGCCCGCCTGTCGCTGCTGGTCGCCACGCTGGATGCACCCCATATGCTCATCCTCGATGAGCCGACCAACCACCTTGATATGGAAAGCCGCGAAGCCCTTGTGGAGGCGCTCACCGCCTATACCGGCGCCGTGGTGCTGGTCAGCCATGACATGCACCTGCTCTCCCATGTGGCCGACCGTCTCTGGCTGGTCGATGGCGGCACCGTGCAGCCCTTCGAACAGGATCTTGAGGCCTATCGCCGCCTCCTGCTCACCTCCCCCGAAAAGGCCGAAAAGCCCAAGGAAAAGCCCGCCAAGCGCGTCAGCCAGTCTGATATTCAAGCCCTGCGCTCAGAGCTGAAAAAGGCCGAGGCCCGCGTCGCCAAACTGGAAGAGATGCGCGATAAACTGGCCAAAAAGCTCGCCGATACAGCGCTTTACGAGGACAGCCGCAAAGGCGAACTCGCCACCTGGAACGCCAAATACGCCGAAGTGATGGAAGCTCTGGAGCGTGCAGAGACGATCTGGGAAAGCGTTGGCGAAAAGCTCGAAGCCACCCAAACCACCGCCTGACCCCGCGCCACGCATCCCGCCCAAACCGGGCGGTGATGCCCATTGCCGCCGCCCCCCAAAGCCCATAGGCATAAGCGCACCCACCCGGAGGGTTCCATGCGCCTCACTTGCCTTATCCCCCTGCTCTTTCCCGCACTCGCCATGGCTGAGCCAGTGCAAATCCCCGGCCCCGAAGGCCCGCTGGAGGCCGAGCAGATCACCGTTGACGGGGCTGAGCACGCCGTCGTCATCATCCCCGGATCTGGCCCCACCAACCGCGATGGAAACGCGGTGCAAATGGGCCTCTCGTCAGATAGTTACAAGCTGCTGGCCGAGGGCTTGGCAGATAACGGCATCCCCTCCCTGCGGATCGACAAACGCGGCTTCTTTGGCAGCGCCAAGGCCATCGCTGACCCCAATAGCGTCACAATCACCGCCTACGCCGAGGATGCCCGCGCATGGGTCACCCATGCCGCCACCCTCGCGCCCTGCGTCTGGATCGCGGGCCATTCCGAGGGCGGCCTTGTCGCCCTCCTCGCCGCGCAAACCCCGCCAAACAACCTCTGCGGCCTGATCCTGCTGGCAACCTCGGGGCGGCCAACCGGGCAGCTTATGATCGAGCAGTTCGAGGCCAATCCAATGAACGCCCCCCTTATGCCCGAAATCAAAAGCCTCGTCAGCGAACTTGAGGCCGGGCGCACCCGCGATCCCGCCACCATCTCGCCCGCCCTGCAACCGCTCTTCTCTCTCGGCCTCCAGCGCTACATGATCAACCTGTTCTCACACGATCCCGCCACCCTCGCCAAAGGCTGGCAAGGCCCCGCGCTCATCGTGCAGGGTGACGCCGACATCCAGGTGCGCCCCCATGACGCTGACCTGCTCGAAGCCGCCATGCCCCAAGCGCAGCGCGTCACCCTCACAGGCGGCACCCATATGCTGAAAGCCGATATCGCCGGAAACCCGTTTGCGACCTACGCCAACCCGGACCTGCCCCTGCACAAGGCCCTCCTGCCCGCCGTCACCGCCTTCATCTTGGCCACGCCAACGTCCGATTAACCCGCCGCCCGCAAGGCCCCGGTCACGCCAAGCGCGGCCTGCGCCGCCTCCCGCCCCTTCTCAACAAAGTGGGCGCGGTAAATTCCTATGTGGTGGTCGGTTTCCTGAAAATGATGCGGCGTCAGCGAGACCGAAAGCACCGGCACATCTGCCTCCAACCCGGCCTGCATCAACCCGTTCACAACCGCCTGCGCCACAAAATCATGCCGGTAAATGCCGCCATCCACCACCAAAGCCGCCGCCGCAACGGCCCCGTACTTCCCCGTCTTGGCCAGCCGGCGCGCAAACAGCGGCATCTCAAAGGCCCCCGGCACATTAAACACATCTACCTGATCGGGTGGGATAATCTGCGTGAAACCAACCAATGCCTGGTCAACGATTTCCGAATGCCAATTCGCCTTGATGAAGGCGTAGCGGGTGGGTGTCATGGTCATCTCCCTTGTCGTGACACTTCACCCAAGGCGATCACGCGCCAGCCCGCTTCCCCAAAGCGAAGCAGCAGCACATTCTCTTCCATCCGGACTATGACCGTCGGCTCAGGAATCACACCTGATCTGCTTGGCCCTTCCTCCCGGAAGGCGCTCGCGGGCTTACAGGTTCACCTGCTTACCGCCGGTGGGGAATTTCGCCCCGCCCTGAGAATGCGCCAATCATCGCCGCAAATTCCGGCGGGTGCAAGCCGTTGCAGGCACGCCTCCCCGCATCCCCGCTGAAATACCCCTCCCCTTGCGCACCGGGCCAATCTCCCCCGCGCGCCCCGGCCCTGCCCCACGCGCCGCTTCCCCCTTGCCCCATCTCACCGCTTGGCCTACCCATCAGCTATGGATACCGCCTTCCTCATCTCCGCTTTCGTCACCCTCTTCGTGGTGATCGATCCGCTCGGGCTTTTGCCGATCTTCGCGGCCATCACCCATGATGACAGCGCCGCCCAACGCCGCGCCATCGCGCTGCGCTCCATCATCATTGCCGCATCGGTGCTAACCCTCTTTGCCGTGGCGGGTGAGCGCGTTCTCAACTTTGTCGGCATCTCCATGGCCGCCTTCCGCATCGCCGGCGGGATGCTCTTGTTTCTCACCGCGCTCGAAATGCTGTTTGAGCGGCGCACCAAGCGCCGCGAGGATCAAACCGACGAAGAGCGCCCCGATCCGTCGATCTTCCCGCTCGCCACACCCCTCATCGCAGGCCCCGGCTCCATCGCCTCGATCATCCTGCTCACCGGGCAAACCACAAGCTGGGCCGAAACCGGGCTGCTGATCCTGGTGATGGCCTTCGTTTTGCTGCTGGTGCTGACACTGTTCCTCTCGGCGGGGCTGCTCAGCCGCCTGCTGGGCACCACCGGGATCAATGTCACCTCCCGCCTGCTCGGGATGCTGCTGGCCGCCCTTTCGGTGCAGTTCGTCCTCGACGGCCTCGCCCAATCCGGCCTGATCTAGAAAACCCCCGAAACGGCCCCTACATACTGCCCATGACCTCAGTCAGCTTCGGCTCCCTCGCTTACCTCGTCCTGCTCGGCGTCTTCGTCGGAAGCTATTTCTTTGTGTCCGGCCGCACCAATTGGAGCCAAACCCTGCGCCACGCCGCGCTTTGGGTTTTCATCTTCCTCGGGGCGATCATCGCCGTTGGGCTCTGGCAAGACGTGAAGCGCACCCTCGTCCCCTCACAGGCGGTCTTTGCCGAGGAGGGCCGCGTGGTGATCCCGATCGCGCCCGATGGCCACTATTACCTCACCCTTGGGCTGAACGGCACGCCAACCCGCTTTGTCGTCGATACCGGCGCCACCGATATCGTCCTCAGCCAGGACGATGCCCGCGCCGCCGGGATTGATCCGGAAAGCCTCACCTACTTTGGCCGCGCCAACACCGCCAACGGCATGGTGCGCACCTCCATGGTGCGGCTGGATGAGGTTACGCTGGGCGGCATCACCGACAGGGGCGTCACCGCGCTGGTCAACGAGGGCGAGATGAACGGCTCTCTCCTCGGGATGCGCTACCTCACCCGCTTTGCCGAGGTCAGCTTTTCTCAGGGGCAAATGGTGCTGCAACGCTAAGCCCGCGTTTTAGCCCATCCTTGCCCGCTCGCGCAGCAGCATCCCATAAAGATCACGCGGATCATCCGGGTCGGCGATCATGTCCAACTCGTCATACCGATCCGAGGTTTCCAGCGCATCGCGCAGCCAGCGCAGCGCCGAGAAATCCTCAATCGCAAAGCCCACCCCATCAAACAGCGTGATCGCCTGTTCGTTGGCCCGCCCCTCGATCTCCCCGGTCAAAACCTGCCAAAGCTCCTTCACCGGGTGGTCAGCCTCAAGCTGTTGAATTTCCCCCTCAATCCGCGTCTGCGGCGGGTATTCCACATAGATATCCGAGCGCAGCAGGATATCGCGGTGGATCTCGGTCTTGCCGGGGCAATCCCCGCCGATCCCGTTGATATGCAGGCCCGCGCCAACCATGTTGTCACTCAGGATGGTGGCATATTGCTTGTCGGCGGTGCAGGTCGTCACCACATCCGCGCCCTCCAGCGCCTGTTGCGGCGTGGCGCATTCCACCACCTCCAGCCCGCTGCCCTCAAGGTTGCGCGCGCATTTCCGGGTGGCGGCGCGGTCGGCATCATAAAGCCGCACCGATGTGATCGCGCAAATTCGCTTCAGCGCCAGCGCCTGAAATTCCGACTGCGCCCCATTGCCGATCAGCGCCAAACAGCTTGATCCCTTGCGCGCCAGATACTTCGTCGCCACCGCCGAGGTTGCCGCCGTGCGCAGCGCCGTCAGCAATGTCATCTCCGAAAGCAGCACCGGATAGCCGGTCTCAACCGAGGCCAGCAGGCCAAAGGCCGTCACGGTCTGCAAGCCCTCTTTCATGTTCTTCGGATGGCCGTTTACATATTTGAAGCCATAATCAATGCCGTCCGAAGTTGGCATCAGCTCAATCACCCCATCCTGCGAATGCGAGGCGACGCGCGGGGTTTTGTCAAACAGCGGCCAGCGGCGAAAATCATCCTCGATATACCCGGCAATCCCCTCCATTGCCGTTTCAATCCCAATGTCCAGAACCAGCCGCATCATGTTTTCAACGCTGACAAAGGGAACCATATTCAGGTTATCTTTCATGGGTTTACACCGCTCTCTTCATCCAACTCACTGCGCACATCACCCAAGCCCTCTCACTGGAAACTGCCGGTCAGCCGGTCCAGCACACGGCGGCCAAACAGGCTTGCCGTCAGGTCCACCAGCAGCTTGGCGGTGCGCCCGCGCTCATCCAGAAACGGGTTCAACTCCACCAGATCAAGCGAGCGCGCCAGTCCGCTCTCTTCCACCATCTCCATGATCAGATGCGCCTCGCGAAAGGTTGCGCCGCCGGGCACCGTGGTGCCCACGCCGGGCGCAATCGTCGGGTCAATGAAATCCACATCAAGGCTGATGTGCAGCCAGCCCTCCGCCGCCTTCACCCGCGCCAGAAACGCGCGCAACGGCGCGGCAATGCCAAACTCATCCAAGGCGCGCATATCAAGCAGCTGGATGCCCGCCGCCATGATCGCGCCCGCCTCGGCAGGATCAACCGAGCGCAGCCCGATCATGCAAATATTCTCCGGATCAACCGGGTGTTCCACCGGCGGGAAATGCGCCTCAAACCCCGGCTGCCCGGTAAAATAAGCCACCGGCGTGCCGTGCAGATTGCCGCTTTCGGTGGTGTCCAGCCGGTGAAAATCCGGGTGCGCATCAAGCCACAGCACAAACAGCGGCTTGCCCTGCTCCGCCGCCGCGCGGGCGATCCCCGTCACCGTGCCCGCCGCCAGCGCATGATCGCCGCCCATGGTGATCGGCGTGCCGTCGCGCGCCGCGCCATAGGCCGCCTCGGCCAGCGCCCCCGTCCAGGCCGCCACCTCATCAAGGTGATGGATCGCCGGGTTGGGGTGCCTTTCCAGCGGAACCACCCGCGGGCGCACATCGCCCCGGTCGTCAACCGTGTGGCCAAGGCTGGCCAGCTCTTGCGGCAACCCGGCGGTGCGCAGCGCCTCGGGGCCCATCTGGCAGCCCGGCTGGCTGGCCCCCTCCTGAACCGGTGCGCCAAGGAGGATAAAATGCGTCATATCTGGTGTCCTATTCCGTGCGTTGCCCCCATTCTCCCCTCGCTCACGGCAGAGAACAGTGGCATCCTTGGCCAAATTGGCCGACAAACAGCCCAAAACGGGAGTGAAACTTACCAATATGGACAATCGTGACAAAGACCTGATCGCGCTGCTGCGCCAAAACGCCCGCGAGTCGCTCTCCAATCTGGCCGCAGCGCTTGGAGTGTCGCGCGCCACCGTGCGCACCCGGCTCGAAAGGTTGCAGGAAACCGGGGTGATCGCGGGCTTCACCCTCCGGCTGCGCGACGATGAGTTCGATCACCCGGTGCGCGGCATCACCCTGATCAAGATCGCCGGGCACCGCACCCAGCGCATCGTCGCCCAATTGCAAAAGATCACCGCGATCCAGATGATCCATTCGACCAACGGCAAATGGGATCTCATCGCTGAAATGGCCGCCGAAAGCCTGCCCGCTTTCGATGCCGCCCTGACCGAGATGCGCGGGATCGACGGGATCTCCGAATCCGAAACCAACCTGCTGCTCGCCACCCAGCGCCATCGCGCCGCGCGGTAGCCCGCCTCACCCGCCGCTCTCGGCCTTCTTCTCCCAGCGCCCGCTTTCCTCTGACCAGTATTCCGCCGTCACGCCCGCACTGGTGAGCGCCTTCCACTGGCCGCGCGCGTGCTGCACCGCCTCCTGGTCATGTGCGTCAAACAAAATGCACACGCGTTCCAGCGCGTTCACCTCCTCGGCCCGCACCGCCGCCCCGTCTACCGCCATCAGGCAGGCGGCACCGTTGGGGGCGGCGTCCTCGGTTGTCAGCAGCACCGGCTGCAAGGCATCATGCGGCCCGCCCGCGCGGCCATGGGGCAAAAAGCTGTCGTCCGCGCCCCATAGCTTATCGTCCAGCCAGTCAAGCCGCTGGCTGTTGGGGCCACGCACCACCACCTTCCACCCGGCTTTCATCGAGCGGTCCAGAAGCTGCGGAAGCGTTGCCTCCAGCGGCCTCTGGGTCAGGTGGTAGAACATCGCCTTTCCCACGTGAATTACGCCTCGTAACTATCTGCAATCATGCGGTTAATCGCCATAACGCCCCAGCCAGATGCCCCCTTCGGGGCCAGTGCGGGCGCTTCGGCGGGCTTGGCCACCCCGGCAATATCAAGGTGCATCCACGGCACCCCATCCTGCACAAACCGCTGGAGGAATTCCGCCGCCGTCACCGCGCCACCCCAACGGGCGCCTACGTTCTTCACATCCGCGATCGAGCTTTTCAACTGCTTGGCATAGGCCTTGCCCAGCGGCATCCGCCACGCGCCCTCGCCCTCGGCCTTTGCCGCCTTCAGGAAGGCATTGGCAAAGGTGTCATCGTTCGAGAAGACCCCGGCGTTTTCGTGCCCCAGCGCCACAATGATCGCCCCCGTCAGCGTGGCCAGATCAACCATGCCGCAGGGCTTGAACCGCTCCTGCGCGTACCACATCACATCGGCCAGAACGAGGCGGCCCTCGGCGTCGGTGTTGATCACCTCCACTGTGTCACCCTTCATCGAAGTCACCACATCGCCGGGCCGCTGTGCGCGCCCGTCGGGCATGTTTTCAACCAGCCCGACAAGGCCCACCACATTGGCCTTCGCCTTGCGCGCCTTCAACGTTGCCATCACCCCCGAAACAACGCCCGCGCCGCCCATGTCCATCGTCATGTCTTCCATGCCCGCCGCGGGCTTGATCGAGATGCCGCCGGTGTCAAAGACCACGCCCTTGCCCACCAGCGCCAACGGGGCTTCATCGCCGCCGCCATTCCACTGCATGACCACCACCTTGGTCGGCGTTTCCGAGCCAATGCCAACGCCCAGCAAGCAGCCCATGCCCAGCTCTTCCAGCTCTGGCTCTTCCAGCACTTCCACCGTCAGCCCATCGCCCTCCAGGGCTTTCAGGCGGTCGGCAAAGCTGATGGTTGTCAAATGGTTGGCAGGCGCATTCACCAGATCTCGGGTGAAGATCACGCCCTCGGCCACGGCCTTCAACGCGTCGCCGTTTACCTCTTCGGGCTTTGAGACCATCAGGGTGATCTCGGCCGGGTCTTTCGCCTCTTTCGAGGTCATCTCAACGTAGTCATAGGCCCCCAGCACCGCGCCAAGCAGCACCTCTTCCGCCTTGAGGCAGGCCCCCGCGAGCACCAGCACCGGCCCCGCACCCGCCGCCTTGCCAATCGCCGCACCCGCCAACCGCGCGTCCTCCACGGAGGGGCGGCGGGCCAGCCGGATCACCTGCACCGCCTCTGCCGCCATGCCCGCCGGGAACGCCAGATCCTTTGCCGCGCCTTCCTCCAGCTTGGCAAAGGCCTCGCTTTCAATAAACCGCTTGAGCGCGCCCTTGGTCTGCCGGTTCACCCGGCGGGCGGCAATATCAAGCTGGCCGCCCTCTGGCACCAGCACCACCACCCGGCCTTCTGCCTCGGCAATGGTCTCGATATCGGTCTCGGTGATGGTGAAACGGGGCAAATCGGTCATGGTGCGCTCCTTGGCGGTGTGTCTGTTGGCGGCAAGCTAGTGCGAAACGGGGCAAAAGGAAAAGGGCTGACGGCAACAAAGCCGCGCCCCGCCCTCTCCTCGCCCCTCCCCTCGCCCCACGCCAAGCCCGGCGCACGCTGGCTCAGCCCCTCTGCCACCCCCGGACACCGCATTTTCGGCCCACGCCCGGCCCCGCCCGCATTAACGGTTTTCCCGCCGCCGCCGTTCCTATAGATTTCCCGCAATCAAGAGCAACAAACCCGGGTGACCACCGCGTGCCGAAATACGACCGCTACATCCTGTCACAGCTCACCGTGCTCTTTGGCTTCTTCGCACTGGTGCTGGTGTCGGTCTATTGGGTGAACCGCGCGGTGATCCTGTTTGACCAGGTGATCGCCGATGGCCAGTCTTTCGGGGTCTTCGTGGAGTTCACCGCGCTCTCGCTGCCCAATGTGATCCGCCTTGTGCTGCCCATGGCGGCCTTCGTGGCCACGGTTTACGCCACCAACCGGCTCGCTTCAGAATCAGAGCTGGTGGTCATTCAGGCCACCGGCTTTTCGGCCTGGCGAATGGCCCGCCCGGTGCTGATCTTTGGCCTTTTCGTCACGCTGCTGATGGCGGTGCTGGTGCATGTGCTGGTGCCGGTCTCGCGCACCCAGCTTTCCGAGCGCCAGGCCGAGATCGCCAATAATATCACCTCCCGCTTTCTCACCGAAGGGCAGTTTTTGCACCCCGCCGACGGGATCACCTTCTACATCCGTGAAATCTCGCCCCAGGGCGAGCTGCGAGATGTGTTTCTGGCCGATACCCGCAACCCGGAAAGCTCGGTCACCTATACCGCCCGCAGCGCCCTGCTGGTGCGCCACGAGACCGGGCCAAAGCTGGTGATGCTCGATGGCATCGCCCAAACGCTCGATACCGATACCGAGCGGCTCTTTATCACGTCATTTGCCGATTTTGCCTATGATATCGGGGCCTTGATCACGGCGACTGAGTTCACCCGCTCCGATCCCCGGCAATATTCCACGCCTGCACTGTTTCGCGCCGCCCCCGAGGTGCTTGAGATCACCCGCTCCAGCAAGGCCGCGTTCACCTATGAGGCGCACCTGCGCATCGCCCAGCCCTTCACCGCGCTCATCGCGACCCTGCTTGGCTTTGCCACCCTGCTGCTCGGCGGGTTCTCGCGCTTTGGGGTCTGGCGGCAAATCCTGCTGGCGATTGGCCTTCTGGTGCTGGTTCAGGTGCTCGAAACCGCCACCGCCGGGGCCGCCCGCGAGGATGTCGCGCTTTGGCCGCTGGTCTACCTGCCCATCGTGGTCGGCCTCGCGATCTCTGGTGCGCTGCTCTTTTTTGCCGACCGTCCGTTCCTGTTTAAACGCAGGCGGGAGGCCGCCACATGACGCTGCACCTCTACTTTGCGCGCAAGTTCGCCATCGCCCTGCTAGGGGTGTTCATGGTGTTTGCGATCCTGCTCACGCTGCTTGACCTTGTGGAGCAGCTGCGCCGCTTTTCTGATGCCGGGCTTGGGATGGGCGCGGCGCTGGAGCTTTCGCTGCTCTCTGTGCCCCAAACGCTCTATCGCATCCTGCCGCTGGTGGTGTTGCTGGCCACGCTTGTGCTGTTTCTCGGCCTCGCGCGCAGCTCAGAGCTGGTCGTCACCCGCGCCTCCGGGCGCTCCGCGATCCGCGCCTTGAATGCCCCTGTCGCGGTGGCCATTCTGGTGGGCAGCCTCGGCGTGGCCGCCTTCAACCCGATCGTGGCGGCAACCCAAGTGCAATATGAGCAACGCGCGGCCGATTTGAAATCCAATGACGGTTCGGTGCTGTCAATCTCGGAAGAAGGGCTTTGGCTGCGCCAGGGCGGCACCGAGGGGCAAACCGTGATCCGCGCCGCCCGCGCCAACCTTGATGGCACGGTGTTTGAAGGCGTGACCTTCCTCAGCTTTTCCCCCGAAGGCGGGCCGGTGCAGCGCATCGAAGCCGCCCGCGCCGAGCTTCAGCCGGGCCATTGGGCGGTGAGCAACGCCAAGATCTGGCCGCTCGACGGGGTGGCAAACCCCGAAGCCGCCGCCACCCGGAAAGCCATGCTGGAGGTGCCCTCCACCCTCACCCGCGACCAGATTCGCGACAGTTTCGGCACCCCCTCCGCCATTCCGATCTGGGAGTTGCCCGCCTTCATCGACAACCTCGAAAACGCCGGATTTTCCGCCCGCCTGCACCGTGTCTGGCTGCAAATGGAGCTGGCCATGCCGCTGTTTCTGGTGGCCATGGTGCTGATCGGCGCAGGTTTCACCATGCGCCACACCCGCTTCGGGCGCACCGGGGTGATGGTGCTTCTGGCGCTGATGTTCGGCCTTGGCCTCTACTTCATCCGCAACTTTGCACAGATATTGGGGGAGAACGGCCAAATCCCCGTTGCCGTTGCCGCGTGGACCCCACCCGTGGCCGGGGTGCTCGCTTCGCTCGCGCTGCTCTTGCACCTGGAGGACGGCTGATGCGCGCTCCCCACCGCCTCGCTGCGCTCGGGCGCGCCACCCGCTGGCTCGCTGCGCTCGTCGCCACCCGTTTGCTCGCTACGCTCACCGCCACCCGTTTGCTCGCTACGCTCACCGCCACCCGTTTGCTCGCTACGCTCGTCGCCACCCGTTTGCTCGCTGCGCTCACCGCCACTCGTTTGCTCGCTGCGCTCACCGCCACTCGTTTGCTCGCTGCGCTCGCGGGGCCCCCTCGTCGCCTCGCTGCGCTCACCCTCCTCGTTCTCTGCGCCCCCGCCGCCAGCGCACAAGATACCCCCGCCGTGCTGCTGGCCGACCGGGTCGAGATTGATGGTAACGACCGGCTGATCGCCTCCGGCAATGTCGAGGTGGTGCAGGGGGATGCGCGGCTCACTGCGGCGGGCATCATCTATGATCGCACCTCCGATCAGCTCATCCTTACCGGCCCCATCGTGCTGCAACAGGGCGAAGACACGCTGCTGCTGGCCGATCAGGCCGAACTTTCCACCGATCTGCGCAACGGCATCCTGCGCTCCGCCCGCATGGTGCTGGGCCAGCAGCTTCAGCTTGCGGCGGCCGAAATCCACCGCGTCAATGGCCGCTACACCCAGCTCTGGAAAACCGTCGCTTCCACCTGCCAGGTCTGCAAGGACCGCCCGGTGCCGCTTTGGCGTATCCGGGCCAAGCGGATCATCCATGATGAGGAGGCGCGCCAGCTCTACTTTGACAAGGCCCGCTTCGAGGTTGCCGGGGTGCCTATCCTCTACCTGCCGCGCCTGCGCCTGCCGGACCCGACGCTAAAGCGCGCCACCGGCTTTCTGGCCCCCTCCTACCGCTCGACCGATGCCCTTGGGGTGGGGATCAAGATCCCCTATTTCATCCGGATGGGCGATCACGCCGACCTCACGCTAACCCCCTATGTGTCCACCTCCTCCACCCGCACGCTGGAGGGGCGCTTTCGCCGCGCCTTCCGCACCGGCTCCCTCACCTTTGAAGGCGCGATCAGCACCGACAGCATCCGCCCCGACGAGCAGCGCAGCTACCTCTTTGGCGAGGGCACCTTCGAGCTGCCACGCGGCTTCACCCTCGCCTTTGATATCGAAACCGTCTCCGACCGGGGCTACCTGCTCGATTACGACTACTCCGACAAGGACCGCCTCGATAGCGAGATCTCCCTCACCCGCACCCGCCGGGATGAGAACATTTCTGCCGTGCTCACCGGCTACCGCTCCCTGCGTGACGGGGAAAGCAACGAAACCCAGCCCACCATCGTGGCCGATATCTCATGGGAAAAGCGCTTCACCCCGCCTGCGTGGCTTGGCGGTTCTGCCGGGTGGATGCTGGAGGCCCACAGCCATTACCGCCGCTCTAATCTTGCCTTTGACAGCGGCGACGATGACAGCATCGTTGACGGACGCGATGTATCCCGCGCCTCGGCCCGGCTGGATTGGCGGCGCGACTGGCTGTTTGACAACGGCATGATGCTGGGCGCCATCGGCGCGCTGAATTTTGACTATACCCATGTCAGCCAGGATGCCGCCTATCCCGAGTCTGAGTTCCTCGTCACCCCGCAGGCCGCCGTAGAGCTGCGCTGGCCCTTCATCCGCCGCAGCCCGCGCGCCACCCATATCCTCGAACCTGTGGTGCAGCTCGCCTGGACCCCCGAGAGCGACATTGACCTGCCCAATGATGAAAGCACCCTGCTGGAGCTGGATGAGGGCAACCTCTTTGCGCTGGACCGCTTCCCCGGTGGCGATGTCTATGAACGCGGGCTGCGGGCCAATCTTGGCCTCGGCTGGACGCGCTATGACGCGCGCGGCTGGACCATGGGCGTCACCCTCGGGCGCATCCTGCGGGCCGAGGATCTAGGCCAGTTCACCGGCTACCCGGCGCTGGAGGGCACCGGCTCCAATTGGCTGGCGGCTGTGCAGGTCCAGTTTCCAAACCGGCTGACCCTCACCAACCGCGCCTTGTTTGACGATGATTTTTCCTTTGATCGCAATGAGCTGCGCGCCTCCTGGTCAAGCAACAGGCTCGCGCTTTCGGGCAGCTACATCTGGCTTGAGGCCAATGCCCTTGAAGAGCGCCCGGATGATGTGAACGAGATCACCATGGATAGCGCCTACCAGATTGATGATAACTGGCTGGTCTCGCTCGATTACCGCTACGATATCGAGGCCGACCGCGCCGCCAGCGCCGAGCTAGGCATCGAGTGGCGCAACGAATGTGTGGAGGTCGATCTTTCCGTCTCGCGCCGCTTCACCAGCTCAACGCAGGTTGAGGCCACCACCGATATCGGCCTGCAAGTCTCGCTCACCGGCTTTGGTGCCGGGCGCAGCTCTGGACAGGCGCTTGCACGCGGATGTGCCAACTAAACCGCCTGCCTCATCGCCCGCGCCCCCTGAGCGGCAAACCCGCCGTAGCCCGACACACCGCGCGCGCCATCCCGGCTGAGCCGCCCGTCACCGATCCCACGCTCAACCGCCCGTCGCCTTGGTCAAGCGGCCCGCGCCTTAACGGTTTCAACACCCCTCGCGCGGGTCGAAAGGACGATCGCCGCAACAACCGCAATAGCGCCGGCGATATTGGGAAGCCATGCCAGCGGCCAATATGCGCCAATGCCCCCCACAACAAAGAGCGGCACGCTCAGCCAGCCAACCGGGCCCTCGGCATACCACTGGATCATGGCATAGGTCGCATAAATCCCGAAGAGCGAGAAAAACCCGATCTGGAGAACCTGCGAAATATCCCCCGAAATCAACGGCGTGTAGGCAAAGAGAAGCGGCACAACGTAAAGGCCCTTGGCGATCTTCCAACTCTCGAACCCGGTCGCCATGGGGCGGGACCCGGCGATGCCAGCAGCGGCAAACGCCGCCAGACACACCGGCGGGGTCACGTTGGAATCCTGGCTCAGCCAGAAAATGATCAGATGCGCGGTCAACAGGAAGGTCATTTGCAAGGTCGGATCAACCAACACAGGCCGAATGGTCACCGCAATCTCGAAAGGCACCGCCGCCATCAACTCCCAGGCTTCAGCCCTTGTCATCCCGTCCGCGACCTGGGCGGCCAGCGGATGCTCGACAAGGAAGAACAAGCCCGCCTTGGCCGGGTCTGCAATGCCATTGACCAGTTGCTCAACGATCAGGCCATCGGCCATGATGCCCGCCAGCGCCGGAGCGGTGAGAATCGCCAGAATGATGTAGGCCGCCGTCACCGGCAGACCCATGCCCAAAACCAGCGAGGCCAGCGCGATCAGCACAATCGCAAGCGCCATCGACCCCTGCGACCACTGTGCAATCATCAGCGAAAACCCGTTGCCAACGCCACTTGTGACAATGGCGTTGTTCATGATCCCGATCGCGGTCAACAGGATCGCGGTCATCATCGCCGAACGGATACCGCTGGCAAGGGCCTCGGAAATCTTCGCCACGCCCATGTCAATTGATTTGAATGACCCGTTGGTGATGAGCCGCGCCAAAAGGCTTGTGGCCCAGGAGGTCAGGATCACCGCGGCAATCGCCCAGCACGCGGCGTAGGCCGGGGTCACCCCCGAAAGCAGCAACCAGATCATCACCGCCAAAGGGATCACAAAAACCAGTCCGCCAGACATCAGCTTGCCCTTGTCAACGGTCAGATCCATCTCGCCGCCCGCGTCGTATTTGACAGCTTCAATGCGCACGATGAACGCCACCGACAGAAAGTAAAGGATCGCCGGAACAACAGAAACCGCAACAATCGTGCCGTAAGGAATAGAGGTATAGCTGGCCATCACAAAGGCACCTGCGCCCATGATCGGCGGCATCAACTGCCCCCCGGTCGACGCGGCCGCCTCAACCCCGGCGGCAAATTGCGGGCGAAACCCGTTTGCCTTCATCAACGGGATGGTGATGACCCCGGTGGAGGCCGTATTGGCAATGGCAGAGCCAGAGATTGTGCCGGTCAACGCAGAGGAAATCACCGCCACAAAGGCGGCCCCGCCCTTGATCCTTCCAGCCACAACCTTGGACAATTCGATCACAAAGTTGCTGGCCCCTGAAACCACCAGAAACCCGCCGAAGATCATGAACAAGGTGATGTTGGTCACGGATATTTCGGCAAGGATGCCAAACATACCTTCGTCGTTGTAAAGCGTCCGAAACAAAACATCGTCCAGCGGCAGGCTGGCGGCCCGAAAGACGCCGGGCATCATCGACCCCAGAAACAGGATATAGCTCAGCGCCAAAACGATCAAAATCGGAATGACCCACCCCGCAACCCGGCGCGAAAGATCAATACAGGCAAAGATCAGCAACACCCCGGCAGCCCAGTCAACAACCGTAAATTGCCACCCCTGCCCGGTCACCGCGAGCGAGCGTTCATAAAGCCCGGATTCGGCGTAGGCGACCCAAAGAGCCGCCGCCGCAACCGCAAGGCCATAGAGCGTGTCCACAACCCAGGCCCATGTTTCATCCGAGCGATGGCCCCAGGGGCTTCGTGTGACAGAAACGATAAAGGCAAACCCCGCGAAGTGAATGGCGTTTTGCCACAGCCCCGGTTCCGCTAGGTAAACATTTGTCAGGATATGCCAGATCGCAAAGAGAAGCGCGAAGATCAGAACAATCTGGCGTGGTCCCCACCTTCCCTTTGGCAGGTCCAGCAGGGTGCCACGTGATGACAGCGCGAAATCTGTTTTCTGGGTCATCTCAAAGTCCCCTCCCGGACGTCAAGTCAACCAGGGCCGCCGGAATCCTGGCGGCCTCTGGCCATTATTTTTGAGCGTGTTTGCTTATTTCGCGATCAGGTTTTCTGGAATTTCCAGACCCATTTCGGTGTAATAGCGTGCCGCTCCGGGATGCAGAGGCGCGGGCAAACCAGCCATCGCCTTGTCCAGCGCCATGGCCTTGGTGGCCGGGTGGATGGATTGAAGGAAGGGCAGGTTCTCAAACATCGTTTTGGTCAACATATACACATGCTCTTCATCCACCGATGCATTCACCGCCAAAAAGTTCGGCTGCGCAATCGTGTGCACATCCTTCTCCTGGCCGGGATAGGTGCCTGCCGCAATCGTGTAAGGCACCCAAAGGTTACGGCCCCCGTCCATTGCAGCATTCTCTTCATCGGTCACATCAAGGATGGTGAACTTGCCTTCGTTAGACGCAAAGAGCTTGGTGATCGCGCCTGTGGGCGGCCCAGAGGGGATGCCTGCGGCAACCACCTGACCGTTCGCCAGCGCATCGGCTGTCGGGCCGTAGCCTGCCGAAACAAGCGTGAAGTCCTCCAAGGCAAGGCCCAGACCAGACAATAGAACCTCGTTCGATCCCATCGTGCCCGAGTTCTCCTTGCCCATGCCCACAGACATGCCCTTCATCGCCTTGAGGTCAGAGACCGTGCCGGTTTCCGCCTTGTCGACCGGGACAACAAACTGCTCCACGTTTTGCCACAGCATCGTCACCGACCGCAGATTGGCCTGTGGCTCACTGACCGGCCCGGTGCCGGTAACAGCGTAAGAGCCATAAAGCCCCTGCAAGATCGCAAAGTCAGCGGTGCCGGCAGACAAGGCCTGAACGTTCGCGGCAGACCCGGCCGAGTTCACGGCCGTCAACGAGAACTTCTCTGTCGGAAGCAGTTTGATCTTCGACAAGGTCGAGATTGCGGTGCCAACCGGATGGTACGTCCCGCCTGTGGACGCCGTGTTCAACACATAATCGGACTCTTGCGCATAAGCGCTGCCAGAAGCCGCGATACCTACGCCCAGCACGAGCGCTTTCAACATTTTCATCGGTTTTCCTCCCTGGAAAGTCGGTTCGTTACGAAAAACAGTGCCCCATTCATGCAAAAATCTCGCGTCGCATGGTATGAAATAATCCGCGCATCGTAAAAAAGTGCCCTGCGGATTTCCGCAGGCCGCCCTCAACTGCTCAACAGCGCTTCCTTATCGAGGCCCAGTTTCACGATCTTTTCATTCAATGTCCGCCGCCCGATACCCAACAAGGCGGCCACGTCATCCATACGCCCGCCCTCGTCCTTGATGGCGCGCCCGATCACTTCGCGCTCAAACGCGGCCACCGCCTCGCGCAGCGTCTCGGGAACGGTTTCCCGAGAGGACTGAAGCGCAATCGCCCGCCGCACCGACCCGCCTCCACGCCGTTCGGCCAAGACCCGCCGCTCCGCCACATTTTGCAACTCCCGCACATTGCCCGGCCAGTGGTAAGACATCAGCGTCGCCATATCGTCAGGGGTAAGCTCAGGCGTGGGCAACTCATAAAGCTGGCTGAGCCGGGCCATGTAATGGCGGAACAACAACAGCACATCTTCGCCACGATCAGCCAGGCTCGGCAGCGGAATAGCCAGGGTATTCAGTCGAAACAGCAAGTCCTCACGAAACTCCAGCCCTTCCGAATTTGACAGGATGTTTTCCGTCGCCGCGCTGATCACCCGCAGCTCGACCGACCGCATCTGCGTTTCGCCAACCCTATGATATTGCTTGGTTTCAATGGCCCGCAGCAGTTTTGACTGCGAGTCATACGGCATCGACCCAAGCTCATCCAGAAACAGGGTGCCGCCATTGGCCCCGCTCAATAGCCCGTCCGGGTTGGTGACGGTCCCAAAAACGGTTTCCTCAAAGCGTTCCGGCGGAATAGACGCACAATTTACCGCAACAAACGGCGCGGTAGAGGCCGTGCCCAGATCATGCAGCGCGCGGGCCACCAGCTCTTTGCCGGTTCCGGTTTCGCCAAGGATCAGCACACTTGCCGTGCTGGCCGCGAAATCAAAGATCATGTCCCGAACCGCCACGATCTGCGGGCTGTTGCCGATCAATATCCGTTCCAGATCTGTCAATTCAGCCAGCCGATCCTTCAGCATCGCGGCACTATCAGTCAGTTGTTTCAACTGGATTGCGTTTTTCAGGATGCCCAGCAAGCGACGCGGCTCAAACGGTTTTTCGACAAAGCTGTAAGCCCCGGCCTGCAACGCATCCACAGCCATCGGAATATCACCATGCGCCGTGATCATGATCACCGGAACCCGGCAAATATCACGCACCCTGGCCTGAAACTCCATCCCATCCATGCCCGGCATCTGCACATCGCTCAAAATGGCGTCGGGGTGTTCGGTCGGGATCGCTTTCAGCCCCTGTGGGCCATCCTGCGCAAGCAAAACCTCATAGCCCACACTTTCCAACAGATGCGCCAGCGAAACCCGCAACTCCCGGTCATCATCCACAACGAGAACGCGTGCCTTTTTCATTCTGCATCTCCATTCAGCAATACCGGAAGCCGGACGATAAATTCCGCCCCCTTGGCGGTTGAACCAAGGGTCAATTCACCGCCGTGATCCTTGATAATTTCAGTCGTAATTGCCAGACCAAGCCCCATCCCGATACCGGAGGGCTTGGTGCTGAAAAACGGCTCCTGAATATCCGCAAGGCTCACCCCGCCAAGGCCGGGGCCGTTGTCGGAAATTCTGAGCTCAGTATGCCCGTCGCCAGATGTCACCTCAACGCTAACCTCCGGGTCAGGCTCGTTTTCAACCGCGTGCAGGGCGTTGGTCAAAAGGTTGGTAAGCGCTTGTTCCAACAGCACCTTGTTTGCCTTCACCTCAACCGGAGGCACCGGCGGGCTCACCCGCAAAACAACGCCCGCCGCCTTGAAATCAGCCCTGAGCAAATTCAGGACTTCCCCAAGAACATCAGCAAGATCCACCCGCAGTTTGTCACTTGTCCGCCCTCGGGCAAAATACCTGAACTGTTTGGTGATGGATTCCATCCGGTCCACCAGATTTGTCAGGCTTCTGGCCGTGCTTGGAGAGGTGATCTCTCCATTGATTTCGGCGGCTGTCAGGTGATTGCGAAACGCGCTGATCGGTTGCCCCAACTCATGCGTTACCGAGGCCGCAAGTTGCCCCAGCGCCGAAAGTTTGGCGCTGCGCGCAAGGTCAGCCTGGGCCTTTTCGAGCTTGAGGTTGGTGTTTGTAAGCGCAACGCGCTGGCGCTCCGATGCGGCATAGGCCAGCGCAATCCGGCGAGAGCGCAGAAAGGTCGCAAACCCCACCAGCAGAGCTATAATGCTCCCAAATAGCACCGTGATTACAATGGTTTGCTTTGCCACAACAGATTCGGGCTGTAAGTGGTAAACCGACCAACCCCGCCAATCCGCCTGCCCTATCGCCACAATATACCCGATCCCCTCAACCACGATCCTCGTGTCGGTCTTGGCGGTCCACTGCAACGGCGGGGGGAGTTCGTTCTCGAATTGTCGGCTTTCAAGGATCCTCTGTCTGACCTGCGGCTCAAGCTCACGGATCGGGCGATACAACCAGTCCGGGTTTGACGCCAAAACAATGATGTTGTCCTCGTTTATGGCAACAACCGTATCCGCGCCGCTTTCCCAGGAGCGCTGCAACTCGCTGACATCCAGCTTGATGGCAATCACACCCTTTTGCGCCCCTGACGCATAGCTCACAGGTTCGGCAACAAAATATCCGGGCCGTCCAGAGGTCGCCCCGATCGCAAAGTAATCACTGCGCTGGCCCGCAAGGGCTTCGGTAAAATAGGGCCTGAACCCATAGTTCTGCCCAAGGAAACTGTTCGGCAAACCGGCGTTGGATGCCGCCAGTACAACGCCGGTGTCATCCATCAAGTAGATCGCTTCCAGCTTGGCCTCCTCAGCAAGTTGGCGCAGGCGGGCATTTAAGTCTGGGTCAATGTCCTCCGGGTCCAGCGTGTCTGAATAACGCGGATCGCGCGCCAGAACGAACGGCAGGTGTTGGTGCTGGCGAAAGGCTTCATTCAGGGACCGCAGATAAAATTCCATCCGGTTTGAGGCCGCCAGTGTCTCAAGGCGCTCAAAATAGCGGTATGCGCCGAACGAAACTGCCAATGTTGCCAGCACAACCGTCGCGATCAGCAGGCTCAAAATGCTCTTGCGCATACGCCTTTTCTGGCCCCCGACATCGCTCTCTTGCATCACGCCCTCCCTGTTTGACCACTGTGGAACGAGGCGGCGCGATATGTAAATGGTTCGAAAACCCGCCCGCAAATGGCGTCTGCGGATTTCCGCAAGGCAGCCCCTCGCCCCCTGCGCGGCCCCATCCCCCGCACTCCCCTAACCGCCAAAAGAAAACCCCCGCGCCGTTTCCAGCGCGGGGGTTCCATTTCCCGGAAGGGAAAGGAGTTACATCCCGATCGCGTCTTTGACCTTGTCCAAAGCGCCCGAGAGCAGCTCAGGATTGTCCTTTGCCGCATCGAGACCCCGGATCAGCGTGGTCTTCTGGAGCGCACCAAGGTCGCTCTCCTCGATCATCGTGCTGACCTTGTCGAAGTCAAAGCCCTCTGCGGTCAGGAGCGACATGTCAAAACCCGCTGGCACGTCAGCCTCGCCCGCCGCATCGGTGGCAGCTTCGGTGGACTCCACTGCCGCAGCGGCTTCTTCAGCGGCAGCTTCGGTTGCTTCGCCAGCAGCTTCGGTTGCGTCACCAGCAGCTTCTTCAGCGGTATCCGTCGCGCCATCAGCCACGGCCTCTGCCGCGCGCTCGGTCTCGGTCACGGCCTGCTCGGCCGCGGTCTCACCGGCGTCTACCGCGTCACCTGTCACGTCTGTTGCCGCATCAATGGCGTCCTCGGCAGCGTCAACTGCCTCGCTCGCCGCCTCGGTGGCGTCGTCCACGGCCTCGGAGGCCATGTCCATCGCGCCCTCTGCCGCATCGGCAGCGGCATCAGCCGCGCCTTCGGCAGCGTCAGCGGCCATATCGGTGGCCGCGTCAACAGCTTCTTCGGCTTCGTCCATCGCTTCGGCTGCGGTCTCTTGGGCGGCCTCAACGGCTTCCCCGGCCTCTTCCACGGCGGTTTCTGCCGTTTCGGCTACGGCATCCGCCGCATCCGCCGCGCCCTCAGACACTGTTGCGCCAGCGCTTTCGGCCGCGTCGCTCACAGTTTCGGTCGCGTTGTCGACGGCTCCGGTTGCGCCCTCGATGGCCTCATCGGCCCCGCCAGTCGCATAGATGTATGCGCCAATGGCCAATGCCACCACCACGATACCCCCGATCATCGTCTTGTTCATAATCCTGACTTCCCTCTTGTCACCAGCGGAACCCTCACAGCGGGGCTCTCACATGCCCCCATTTGCCACTCAGCCACCCGAAAGAAAAGCACCTTCGTGGCAATGCAGCGTCACCGGCCAACTCCCGCCACCCTAATCGCGCTTGAACAGTGTTCATTTGACAGGTAATTTACCCTCGTAACCGAAGGCAAAAAAGGACAGATCCCATAGCCCGCAGACCCCACAACGCCCCGCCGGTGCGTGACACAGGCCCCCGCGTGAACGATCGCATCAAGGCCACCGAAATCCGGCTCATCGGACATGAAGGACAAAACGTCGGCGTTGTTACGCCGGAGCGCGCGATGGAACTCGCCGAACAGGTCGGGCTCGACCTTGTCGAGATCTCGCCCAATGCCACCCCGCCGGTGTGCAAGATCATGGACTTCGGCAAGTTCAAATACGAGACCCAGAAGAAAGAGGCCGAAGCCCGCAAGAAGCAGAAGATCATCGAGGTGAAGGAGGTAAAATTCCGCCCCAACACCGATGTGCACGACTACGACGTCAAAATGCGCAATGTCTTCAAGTTTCTCGGCAACGGCGACAAGGTGAAGATCACCCTGCGCTTCCGGGGCCGTGAAATGGCCCACCAGGACGTGGGCCGCGAGTTGCTCCAACGCGTTGCCGAAGACATCAAGGATGTCGGCAAGGTCGAGAGCATGCCTAAAATGGAAGGCCGCCAGATGGTCATGATGATCAACCCGCTGCAAACCTGAAGCGCCCGCGCGCCGAAACCATCCCATGCAAAGGGCGGCCCCGTGCCGCCCTTTTTCATGCGCCCTTCACGGCTTTCTCACGCCCGCCTAACCCCCCTTTCCATTACCCTGCCCCCATTCACCGGCTTGGCCGGCCCATTTCGCTGGTCCATTTCCTTCTTGGCCATTTCTTTCTCGGCCATTTTCCTTTCTACTATGCATTTCAAGGAGCCCGTTGCATGGCCGTCACCTCCAACGAAGTCCGCCGCCGCATCGCCGCCGCGAGTTGGATCGACAGCGACAACGAGGCGGTGCGCATCGTAAACGCCGCCACCAGCGCCGAGATCGCCGCGCTCGATGCGAACGCAGTGCTGATCCTCTTTCGCACCCTCTACGGCGGCAACATCTCGGCGGATGATCGCCACGCCATCACCCTGCTGAAAAGCCGCTGCGGCTTTCCCGATATTACCTCGCTGCCGGGGGAGGCGGTGGATGCGGTGCTCGCCGGCACCCCCGCCAGCAATGCCATTGCCCACCGGTTTCTCACCGCCAGCATGGTCATGCGGATCTACGCCGCCGAAGCCGGTCGCCTCAGCTGGTTGGAACGGCACGGCATCGACGGCGCCACCATCGGGCGCGGCCAACTTGGCAAGCCCGCCTATACTGACGTGAAGGCCGCTTATCCTACCGCCCTTCAGGCCTGGTCCGAGCGGATCGGTGTTTCCACCCACCTGCCCAATGCCGCTGTGACCACCGGCGTCAAATGGGCGGGGGGCTTCACCAATTGCAGCCCGCGTGACGACTACAGCTATACCATCACCGAACCCGCCGCCGAGGATTTCGTCGTCGCCGCCTACTTGGCCATTCTCATCAAACGGTCCACCAAACCGGCCCGCCCCGACAAGGACGTGCTGCGCATCGCCGTGGCGCTCTATCACGGTATGCGCGCCATGGTCGTCGCGGCGCAAACCGCCTCGGGGCAAACCACCCATTGGGCCCCGATAGAGGCAAAGCTCCGCTCCGCTGGCCACACCGACGAGGCCGATTATGTTCTAGAGGTGATCCCATGAGCCGCCGCCTGCGCCTCACCGCCTTCGCCCTGCTTGCCTTCACGGCATTGGCGTTCTGGTGGTTTGGGCGAGAACACTTCAAAACCGTCGTCTACCTGCGCTGCCCCGATGCCGCCGCAGGCGTGATCGAGGCCACTTGGGAGGGCGGCGAGGCCACTGCGCCGCTTGCGCAGGCTTGCGGCCCTCAAGGCCTGCTCCTGCCCGGCTATCCCACGCTGGAGCCGATCGCGGTCAACCTGCACCTCGTCACCCCGTCGGGAGACGCCCGCCTGCGGCTCGCCCCTTTCACCCATCTCGGGGCCAGCGGTTCTGAGCGCGCAGCCCTTGTGCAGGTCGTGCTCAAACCGGCACCTGCACTGGCGCACGACAGTATTTAGGTTCCGCCTCGGCACAAATGCGCGAACGCTGCCTTAACCCCCTCGCCGGGTGCGATAATCGCGTATGTATGGGTTGTGCATCGCTTGTGCATCCCTTATGGCCCCTCGCTTTTGGGCCGCGCCTCAGCCGCGTTAACCCTTGCGGGACACCTCTCGCGGCTGCGGGCGGATCGGAATTTCCTTCAGGAGCCCGCCAACCCCCATTTCCGCGAAATCCCGGTCGCTTGGCGGCATCCCGCAGGCCACCCGTTCCAGCACCCAATCGGCCCCGTTCAGCGCCGGAGACCGAGCACATCCCGGCAAGCCAATCACATGACGTTTGTCGCCCAACTGCCCGAGGAACAACAGATTTCCCGGATCAACAGGCATCCCAAACCGATGCACCTTTCCGCCCGCCCGCCGCACCGCTGCGGGGGCGGTATCACGGCTGTCACTGGTGGCAGAGCCGGTCAGGATCATCACGATCTCCCCCGTAATCACAGAAAGCGCCTCTGCAATCCTATCCGTCCCATGCGGCACCACCCGTACATCGTCCAGCGCAATCCCGAGCGCCTCGCATCGTTGAAGAATGGCCTTCAAGCCTTTGTCATTAAGTGTTTTTTTCTGCCCCGGCACCTCCGTGAGGATCAGCCCCGCGCGGCGTGTGATCACAGGCGCAACCCGCAGCGCCCCCGGCGCAATTTCCACCGCTTCCGCCAGCGCATCTCCCGGCACCGCATAGGGGATCATCTTCACCGTTCCCGCAAGTAATCCCTTGGAAACCCGCGTCATCGGAGCCAATGTAGCCAGTGTAACTCCGGCGTCTATGCCATTGATCTGGTTCACCTTCTCCCGATCCACCACCAGCACGCCCGGCCCTTCGGCGATCAGGTTCACCCGCCCGGTATGCGCCGTGGTCAGCCGCAATCCAGTGGCGTTTTGCCCCGCCACAATCGCCTCCGCCAAGCCTTGCGCCGCCACGTCCTCACCAACGTCCCCCTCGTCGGGAAAGGCCACCACAACCGTGCTGAACCCTGCCGCGCCAAGATCAGCAATATCCTCTGATGTCAGGTACTTACCCTTCGCCAGCCTGCGCCCCTCCAGCCGCAGGGAATGCGCCAAAATCCCGCCCTCAGCCTCGCTCAGAGGGGTCGCGCCAAACCTCACGACCCCTGCCTCAGCACCTGCGTCACCTCAGCCATCACCGCAACAGCAATTTCCGCCGGCGTCTTCGCGCCAATATCCAGCCCCACCGGCGCATGGATTCGCGCGATATCCGCCTCGCTGAACTCCTGCGCCACCAGCCGCTCCACCCGTTTGGCATGGGTGCGGGTCGAGCCGAGGCAGCCAAGGTAAAAAGCCTTTGATTTCAAGGTGGTCGCAATCGCCGGATCGTCAATCTTGGGGTCATGAGTCAGCGTCACCACGGCCGTGCGCGCATCAATTCCCCAAGCCTCCAGCGCCTCATCGGGCCAGTCATGCGAGATCACCTCACCAGGGAAGCGCCCTTCCGAGGCAAAGGCCTCACGCGGGTCGATCAACACCACATCAAACCCCACGTTCCGCGCCATCAAAACCAGCGTCTGGGCAATATGAACCGCCCCCACAATCGCCATCCGCAGCGGCGGGTTATGCACCCCCACAAAGGTGATCTCATCACTTTCAAAGCCAGATCTATCCGCCCGGAAACGCTCGATAAATTCCTCTTCTGCCGCAAGCCGGGCCGACCAGTCGGAAGTATCCACCACATAGGCCACCGCCCGCCGCTCTGCCCGCGCTTCGCACAGCTCTTCCAGCAGCGCCACCGGCATCCCGGCCCCAACCGGCTGCACCATGATCCGGATCGTTCCGCCGCAGGCCAGCCCCACCGCAAAGGCCTCCTCATCGGCCACGCCGTAGGTGAGGATCACGCTCTCGCCGCTCTCCAGCGCCGCCAGCGCTTCGGCCACCACCGCACCCTCCACACAGCCGCCCGAGACCGAGCCTTCAATCTCGCCCGCGCCGCTGATCGCCAGCAAGCTGCCCACGCCGCGCGGCGCTGATCCCCATGTTTGCACCACCGTCGCCAATGCCGCGCCTTTTCCGGCGCGATGCCACGCAAGCGCTTGTTCTGCAATGTTTTCCATGGGGGGAGCTCCTCTCTCGCACGGGGCAGTCTACCACGGCGGGCGGCAATGTCTCCCCTTCCTTGGTCGCAGGAAAAAGCCGCGCGAGTGGCCCCGCGCGGCATTCCCAAGTCGTGCAACGAAGCGCTTACTCCGCGGGCGTTTCCACCCCGGCCCCATCGCCTGAAAGCCGCTCAGGCAGCACAATGGCCACAAGGACGAACACCGCCCCAAGCGCAACCCCCAGCACGTCGCCAGACACCGCGAACAGCCCGTCGTAAGACGCGCCCGGCACGGCGCCCAATGTCACCTTGCCGCCTGCGATATCGTCAAGCAGGCCGCTGGCTTTCCAGCTGGGATAGGTCGCCATGTAAGCGGCCGCGCCAAGCAGCCCCCCGGCGATGAAAAACAGCGCGTCCTTGCGCCCCGACGCCGCCGCACACACGCCCGTGCCAGGGCAATAGCCCGAAGCCGCCCAGCCCGCGCCGAGCAACAATCCGCCAATGAAAACGCCGACATAGGCGGCCTTCACCGACATGTGGCCAACCTCCACGAGGCCCAGCATCTGGCCACCGAACATCAAGACCGAGCCAACACCAATTGCCAGAATGATCGTTTTCGCGAGGTGCAAATGTTTGAGGCTCAGCATCTTGCCGATCCAGTTTGGGTTGGCGGCGCCAACCCGGTCGAGCACCGCGCCAAAAGCGGCCCCTATGACGATTGCGAGGATGATTTGCATACCTTAGCCCTCCCGCTTGTACATGATCATGGCCACCGGCACTGCAGCCGCAAAAGCCCCGGCGGTAAAAATGTAGCCCGAAACAGCGGTTTGCATCATTCCGCTCATCATATGTCCCGAGGTGCATCCCCCCGCCAACCGCGCGCCGTAAAGCACCACGAAGCCGCCAACAAAGGCCACCGCGTAGCGCTTTGCCGCGCTATCGCCGAAATTTGCGCGCCAAAGCGCCGGCGCCACCCGCTCGGATTTCGAAAGCCCACCGCGCGCCATCACAGAGGCAAAAGCCCCCGCGGCCATCGCGAGGACGAAAATGAAAGAGTAATTTAGCGGATTTGCGGCAGACTTGGCGTACTTGCCGTCGGATTTCGCCATATAGGCGTTGGTTGAGGTGTAGCCCTCCTCGGTTTGAGTGATGAACTCGGGCGCGGCGATATCTGCCAAGATCCCGTCGAGGATCACGAATTGTGTGCTAACGCCAATCGGCTTTACCAATAGCACGGCGAGGAAGAAGACGAGGCCAAGAGCAACGCCGCCGATCTTCCAGTTTAGGGGTTTGTCTGCGGTCATTCCGCCCTCCCATTCACATTCAAAGGATGTGATATATTAACATTCAAAAGTCAGAATGTGAATTGATCTCGATCAAACAGCAAAAAGGCAGGCGAGGAGTCACCCCGCCTGCCCTTCCTTTTTCCTGTGTTTCCTCCGATGGCTTTAGCGCAGTAGCCCGGTGATCCGGCGCACCGCAGCCCGGCGGTTCACCCGCTCCGCTTCAAGGGTGCGCTGCTTCAGATCACTCTCACCGTAACCCTGCACCACAAGGTTTTCAGGCGGAACATCGAAGTATTCGGTCAGCGCCAACGCCACCGATTCCGCCCGCCTGTCAGACAGGGCGAGGTTGTAGGCGGCGTTGCCCACCGCATCGGTGTGCCCCTCAACAAGGAAGATTTCTCCAGGGTTTTCCTCCACATAGGCGGCAATCAAGTTGCCCAGATCGGCCAGTTCACGGGCCTCTTGCGGATCAATCACCGCGCTGCCGGTGCGAAAGTTGATCGCGCTAAGGTCAATCGAAGGCGCAAGCTTGCGCACCCGTTCGATATTGCGCACCTGATACAGCGCAAAGCGGCGATCCGTGCCCGCCTCGGCCTCCAGCGCTGCGCGCAGATCCCCCTCGCGCACCTCGGGTTGCTCCACCGGGTCCGGCAGGGCCGAAACATCAACGGCTTCAATCTCCACCGTGTCGTCAATCAGCACGGTGCGGGTGCCATCCGGCGCAATCCGGGTGCGGCGCAACACGCGCAATTCAGGATCACGGATGGTGACAATCTGCACGCCGTTTTCGCGCGTCACCGTGGTGCGGGTGGAGCCATCGTCAAAGCTTTCGCGCTTTACCGTGGAGCCGGGGCGCTCGATCAGCTCGTTATCGTCGCGGATCACCCGGTATTGGCCGTCTTCCAGCACCACCACCCGGTCATCCGATTTGCTCACAACGGTGGCTTTATCGTCGCCCTTCAGCGCCTGGCCAACGACCACCGCACCAAGGCCGACGAGCAGCGCCTTTTCAAGGTCGCTCATGCCGTCGTTGCCGCCACTGGAGCCGCCGTTTGCCACCGCTTGAGGCTGGTTTTGAAACCCGGAGGAAAATTCCTCACCGCTGGAGCGGGCGTTATCCTCGGTCACGGTTTCTTCAAGCACAGCAGAGGCTTGCGCATCTGCCGCTGCCGCCGCCGAGGCTTTGGGCGCTTCGGATTCCGCAAGATTGGCCTGCACGGCCGGGTCCGCCTCTTGGGCGGATTGCTGTTCGATCTGCTCAGCGACGGCGGAAATATCCTGTTGGGCGGCCGCAGGCTTACCAGTGGTGGTTACGGCATTCTCTGAGGCCTGACCGGGCAGTTCATTCACCCCTTTGGGACGCACCGCGGGCTTAGGTTTAAGGGCCGCTTTCGGCTTCACCGTCTTGTTCCCATCGGCCTGCATTTCAGGTTTGTCTTCTACGAGATTGGGCTTGGGAGCCTCGTTTTGAGCGAGGTTGGGTTTGGGTGCCGCATCGGCTTTAGGCGCAGCATCGGCCTTGGGCACAGCCTTGCCTTTGGCCTTGGGTACAACGGCCTGTGCCGCCTCAGCCGGAGCCGCTTCAACAGGCGCGGGCACTATCTTTGGGCCCCCCGCCACCGTCACCTCAGCGACGGAAAGCTCCTCCTGCAAATAGGCAATGTCACCGCCCCAATCCTGCACCATCTTGGGCGTCAGGCACACGGTGGTTTCGCCGTTTAGCTTGCCCTTCGCCATCGCGACCGGCCCGGCGGTCGGCTTCTCGTCCAGCGCCTGGCGGAATTTCTGCGGCAGCTTCAGGCCCAGATCCTTGGCCAGCGTGCTGTTCACCGGGCGGCGTTCGGGCGCACACAGCTCTGCGGCGGGGCCGCTCAGGGCTTGCTGAGCCGTGACAATAGCAGGGCTGATCAGGGAAAATGCGGCCACAAGGGCCGTGGTGTTACGAATGCTCTTCAGCATGAAAATGCTCCTCTTTTCGCGTGACGCGTTGGATCGTCAACGAACAGAGCGGCGCGCAAGTTCCCTAGCGCTCGTGCAGCATCTTCATCAGCCGGGCCTTCTCACCGCCGCCATCCTCGCGCGAAAGCGCATCGGCCAGCGCTTCCAGCGAGGCAATGTTGTGGCCTGCGCGAAAGCTGGTGACATGGGGCAGCATCGCGGCAATTCCGGCGGCCTTGGGGGCAAACCCATCCCAACGGAGCAGCGGGTTTACCCAGATCAGGCGGCGCGCCGAGAGCGAAAGCCGCTCCATCTCGCGTGCCAGCCGCTCCGGCGCGTCCCGGTCAAGCCCATCGGTGATTACCAGCACCACCGCCCCGCGTGACAGCACCCTGCGGGACCAATCGCGGTTGAACTCATGCAAACAGGCGCCAATCCGGGTGCCGCCCTCCCAATCCTGTGCCTCGGCCCCGGCGGCGGCCAGGGCGGCATCCACATCACGGGTGCGCAGATGGCGGGTGATATTGGTGAGCCGGGTGCCAAAGGTGAAGGCATGCACCCGCGCCCAGCCCGCCCCCTTGGCATTGGCGACCGAATGCAGGAAATGCAGCACGATCCGGCTGTAATGGCTCATCGAGCCGGAGATATCGCACAGGGTGACAAGATCAGGCCAGCGCTCGGTGCGGCTCTTGGCGGCAAACTCCGTCACCTCGCCGCCCTTGCGCATGGCGGCGCGCATGGTGGCGCGCCAATCGGCGATCTGGCCGCGCGGGGTGGCGCGGGTGCGCCGGCTTTGCAACGGGCGCACCGGAAGCGCCATCCGCGCGATGATCCGCTTGGCCTCGGCCACCTCATCATTGGACATCTGCTCAAAGTCGAGGCTTTTCAGGCGCTCCTCGCGGCTCATGGTGGCCGACGCATCAATCTCGATCTGGGTGTCACCGCCCTGCTCTTCGGGCATGTCGGGCAGATCACGGTCCACCCCATCCAGCAGCGCTTCGGCGGCGCGCTTTTCAGCCGCCTGCGCCGCCTTTTCCTCCTGCACGCCGCGCACCGAGGGCAGCATCAGGCTCATCATATGCTCCATATAGCGTGGATCACGCCAGTAGAGCCGGAAGATTTGCGCAAAAACAATGCGTTGCTCGGGTTTGGAAATGAAGCAGGCCGCAAGCGTGTGGTAAAAATCGGTTTTTGAGGTGAAGCCCGCTGCTTCCACCGCCCGGATCGCATCAATCACCCGGCCGGGGCCAATTGGCAGGCCCGCCTTGCGCAGCGCCCGCGCGAACCACGTGATGTTGTGGGTCAGGCGCGGGGTCTCCGGCAACTCCAGATCGGGGAGTTTAACCATGGCACACGGTGCGCATCACCACGTCATGGCCTCAACC
Source organism: Vannielia sp. (assembly GCF_029212645.1). Taxonomy (GTDB): domain Bacteria; phylum Pseudomonadota; class Alphaproteobacteria; order Rhodobacterales; family Rhodobacteraceae; genus Vannielia. The sequence goes on along the minus strand of NZ_JARGND010000003.1, from coordinate 5,147 downwards.
CGGTTCATCCACACATAGTAATCCACCCGGTGCAGGTGGGTATTGGCCGAAAGCGCCACCATGCTGGGCTGTTGCAGATAGCGCGCCTTCACCTCGGCCGGATCATTGCCATAGCCCGCAACATGGATGCCCAGAAATTCGCGGTAGGTGGGCACCGGCACAAGGTTGATCGCGCGAGGCTCGGCCACACCGATCACCAGCAACACACCGGTAACCCCGCCAACCCGGCACATATTGTCGTCAATCCTGGAAGGGTCGTTGAACACCTCCATCACCTGAGATTTCCACCGGGCGCGGTATTCCTCGCGTGCGGCGTGCTTTACCGAGGCGTCCATCGCGCTTTGGGCGAAGCCCGCCAACGCATCAACCAGGCCGCCAACCGCACCGCCTACTGCTTTGTTTTCTGCCATAACTCGTTACCTTTCCAATGTCTTTTCCCGCAAACGTGCTGCGGGCAAAAGGGTGGCACAGCCCCTATGCAGGCGCAAGCTCGGCCCTGACCTCATCCAGGAGCCGCGCCGCCTCGGCCCCCTGCAACCTGGCGATATCGTCCTGATACTTCAGGATCGCGCCCAGCGTGTCGGCAATGGTTTCGGGGCTGATCTCCAGCACATCCAGCGCCAGAAGGCACTTGGCCCAGTCAATCGTTTCGGCCACGCCGGGCTTTTTGAACAGGTCTTCGGTGCGCAACTTTTGTACAAAGGCCACCACTTCGCGGCTCAGCGCCTCGGCGGCTTCCGGGGCGCGGGCTTGCAGGATTTCAAGCTCACGATCAAAGGTCGGGTAGTCCACCCAATGATAAAGGCAGCGCCGCTTCAGCGCGTCATGCACCTCGCGGGTGCGGTTGGAGGTGAGGATCACGATCGGCGGCTCAGGCGCCTTGATGGTGCCAAGCTCGGGGATCGTCACCTGAAAGTCGCTGAGCGCCTCCAGCAGGAAGGCCTCAAACGGCTCATCGGTGCGATCCAACTCATCGATCAGCAGCACAGGCGCGCCGCCGGGCTGGGGCTGCATGGCTTGCAGCAAGGGGCGCGCGATCAGGTAGTCTTCGGTAAAAAGCTCGTCTTTCAGCGCGTCACGATCCGCCCCGCCAGAGGCTTCGGCGGTGCGAATGGCGATCATCTGCTCGGCAAAGTTCCACTCATAAACCGCGCTTGCCGCGTCCAACCCCTCATAGCATTGCAACCGGATCAAACGGCGGCCCAGAGCGGCGGCAATCGCCTTGGCGATCTCGGTCTTGCCAACCCCCGCCTCACCTTCCAGAAACAGCGGTCGCCCCAGCTTGAGCGAAAGGAACACCACCGTCGCAAGTGCCCGTCCGCACACATAATTCTGCTCGCCCAGGGCGGCCTGTACATCGTCGATGGATTGCATACCCGTCCTCCTGCGCCCCATGCTGCATCTGGGGCGCATAGGGTCAAGGGCGACCAAAGCCGCACAGCCCTTTCCCTCGCCCAAAGCTGAGGATAGTGTCCGCCGCAAATTTGGAGGATTCTATGAGCACATTTACCTGGGATGACCCTTTCCGCCTTGAAGCACAGCTGGGCGAAGACGAGCGTATGCTGGCCCGCGCGGCGGCTGAGTTCGCACAGGCCGAGCTGGCCCCGCGGGTGATCGAAGCCTACCGCGAAGCCACCGTTGCGCCAGAGCTGTTTCCCCTGATGGGCGCGGCAGGCCTGCTGGGCGTGACCATCCCCGAGGAGTTCGGCGGGCTTGGGGCATCCTACACCGCCTATGGGCTGATCGCGCGCGAGATCGAGCGCGTCGACAGCGGCTATCGCTCCATGATGTCGGTGCAATCCTCGCTGGTGATCCACCCGATCAATGCTTACGGCTCCGAAGAGCAGCGCCGCAAATACCTTCCGGGCCTGTGCAGCGGTGAGCTGATCGGCTGCTTTGGCCTCACCGAGCCTGACGCCGGCTCAGACCCCGGCGGCATGAAAACCCGCGCCGAAAAAACCGCCACCGGCTACAAGCTGACCGGCTCCAAGATGTGGATCTCCAACGCGCCCATCGCCGATGTCTTCGTGGTCTGGGCCAAGTCAGAGGCGCATGGCGGCAAGATCCGCGGCTTCGTGCTTGAAAAGGGCATGGCGGGCCTTTCGGCCCCCAAGGTCGGCGGCAAGCTCTCGTTGCGCGCCTCTGTCACCGGCGAGATCGTGATGCAGGGCGTCGAGGTTGGCGAGGATGCGCTCCTGCCCAATGTCGAAGGGTTGAAAGGCCCGTTTGGCTGCCTCAACAAGGCCCGCTACGGCATCGCCTGGGGGGCCATGGGCGCGGCCGAGTTCTGCTGGCACGCGGCGCGGCAATACGGCCTTGATCGCCACCAGTTTGGCCGCCCCTTGGCGCAAACCCAACTTTTCCAGCTGAAGCTCGCCAATATGCAAACCGAGATCAGCCTTGGCCTGCAAGGCGCGCTGCGGGCCGGCCAGTTGATGGACGCCGATGATTGCCCGCCCGAGCTGATTTCGCTGATGAAGCGCAACAACTGCGGCAAGGCGCTGGATGTGGCCCGCGTGGCCCGCGACATGCACGGCGGCAACGGCATTTCCGAAGAGTTTCAGGTGATGCGCCACGCCGCCAACCTTGAAACGGTGAACACCTATGAGGGCACCCACGACATTCATGCATTGATCCTCGGGCGTGCACAAACCGGGCTTCAAGCCTTCTTTTGATGCTGATTTGGCAACAGCCGCCCACCCCCATGGATAAACCCGTCCATCAGCCCTAAATTACGAAAGGTAACACGCCGGAAGTGCGAGAGATGGCTGCCAGAACGGACCCGGATCATAAAAATCGCGCCGCTGCGTGGCGGCTGACGCTTGATACCCACGGTGCCGAGCACGGGGCGCATCTGCGCCTCGGCGAGGATCACGGCGCGCTGCTCACCGAAGATGGTGAAACGCTGCTCGTCACCTTTGAAAGTGCCGCCACCATCCGCGACCAGGCCCAGGGGGCACTGCCCTTTGGCCTTGAGGTCGCGGGGCGCGAGGGGTTTTCGCAGCTTTGCCTCTATAGCGAAACCGATGGCACCTTCCGCGCCCCCGAGGTTTACGCCTATTTTGATCGGCTGGTCGATGAGGGCTTCTTTGATGAGTTTGACGAGGTGGTGTTTTTCGGCGTTGGCCTTTCCGGCTACGCCGCTGCCACCTATTCCGTCGCCGCGCCCGGTGCGCGTGTAATCGCCATTGCGCCCGTGGCCACCCTCGCCCCTGACCGCGCCGGGTGGGACAAGCGCTTTCCCGAGCTGCGCCGCCATGATTTCACCTCGCGCTACGGCTACGCCCCGTCAATGTGCGAAGCCGCCGAGCAGGTGTTTATCCTGTTTGATCCGCAGGTGAGAGAAGACGCCATGCATGCTTCGCTCTTTCATGACAGCAACATCACCCCCCTGCGCTGCCCCGGCTTTGGGGCGCATCTGGCGCATGAGCTGCATGAAATGGGCGTTCTGGCCAGCATGATCCGGCACGCCGCCCATGGCCGCCTCACCTCTGCCCGGTTTTTTGAGCTGCTGCGCAAACGGCGCGAGCATGGCCCCTACCTGCGCCGCCTCGTGGTGCGCCTTGACCGCGCGGCTGAGCCTTGGCGCATGGGCCTTGTCGCGCGCCACGCGCTCACGCATTTTGACTGGCCGCGCCTTCGCAAGGCCCTCGCCGATGCCGAAGCCGCCCTCAGCGCCGAAGGCCGCAGCCTGCCCGCCCCGCGCCGCGCACAAGCCGCCGCCGAATAACCGCCCTGATACCCCGCCCGACCGTCACATAAAGAAAGGGGCCGCCAGTTGCCCGGCAGCCCCTCTTCCAACACGCGCCCTGTTTGGGGCGGTGTCCTGACCCTTCCGGCTCAGATGTAAAACATATCGCCATAGACGTGGCGCGCAATGTCAGCACGGGTCAAGCCACGCTTGGCGAGTTCCTCGTCAGACATCTTTGCAAACTCTTGGGCCGCCTTGTAGCGGCGATTGTTCTCGGCCAATTTCACCAGCGTGCCGAACACGCGGCTGAAACCGGCGCCGATGCGCGCGCCAAAACCATGGTGGGCGAAATCGGCGTTTGTTGCGGGGGTGGCCATCTTGTAACTCCTTGAGTGTTGACTGCGTCATTGCGGTCACGCGCTTGGCCTTACAATAAAGGTGTCACCTGCCAGCCTACCACCGCCAATCCCGCATCCCCGCCATGCAATTGCTGCAATGCAGCGTAGACAAAAGGGAGAGCTGGCGGGCTTACTGCGGCCGATTTATTGCGGCGGCGCCTTGCTGAACTCAACGATGCGGTAAATATCGGGCGCCTGCCCCTTCTCGCCGCCGCCAAGATAGAGCGAGATGCCATAAGCAGGCAGGAAATCAACGAACTCCTGCGCATCCCCGTCGCTGCGGCGATAGGTCAGCCGCACCGGGATCGCCGCCACCTCACAACCACCATAAAGCACCCGTCGCTGGAGGCTGGTTTCGATCAGCACCTCTGTCGCCACGTCGGGCGTGCCATCGGCGCGCTGCTCATTTGCCTTCAACTCCCGCACCATGCCCTCGGCCACCGGAAACACCGCTTGCGGGTTGGTGTAGCTGGTGGTCACAACGCTGCCAGCCTCCACGGCTCCCCCAGCGGCAAGATTGGCGCTTTCCTGCACCAACAAGCCGCCCTGGGAGGTGACCACAAAGCCGGTGTTGTCATCAAACAGCGTGGTTTCGCGGATCACCCCCGGCACCCCCGCCGAGCGATAGGTCGTCACACTGCCCTCATCGTCCTGCGCAGCGATTCCCTCCACCAAATCCTGTGGGGTTGGACAGGCCGGTTGCGCCCCCAGTGGACCGGCAATTACTGCCAAAACTGAAACAATCGGGCCAAAGTGCGCCATGTAGTGAAACCCCAAAGACAAAACTATTAAAAAAACTTTAACGAAACCGTCTTTCGCTTCCAAGGGGCAAGCAAATCTTAGGAAAACCATGTTAGGATATCGAACATGACACCGCGTAACACCCGCTTCGGCCCCGCTTCATGGCCCGACACGGCAGACAACTCCGACAACCCGGAGTCATCTGCATGTCCCGGCCCCAACGTTTTGATCCTCGAAATGCCCGACACAAGCGTCTTGCCCCCAGCGTCGCGGTGATCTGGCCTTTGCGACCATCTTCATAGGTCACTTCCGTCTCG
>NZ_JARGND010000043.1 GCF_029212645.1 Vannielia sp. | reverse complement strand
GCAGGCGAATGGGAAGGCGCGGAAATTGGCTCTAACCCGGCGACCGGCGAACCCGAGGTGAATTTTGGCTTCGCGGTGAGTGACTTTGACGAGGCCGAGGCGCTTGTGCGCAGGGCCGTCAAGGGCACGCGGTATGAGCGCATCCGCGAGATCATGCGGCGCGAGGTTGAACTGGAGCCGCAGGCGATTCACTAAAGCGTTCCGCCAGCTGGCAAGCGGTGCAGACCGATGGGCCATTGCGCCCGCGCGGTTGCATTGGCGCGGGGCGGCGCGTAAACGCCCCCGCATGAGCGAGAGCAAGCATCCCAAGGGCGCCCCGTGGCGCAATTTCTATGGCCGGATCAAGGGCAAGGGCCTGAGATCGAGCCAGGAAGCCTATCTTGATGAAGATCTGGAAGCCCTGTCTCCCGGTGCGGTGGAATGGGAGGCAAACCCCGAGCGGGTTCCGCTTGATCTGGCCGGGCTGTTTGGTGGCAAGGATATATGGCTTGAGGTTGGCTTTGGCGGCGGTGAGCACATGGTGCATCAGGCGGCCGCCAACCCCGATGTGGGGATCATCGGCGCGGAGCCTTACATCAACGGCGTGGCGATGCTGCTGGGCAAGATCCGCCGTGCAGGCGTGAAAAACCTTGCCGTGCATCCCGGTGATGTGCGCGATCTGTTTGATGTGTTGCCAGAGGCGAGCGTGAGCAAGGCGTTTTTGCTCTACCCTGATCCCTGGCCCAAGAAAAAGCACCATCGCCGCCGGTTCGTGACGCCGGAATACCTTGAAGCCCTCGCCAGGGTGGTCAAGCCGGGGGCCGAATTCAGGGTGGCGACGGACATTCCCGATTATGTGCGCCAGACCCTGGAGCAGGTGCCGCGCCATGGCTTTGAGTGGCTCGCCGAAGGCCCCGCCGATTGGCGCGAGCCGTGGGGGGATTGGATTTCTACCCGCTACGAGCAAAAGGCCCTGCGAGAGGGGCGCACCCCGCATTACCTGACCTTCCGCAGGGTTTAAGCCGCGCCGTAAAGCGGCTATCCCCACGGCAGGAAAAGAAGGAACGCTCATGTCGTCACACGGCACTCCCATCCCGATGACCTCCCGCAAATCTGCGCCGCTCAAGGGCGTGGCGGAGGTGCCGGGAGACAAGTCAATCTCGCACCGGTCGCTGATCTTGGGCGCAATGGCTGTGGGCGAAACCCGCATCACCGGCTTGCTGGAGGGTGAAGACGTGCTCGACACCGCCAAGGCGATGCGCGCGCTGGGTGCGGAGGTCACGCAGCATGGGGGTGGCGAATGGTCGGTCCACGGGGTTGGCGTGGGCGGCTTTGGTGAGCCGGAAAATGTGGTGGATTGTGGCAACTCGGGCACCGGGGTGCGGCTGATCATGGGCGCTGTGGCGACCCATCCTTTCGCGGTGACGTTCACCGGCGATGCCTCCCTGCGCTCGCGCCCGATGGGGCGGGTGACAGACCCGCTGGCGCTGTTTGGGGCCATGTCTTATGGGCGCGAAGGTGGGCGTTTGCCGTTGACGCTGGTAGGCGCGAAGGCCCCTGTGCCGGTGCGCTACACCACGCCGGTGCCATCGGCGCAGGTGAAATCGGCGGTGCTGCTGGCCGGGTTGAACGCGCCCGGCGTGACGGTGGTGACAGAGCGCGAAGCGACGCGCGACCACACCGAGCGGATGCTGGCGGGCTTTGGCGCGGAAGTCACGGTGGAAGACACCGCAGAAGGCCGGGTGATTTCGCTCACCGGCCAGCCGGAGCTGCGCCCGCAGCAGATTGCGGTGCCGCGTGATCCTTCTTCGGCGGCCTTCCCGGTGTGTGCGGCGCTGATCGTGCCCGGCTCGGATGTGCTGGTGCCGGGCATTGGCCTCAACCCCACCCGCGCGGGGCTGTTCACCACGCTGCGCGAGATGGGCGCGGATTTGACCTATGAGAACGAGCGCGAAGAGGGCGGCGAGCCGGTGGCCGACCTGCGCGCGAGGTTCTCCCCCGACATGAGCGGCATCGAAGTGCCCGCCGAACGGGCCGCCTCGATGATTGACGAATACCCGATCCTCGCGGTCGTGGCGGCCTTTGCAAAGGGTGAAACGAGTTGCCCCGGTGTGAAGGAACTGAGGGTCAAGGAAAGTGACCGGATTGACGCCATGGCGGTGGGCCTGCGTGCCTGCGGTGTGGAGGTTGACGAAGGCGAAGACTGGTTTGCGATCAAAGGGATGGGGCCTGAGGGCGTGCCCGGTGGGGCGCGGGCCGAGGCGCGGCTCGATCACCGGATTGCGATGTCGTTCCTGATTTGCGGCATGGCCTCGCAAAAGCCTGTGAGCGTGGATGACGGCGGGCCAATTGCCACCTCATTCCCGATCTTCGAGCCGTTGATGGGCAAGCTGGGCGCAAGCGTTTCGCGGAGCAACGCGACGTGATCCGGCGCATCGCTTTCATTGGGTTTTGCGCGGGGCGGGCGGAGTGTTGCCAAACCCTTAAAGGTGCGCGCGGTGCCAAGCGGGCCGGGCGGCGAAGGATGACGAAGGTGAGCAGATGATCTTTACCGTGGCGATTGATGGTCCGGCGGCGGCGGGCAAGGGGACGATCTCGAAAGCTGTCGCGCAGGACTATGGCCTCGCGCATCTTGATACCGGCCTGCTTTACCGCGCGGTGGGCTGGCGGGTGCTGCAAGGCGAGGCACCCGTTGCGGCGGCCACGGCGCTGGAAGCGGGCGATCTGAGCCATGATGACAGGCTGCGCACCCCCGAGGTTGCCCAAGCCGCAAGTGAAGTGGCCGTTCTGCCGGAAGTGCGTGAGAAGTTATTGGATTTTCAGCGAAATTTTGCGCGGCGTGACGGCGGTGCGGTGCTGGACGGGCGCGATATTGGCACGGTGATCTGCCCTGATGCGGATGTAAAACTGTTTGTCACCGCCTCTGCCGAGGCGCGGGCGGAGCGGCGGTTTTTGGAGCTTGAGGCAAAAGGCATTGGCGTGAGCCGGGCGCAGGTTTTGGCGGATGTGCAGGCGCGGGATGCGCGGGATTCGTCACGCGATGCGGCCCCGATGGTGGCGGCAGAGGATGCGGTAACGATTGATACCACCAATATGAGCATCGAAGCGGCCCTAGACAGGGTGCGCGAAATTATCGGCCTGAAATTGCAGGCCTAATCGCGATTAACAGCTGCTGTTGCGTAAAATGACAGGGCGGAAATCCGCTCAGACACAACCTGTACACAAGCAATACACAACCGATGCGCATGTCAAATGACACAGCGCCCGCGCGATTAACCGTGTAGACCCCGCTCTCGAACCAAGGGAAAACCGCCTGCACGGCGCAATTTTCCTTGGAAGCGGCTTGGCAAAACGTAAGTCAGAGGCAACAAGTCTTATTGTCGTCCGACGACTGGTTTTGGTAGTATTTAACAGTCAACTGGTCCACCTGCGGGTGCGCCTCAATAGGGGGAATGATTGATGCAACTTTTGTACCGCTCTGTTGCCAGAGATGAAGAGTTCGCGGAGAGCGATCTTGATATCCTTTTGACGGCGTTGAAGAACAATGGGCCAAAGGGAATTTCCGGGTTTCTGTGGCGTGCGCGCGGACAGTTCTTTCAGGCGTTGCATGGGCCAAAGGAGGCTGTTGCGCCCTTGATGGAGCGGATTGCGCGTGATGAGCGCCACAGCGGCGTGGAGATCTTGCTGCGCGAATCGCGGGATCCGCAAAGCCCCTTTGCCGATTGGTCGATGGGATATGATTACATTGCCGAAGATTCGCTTGGTCTTGGGATGGACCCGAATGGCGCGCGGCCTGTGATTGACGAAGCGAAAGCAAGGCAAATCTGGGAAGCGATGGTTGAACAGGCCCGAAGCCAGGATGAGTGGGGCACGCATTTTCCCTATGCGCGCAAGCGTCAGGAAAGCCTTGATGCCTGGAAAGAGCGGCTGGAGATGGTGCGCCAGGTTTGAGCCGCGCGGCGGCCGGGCAGGGCAGGCGAGAGGCCTGCCGCAGCGGCAACCAGGGCTGAGCAAAGCTCCGCCCGGACCGCTGAAATGGGCGAAACCCCTTGCAAAGCGGCGCTCTGGGGGATAAACGCGCCTTCGTCAAGCGGTCGTGAGAGCTGCTGGCGGAAACTCGGGCAGGGTCGGATCTTTCCGGCCCTGATTGTTTTTCGCTTATCTCGCATTGCCAGAGACCAACCCAAGACCGGCGGAGACAACCGCACGGCCAGTAAACGAAGATCGAAAAAGGAACGAAACGCCACATGGCTCAAAACGCATCTATGGAGGAATTCGAAGCCCTCCTCAGCGAAAGCTTCGAAATCGACACGCCCGACGAGGGGTCTGTTGTCAAAGGTAAGGTCATTGCCATCGAGGCAGGCCAAGCCATCATCGACGTCGGCTACAAGATGGAAGGCCGCGTTGAGCTTAAAGAATTTGCCAATCCCGGTGAGGCTCCCGAAATCGCCGTTGGCGATGAGGTAGAGGTCTATCTTGACCGCGTCGAGAACTCCCGTGGTGAGGCGTCTATCTCCCGCGACAAGGCCCGCCGTGAAGAGGCATGGGACCGTCTGGAGAAAGCCTACGCCGATGAAGAGCGCGTTGAAGGCGCTATCTTTGGCCGCGTCAAGGGTGGCTTTACCGTTGATCTTGGCGGCGCCGTGGCCTTCTTGCCCGGCTCGCAGGTTGATGTGCGCCCGGTGCGCGATGCCGGCCCGCTGATGGGGCTCAAGCAGCCGTTCCAGATCCTCAAGATGGACCGCCGCCGTGGCAACATCGTGGTATCGCGTCGTGCGATCCTCGAAGAGAGCCGCGCCGAGCAGCGCGCCGAGGTGATCGGCAACCTCACCGAAGGCCAGTCGATCGACGGTGTGGTGAAGAACATCACCGAATACGGGGCCTTTGTGGACCTTGGCGGCGTTGACGGCCTGCTGCACGTTACCGATATGGCGTGGCGTCGGGTGAACCACCCGAGCGAGATCCTCTCGATTGGTGAGACGATCAAGGTGCAGGTCATCAAGATCAACAAGGAGACCCACCGCATCAGCCTTGGTATGAAGCAGCTTCAGGACGATCCCTGGGATGCCGTGGAAGCCAAGTTCCCGCTGGACAGCGTGCACACGGGCCGCGTGACCAACATCACCGACTACGGTGCATTTGTTGAGCTGGAGCCGGGTGTTGAAGGCCTTGTCCACGTTTCCGAGATGAGTTGGACCAAGAAGAACATCCACCCCGGCAAGATCGTGTCCACCTCGCAGGAAGTGGAAGTCATGGTGCTGGAGATCGACACCGCCAAGCGCCGCGTGTCGCTTGGTCTCAAGCAGACCATGCGCAACCCCTGGGAAGTGTTTGCAGAAACGCATCCGGAGGGCACCGAGGTTGAAGGCGAGGTCAAGAACATCACCGAGTTCGGTTTGTTCATCGGCCTTCCCGGCGACATCGACGGCATGGTTCACCTCAGCGACCTCAGCTGGGACGAGCGTGGCGAAGATGCGATCCAGTCTTACCACAAGAACGACATCGTTCAGGCTGTTGTCACGGAAACCGACGTTGAGAAGGAGCGCATCTCGCTCTCCATCAAGGCGCTGGGTGGCGACAAGTTTGCCGAGGCCGTTGGCGGCGTGAAGCGTGGTGAGATCATCACCGTGACCGTTACCGCGATCGAAGACGGTGGTGTGGAAGTGGAATACGAGGGCATGAAGTCCTTCATTCGCCGCTCCGACCTCAGCCGCGACCGTGCCGAGCAGCGCCCTGAGCGCTTTGGTGTGGGCGACAAGGTAGACGTGCGCGTGACCAACGTAGACGCCAAGACCCGCCGTTTGGGTGTGTCGATCAAGGCGCGCGAGATTGCCGAAGAGAAGGAAGCCGTTGAGCAGTATGGCTCGTCGGACTCCGGGGCTTCGCTTGGCGATATCCTTGGTGCGGCTCTGAAGCAGGAAGACGAGTGATCGTCTGACGCTTTGGCGTAGCTGAAAAATCGAGAGGCCCCTGCGAGGTGATCGCGGGGGCCTTTTGCGTTTGGCCGGGGCGCGGGGCCGGTCTCCCGCCATCCCACCCCGACCGCCCCCGCGCCCCAGAGGCTGGCGGTGTGAGAGGGGCAGGGGGTGGGAGCCTCCGGCGGGGATATTTGGAGCAAGAAAATGAGGCGCGGTGCTTAAGGTGGCTTGCGCTTGGACTGCTAAACGGGCCTGCTGGCGCCAATGGCCTTGCTTGCGCGCAATCGAAACTTTCGCCTGTTGTTTTCGGCGAGTGCTGTTTCCAACCTTGGGGACGGGGTTTCGGCGCTGGCTTTCCCGTGGTTGGCGACATTGCTGACGCGGGATGCTTTCATGATTTCGCTGGTGCTTTTTGCGACCCGCCTGCCGTGGTTCTTGTTTGCGATTCCGGCTGGGGTGTTGGTGGACCGCTGCGACCGCCGGGTGCTGATGGTGCAAGCGGATGTGTTCCGCCTGCTGTTGACCGGCGGGGTGATTGCCATGGTGCTGTCGCTCCCGGCCTTGCCGCCGGAGGGTAGCGGGGTGCCCTATGTGCTCGGCCTCGCGGTGCTGGCGTTTTTGTTGGGCGCCGCAGAGGTGGTGCGTGACAACGCGGCGCAGACGGTGCTGCCGCAGCTGGTGGCCGGGGATGACCTTGAGCGCGCCAATGGGCAACTTTGGAGCGTTGAGCAGGTGATGGGGGCTTTCGTGGGCCCGCCGCTGGCCGGGGTGCTGATCGCGCTGGCGGTGCCCGCCCCCTTTGCGCTGGATGCGGCGACCTTTGGGGTGGCGGCCTGGTGCCTGTGGCTGATTGCCCTGCCGCCAAGACCGCGCGGAGGGGCGCGGCGGATTTGGCCGGAGGTTGTGGAGGGCTGGCGCTGGATGCGCAGCCATGTGCTGCTGCTGCGCTTTGCGGTGGTGCTGGGGCTGATCAACGCGCTTCACGTGATGGCCTTCACGGTGTTGGTGCTTCTGTCGCAGGAGGGGCTTGGGCTGGGCGCTACCGGCTATGGGCTGCTGCTTGCCGCCGGGGCGACGGGCGCGGTGCTGGCTGGGGTGGCAGGGCCGCCGGTGGTGGCGCGGCTGGGGCCACAGCGGGCGGTGTTGCTTGGCCTCTGGATGATGCCGCTGCCCTATCTGCTGATTGGCCTCACCAGTAGCGCGGTGGTTGCCGGGGCGGCGCTGATGGCGCAGGCGGTGGCCTCGATGTTGTGGAACCTTGTGACGGTAAGCTGGCGCCAGCGGGTGATTCCGGAGGCGCTGCTGGGCCGGGTGAACGCGCTTTACCGGTTTTTCGGCTGGGGCATGATGCCGCTGGGTGCGTTGGCGGGCGGGGCTTTGGTGAGCCTGTCAGAGCCGGTGATTGGCCGCGAAATGGCGCTGCGTTTGCCCTATGTTTTCGTGGCGTTCAGCCTGTTCGCGCTATGCCTGTATGGCAGCCGGAAATTGCGTTTCTGACATTGGGAAACCCATGAAAACGATTCGCCCGAAGCGCGGCCATTTGCGCCAGTTTGCAAATTGCTGCAGTGCCAAAGCCTTGGATTTGCAGGCGGAAAACGGATTATCCGGCGATAAAACCTGTGAATTGAGGTAATCGGCCCATTTCCGACTCAAGGAATTGGTCCTATAGTCAGCGCAGGACTCCAATACCAACGAGCCGCGCATTGCCAGACGCGGGCCACATAAGCGACCTAACGGGGGGAAGCATGATCCGATCGGAATTGATCCAGAAGATCGCGGACGAGAATCCACATCTCAACCAGCGTGATGTCGAGAAGATCGTGAACACCATTTTCGAAGAGATCATTGGTGCGATGTCTGAGGGTGACCGGGTAGAACTGCGCGGCTTTGGCGCGTTCTCGGTGAAACAACGGGATGCCCGCGTAGGCCGCAATCCGCGCACTGGCGAGGCTGTTGACGTGGAAGAAAAGCATGTGCCGTTTTTCAAGACCGGCAAGCTCTTGCGCGACCGCCTGAACGGGAAGTAAACTGATCGCATGATCCGCTATTTACGTTACGGCTTTCTCGCCGCCCTCGCCCTTGTTCTGCTGACGCTTGCGCTCGCCAACCGCGAGCCGGTGACGCTTAAGCTGTTGCCAGCCGAGTTGGCCGAATATCTGAACCTGCCTTATCAGATGACCGTGCCGCTGTTTTTGGCGCTGTTTGCGATGATCGCTCTGGGCCTATTGGTGGGCTTTATCTGGGAATGGTTCCGCGAGCATAAGCACCGCGCCGAGGCGGCGCGCCAGGCCCGCGAAGCCAAGAAGGCCAAGAAGGCTTTGGCCGCTGAACGTACCAAGGATGGCCCGCAGGATGACGTTTTGGCGCTGTTGGATGCGCCGGGCAAAGCCTGAGGGCGCTAAAGAAGGCGGGGCAGATGCGCTCTGACATTCGGGTAAAGATCTGCGGGTTGGCAACGCCCGAAGACATGGCCGCCGTCGCGAAGGCCGGGGCGGCCTATGCCGGATTGGTGTTTTTTGAGAAATCCCCAAGGAATGTGAGCTTGCAGGCAGCCCGTGAGGTGGCTTTGGCTGCGCCCGAAGGCTTGGCCAAGGTGGCGTTGGTGGTGGATGCCACCGATGCGGCTTTGGAGGAGATCTTTGAGGTGGTGCCCTTGGACATGCTGCAACTCCACGGCCATGAAACGCCGGAACGGGTCGCGGCCTTGCGTGCAAAATTCGGCCTGCCGGTGATGAAGGCCGTTGGCGTGGCGGGTGAGGGAGACCTTGCCGCGCTGGAGGATTACGCTCAGGTGGCAGACCAGCTTTTGGTGGATGCCAAGCCACCAGAGGGGGGCCATTTGCCCGGTGGCAATGGGCTGTCATTTGATTGGCGCTTGCTCGCCGGGCGGCGTTGGCCGGTGCCGTGGATGCTGGCCGGAGGGTTAACGGCGCAGAACGTCGCCGAGGCGGTGCGGCTGACCGGGGCGCGGCAGGTGGATGTGTCTTCCGGGGTGGAAAAGACGCGCGGCCTCAAGGACCACGCGATGATTGCAGGATTTGTGAACGCGGCGCAGGGCTGATCCGAGGCAGTGGCCACCCCGCGCTGGATTAAGGCGCTTGGGATGAGCGCAGCAGCGCAAAGGGGCCGGCGATGAGTGTAACCTTCAGAGAAGCGCGGCGAGAGGATGTGCCAGCGGTGGTGGCGCTGCTTGCCGACGACATGCTGGGACGCGAGCGGGAGCGTGAGGATCTGGCTGCCTATCTTGCGGCGTTCGATGCGATGGCGCAGGAGGGCGGCAACCGGCTGATCGTGGGCGAAGAGAGCGGCGAGGTGGTGGCGACTTATCAAATCACCTTTATCTCGGGCCTGTCTCTGGCGGCGGCGCGCAGGGCGCAGGTGGAGAGCGTGCGGGTGGCCGCAAAGCTGCGGGGCCGCGCGATTGGGGAAGCGATGTTTGCCGATGCCGAGGCGCGGGCAAGGGCCGGGGGTTGCAAGCTGATGCAGTTGACGATGAATGTGGCCCGCAAGGATGCGCGGCGGTTTTACGAGCGGATCGGGTTTGAGCCTTCGCATCTGGGGTTCAAGAAGGCGCTGTAAGAAGCCGCGCGGGACGACGCTCCCGCCCACCCACCCCGCCCCGCCCCGCGCGGCCTGTGGCGGGCGGCAGCGCGTGAGTGGCCGCGGCTAGAGCATGTTGCTCAAAAGTGGGAACCGGTTTTGAGCTTCTCGAACATGCGAAATCAATAAGTTAGAGCGTGTCGCGTGAATTCGAATGAACGCGACACGCTCTAAAGTTCGGCGGCGATGGCCTCGGCGGCGACGGGGATGGTGGCATCGGTCAGGCCGGCAAGGTTGATCCGGCTGTCTTCAACCATATAAACGCCGTGGTCTTCCCGCAGTTTGGTGACCTGATCCGTGCTGAGGCCGAGGCAGGAGAACATGCCCTTTTGGTCTTGCAGAGCCGCAAAACGATCAGACCCGGTGAGGCGGCGCAGCTCGCCTGCCAGTGCGGTGCGATTGGCGGCGATGCGCAGGCGCATGCCGTCAAGCTCGGCTTCCCAGCTTGCCCGCAGCTCTGGGGTTGTGAGGATGGTTGTGACCACGCGGGCGCCGTGATCGGGCGGGAAGGCATAGGCCTGCCGGTTGAGCCACGCCAGTGCCGCTTGGGTGGTGGCGAGGTGGGCGGTGTTTTTGCAAGGGGCGAGGACGCAGCCAACCCGCTCGCGGTAGAGGCCGAAGTTTTTGGAGCCAGACACCGTGACGAGGGCTTCGGGCAGGGCGGCGACCATGGCGCGCAGGCCTGCGGCATCCGCCTCCAGCCCATTGCCGAAACCCTGGTAGGCAAGGTCGATCAGCGGGGTGAGTTGGCGCTCGGCCAGCAGCGCGGTGAGGTCGGCCCAGTCTTGTGGGGTGAGGTCGGCGCCGGTGGGATTGTGGCAGCATCCATGCAGCAGGACCACATCGCCGGGGCGGGCTTCGGCGAGGTCGGCGCGCAGTCCGGCGCGATCAATCCCGCCGGTTGCGGCATCAAAATAGCGGTAGGTGGCACGCGGGATGCCCAGCGTGTCGATGATCGAGGCGTGGTTGATCCACGAAGGATTGGGCAGCCAGACGCGGCGGGCCGGACCTGCGGCCAGCTTGATGAGTTCGAGCGCCTGGCGCACCGCGCCGGTACCGCCGGGGGTGGCGCAGGCGGCGATTGGCTGCTCGGTGGTGCCGAGCACCAGCCCGGCCATGGCGGCGTGAAATTCGGGCGCGCCGGTCAGGCCGGTGTAGCCCTTGCTTTCTTGCGTACGCACCAACAGGCTCTCGGCCTCCTTGACGGCGGCAAAGATCGGGGTGCGGCCCTGGGCATCGTGGTAAACGCCAACGCCGAGGTCGATCTTGCCGACGCGCGGATCGTCCGCGAAAAGCTTCATCAGGCGCAGGATGCTGTCTTCTTCGCGGGGGGGCAGGCTTTCAAACATGGCGGGTCTCGGGAGGGCAGGGCCGGGCATTTTCCGTCCGGCAGGGTTGGGGGGAGCGGTGGGGGCTGTTGCTTTCTGGGCGGCGCGTAGGGTGGGTGGGCCCCACCCTTCCGTTAGCGGCCGGTTTCGACGGCGAGGCCATCGTAAAGGCCCCACTCTGCCCAGCTTCCATCATAGAGTGCGTGGCGCGGGTGGCCGAGCAGCTCCAGCCCGAGAGAGAGCACAGCCGCCGTGACGCCCGAGCCGCAGGAGGTGATGACCGGTTTGGAAAGGTTGATCCCGGCGTCCTCAAAGACTTCGCGCAAATCCTGCCCGCGCTTCATGGTGCCGTTGGGGGTGAGCAGGTTATCGAAGGGCAGCGAGCGCGAGCCGGGGATATGGCCCGAGCGCAGCCCTTCGCGCGGTTCCGGGGCCTCGCCTGCAAAGCGGTCTGCCGGGCGGGCATCAACGATTTGCCAATCCCCCAGCTTGGAGGCGGCGGCGACCTGGGTCACGTCTTTCACCATATGGGCCTGGCGCTGGACGGTCATGTGGCGGTCACGGATGATCGGGGGCATATCCTCGGTTGGGCGGTCTTCGGCTTGCCATTTGGGCAGGCCCCCGTCGAGCACAGCGACATCCATCTTGCCCATCAGGCGAAACAGCCACCAGACGCGGGCCGCCGAGAAAACACCCATCCCGTCATAGACCACCACCTGATGCCCGTCGCCCACGCCCATCGCCCGCATCCGGGACATGAACTTTTCGACCGGGGGGGCCATGTGGGGCAATTCGGAGCGGGCATCGGAGACTTCATCAATGTCAAAGAAGCGGGCACCGGGGATATGGGCGGCCTCATACTCGGCGCGCGGATCACGGCCCATTTGGGGCAGATACCACGAGGCATCAAGCACCCGCAGATCCGGGTCTTTCAGATGTGCGGCGAGCCAGTCAGTGGAAACAAGCGTTTTGGGATCGTCAGACATGGGTCGGGTGCCTCGCTTTTGGTCGATAGTGGGTAGCGTGGAGCCGCGTGGGAGGCAAGGGGAAGGCGCAACATGCGCTGAGAGGGCCGGGTTATTCCTTGCCGGCGCTCGGGATTGGGCGCGCGTCTTTCACATGGGTTTCACGTGGGTTTCAAATGGGGCAGGGCGCTGAAATCTCCGGCGCGGATGGGCAAAAGAAGTCTTCTGCCAATGCCTTGCCCGCCGCATCCGGCTTTTGGATGAAACGGCGGGCAGCCGCCGCAACACCACCAGCATTTCCAGCTCCATCGTCAGCGCAAGGCGCTCGTCGTTGAGCTTGAGATAGCGTTCAATGGGGCGGCTCGGGGTGGCCGTAAACGTTAAGGTCAACAATGTAGCAGAGCAGGTGCCAGCCGCCCTGCACGGCATCGAGATCGAAGCCGTAGTGCAGGTGAGCCGCCTGTGTAATCGGGTCTGTCGGGGTGTATTTAATGGAAGATGAGGGCGCGCGCGGTGGCGATGGCAAGGCCGAGGTTCAACCGTTTACGCATCCGGGCAGCGATAAAAGCGAGTTTCTGTTCGCTCAAACGACCTGTGGTGCCAGCCCTGCGCAATGTGGCGCGTGGGGCTAGCCGCCCTGCTTGAGCAACCGTTGCTTTTGGCGGCTCCAGTCGCGCTTGGCGTCGGTCTGGCGCTTATCGGCGGTATTCTTGCCCTTGGCGATGCCGATTTTCATTTTCACGATGCCACGGTCATTGAAGTAAAGCACCAGCGGCACAAGGGTCATCCCCTTGCGCTGGGTGGCGGTCCAGAGGCGTGCGAGTTCCTTTTTGGAGGCCAGCAGCTTGCGGCGGCGGCGCTCTTCATGGCCCCATGTCTTGGCTTGGGCGTAGGGGGCGATGTAGCCGTTCACCAGCCACAGCTCGCCATCCTTGACCTCGGCGTAGCTTTCATTGATCTGCGCGCTTTGGGTGCGCAGGCTCTTCACCTCGGAGCCTTCGAGGATGATGCCAACCTCAAGATCGTCCTCGATGGCATAGTCATGCCGGGCACGCCGGTTTTCGGCGATCACCTTGTAGTTGGAATTTGTTTTGGGTTGGGCCATGGGGGCTGGATATAGGGGGCGCGGGGCCGCGAGGAAAGGGGGCGGCGGGTTTTTGCGGGAAGTCCGGCGTTACTCTTGCGGGGAATCGACGCGAGAGGTGTAGGGCTTGAGGTCAATCACCGGGGTGCCATCAAAGCAATCGGTGGCGTCAATGCTGAGGGTGCCGGTGGTGGGATCAATCGCGGTGATCTGCACACAGCCAAGCGCCACCGGGTTCGGGCGGGCAGGGGAGCGCAGGGAGAAGGTGCCGCGTGGGCCATCCACGTGCCTCGGGCGCTGCACGGTCAGGTCACGGCGGGCCTCGGCCATCCATGTCAGCACCATGATCCACTGGCCCTCTTGCAGGCCAAGCAGCGCGGGGGCAAAGCCCTCGTTCAGCTCGATGCGCGCATTGCCGCCGCCTTCTTCACGGGCGCGCGGCAGGTTGCGCGGCACATCGCCTTCGCGCCAGTCAGAGCGGATATGGCCGATGAAATGCACGCTGGCATCGGCCCGGCTGGCGGGGTCAAACCCCAAACGTTCTTCGCCTTCGCGTGGGGGTTTCATGGTTATAGCAACCCCGCGTGCTGCATGGCGGTTTTGATCAGCGCCTTGGTTTCATCGCCAAGGTCGACCAGCGGGCGGCGCACCTCATCGGTGCAGTGGCCCAGCAGGGACAGGCCGTACTTTGCGCCGCAAACCCCGGGTTCGGCAAAGATCGCACAGTGCAGCGGGATCAGCTTGTCCTGGAGCGCCAGCGCCTTGCTGTAATCCCCCGCCAGCGTGGCCGCCTGCATCTGGGCGCAGAGCGCGGGCGCAACATTGGCGGTGACAGAGATGCACCCCTGTCCGCCCATCGCGTTGTAGCCCACTGCGGTGGGGTCTTCACCGGAGAGCTGCACGAAATCGGGTCCGCACAATTGCCGGGTGATGGCAACGCGGGACAGATCGGCGGTGGCGTCTTTCACCCCGATGATATTGGGGTTCTTCGCCAGCGTGGCCATGGTGTCGGGCATCATGTCCACCACGGAGCGGGGCGGGATGTTATAGATGATGATTGGCAAGCCAACCTCGGCGGCGGCCTCGAAATGCGCGATCAGCCCGCGCTGGGTGGGCTTGTTGTAATAGGGCGTAACCACGAGGGCGGCATCGGCCCCGGCGCTCCTGGCAGCCTCCACCAGCCGCACGGTTTCGCGGGTGGAATTGGAGCCAGCCCCGGCAATCACCGGCACCCGGCCTGCGGCGATGCGCACACAGGCGGCCACAACCTCATCATGTTCGCCATGGGTCAGGGTGGGGCTTTCACCGGTGGTACCAACCGGCACAAACCCGTTGGAGCCTTCGGCGATTTGCCACTCGACCAGGGCCTCGAAGGCGGCAAGATCAAGCTCGCCGTTCTTGAAGGGCGTGACCAGCGCGGGAAGTGAGCCTGTGAACATGAGTATCCTCCTCACACGAGCCGCCGAGCGGCGAATTTGCTGGGCAGTCATAGAGCGGTGCAGCGCCGATGCCAAGTTGTTGTGTTGTTCGTTAACCATCATGGGCTACAGTTAGGCGACCCGCCCTTTGCCTGCTCTTGAGTACCAAGCCTATGCGATTCGTTTGCGCCTTGCTGTTCCTGTCCGTTCTGGCCGCCCTTCCGGCCCGTTCAGAGACCTCTGTGCAGGCCGCACCGGATCTTGCCGTGCCTGCCTCGGCGGAGGTTTCGCAAGAGGAAACCCTTGCGCAGACCACCGGCTTTGAGGCGATGATGAGCGCCATTCGTGAGCAGGATTGGGTCTCGGCCGAGCTTGCGGCGATCTCCGAAGGCGCGCAGATGCAAACGCTGGTCGCCTGGCATCGGCTGCGGGCGGGGGCCGGTACGTTTGATGAATACCTCGCGTTTTTTGCCAGCCATGCGGATTGGCCCGGCCTTGCGCTGATGCATGACCGGGGCGAACGCTCGATTGGCTATGGCGAAAGCCCGGAGCGGGTGTTGGCCTATTTTGATGGCGCAATCCCCAAAAGCGGCCTTGGCGTGCTGCGGCTGATCGAGGCGCATGAGGCACGGGGCGAAACCGGCGATGCCGAGGCGCTCGCAGTGCTGGCATGGCGCTCGCGCACGATGAATGCCTCAACCGAAGCCAAGCTGCTGGATCGCTATGAAAAGCTGCTGGCACCGCACCATGAGGCCCGGCTTGATGATCTGCTGTGGCGCGATCAGCGCACCACCGCCCTGCGCCAGATGGGCCGGGTGGGGGATGACTGGAAGGCGCTGGCCAAGGCCCGCCGCGCCCTGCGCACCCGCGCCGCCGGTGTGGATGCCCTGATTGAAGCGGTGCCCGAAAAGCTGCGCAACGATCCCGGCCTCGCATGGGAGCGGTATAACTGGCGCATCAGGAAGCGCCTGCACGATACCGCGCAAGAGCTGCTGGAAGAGCATTCCACCTCTGCCGAGGCGCTCGGGCGGCCTGAGATGTGGTCAAACTACCGGCGCATCTATGCCCGCCAGCATATGCGCGCCGGACGCACGGCCACGGCCTATAAACTCGCCTCGCAGCATTTCCTCACGGAAGGGTCAGACTACGCCGATCTTGAGTGGCTTTCAGGCTTCATCGCGCTGCGGCAACTGGATGATCCGGAACTGGCGCTCTATCACTTCCAGCGGTTTTCCGAGGCGGTTGAAACCCCGATTTCCCTGGGCCGCGCCGGATACTGGATTGGCCGGGCCTGGGATGCGGCAGGCACCCCCGAAAAGGCGATGGAAGCCTGGATCTACGGTGCGCAATACCAAACCAGCTACTACGGTCTGCTCTCGGCAGAGGCCGCAGGCCTGCCGATGGACCCGTCGCTGACGGGGGCTGAAACCTTCCCTGACTGGCGCTCCACCTCCTTTGCCAAATCCGAGGTGCTCTCGGTTGGGCTGCGCCTGATGGAAGAGGGCGAGCGCGCCCTTGCCGAGCGCTTCCTGACCCATCTCTCCGAAAGCCTTGATCGCAAGGAGGCAGGGGCCTTGGGCCAGCTCGTTCTGGGGCGGGGTGATCCGCATATCGCGCTCAAGATCGGCAAGCGGGTGGCGCAGCGGGCGATCATGATCCCGCACGCCTATTACCCGATGCACCCCATGGCCCAAAAGCCTTGGCCGGTTTCAACAGAGCTGGCGCTGTCCATCGCGCGGCGCGAAAGCGAGTTTGATCCGGTGGTGATCAGCCCCGCTGGTGCGCGTGGCCTGATGCAACTGATGCCCGGTACCGCGCAGGATGTGGCTGGCGAATTGGGCATCGCCTATAGCAAATCGCGCCTCACGGAGGACCCAGCCTACAATGCGACGCTCGGCACAAATTACCTTGCCGGACTGACCGAAATTTTCGGCGATGCCCCGGTGCTCATTTCGGTCGGCTACAACGCCGGTCCGGGGCGTGCGGTGAACTGGGTGAGCGACTATGGCGACCCGCGCTATCCCGGCACCGATGTGGTCGATTGGGTTGAGATGATCCCTTTCCGCGAAACCCGAAACTACGTGATGCGCGTGACCGAAAGCCTGCCTGTTTATGAGGCTCGCCTAACGGGCAAAACCGGGCCGGTGGAATTTACCAAGCTGCTGCGCGGCAAAGCAGATTAACGCCTTGGACGAGGGGATGCGTGCCAAAGGCGCACCGCTGGGCCTGCGCATTTTCTTGCTGAAAATATCCAGACAAACAAAAGGAATGCGCCGCAAGGCGCTCATTTTTGTAACCGCGCGCTGCGGCCTTCCCGCCAGAAGGTGAATAGCCCCGCGCCCACCACGATGGTTGCGCCAAGCACGGTGAGGGGCGAGAGCGTTTCGGAGAAGAACATCACGCCGATGGTCGAGGCAAACACCAGTTGGAAATAGGCGAAGGGTTGCACGGCGCTGGCTTCGGCCAGATCGTAGACCTTGATCAGCATCCAGTGCCCCAGCGCGCCGGAGATGCAAAGCACGCCCATCAGGCCCCAGTCTTCCGAAGCCATCGGCTCCCATGACCAGATGCCAATGACGGTGATCACCACTGCCCCCGCCATCCCTGTCCAGAAAAAACTGGTCGCCGCGCGGTCGATCCGGCCCACGTAGCGGGTGAGCAGCCCGTAGAGCGCAAACATCGCAGCCGCGACCAGTGGCACCACGGCCTCAGGCGAGAAAACGGTGAAGCCGGGGCGCAGGATCACTAAAATCCCGATGAAGCCCACGCCGATCGCCGCCCAGCGTTTCCAGCCGACGGCCTCGCCCAGCACCGGGCCGGAGAGGGCGGCAATGATCAGCGGGTAGCAGGCAAAGATCGCATGGGCCTCCACCAGCCCGAGCAGCACGAAGGACCAGATCGCAACGCAAATCTCCAGCACCAGAAGCGCGCCACGGAAGATTTGCAACAGCGGCACCTTCGAGCGCGCCGCCGCGCGGATTCCACCGGGGCTGCGCGCGGTGATCGCCATGACGAAAGCGGCAAAGAACCAGTAGCGCAGCATCACCACCATTATCACCGGGTATTGCGCGGCGAGGTGGCGCGAGAAGCCGTCTTGCACCGCAAAGATGAAGGTGGTGGCCACCATCAGCAGGATGCCGTTGGTTTGGTTTGACCGCCCGCTCATGCCAAACGGCCCCGGCTCATGTGGCGCTTGCGGCCAAATCCGGGCGCGCGTTCCACCGCAAAGCCTGCGGCCTCCAGCGCCCGGCGCACGTGGCCTGCGGCTGTATAGGTTGCAAAGGTGCCGCGGGGCGCGGTGTGTGCGGCGACTTCGGCCATCAACGACGCTTCCCAGAGTTCGGGGTTTTTGGCAGGTGCAAACCCATCAAGAAACCACGCATCGGCGCGGTGCTGCCAGACGGGCAGCGTTGTGCGGGCGTCGCCCACCACCACCTCAAGGCGGTAGTCCGCCCCTTCGGCCAGCGGCAGGGTGGCGCTGGTGAGCGGGGTTGGATCGAGCGTGGGGAAGGCTTGCAGGGCGCGGGCAATCTCGGGCGGGCGCATGGGGTAGGCCTCAAAACTGGTGTAATGCAGCACGCCACCACAGCCGCTGGCGCGAAAGGCGTCTAGCGTGGCCAGAAAGTTCAGCCCGGTGCCAAAGCCAAGCTCGGCCACATGAAAGCCCGGCTTAAAGCGCTCCGGCAGGCCGTTGCCTGCAAGAAAGGTGTGGCGCGTTTCGGCCAGCCCGTCCTCCAGCGAGAAATACGGGTCGTCAAACCGGGTGGAAACGGGGGTGCCGGCCGCGTTCCACGCAAGCTCTGCCTGCTGGTCGTGCATGGGGGGATGTCCTATGAAGCCCGCAGGAGAATGGCGGCACGCAAGGGGGATGTCCATGGTTGATCTGACAGTGCGGGGCGCGGGGGTGTTTGGCCTTTCGGTCGCCTGGGAGGCGGCGCGGCGCGGGGCCAGGGTGCGGGTGATCGAGCGCCGCGCCATTGGAGCGGGCAGTTCGGGCGGCGTGGTGGGCGCGCTGGCGCCGCATGTGCCGGAAAACTGGAACCCGAAGAAGGCCTTTCAGCTTGAAAGCCTGCTCGCGGCAGAGGGGTTTTGGGATGGTGTGAAGGCGGCGGGTGGGGTTGATCCCGGCTATGCGCGCCAGGGGCGTTTGCAACCTGTTGTTGAGGGGGGTGAGGCGCTGGCCCGCGCCCGTGAGACCAGTGCGGCAGAGCTTTGGCAGGGCCGCGCGGCGTGGCGGGTGATCGAGGAAAGTGCTGCGCCCGAGTTTCGTCCACATAGCCCGACGGGGCTTTATATCCACGATACGCTCACCGCCCGCCTGCACCCCGCGCGTGCCTGCGAAGCCCTGGCGGATGCGCTCAGGGCGGTTGGTGCCGAGATCGTGATTGGCGAGGGCAAGGAAGAGGGCGCGGTGGTCTGGGCGACTGGGGCCGAGGGGCTGGCGGATCTTTCGCAGGATGTGGGCAAGCGCGTGGGCGCGCCGATCAAGGGGCAGGCGGCCTTGCTGGGGTTTGATGCCGCCCATGCGCCGCAGCTTTTTGCCGAGGCGCTGCATATGGTGCCGCATTTTGATGGCACGCTGGCGATTGGATCAACCTCGGAGCGGGAGTTTCATGATGCGGGCACCGATGCGCAGCTTGAGGCGCTGATCGAAAAGGCTGCCAAACTGGTGCCGCTCTTGCACGGCGCTCCGGTGCTGAAACGCTGGGCAGGAATGCGCCCGCGTGCTCGCTCTCGCGCTCCGATGCTGGGGGCCTGGCCGGGGCGGGCGGGGCATTTTGTGGCCAACGGGGGCTTTAAAATCGGCTTCGGGATGGCCCCCAAGGTGGCAGAGGTGATGGCCGATCTGGTGCTGGACGGGCTCGATAGGATCCCCGAAGGCTTCCGCGTGGAAGACAGCCTTTGAACGAATGCGTAAAATCTTAACAATTCGTTAATACCGCGCCCGCGCCGTGCTATGGTCGTCTGGCGAGGTGAATATGAACGAGTTGTTTTTGGCGGCGATCTACTGTGCCCTCATCGCCGGGGGCGAGGCGGAAACACGCCAGCCCTATTCGGTGGGGTACAATCTGCATTACATTCGGGTGGATTGCGAAACGCCGACCCATGTGATCGAGCTGGGGCTCGACAAACGCAGCGCCACCGACAGCGTGCATCAGGCGCTGTTTGCGGCGCAGCTGACCGGCAAAGCGCCCAAGGTTGTGATGATCGACACGGATGGGCGCGAAGACCAGTATGAATATCAGGTGCGCAGCGTCGCTGCGGCCGCCGGGGTGGATTATGAGGTATTTGACAAGGATTACCTCATCCGCTGGCAGATGACCTCATATCTGCGCAACTATCCCACACCGGGGGCGGGCGGCTCTTAGGGCGCCATCAGGCCCGCCCGTGCGGTTTGAGCCAATCAATCTCGGGGCCGATGGGGATGATCCGGTTCGGGTTAATCATGTCATGGCTGTAGTGGTAGTGGCGGATGTAATGGGCGGGCTGCACCGTTTCGGCCACGCCGGGCCATTGGTATAGCTCCCGGGCATAGGCCCAGAGGTTTGGGAGATCGACCAGCCGGTTGCGGTTGCACTTGAAGTGACCGTGATACACCGCATCAAACCGTGCCAATGTGGTAAACAGCCGCCAATCAGCCTCGCTCACCCTGTCGCCCATGAGGTAGCGGTTGTGGGAGAGCTGGCCTTCAAGCCAATCCAGCGTGTCAAACAAGGGGTGAATCGCTGCGTCATATGCCTTTTGGCTGGTGGCAAAGCCCGCCTTGTAGACGCCGTTGTTGACGGTGTCGTAGATCCGTTCGTTCACCGCCTCGATCTCATCGCGCAGGGCTTTGGGCCAGTAATCATCGGTGTTTCCGGTCAACGCGTTGAACGCTGAATTGAACATCCGAATGATCTCGGCGCTCTCGTTGGAAACGATGGTATCGCGCTTGGTGTCGTAGAGCACCGGCACGGTGACACGCCCGGAAATTTGTGGATCAACCCTGGTGTAAAGCTGATGGAGGTAATGCAGGCCAAACAGCCGATCCCCGGTTGCGCCTTCAAAATCGGTGCGAAATTCCCAGCCGTTGTTCAGCATATCGGGGTGCACGACCGACACATCAATATGCGCCTCCAGCCCTTTCAGCGCGCGGAAGATCAGCGTGCGGTGCGCCCAAGGGCAGGCGAGTGAAACGTAAAGATGATAGCGCCCGCTCTCGGCCTCAAATCCGCCCTCGCCGGTGGGGCCGGGGGTGCCATCAGCGGTGATCCAGTTGCGGAATTTGGCGGTGGAGCGCACGAACGCGCCGCCGGTTTTATCGGTGTCATACCACTCGTCTTTCCAGGTGCCGTTCACAAGCTGGCCCATCGCGCATACCTCCTGTTCGCTTGAAGAACAGGTAGGCCTGCCGCACCGATGCGGCAACTTGCGGCAAACCAAGAGCTTCTGCGCGATTGTGCACAGCAGGCTTGGACGCGGCTTAGACGCCGCCAAAAAGGCGCGGTTTCAGGCGGATAGCTGCGCTTAACCAGGCATTTACCTTGACGTTACATGATTCGGCACATCATCCTCTCAAACGTTCTGAGGGGATCTGCACCATGTCTGACTTTCTGCCGATGTCTGTTCGTGAGGGGCTTGAAGCGGCTCGCAAGGACGCGCTGCGGCGCAAATCGCGGCTGAATGTGCGCGATGGCGAGGCCAGCTGGCCGGTGTTGCGCCACTGGTCAAAGGGCTTTTCAGTTCCCGCCGATCCGGCTCCCAATCTGCGCGGGCTGGTTGATTTGTGCGATGGGGAAACGCTGCTTTTTACGTGCCTCATCGTCGCCTCGCGCGACGAAAACGACGAGCGCATCTTCGAGTTCAAGCGCGCCACCCCTGCTGCGGATGCGGCGGCGCTCGATTTCGCCCGGAGCGAATCGGCACCCGCCGGGCTGATCGCCAAGGCCTGAGCGCGCCGCTTTTGTGGCTGCTCAATATGGGCCAGTCGGCGCCAGGTGTTACTTGAAGGGGGCCATTCCGGCGCGGGCCAATTCATCGGCGCGCTCGTTTTCGGGGTGGCCGGCGTGACCTTTCACCCATTCCCATCGCACTTCATGCTGGGCTTGGGCCGCGTCCAGCCGCTGCCACAGCTCAACGTTTTTCACGGGCTTCCTGGAGGCGGTTTTCCAGCCGTTGCGCTTCCAGCCGTGGATCCACCCGGTGACACCGTTTTTCACATAGGCGCTGTCGGTCACAACGGTGATCCTGGTGGGGCGAGAGAGGGATTCTAGCGCCGAGATGGCGGCCATAAGCTCCATCCGGTTGTTGGTGGTTGCCGCTTCGCCACCCGAAAGCGCGCGCTCCTTGATCACCGCCCCGCCCTCCTTGGCCTGCAACAAGGCGCCCCAGCCGCCGGGGCCGGGATTTCCGGAGCAGGCTCCGTCGGTATAGGCGTAAAGATCAGGCATCCGCGCTATGTGCCGGAGCGGCCCGCCGGGGGCAAGGCCTTGAGTGCGCCAATCATGCGTGCGGCGCGGCGCAGCACCGTTGCCGCTGTGCCCAGGGCGATGAGCCACAGGGTGGCGAAGAGCGCCCAGTGGGTGGCGAGCCAAACCACCTCAACCGCACCGAGCACGCAGCCTGCGGTGAGGGCGGCCATGCGGTGCGGCTTGGCCATCGGGCCGCAAAAGTCAGGTAGCAACCCTTCGGCGCGGCCCAATTCGCGAAGGTAGGCGGTGCACACGGCCAGCGCCCCGGCCAGCAATCCAAGCCACGCCTCGCCCACAGCAAGGCCCGCGCCCGCGAAAAACAGCAGATCCGCCACCCGGTCCGGGGCCTCGTTCCAGAACGGGCCATCCGCCGCGCCTTTGCCGCCTTCAACCGCCACCATGCCGTCAAACAGGTTGCAGAGCAGGCGCATCTGGCAGGCCAAGGCGGCAAGGATGAGCAGCAGGGCGCTCAGCACCGGGCCACTGGCCGCATTTCCCCACAGGGCGGCGAAACCGCAAGCGCCGCACAGCATGGAGGCTTGCGAAATCGCATTGGGCGTGGCCCCAGCAGCGGCCAGCCAGCGGGCCGCCGATTGCGCCCATCCGGTGTTGCGCGTGGAAATCGGGCGGCGGGAGGCGGGTTTACCCATTTTGGCGTGTCCACAGGCGAAAGGTGTAGGCGCAGGCGTAAAGCGTGGCGACCGTGCTGGGCAGGGCGAGGGTGGCAAGCACCTCGGGCGTGCCCGCGAGGCTGTGGATGAGCGAAAGCACCGCCACCGAAAGCACGGCGCAGGCCAGCGGTGGCACCAGCAGCCCGGAAAGGCCGGGCAAGCGTGCCACCAGCGCCTCTTGCAGCCGTTTCATGGCAAATGTCAGCCCGGCGGTGAGCGCCCCTTGCACCAAAGCGGCCAGCAGCGGCGCGGGCATCGGGTGGCTCATGTTGGCAAAATAGGCCCAGCCGCCCATCAGTGCCGCCCCGGCAGCGGTATGGGCCAGCGACGAATCGAGCAGGGCCATCAGACGGTGGACCAGAAATAGCGGGTGAGGTGAAAGAAGATCGGCGCGGCAAACACGACCGAATCCATCCGGTCGATAAACCCGCCGTGCCCGGCGATCAGGTGGCCCCAATCCTTGATCCCCCGATCGCGCTTCACCGCCGAAAGCACCAGCCCGCCGAAGAAGCCCATCAGAGTGACGGCCAGCGCCATCCCCGCCGCCTGCACCGGCGAAAACGGGGTGATCCAGAACAGCGCCGCGCCAAGGGCGGTGGCCAAGGCAATGCCGCCGATCATCCCTTCCCAGGTTTTGGAGGGGGAAACGCGGGGCGCGATCCTGGTTTTGCCCACCAGCTTGCCGCAAGTGTATTGCAGCACGTCCGACATTTGCACGACGATCACCAACCAGGCGATCAGCAGCACTTCACGGCCCTCAAAGCCTTCAATCCGCAGGGTCAGCAGCGCCGGAACGTGGCTTACGCAATAAACGCAGATCATCAGCGCCCATTGGGTTTCGGCGATGCGGATGAAGGCATCGCGGGTATCTCCGCCCAGCACCGAAACGACCGGCAGCAGCAGCACCGCGTAGACCGGAATGAAGATCGAGTAGAACCCATACCACTCATCCCAGACCAGCCAGAACTGCACCGGCAACACCAGAAAGAAGGCCGCGAACAGCGCCCAATGGTCGGCGGCGCGCTTGGTGGTGAGGGTGAGAAACTCTCGCAAGGCGGCGAATGAAATAAAGGCAAAGAGCAAGATCACCCCGCCCTTGCCCGCAAGGAACGACAGCCCCAGCAGCGCCGCCATCCCCCACCATGCGTCAATCCGGGCATTCAGGTTTTCGATGCCGGTGTGCGTGCGCTCCGGCCCGGCGCGGGCGCGCAGGCCGCGTGCGATGAGCGTGGCGAAGGTGAGCAGGGCAACCGTGCCAAACAGCAGGCGAAACAGGTGTGGCGCGGCTTCGTTCATGCCTTTGTCTCTTTTGTTTCAAGCGGCGTTTGGGGGGCTTCGGGGCAGGGCCTGAGCGTGTGGAGCGCATCACGGGCGCGGGCCAGAAACGCCTCACGCTCTTCGCCCTCTTCCACCCGCATTGGCGTGCCAAACGTCACCGTGCAGAGCAGGGGCAGCGGCACCAGCTTGCCCTTGGGCAGAACGTGATTGAGATTTTCGATCCAGACCGGAACCATCTCAACTCCGGGCCGTTTGCGCGAAATGTTGTAGATCCCCGATTTCAACGGCAGCAGGGGCACATCCGGCTCCATGTTGCGCTTGCCTTCAGGAAAGATGATCAGCGATGAGCCATCGTCCAGCGCCTCGGTGATTTTTTCCATCGGATCGGCATCGCGCCCTTCTTCGCCTCGGTAAATCAACACGGTGTTGAACACATCGCGCCCAATGAAGGCGCGCAGCTTGTTCTTGAGCCAATAATCGGCGGCGGCTACGGCGCGGGTGCGGCGGCGCAGGCGGGTAGGAAGGGCCGCCCAGATCAGCACAAAATCCCCGTTGGAGGTGTGATTGGCGAAGTAAACCCGCTGGTC
>NZ_JARGND010000042.1:18596-25618 GCF_029212645.1 Vannielia sp. | reverse complement strand
AGATTGCGATAGGTCTGTTGTGCCTTTTCGTCCCGCGTCAGTCTGGCCTTCTTTCGAGGCTGTTTGAACGCCCGCGAATTGGGCTCCGCTGTGGGGCTGGCTTTCTGGTTCGGCACTGGGGCTCCTAAGGTGGTCAAAGGTCTTTCAGGGCTTCATCCCGCAGCACGCGCTTGAGAATCTTGCCAGAGGGATTTCGGGGCAACGCCGCAACCAGCTTCATGTCCTTTGGACATTTGAACCCGGCCAACTGGCTTCGGCAATAGGCGTCCAGTTCCTCCATTTCCAACGATTGCCCGGCTTCCAGGACGATTACGGCCATCGGCACCTCGCCCCATTTTTCGTCGGGCTTGGCAATGACCGCCACGTCTGCGACCTGCGGCATTTGAAATATTACCCTTTCCAACTCGGAAGATGCAATATTCTCGCCGCCGGAAATGATCATGTCTTTCTTGCGGTCGGTCAAATACAAAAACCCGTCCGCATCGAGATAGCCCATATCGCCCGAGCGCAAAAACCCATCCGGGTGCATGGCGGCGGCGGTGCGCTCCGGGTCTTTCCAATAGCCGCGCGTAACCTTTGAGCCGCGCATGCAAATCTCGCCCTCGGTCCCGGCGGGGAGGCTGGTGCCGGTATCGTCGCGGATTTCCACTTCGACCATGCTGACAGGCCGCCCGACCGAGCCGATCTTGTCAAACTCGCGGCCCGGCTCCATCATCGTGTCCCCTGAAACGGTCTCGGTCATGCCGTAGGCATCCACATAGCGCGCATTCGAAAACACGCTGCCGAAATCGCGTATGCGGGCCTCGGGTGTGCGGTCCCCTCCCGCGATACACCAGCGCAGCGAGGTCAGATCAGGCAGGTTGTCGCGCTCCAGCGCCAGAATGCCGCTGGTCATCACCGGGGCCAGCCAGATCCCGGTGATCCGTTCCCGCGCAATGGTGTCCACGACCCGCTGCGCATCGAAATCCCTCAGCACAACCAGCGTTCCGCCCATCGCATGCACCGCCATCCCCGGCAGATCGCAGGCGCCCACATGATACAACGGGCCGACCATGCACAGCCGGTCCTGCGCCGTCAGTTGCAATGACAGGATCAGATCCATGTTCTTGAAATGGAAATTCTCGTAGCTGTGGGTCACCCCCTTGGGCCGGTCCGTGGTGCCCGAGGTGTACATAAGCCGCATCAGATCGTCGCCCGCTCGCGGATGCGGCGTGGCCAGCGGCTCTGCGTTCAATACCTGGCGCGGGTCCGCTTGCGCGGCGCTGTCCAGTATCAGAACGGGCTGGTCGAGCCCTTCGAGAACCGGCGAGAATTCAGCATCCGCCACCACCATATCCACCCCGGCATGACCGGTGATATAGGCGATCTCCTCTCCCGACAGGCGAAAGTTGATCGGCAGGCAAACCGCGCCAACATGAGACAGAGCGTAGAGCAGTTCGATAAAGGCCGATGAGTTCTTCATCACTAGGCCAACGATGCTGTCAGCGCCAATTCCGCATTCGCTGAGCCCCCCGGCGAGTTGGTGAACCCGCTGTTCCAGCGTAGCCCAATCCAGCCGCGATTCGCCGTAAATCAGCGCCTCGGCCTGCGGACGGGTCTGGGCATGAAAGCGTAACTGTGCCGACAGGTTCAGCATTTTTGGCTCCTTGGTCGTAGAGCAACGGGGGCAGGCGCGTCAGTACGAGCGCGGCAAGCCCAGATTGACCGTCGCGATATAGTTCAGGATCATTTCTTCAGAGACGGGCGCAAAGCGGAACAGTCGCGCGTCACGCCACAGGCGTTCGGCATGCATTTCCTTGGAAAAGCCCATACCGCCCATCACCTGCATGGCACGCTCGGCAACCGCAGAAGCGGCCTGCGAGGCCAGCAGCTTGGCGGCGTTGCTTTCCGATCCAAACGGCACCCCTTGGTCAAAAAGCGAAGCGGCCTTCAGGTTAAGCAGCTTGGCTGCCTCCAGTTCTGCCCAATGCTGCGCCAGCGGGAACTGGATCGCCTGATAGGCACCAATCGGGGTCGGGCCAAAAACCCGGCGCTCCTTGGCATAATCCACACCCAGCCGCACCGCGAGCCGCCCCGCGCCGATCAAACCGGCGGTGGTGACAATGCGTTCGGTGTTCAGCACGTCCAGCAGTTGATACCACCCCTTGTCCACATCGCCGATCAGCTCGTCAGCGCGGATGTGCACATTGTCAAAAAACACCTGACTAGAGGGAAGCGTATTCGTGCCCAGCTTGTCGATCGGAGTATGGCTTACACCTTCGCGATCCGTGTCGATCATGAACAGGCTGATGCCGTGGGTCTTTTTTGCGGCCTTCTCGATGGGGGTTGTGCGGGCACCAACCAGCATCTTGTGCGATTGCGGCACCCCGGTGATCCAGATCTTCTGGCCATTCAACCGCCAGCCATCCTCTTCGGCCACTGCTGTTGCGCGCATTTCCAGCGAATTGCTGCCCGCGTCAGGCTCGGTCAGCGCCATGCAAAACTGCATCTCGCCGCTGCACATCTTCGGCAACCAGTCACGCTTCATCTGATCGGTGCCGTATTTCGCCACCGATACACCGCCAAAGATCGGGTTGAGCATGAAGACCTGCGCCAGTGTCGCCCCGGCGCCACCGGCGCAAAGCTCCTCGATGATCAGCGCCACTTCAACCATGCCAAGGCCCGCGCCGCCCAGTTCATCAGGCAGCATGGCGCCGGAAAGGCCAGCATCGCAGATCGCCTGCCAGCATTCCGTGGGGAAGGACTTGTTGGCATCCTTCTCGCGCCAGTAATCGGGGCCGAAAGCCTCGCCAACCTTGCGGGCGGTCTCGATCATCAGCTTTTGTTCGTCGTTCAGTATGAAATCCATCTTAGTCTCCGGCGTTTTGGTCGGCGGTGCCGCGCGCGGGGCGGAGCAAGCGCAATGGCGTTTCCAGAAGGGCAACAATTTCGGCCAGGAACGTGGCGGCGTCGGCCCCGTCGATGATGCGGTGATCGCAGGCCAGCGTCAGGGTCAGCTCACGGCGCAGAGCGGGCGCGCCGTTTTCGTCGGGGCGGAACAGTTGGCGTTCGGCACCAACACCCAGGATCATCGCGTTCGGCGGGTTGATGATTGGCGTCAAAGAGGTGACGCCCATCATCCCGACATTCGAGATCGAGATTACCCCGTCGCCCACATCGGAGGCTCCCAGCTCGCCGCTGCGGGCACGCGCGGCCAGATCCCGCGCCTGGGTTGCGATATCGTCCAGCGTGGCCCCGCCGGCATCGCGGATAACCGGGATGCGCAGCCCGTCGGGCGTTTGCGTGACCATCCCGATATTCGCCTGGCTGAAGGCCACGATTTTGTCACCCGCCCAGATGCGGTTCATCGCAGGATGTTCGCTCAGCGCCACACCCAGCGCCCGGATCAGCATATGCGTGACACTGACGCGCGGTGCATCGGGATCGGCGTTCAACTGCTTGCGCAGCCCGGTCAGGGCGCTCAGCTCAGCCTCATGCGTGACATAAAAATGCGGGATGTCGCGCTTGGCCGCGCTCACCCGCCGGGCCGTGGCCAGCCGTGCCGCATCGGGGGTAATTTCCCGCGCTGGGGCTGGCTCTGGGGTGGCAGCGGGCTGACTGCGGGGTGGCAGCTTTGCCGCGCCCTCAACGTCACGCGCCTTGATCCGCCCCATGGGGCCGGACCCTTCAACACTGTGCAGATCGAGGCCCTCTTTGGCCGCGATATTTCGCGCCAGAGGTGTCGCGATAACGCGCAGCACATCGCCCTTGGTCACACGGCCATTGCGCCCGGACGGGGGCACCTGCTCACGCGCCAGATCATGCTCGGCCATCAGTTTGCGCGCCGATGGGGCGTCTTCCGTGTCCGCAGCCGGAGCCGGGATTGGGGCTGGATCTAGAACCGGCGGCGCGCTCTGTGTCTGCTCGCCCGCGCTGCCCGCGTCATCCCCCGCTTGCGCGAGCCGCGCGACCGGTTCGCCCACAGGCACGGATTCGCCCTCTGCCACGACAATCTCCGCCAGAACGCCGTCGGCTTCCGCTTCCACGTCGTTGGCGACCTTCTCGGTCTCGACCGTGAACAGCACGTCGCCCGCGTGGAACGCCGCGCCGGGGGCAACATGCCACTCGGTCAGCAAACCCTCCGTCATGGTCAGTCCGAATTTGGGCATCACGAGATCGGTCATGCCTAGCGTCCTTTGAAGGTTGCTTCGCGCTTTTCCAGAAAGGCCCCGCATCCTTCATGCGCATCGGCACTGTCCAAAACCAGCCCGATCATCGCCTGTTCATGGCGCAATGCGGCCGAAAGGGGCATGTCGCCGCCATCAGAAAGCGTGCGTTTGAGAAGCTTCAGAACCAGCGGTGATTTGTGGGCAATCTTGGCCGCAGTTTCGCGGACGCTGTCCATCAGCGTATCGTGCGGAACAACGCGGTTCGCCAGCCCGACCGAGACCGCCTCATCAGGGGTCAGCATATCGCCGGTGAACATGATTTCCTTCGCGCGGCAAAGCGGCAGTTGCCGGATGATCCGCTGCGTCCCGCCCGCGCCGGGGAACAGCCCCAGGGTGATTTCCGGCAAGCCCAGCTTCGCCTTGTCCGAAAGGATGCGAATATCGAGCGCCAGCAGCAGTTCGGTGCCGCCACCAAGGGCAAATCCGTTCACCGCGCCGATCGTCGGCTTGTCAAAGGTTTCGATGCGGCGGAACAGGTTGTGAATTTCCTCCGCAAACTCCTGATAATGCGGCAACCCCTGCCGCGAGTTCAGATCGGCAATATCCCCCCCCGCAATAAAGGCACGGCCCGCGCCGGTGAAGACAAGCACCCGAACGTCGGGGTCGTTTTCCACCTTGTCCAGCACAGTGTGCATGGCGCGGATCGTCGGCACGTCCAGCGCGTTCAGCGTTTCGGCGCGGTTGATGGTGATCGTGGCAATGGCATTTTCCACGTCGAGAAGGATAGGGTTCGTGCTCATGTGAATCCTCTTGAAACTAGGCCAGCGTCCGGCGGAGCGCCGCAACGATCTGGCTGGCATCGGGGCGATAGGCGTCTTCCAGGGTCTTGCCAAATGGCGACGGAGCAAAGGGCGCGCCGACCCGAAGGATCGGCCCGTCCAGCTGGTCAAAGCCAATGTCGGCCATGCGGGCAACAATCTCGGCCCCCACGCCGAAGGCTTCCACCGCCTCATGTGCGACCACAAGATTGTGGGTGCGCGTCAGGCTCTCCAGAACCAGGTCTTCATCCCACGGCTGAATCGAGCGCAGGTCGATCACTTCAACCTCAATGCCCTCTTCTGCCATGGTTTCGGCAGCGGTTTGCGCCATGGCCACCGCAGCGCCGTAAGATACCACCGTGGCGTCGCGACCGGGGCGAACAATACGCCCCTTGCCGATCTCGATCGGCTCGCGGTCATCGGGCAAATCGCCCTTCATGGCGTATAGCGCCTTGTTTTCCACCACGATCACCGGATCGGGGTCGTCAATGGCGGCCCGCAACAGCCCGTAGGCATCGGCGGGGTTGGAGGGGCAAACAACGCGAAGCCCCGGCACATGCGCGAACCAGGCTTCCAGGCACTGCGAGTGCTGCGGGCCAGCATTCAGCCCGCCGCCATGTGGCGTGCGCAGAACCATCGGAACCGATCCCTGACCACCAAACATCGACCGGGCCTTGGCCGCCTGGTTGACCAGCATATCCATCGACAGGGTGGTGAAATCCATGAACATGATTTCCACCACGGGCCGCATTCCGGTAAGCGCTGCGCCCACGGCCATGCCGGTGATCGCCGCCTCGGAAATGGGCGAGTCATAAACCCGCTCGGGGCCGAACTTGTCGAGCAAATCGCGGGTCGCCTTGAACGAGCCCCCCGCCGCGCCAATGTCTTCACCGATCAAAAAGACCGTGGGGTCAGCCTCCATTGCATCTGCAAGGGCTTGGTTGACCGCCTTGATATAACGTATCTCTGCCATCGTTCACCCAGCCACTTTTGTATAGACGTCTGCAAGGATATCGGCGCTGCTCGGCAATGGGGCCTCAAGCGCGGCCTCCGTGGCGGCTTCGATTTCGGCATCGACGGAATCGGCAATCTCGGCAAGCATCTCAGGGGTGCCGCCGGCCTTCGCCATTTCCGCTGCGTTCAGGCGTATCGGGTCACGTTCAGAAAGCGCCGCGATCTCATCGCCATCACGGTAATCCTGCCGGTCGCCCTCGAAATGGCCGCGCACCCGCGTGGTGCTGCATTCCAGAATGGCCGGGGCGGAGGTTTTCCGCATTGTCTTGACCAGCCGCGCCGCTGTGGTCGTCACATCGGCCACCACATTGCCGTCAACGGCGGAATATTTGATGCTAAAGGCCTTGGCGAGCTTGTCGAGACTTGTCGCAAGCTGTCGTTCGGTCGGGCTGAACTCTGACCAGCCGTTGTTTTCGCAAACGAAAAGGATGGGCAGTTTCCACAGCGCCGCCATGTTCAGACATTCATGCAACACGCCTTCGGCCAGCGCACCATCGCCGAAATAAACCACCGCGATATTTCCCTGGCCCTGCATCTTGAGCGCCAGCGCGCTGCCGGTGGTGATCGGCAGGCCTGCCCCCACAATCCCGTTTGCGCCCAGCATCCCCTTGCTCAGGTCGGCCACATGCATAGAGCCGCCGCGGCCTTTGCAAAGGCCCGTTGCCTTGCCAAGGATTTCCGCAAAAAACCCATTCAAATCAACACCTTTTGCCAGCGTATGCCCGTGGCCTCGGTGGTTGGATGACACTGTATCATTGTCCGTGAGGGCCTGCGATACGCCGACCGGAACCGCTTCCTGCCCGATAGACAGATGCAGGAATCCCGGCACAAGACCGTCTGCGAACAGCTTTTTCAGGCGCTCTTCCGCGCGCCGGATCACCAGCATCTGGCGATGCAGTCTCGCCAGCTCGTCGAGTTTCATGAGGGTCTCCTTGCTACTGGCGGCGATCATGCCAAAGCAGGTGAGTGGCGTCAATCAAAATGATTATTGAATCATAATTCATTGTATGGCGTGTCAGAGGCCCCGTCTGCACGGCTGTTT
>NZ_JARGND010000042.1:0-18496 GCF_029212645.1 Vannielia sp. | reverse complement strand
GGTTGTGGCAGTGATCTTTTTGCGATTAACGCTGCAATTCGTGTGGCCGTTAGCCCAGCGTGCGCGCAACGCCTATCGCTTTGCAGACCAGCTCAAAGACACTTGTTTGCGGGTAAAAAACTCACCCATCAGCCCGATCATCACCAGCGTAAGCGACACATAAACCGGGTACTCCACCGATGAATGATGTGGGTTGTAGTTAATAAAGGTAAATCCACGCGCCTGATCGATGATGTGGAAAAGTGGGTTCCAGGTAAAGAAAACAAGGATATGGCTCCGCACGTTATTGGCCAAAAACATCTTCCCCGAGGCAAACATATTGGCCCGTGAGTAAACGTTTGAAACCACCGTCACAGCATCCGGCGCCCATGGTTTTGCCGCCAGAAACACCATCCCAACGGCCACACCGGAGAACCACGCCAGCAACACCATCCCCATGGCGCCGACGGGGTTGTAAATGGTGATCGGGGTGAAGGCGAGGTGGTAGATCAGCAGCACCAAAACCATTGAAAGCACTTGGATATAAAGCGCCGAAAGCGCCGAAGACACGATCGAAACGATGGTGTTCATCGGGGCATGTTTCATCATCGCCGAGGTCGGCCCCTCAGCCCCCACCACAGCGCCCATCGCCTTGATATGCGTCATGAAAAGGAAAATCCCCGTCATGATATACAGCATGAAATCACCCCGCACCGCGCTGCGCTTCATCCCCAGAATCTGGAACATGAAGAAGAAGGCCGCCACAAAGATCACCGTTTGAAGCATGTTCATCAACAAGCCCATCACCGCGTTGCCGTGGCTCTTGCGCAGGTTGCGCACAGTGGCATGGTAGATGAGGTCAAGAATGACGAGGGCCGAGCCATATGGCGTTCGTGGGGCCTGCTTCTCGAACATGGGGTGCTCTGCCTTCTGGGGTGTGGATTCGTGTGCAGTATTACACGGAAAACTTGCCGAAACTTTGACGCCAAACCATAAGGGGCAGAGGGCACCAAATCAAATGACACGCCCGAGAGCTTAGGAGAGCGGCATGGATTTCGACCGATTGGTCACAGTGATGCGTCGTCTGGCGCTGGAAGCGGGCGACAAGATCATGGAGATTTACGAGTCCGATGATTTTGATGTGAAAGCAAAATCAGATGAAAGCCCCGTCACCGCCGCCGATGAAGCCGCCGATGCGCTCATCGGCACCGGCCTGCGTGAAGCCTTCCCCGATGTGCTCGTCGTCACCGAAGAACAGGCCGGAACCCACACCCAAAGCGCCGATGCCTTCCTCATCGTTGATCCGCTGGACGGCACCAAGGAGTTCATCAAACGGCGCGGCGAGTTCACCGTCAACATCGCCTATGTTGAGGATGGCGTGCCCCTGCGCGGCGTCGTCTATGCCCCTGCAAAGAACAGGCTTTTCTACACGCTCGCCTCTGGCCAATCGGTTGAGGAAAAGGGTGCGCTGGGCAAGGGCGAGCCGGGTGAGCAGGACCCGCTGCATGTGTCCACGCCCGACAATGATGCGCTGATGGTCGTGGCCTCCAAATCCCACCGCGATCAGGCCACCGATGATTACATTGGCCTCTACAACACCCGCGATATGGCCTCCGCCGGTTCGTCGCTCAAATTCTGCCTCGTCGCCACCGGCGAGGCCGATATCTACCCCCGTCTGGGCCGCACCATGGAGTGGGACACCGCCGCCGGTGATGCTGTTCTGCGCGGTGCGGGCGGCGAGATGGTGCGCTTTGAAGACCACACGCCTTTCCGCTATGGCAAACCGGGGTATGAGAACGGCTTTTTCATCGCCCACGCGCCCGGCGTCCGGCTCCAGCAGGGCTAGGGCGTGAGCGTCCTCATCGCCATCCCCGCCCGCTATGCCTCGCAGCGGTTTCCCGGCAAACCGCTGGAAATGCTGCGCGGGGTGAGCGGGGTGGAAAAGAGCCTGATCCAAAGGAGTTGGGAGGCGGCGCAGGCGGTGCCGGGCGCGCATCGCGTGGTGGTCGCCACCGATGATGATCGCATCTGCGAGGCGGCCCAATCCTTTGGCGCCGAGGTGGTGATGACCTCCTCCAACGCCCGCAACGGCACCGAGCGCTGCGCCGAAGCCGCCACCGCGCTGGGCGATGATTTTGAACTGGTGGTAAACCTTCAGGGTGACGCGCCGCTCACCCCGGCATGGTTCATCGAAGACCTCATCAGCGCCATGCGCGCCACCCCCGAAGCCGAAATCGCCACCCCGGTCCTGCGCTGCGATGGGGAAACGCTCAATGCCCTCCTCGCAGATCGCAAGGCAGGCCGTGTGGGCGGCACAACGGCGGTGTTTGGCGCGGGCAACAAGGCGCTTTATTTCTCCAAAGAGGTGATCCCCTTCACCTCTGATAGCTTTGCCAGCGATGCCGCGACTCCGGTGTTTCACCACGTCGGCGTTTATGCCTACCGCCCCGCCGCGCTCACCGCCTATCCGCTCTGGCCGATGGGCCCGCTCGAAACGCTGGAGGGCCTTGAGCAGCTTCGCTTCCTTGAGCAGGGCCGCCAGGTGCTTTGTGTTGATGTTGAGGGCCGCGGGCGGGCGTTCTGGGAGCTGAACAACCCGTCTGATCGCCCCCGGATCGAGGCGATGCTGGCGCAAATGGGCGTGGAATGAGCGAGCAGGCCAGCGTTATCATCGTCAGCCGCCACCGGCCCGATGAGCTGCGCCGCAACCTGCCTGCCTTCCGCTTTCAAACCCACCGCAATTTTGAGCTGATTCTCGTCGCCGATCCGGCCGGGCTTGCCGTCGCGCGTGATCTTAACCTTTCTGAGCGGATCAAGCTGGTAGAGTATGACGAGGCCAACATCTCTGCCGCGCGCAACCTTGGCCTCGCACAGGCCGCCGCGCCCCTCATCGCCTTCATCGACGATGACGCCACCCCCGAGCCGCCGTGGCTGGAACGCCTGCTTGCGCCCTTCGCCGATGAGGCCGTGACCGCGAGCACCGGCTTTACCAGAGGCCGCAACGGGATTTCCTACCAGTGGCAGGGGGTCGCGAGTGACGAAACAGGCGCTGATGTGCCGCTTGAGGTGCCGGGTGATGCCGTTTCCCTGCATCCGCCCGCCAACGGACGGGTCGTTAAGACTCATGGAACCAATTGCGCCTTCCGCCGCCGTGCGTTGGCCGTTGTGGGTGGTTTTGACCCCGCGTTTCGCTTTTTCCTGGATGAAACCGACGTCAATCACCGAATGGCCCGGGCGGGGCGGCTTACGGCAATCTCGCCTCTTGCGCAGGTGCAGCATGGCTACGCCGCCAACGCCACCCGCGCCGCCAACCGCGCCCCAACCGACCTTACCCAAATTGGCCGTTCCGCCGCAGTATTCCTGCGCCGCCACTGCCCTGAGGCAAAGCGTGAGAACGCGCTTGAGGCGCTGCGCCTTGCCCAACAAAAGCGTTTGGAAAACCACCGTGCCGAGGGCCGTTTAATAGAGGCCGATTTTGCCCCGCTGATGCAAGGCCTCGCTGCTGGAATCACCGAAGGCATGGGTGAAACGCTCGCCGATTTACCGCCGCTGCCAGAGGCTGATCAGCCGTTCCTACCCTTCCCTCAAGGGCCTCAGCCAAGCAGCTATGCCGTTATTTCCTGCACTCTGCTTGGGACCCGCCGCAAGATGGCTGAGGCCAAAAGGCTTGCGGCTTCAGGGGATGCAATCGTCACGCTCTTGCGGCTTTCGCGCACGCCACGGCGGCATAAGGGTTGGTTTGATCCCGGCGGATTTTGGGTGCAACGCGGCGGATTGTTTGGCGCATCAGACAGAACCGATCCGCCCTTTCGCTGGTGGCGCCGCCCTGATCGCATCAAACGTGAAACGCTTAAAATCGCCGCGTTTCGGCACCCGAACGTCAAGTTACCGCGAATTTGAGCAGCACTGTTTGAGCATTTTCACCACGCCAATGCCGCAGGTGCGAAAAAAAGCCATGTCAGCCGGTTCCGTCGCGCTGGAATTCGGCCTATCGTGACGCCAATTCAAAGCCTGCGGGGATTCCTGCGCTGTAGGCAATCATTGTAGTTATTGCAGAGGCTTCTATGTCCAAGAAAGTCACTAAAGCCATCTTCCCTGTTGCTGGTCTCGGAACTCGTTTTCTTCCCGCCACCAAGTCGATCCCCAAAGAGATCATGACCTTGGTGGACCGCCCGCTGATCCAATACGCGATCGACGAAGCCCGCGCGGCGGGGATCAAGGAATTCATCTTCGTGACCTCGCGCGGCAAGGGGGCGTTGGAAGACTACTTTGACCACTCACCAGTGCTGGAGCAGGAGCTGCGCAAAAAGGGCAAAGACCAACTCATGGAGGTGCTGAAAAACACCAACATGGAATCAGGGGCCATTGCCTATATGCGCCAGCACAAGGCGCTTGGCCTTGGCCACGCCGTTTGGTGCGCCCGCCGCCTGATTGGCAATGAGCCTTTCGCCGTGATCCTGCCGGATGATGTGATCGCCGCTGAAAAGCCCTGCCTCCAGCAAATGGTTGAGGCCCACGCAGAGACCGGTGGTTGCATGGTCGCGGCCATGGAGGTGCCGCCAGAAAAGGCCTCGGCCTATGGTTTGCTCGATGTCGCAGAGGACCAGGGCCAGATTGTCAAGGTTGGCGGCATGGTCGAAAAGCCCAAGCTGGAAGATGCGCCTTCGAACCTTGCGGTGATTGGCCGTTATATCCTGACGCCAAAAATCCTGAACAATCTCAACAAGAAGCACAAAGGCACCGGCGGGGAAATCCAGCTTACCGATGCCATCGCTGAAGAGATCAACGGGGATGAGGGCGTGTTTGGCTACCGGTTCAACGGGGAGCGTTTTGATTGCGGCTCCAAGGCGGGCTTCTTGCAGGCGACCGTTGCTTTTGGCCTCGCCCGTGACGAATTGCGCACCGAGCTTTGGGACTATCTGCAAGACCTCGTGGCAAGCGAGAAAGCCGCCCAATAGGGGCGCACGCCCGAGGGAGGTAAGCGGTTGAAGCATGTTCTAGTGACCGGCGGCGCGGGTTACATCGGGTCGCATGCCTGTAAGGCGCTGCAAGCGGCTGGTTATACCCCTGTCGCCTTTGACAATCTCTCAACCGGTTGGGAAGAGGCGGTGCAGTTTGGTCCGCTGGCGCGGGGTGATCTGATGGATCGCGCCAGCATTGATGCGGCCTTCGCCCAGTATCAGCCTATCGCCGTCATGCATTTTGCGGCGCTCAGCCTTGTGGGCGAAAGCATGAGCGATCCGGGCAAATACTGGCGCGAAAACGTCACCGGGGCTGCCAACCTGCTGGATGCCGCCGTGGCCGCAGGTTGCCTTGATTTCGTGTTCTCCTCTACCTGCGCAACCTACGGCGACCAGGATGGCGTGGTGCTTGATGAGGCAACGCCGCAAATGCCGATCAACGCTTACGGCGGCTCCAAAAAAGCTATCGAGGCGATGCTGGCAGACTATGGCGCGGCGGCCGGGCTGCGCTCTGTGATCTTCCGCTACTTCAATGTGGCCGGGGCAGACCCGGAGGGCAAGATCGGTGAGCAGCACAGGCCCGAAACGCACCTTATCCCGTTGATGCTGGATGCCATTGAAGGCAAGCGCCCGGCGCTCACGATCTTTGGCAGCGACTACCCCACCGAGGACGGCACCTGCATCCGCGATTACGTGCATGTGGCTGACCTAGTGGACGCGCATATCGCCGGTCTGCGCTGGCTTGAGGAAGGGCGGGGGAGCGATGTGTTTTGCCTCGGCACAGGCCGCGGATTTTCGGTGCGCGAGGTGGTGGAAGCCAGCCGCACCGTCACCAACCGTGACGTGCCCGTGGTTGAGGGCACACGTCGCGCAGGCGATGCGGCGGCGCTGGTTTGCGGCAGTCGCAAAGCGGTAGATGTGCTGGGGTGGAGGCCCGAACGGTCAACGCTGCCGGTGATGATTGCCGATGCGTGGCGGTGGCAGCAGTCGGCGGGTTATGAGCACTAAAGCACCCCCCCGGTGCCTTGATCTTTCGCGGCTGGTTTCGCGCGTGGGGCGCGGCCCGCTGACGGGCGTTGACCGGGTTGAACGCGCCTATCTCGACCACCTCCTTGCCGCCCCCGGCCCCCTGTTTTCACTGGTGCGGATGCGGCTTTCCTATGCCGTGCTTGATCGTGCCGGAACGCAAGCCCTGGCCGACAGGCTGGCGGGGGACGTCCCTTGGGGCACGCCCGATCTTCGCGCGCGCCTTACCCCCAAGCTCTCCCGGCAAAGCCAACAGGTTGAGGCCGATCTGCGGCGCCTTGCGCTGGGCACCTGCATACGCCGCAACCTTTATGCGCTGCTGGCCCGGCATTGGCCC
Source organism: Vannielia sp. (assembly GCF_029212645.1). GTDB lineage: Bacteria > Pseudomonadota > Alphaproteobacteria > Rhodobacterales > Rhodobacteraceae > Vannielia. The sequence continues at coordinate 12,193 of NZ_JARGND010000042.1, read as the reverse complement.
AAGGGGATGCGCTATCTCAATGTGGGCCATTCCAACCTGACCCAGCGGGTGCTTTGGGCCGTCAGTTCGCAACCGGATGCTGAGGTCAGCGTGTTGGTGCATGACATGATTCCACTCGATTATCCCGAGTATCAGCGCCCCGGACAGCCCGCCAAATTTGAGCGGGCCATGCGGATGGTGAGCCGCTACGCGACGCGGGTGATCTGCAATTCCGAAGCGACGCGGCAACGGGTTGTGCATTACTTCAACCAGTGGGGCAGGATGCCCGAAGCGCTGGTGGCGCATCTCGGCGTTGAGTCTATGCGCCCCGACGCGGCCGCGTTGCCCGAGGGCCTGCCGCCGGAACGGTCTTATTTCATTGCCCTCGGCACCATTGAGCCGCGAAAAAACCACGCGCTCCTGCTCGACGTGTGGACCCAGATGGAGGCCGATGGCCTCGCCCTCCCGGTGCTGTTGATTATCGGCGCGCGGGGGTGGAACAACGAGGGGGTTTTCACCCGTCTTGATAGCTCCCCGATGATCGGGCGCGACATCTTTGAGCTTTCCGGTCTGGGTGACCAGGCCCTCGCCGCACTCGTCCAGAACGCGACTGCCATGCTGTTCCCCTCCCGTGCCGAGGGATTTGGCCTGCCACCCGCCGAGGCGCTGGCCTTGGGAACCCCCGCAATTTGTGCAGATTTGCCGGTTTATCGGGAGTTTATGGGGGAGTTGCCAGTTTACCTGAATGGCAACGATAGGTATCTATGGGCCAAGACCATTCACGAAATGGCAACAAAGGGGCTGGGGGAGACGAGAATAGAGCCGGGAGCGGCAGCGCTCCCCACTTGGGATGCGCATTTCAACCAAATTTTAAGCGTAACCTGATAGCTCACACTGGCCAGCCTCCGGTGGTTGCGAAGGAACGATTTGGGCGTTTTGAGAACATATCGCTTGCGTATGCAGCGGAAACGCTGGCGGATTCGCGCCCTTCGCAAGCGGCGTGAGCTGACCCGTGTTGTTAACCGCACCGCGCAAATCCGCCCCGGTGATGTGCTGTCCTTCACCACCCTGCGCAACGAGCGTATCCGCCTGCCGTTCTTCCTTGATTACTACCGCCGCCAGGGCATCGCGCATTTTTTCTTTGTCGATAACGGTTCTGAAGATGGCTCGAGGGAATACCTCGTTGATCAGCCCGACGTTTCCCTGTGGACGACCGAGCACAGCTACAAACGCGCCCGCTTTGGTGTGGATTGGCTGAACTGGCTCCAGCGCAAATATTCCCATGGCCATTGGGCGCTGACCATCGATGTGGATGAGTTTTTTGTTTATCCGTTCTGCGATACGCGGCCCATTCGCGCGCTGACAGACTGGCTTGATGCGTCCTCGATCAAGTCTTTCTCGGCGATGCTGCTGGATATGTATCCCAAAGGCCCGCTGGATTCGCAGCCCTATGAAGAGGGGCAAGACCCGTTCGAGATTGCCAGCTACTTTGACAGCGGTAACTACCAGATCGAGCGCAACAGCCTCTACGGCAACCTCTGGATTCAAGGTGGCCCCCGCGCCCGCGCATTCTTTGGAGACGCCCCCGCGCGCGCGCCCGCGCTCAACAAGATCCCACTGGTGAAGTGGGACAAAGGCAATACCTACGTCAGCTCAACCCACATGCTGCTGCCTCGCGGCCTGAACCTGACCTATGATGAGTGGGGCGGCGAAAAGGCCAGCGGGATGCTGCTACATGCCAAATTTCTCGACACGTTCACCGGAAAGTCTGAAGAAGAACTGGTGCGCGGCGAGCACTACGCGGCCAGCCATGAATACCGGGCCTACGCCCGCGTTCTGCGCGATAACCCGGACTTTTGGTCAAAGTGGAGCGAGAAATATATCAACTGGCGCCAGCTCGAAATTCTTGGCCTGATGTCCAAGGGGAACTGGGCATGACCGTCGGGTTTGCCATGCTCGTCCACACGGCACTGGACCGGGCCAGCCAGACGGCGCGCCACTGGGCAACCTCTGGCTGCCCCATCGTGATCCACTGTGACAAGATGGTTGACCGGGAGACCTATCGCCGCTTCACCGACTCCCTCGCTGATCTTGATAATATCAGTTTCACCCCGCGCTTCCGGTGCGAGTGGGGCAGCTGGAGTATTGTTGCGGCCACCCAAAAGGTCGCCGAGCAAATGCTCGAAAAGCACCCCGAGGTGAGCCACGTTTACCTTGCTTCTGGCTCCTGCCTGCCCCTGCGTCCGGTGCAGGAATTGAACGCTTATCTTCAGGCCCGCCCCAACACCGACTTCATCGAAAGCGTCACGATTGCAGATGTGACCTGGACGAAAGGCGGCTTTGATCGGGAGCGTTTTACCCTTCGCTTCCCCTTTTCGTGGAAACGGCAGCGCTTTTTGTTTGATCGCTACGTTGCGCTCCAACGGGCCGCGCGCGTTAACCGACGGGTCCCCAAGGGCATGCTGCCGCATCTGGGGTCGCAGTGGTGGTGCCTGTCGCGGCCCACGCTTGAGGCGATCCTTACCGATAGGGATCGCAACTCCTACGACACGTATTTCAAGCGGGTGTGGATCCCTGATGAGAGCTACTTTCAATCCCTCGTTCGCATCTATTCCAACGATATAGAAAGCCGCTCGCTGACGCTGTCGAAGTTTGATTTTCAGGGCAAGCCGCACATCTTTTACGACGATCACCTCCAGCTATTGCGGCGGTCGGATTGTTTTGTTGCACGCAAGATCTGGCCGCAGGCAAACCGCCTTTATGCCTCCTTCCTGTCAAACGATCCGAAGGTCACCAAAAACGCCGAACCGAATCCCTCCAAGATTGACCGCCTCTTTGCCAAGGCGGTTGACCGGCGAACTCAGGGCCGCCCCGGCCTTTACATGCAAAGCCGCTTTCCCAACACGGATTGGGAAAATGGCAAAACGGCTGAACCCTACTCGGTGTTCGAGGGGTTTTCAGAGCTGTTTTCAAACTTTGAAACATGGTTGAGCAAAATGGCAGGCGGGCGGGTGCACGGGCATCTTTTTGCGCCAGAGCGGGTTGAGTTTGCGGGCGGTGAAAAGGTGTATAACGGCGGGCTGTCTGACAGCGCCATGCTGCGCGATCACAACCCCGGCGCGTTCCTTACCAACCTGATCTGGAACACCCGCGGTGAGCGGCAGATGTATCAGTTTGGTCCCGGCGACTCGCAGGCTGTGAGTTGGTTCATCGCGGTTGATCCAAAGGCGCAGGTCTCGGTCATCACCGGGGCGTGGGCGATCAAGCTCTTCCGGCTTGGGATCAACTCTTCGGTCGTGCGCAAGGAGGCGGCGCGGCTTCAGGCCGTGGAGGCCGAGCATCTCAATGTGTTGCGCTCGCCTCACGCCAAGGCACGGGTGCGCATTTGGTCACTGGCAGAGTTCATTGAAGACCCGATGAATAATCTACAGGCGATCATGGATGATATCATTCCAGGCGCGCGCCGCCGCCTCACCGAAGCGCCAATGATGCAAGATCTTGATGGCTTTGGCCGTTTCTTGCAGACCCTCAAGAACCAAGGGATGAACCCCTATCTCGCCGGCGATTTTCCGGTAGATTTGCAGAGCGTGCCCACCAACACCGCCACCCGACCCTCCCCCTATCTTGTGAAGAAATGACCCGCAGATGAGCCAGAGATTCGACTACTTCGTGATTTTCGGCGAAATGCGCACTGGCTCGAACTTCCTTGAAGAGAATATCAATCGTTTCGACGGCCTGCATTGCTATGGTGAGGCGTTTAACCCGCATTTTGTGGGCCACCACAACACGGATGAGATGTTTGGCATCGGGCTGGCTGCGCGCGAGGCTGATCCTTTGAAGCTGATCGAAGGTATGAAGGCCCAAACCGAGGGGCTCCCCGGCTTTCGCTTTTTCCATGATCATGATCCGCGCGTGCTGGAGGCCTGCCTGCCGGACCCGCGCTGCGCCAAGGTCATTCTCACGCGCAACCCGCTTGAAAGCTATGTAAGCCGCAAGATAGCTGCTGATACCGGCCAATGGCGGCTGACGGATGCCAAGCATCGCAAGGAGGCCGCGAAGATAAGGTTCAACGCGGAGGAGTTTGAAACGCTTTTGGCCGAGTTGCAGACCTTCCAGATCACCCTGATGCACGAGATGCAGGTGACAGGGCAGGCTGGCTTTTACATCGGCTATGAAGACATCAATGACCTTGAGGTGCTGAATGGCCTGGCCAGGTTTCTTGGCTGCGACACCCCGCTTGACGATCTTTCGACCCGTCTCAAAAAGCAAAACCCCGGGGGCCTCGAAGATAAGGTCGCCAACTATGAAACGATGCAAAAGGCGCTCTCGGAGCTGGATCGCTTTGACCTTACCCGCACGCCCAACTTTGAGCCGCGTCGCGGGGCGGTGGTGCCAAGCTACTCCGCCTGTGCCCGAAGCCCGATCCTGCACATGCCGGTGCGCGGCGGGCCGTTGGGGCAGGTTGAGGCGTGGATGGCGGCGGTTGATGGGAGCGAGCCAAGCGGGCTGCATCGTGGCTTTAATCAGAAGTCACTGCGCCAGTGGCGGCGGCAAAATAAGGGAGCGCGCAGCTTTTCGGTTGTGACGCACCCCTTGGTGCGCGCGCACCGCGTTTTTTGCCACCATATTCTGCGCAGCGAAGGCGATGGTGCCTTCACAAAAATCCGAAAAACGCTTCGTGAGGGCTACAAAATTCCGCTGCCAGAGGGTGAGCCGGGCCCGGAATATGATACCACCGCGCACCGCGCCGCCTTTCTGGCGTTCCTCAAGTTCCTCAAGTCCAATCTCGCCGGGCAAACCGGTGTGCGGGTTGATGCGGCCTGGGCCAGCCAATCGGCGGTGATTCAGGGCTTTGCCGATCTCGGCCAGCCCGACATGGTGCTGCGTGAAGACCAATTAGAGCTTGGGCTTGGCCAGGTGCTGGAGGCCGCCGGGGTTGAGGCTCGCCCGCCGCTTCCCCCGTTTGAGGATGAGGGGGCGATTCTGCTGGATGCGATTGTCGACGATGAAATCGAGCAAGCCGCCCTTGATGCCTACCAGCGTGATTATCTGGTCTTCGGCTTCAAACGCTTGAAGAACAGCTAAAGCGTTCCGCCAAAAACCTGAACCACAGCTTTTGGTGGAGCGTATTGCGAGGCAGGAATGTTGCGCGCGCCTCGCCTTTATCTGATGTCTCAGGTTAAAGGCGTGACGCCTTAGGCTTTACGCAGCTTGCTGGCCCTGCGCTTCGGTAAGGATGGTGTGGAGTGTCGCGGTTTCCTCATTGGCGCGTAGCTTGGCACAAACATCCCCGTCTCGGAGCGTGCGCGAAACAAGTGCCAAAGCCTTGAGGTGATTCACCCCGGCATCCTTGGGCGCGAAAAGGGCAAACACCAGATCAACCGGCTGGCGGTCTACCGCGTCAAAATCCACCGGTTTGTCGATCCGGAAGAAAACGCCCACAACCTCTTCCAGTCCATCAAGGCGGGCATGTGGCAGCGCAACGCCCCGGCCCACACCAGTGGGGCCGAGGCTTTCGCGATCCATGAGCGCCTCGACAGAGCGCGCGGGGTCCAGCCCATAGGCTGAATGAGCGAGGTCTGCGAGCTGCTGGAACAGACGTTTTTTGCTGCTCACGCCCTGCACGGCTTTCACCGCCTCAGGCTTGAGGATCGTGTGCAATTCCATGCTCTGCCCGGCCTTTCCCCCTCGCACACTGCGAGGCGTTGCTCATTCCTGTTTGGTGTCGATCCAGCCAATATTGCCGTCTTCGCGGCGGTACACGACATTCACACCGTTATGCGTTTCATCACGGAAAACCAGAACAGGGGCCCCTTCCAGTTCCATTTGCATCACGGCTTCGCCAACAGAAAGCGCGGGAACGCGGGTTTCCATTTCGGCAATGATCATGGGCTGGAGTGTATCGGGCTCTGACTCCTCGTCTTGATGATCCGACGATGCGGCGAGGATATAAGAGGGAGCGCCGATGAATTCAACCGGTTCCGAACGGTCTTGATGATGGTTTTTCAACCGGCGCTTGTAACGGCGCAGTTGCTTCTCCATTTTCTGGCAAGCCGCATCGAAGGCGGCGTAGATTTCCGGGGCGTGCGCCTTGGCAGAGGCGGTCAGACCCGTTGAAAGGTGAATGGTGGATTCGCATACGAACTCGTGGGCGCTTTTCGAAAAGACGACATTCGCGTCGGTCGGACGCTCGGCATATTTTTCGACTGCGGTGCCAAGCTCGGCTTTAACGTGAGTCTGAAGGGCATCCCCGATGTCGATCTGTTTTCCACTGATTTGGTAACGCATTGCACCTCCTAGGTTCTTTTCTTTTGTAGTTGCCGCCACGCTGCAGTGGCGGCTTGTTATGGCACGGGTAGCTGCCGCGCGAAACTCACTATGTGAGGGGATACGCCCCGGTTTAATCCACCCCGCGCCTGGCTGCGGTTCGAGCAAGCAGGCGGCGGCGTTCGCTGGAGGGCGGAATGTTCAGGCATTGGCGGTATTTGGCGACAGTTCGCCTAGATATGTCAACGCCTTCGTCCTTTAACATGTCCATAAGTCGCGCATCGGAAAGCACCGTATCGGCGGTTTCGGCGGTGATTAGCCGGGCGATTCTGGCGCGGGCATCATGGCTTGACGTGATGCGCCCATAGGGGGGCCCAAGGCGGCTGGGAAACAGGCCCGAAAGCTCCAGAATGCGGCCATTCCACAGCAGTGTTTTACCATCGACGGCGCGCCCGACGGTGGATTTGTGCAGCCCAAGCTCATCGGCGATTGCGGTGCGTGTGAGTGGTGAAAGCGCTGTGCTGTGCCCAGAGAAGTAGGCCGCCTGTTTTTGCACAATCGCACGGCCGATCCGAAGCAGGGTCTTGCCGCGAAACCGGATGGCGCGCAGCACGGCTTCGGCCTTTGCCACGCTGCCACCGGCAATGGCCTCGCGCGCGGCCAGCAGGTCGCGATCAAGCGAAAGCCGGGGCGTGAGATCGTTTATCAACTCTACCCGCAGCGCCCCGTCCTCGGTGGCCGTGATGCTGAGCTCCGGCACCCGTGCCGTGGGCTCGGGCAGATCAAAAGCGCGGGCTGGAGCGGGGTCTAGCATACGGGCCATCGCGGCGATTTTCTTAACCATGTCGGGAGAGATACCGATTGCCAGGCCAAGCGCCGCAGGCTCGTCGCGCAAAAAGCGAGGGAGATGGTTGATGACAAGGGGTGCAAGCGTGGGATCAAGCCCTTGCTCGGCCAGTTGCAACGAAAGGCACTCAGTAAGCGAAAGCGCGCCAATCCCGGTTGGGTCACACGCCTGAAGCGCCAGCACGGCTTGGCGTGCAACGGAATTGCTGGCGTCATATTCCCTAGCCACTCCAACAATCCCGCCTTCGGGGACAAAGCCGCTTTCATCAAGGTTGAAAGCAAGGGTTCCCGCAAGATGCGCGACCTCCCTGGGGAGAGACATCAGGGCCACTTGCCGGCTCAGGTGTTCCCCCAGGCTGGTCCGGCTGGCAACGGTTTGCACTGCAACATCATAGGCGCTTTGTGTGCCAGATGCGCCATCGGGGCCGGCGGTGCGAGGACTGAACTGGAGAACCGGGTTTTGCTCGGCGAGATCAACTAGGAATTCTTCTAGATCGCCGCATGGCATCGACAGCAGGCTGAACGATTGTTGCAATCCGGGGGTAAGGCCAAGCCGCTGTGTTTGGCGCAGCTCAAGGCGCGTGCCGGGTCCATTGCGGGGCTCGCTCATGGGCGCACCGCCTTACATAATGCGAAAACTGTCACCCAAGTAGACACGGCGCACCTTTTCGTCTTGCACCACCTCTTCGGCGGTGCCGTTCATCAGCATCTTTCCGTCATGCAAAATGTACGCCCGATCCACGATTTCCAGCGTTTCACGAACATTGTGGTCGGTGATCAGCACGCCGATTCCACGGGTTTTGAGATCGGTGACCAAATGGCGAATTTCACCGACCGAGATCGGATCCACCCCGGCGAAAGGCTCATCGAGCAGCAGATACTTCGGGTCGGCGGCCAGACAGCGTGCAATTTCAACACGCCGCCGCTCACCACCCGACAGGGCCAGGGCGGGCGCGCGGCGCAGGTGCTCAATGGCGAACTCCGAGAGCAATTCTTCCAGCCGCTCCCGACGTTTGTGCCTGTCGGGCTCGGCGATTTCGAGAATCGCCATGATGTTGTCTTCCACGTTCAGCCCGCGAAAGATTGACATTTCCTGCGGCAGATACCCGATCCCCAGCTTGGCGCGGCGATACATTGGAAGCCGGGTAACATCGCGCCCGTCGATCAGAACCGCGCCGCTTTCAGGGGTGATGAGGCCTGCGATGGCGTAAAAGCAGGTTGTTTTGCCAGAGCCATTGGGGCCGAGAAGGGCCACCACTTCGCCACGCGCCAGTTCCATGCTGACATCGCGAATGACCAGCTTTTTGCGATAGCTTTTGCGCATATTCTGCACACGCAACCCGCCTTCGCCTTCGGTCAGGTGAAGCTCAGGGCGTTGGGTTTCGTCCGCCGCAGTCAATTCTCACCGCCGGACTGGAACACGGTTTTGACCCGGCCTGACATCACCCCGGTGCCCGTGGTCAGATCAACCGTGAGCTTTTGACCGGAAAGCGCGTTTTGCCCTTGGGTCAAAAGCACATTGCCAGACATCACGATCTGGCTCGACCCTATGGAATAAATGGCTTCTGCCGCTTCCGCCGCTTCGGCACCGCTCACAAGGGTGACTCCGCCGCTGGCATGCAGGCGCTGAACTTCGCCAGTAGAGCTGCTGCCATCTTTGTATTCAACCTGAACCAACCCGGCAGAAAGGCGCATCTCACCCTGGCCCACCAGAACGTTGCCACGAAAGGTGGCCTTTCCGGTTTCCTGGTTGATGGTGAGGCTGTCAGCGGCGATTTCTACCGGCAGGGAGCTATCATGCTTGAGCCCGCCAAAGGCGACGCTGGCCCCCTGCGCTTGTGCGGTTGCGGAGAACCCCAGTGCAAGCAGGCAAAACCCTATGGCGAGAAAGGCGCGTTTAAAAGGCACGAGCTGAAATCCTATTCACTTGGTGGCGTGTATACCAGCTTCACCCGGTCCTTGAAAACCAGAAGGTAGTTTCCGGCCTCGTCAGCCTTGAGCTGCATCTCTCCAGCGGTGAGCTTGCCCGTTGGCCCTTCGGCGGTAACCGGGCCAGGGGAGATTACCTCGGTCCGTTCCAATGCGGTATCAATCTGCTCTGATTCCACCCTGAAGCCGCTGGGCGTTGTCACAATCACCCCGCCACCAAGCCGGGCAACGCCAGCGGCGGTATCAATTTCGCCTGTGTTCGAGAGCAGTTCGTACTGGCCGCCGCCTTTGGTATCTATGCGTGCGTGCAGCTTTTCGGCGGTTACCTTGTCACGGTTTTCAGGGTCGGGCCGGGCGGTGGTGGCGGCAATGCTAATGGCGGCACCATCAACCGTAACGCCAGAGTAATTGGGTGCCGAAATTCGTTGCTCACGGGCAATTCCATCCACGTCGACATCGGCAAATGGGATCGAGTCGGTCGTGTCGACCTTGCGCGCCAGCAGGAACATGGTCGACAATAGCGTCAGCGCGGCCAGCGGCAGCAGGATTTTTGCCCAGGAAACGAAGCGCGAATAAGTGTTGTCATAAACTGACATCAGGACGGCCTCAGGCGACCCCCGCGCGCAAGCAATCATGTATATGGATCAGCCCGGCGAGCCTGTCGCTATCAGCCGGATCGACAACGAACAGGCAAGTGATCTTGCGCCCGTTCATCAGCGCCAGCGCTTCTTCGGCGAGCGCATCCGGCCCGATTGTCAGCGGCTTCTCCGTCATGACCTGTTCCACGTTAAGCTCCAGAAGCCCCGCCATGTGGCGGCGCAGGTCACCATCGGTGACGATCCCCAGAAGCTTATCATCGCCTTCGGTCACACCCACCACGCCATAGCCCTTTTGGCTCATCATAAGCAGGGCTTCGCTCATCGGTGTGCCACGGGTGGCGAGAGGCAGCGCATCGAAAGGGTGCATCAGGTCTTGCACGCGGGCAAGTTGCGCGCCCAGCTTGCCGCCGGGGTGAAACTCGCGGAACTTGTCGGGGGTGAAGCGACGGTGCTTCATTAGCGCGACAGCCAGAGCATCGCCCAACGCCAGCGTCATGGTGGTGGAGGTTGTCGGCACGATGCCCTCTTCGCAGGCTTCAGCGGCCTTTGGCAGCACAATCGCCACATCGGCCCGCTTGAGCAGAGTGCTTTGCGCGTTTGAAGCGACCCCGATGAGCGGGATCGAGAAGCGGCGGGTATAGGTGATCATATCCGCAAGCTCGGGCGTTTCACCGGAGTTGGAGAGCAGCAGGGCAACATCGCCTTCGCCCATCATCCCAAGGTCACCGTGGCTGGCTTCTGCGGGGTGCACGAAATATGCGGGCGTCCCGGTAGAGGCGAAGGTGGCTGCAAGTTTGCGGGCGATATGCCCTGATTTACCCATGCCGCTTACGATCACCCGGCCCGGTGCGGCGAGAATCACCGCGCAAGCCTCGGCGAACCCCGGCCCAAGGCCCTCGCCCAGAGCGACCAGCCCCTCGGCTTCGCGGGCGATGACCCGGCGGCCAGCTTTTATCAGCTCGGCGGGGTCAGCGGGCTCATGTGGCGTCATCCGGCGGCCTCAATGGGAGAAAATGTCGATTTCGGGCCATCCGGCGAGGTCAAGCTTGGCGCGGGTTGGCAGGAATTCAAAGCAGGATTGCGCAATTTCGGTACGGCCTTCACGGGCGATCCGGGCATCAAGGATCTCGCGCAGCTTGTGCAGGTAAAGCACATCGGATGCGGCGTAGTCTTGCTGTGCTTTCGTCAGTTCCTCGGCACCCCAGTCAGAGCTTTGTTGCTGCTTTGAGATATCCACGCCGATCAGCTCCTGGCAAAGATAACGCAGGCCATGGCGATCTGTGTAAGTGCGCACCAGCTTCGAGGCGATCTTGGTGCAGTAGACAGGCGCGGCGAGGGCGCCGAAAGCGTTATACATCGCGGCAATATCGAAGCGGCCAAAGTGGAAGAGCTTGAGCACCTCAGGGTCTTCCAGCATGGCTGCGAGGTTTGGCGCCTCGGTCTGGCCCTTTTCGATTTGCACCAGATGCGCCTCGCCATCCCCGCCTGACATTTGCACAAGGCACAGCCGGTCGCGGTGCGGGTTAAGGCCCATGGTTTCGCAATCAATCGCCACAACAGGCCCAAGGTTGAGGCCATCCGGCAGGTCGCGCTTGTAGAGATGGGTCTTGGTCACGGTGATCTGCCTCGCCTTATGGGTATTGAGCCGAGATAGGCACCTTCTGGCCTGAAATCAAATGGTCTTGGTGCTTGGGGGGCATCAACTGGGGAAGTACTTGGCCATTTCACGCTCGAAATGCCCCCAACTCATTGTTGCACTATTGCCCGCGTAACCATCGTAATGTGACTTGCCCGATGAGGTGGGCAACCCGGCCCAAATCGTCGCGAGGCGGTTCATGAAGCTTTTGCGGCCCATGTCGCCCGAGATCAGCTTTTGTAGCCCGGCCTCCTTAAGAAGTTGATCGGCAAGGCGATCCTGAAGGGCGGGTGTGAAGCGGGCGGTCTCTTCAACTCCCGCATGGTCGACCAGCCGCCGAAGGGTTTTGGGGATAAACTGGTAGCGCCCAATGGCGTGGTGCTGGCCGGGCGTTTCCTTGATCCAGGCATAAATTTCGCCAATGGTCAGCTCCGTGGGGCGCTGTGGTGGCTTGATCTTGGCGGAGAGTTGAACCGCATCGTACCCCGCTTTGCCAGCCTCGGCTTGCGCAATAAGGCCGCGAATCCACTCTGCATAGATCGCCTCGGTAGAGCCATGAACAGTGAGACGCTGGGTTGTGGTTGCGGCTTTACGCTTTAGCTTTTCAACCCGCTTCGGGTAAGGCGCAAAGAAGCTGCCTTCCTGCGCGCCGGAAAACAGGCTTGCCCCGCCGGTTGCGGTGCCCAGCCCGGTCGCTTGCAGCTGACGGTCCATCAATGGATCAGCCGCATAGGCCTTTGCCGCAAAAAGAAGGGGCAAAACTGCCCAAACAAGCCTGTAGATCATGATGCCCCGTTCTGAATGGCTGCTGCTTGGGGTCACCATCGGCCAAATATCTTGAAGATCGGTTACGGCGAGGTGGATTTCTTGGGCGATGATGGGTCAGGCGTTCTTCAGGCTGGTATCTTCTTTCGGAGGCTTGATCCGAAAGAAGAGC
>NZ_JARGND010000041.1 GCF_029212645.1 Vannielia sp. | reverse complement strand
GGAACACCGAAGCAGCCCAAAGCAAGCGCCGCAGCATCGGTGGATTTGAGCTCTTCCAATAGGCGCGCGGGGCACAAAAAAGCCGCCCGCCGCGCAGGGTGCGGGCGGGCGGTATGATTTGCTCTTTGCCGGGGGCGTTAGCCCGCCGAGAGGGTGATTGCCGCTTCCAGCGCCGTTTGGTTGAGACCGGGCGCGGTGATATTGGCGACCTCGACCCCATCAAGGAACACCTGAGCGGAGTCTGCGGCGACCGTGGTGGTGACGGTCGGCGCGGTGCTGCCATCGGGGTAGAACAGCAAAAGCTGGTCTTCGGCGGGGTCAAAATCGGTCATGGTGACGCTGCTTGTGACCCAGGTGCCAAGGTAGAAATCATCGCTGCCTTCGCCCCCGGTGAGCGTGTCACCGCCCGCTGAAACAAGCTGGTCGTCGCCTGCGCCGCCATCAAGCGTGCTGCCACCGGACTCGCCGGCAAAGCCCGCTATTGCGGATGTGACGAGATCAGAGCCGAAGTCAGCGTCGTGCAGGGCGTCGGGATCGGATGAATCAAAGCCGATGGTGCCGTTGATCAGGATATCGTTGCCCGTATCACCCGAAAGGCTGTTGCCTGCGCCACTGTCGATCAGGGTGTCATTGGCGTTGCCCCCCGAAAGGGTATCGCTGCCTTCACCGCCGATCAGAACGTCATTCCAGCCGCCGCCATCAAGGGTGTCATCACCGGTGCCGCCAAAGATCACGTCTTTGCCGCCGCCGCCCGTGAGCGCATCATCGCCGCCCTGGCCGTAGAGAACATCATCCCATTCACCGCCGTCGAGGATATCGTCGCCGAGGCCACCATCAAGGAGGTCTTTGCCCGCGCCGCCAAGCAGCGTGTCATTACCGCTGCCGCCAATGAGCTCGTCAAAGCCAGTGCCGCCGGAGAGGGTATCGTGCCAATCACCGCCGTCGATGGTGTCATTGCCGTCGTCGCCGGAGATCACATCCATGCCGCCGCTGCCGAGCAGCGTGTCATCGCCTTCACCGCCGGAGATCTGGTCATCCCAATCGCCGCCGTCGATGGTGTCATCGCCGTCATTGCCCTCAAGGGTGTCTTTGCCGCCGCCGCCATCGATGGTGTCGTTCCCGGAGCCGCCGGAAATTGTATCGGGGCCAGCGCCGCCTTCAACGATGTCGTAGCCGCCGTTGCCCTCAATGGTATCGGCACCGTCGCCGCCATAGATCACATCATCCCAGTCGCCGCCGATCAGGGTATCATTTCCCTCACCGCCATCGAGAATGTCCTTGCCGGGACCGCCATCAAGCGTGTCATCGCCGGCCTCGCCATAAAGTTCATCAAAGCCGCCGTTGCCTGCGATCACATCATCGCCATCCCCGGCAAACAGCAGGTTGTTTGCATTGCCAAGTGATATGGTGTCATCGCCGTCGGTTGGAATATTGCTGGTGTCGGTTTGCTTATCGTCGTCGTCATCGTTGTGGTCTTCGATGATTGCCGCGATGGTCCCCACTGTCAGCAGTGCGGGAAGAATAAACATCCACATAGTTTTACCCCCAGGTACGCCGCCACTGCCGTGGCGGCTTATGTATGGGATAGAGGGTAACACCTGAACAGAGGTTAACAAAGTCTTAACAACAGAAAACAGTTTGTTTACGAGCCGTTGCCAATCTCTCCTTGCGGGGAATCCGGGGCGCGAAAGCTCTACCTAAACACGAAAAAGGGCCGCGCGGGGCGGCCCTTTGGGTCTGATTCGTGTGGTTGGCGCGTTGAGCGCCTAGCGGTCTTCCACTTCCACGTAGTCGCGGTAGGGGGCGCCGGTATAAAGCTGGCGCGGGCGACCGATTTTGTGCCCGGGATCGGAGAGCTGTTCTTTCCACTGGCTCACCCAGCCAACGGTGCGCGACAGCGCGAAGATCGGGGTGAACATGGAGGTGGGGAAGCCCATCGCCTCGAGGATGATGCCGGAATAGAAATCGACATTGGGGAAGAGCTTCTTGTCGGCGAAGTAGGGATCTTCGAGCGCCTGACGCTCAAGTTCCTTGGCGACTTGCAGCACCGGGTTGTTCTCGATCCCCATGAGATCAAGCACCTCATCGGCGGATTGCTTCATCACCTTGGCGCGCGGATCGAAGTTTTTGTAAACGCGGTGGCCAAAGCCCATGAGGCGGAAGGGGTCTTCCTTGTCCTTGGCGCGGGCGATGAACTCTGGGATGCGGTCAACCGAGCCGATTTCCTTGAGCATTTCAAGGCAGGCCTGGTTGGCACCACCGTGCGCAGGGCCCCAAAGGCAGGCCACGCCGGCCGCGATACAGGCAAAGGGGTTGGCCCCGGAAGATGACGCCAGCCGCACGGTGGAGGTGGAGGCGTTTTGCTCGTGATCGGCGTGTAGGGTGAAGATACGGTCCATCGCGCGGCTCAGGATCGGATCAACCTTATATTCCTCGGCAGGCACGGCGAAGCACATGTGCAGGAAGTTTTCGGCGTGGGTCAGATCGTTGCGCGGATAAACGAAGGGCTGGCCGATCGAATATTTGTAGGCCCATGCCGCGATGGTGGGCATCTTGGCGATCAGGCGGTGGGACGCAACCTCGCGTTGATGCGGATCGGAGATATCGGTGCTGTCGTGGTAGAAAGCGGCCATTGCGCCAACCACGCCCACCATGATCGCCATCGGGTGCGCATCCCGCCGGAAGCCCCGGAAGAAATACTGCATCTGCTCGTGGAGCATGGTGTGATTGGTGATTGTGCTCTCGAAGGTTTCGAGCTGTTCGGCGGAGGGCAGCTCGCCGTAGAGCAGCAGGTAACACACCTCAAGGTAGTGCGATTTTGACGCCAGTTGGTCAATTGGATAGCCGCGGTGCAGCAATTCACCTTTGTCACCGTCGATAAAGGTGATCGTGCTTTCGCAAGCGGCTGTCGAGGTGAAGCCCGGATCGTAGGTAAAGACATCGCCTTGAGCGTAAAGTTTGCGGATATCTACAACATCCGGACCACAGGTGGGCGAGTGGATCGGTAGCTCGATCTCTTTATCCGCAATGCTCAGTTTCGCTGTCTTGGAGGTATCCGCCATGAACGTCCCTTTCATATTTCATCCGTGCGCCGACCCTTTATGACAAAGGGCCTAGTGCCGGGTTTGAACCGTCATGCAAACAACATAGTTAGCGGTTGGCGAACCGATCTCAAGTTGCTGCGTCTTGCAGTCGTGCGAGCGTTTCCGCACGTCCAATAACCAACATCATATCAAACACACTGGGCGTGGCTGCCCGGCCAGCAAGAGCGGCGCGGAGCGGCCCGGCCAGCTTGCCGAACTTGGTGTCTTTTGCCTCTGCAAACTCATTCAGCGTTGCCTCCAGAGTTTCGCGGTTCCAGCTAGCATTTTGCAGGTGCGGCGTCAATTCGCCGAGCATACGACGGGATACATCATCAAGGTTTTTGGCCGCCTTTTCATCTGGAACGATAGGGCGGGAGGCCAGCACGAAGACGGCTTTTTCCAGCAGAACAGGCAGGGTGCGGGCCGATCCCTTGAGGCAATACATTGCCCGCAGCAGCCCGTCTTTTTGCGCTTCGCTCAGCTCTTCAGCCTCGATTGACGTGAGGTAGGCTTCGATCTCTCCCATCAGGGACATATTGTCCATCGCGGCAATGTGTTGTCCTGAAAGGTGATCGAGTTTCTTGAAATCAAACCGGGAGGCGGCCTTGTTGATCCCCTCAAGGTCAAACCACGCGCGCGCCTGAGCATCGGTGAAAAACTCATCATCGCCGTGGCTCCAGCCAAGCCGGGCGAGGTAGTTGCGCATCGCGGGGGCCGGGTAGCCCATTTGCTGGTATTCCTCCACCCCGGTTGCGCCGTGCCGCTTGGAGAGCTTCTTGCCATCGGGGCCAAGGATCAGCGGCACATGGGCATAAACCGGCAGGGGCCATCCCATCGCGTGATAGATGTGGCACTGGCGGGCGGCATTGTTGAGATGGTCGTCGCCGCGGATCACATGGGTGACGCCCATATCGTAATCATCCACCACCACGGCCAGCATGTAGGTGGGCGTGCCGTCGGAGCGCAGCAGGATCATGTCATCCAGCGTGCTGTTCTTGAAGGTCACATCGCCCTGCACAACATCATGGATCACCGTTTCGCCCTCACGCGGGGCCTTGAGGCGGATCACATGGGGCAGGTCGGGGAAGGTGGCGGGATCTGCGTCGCGCCAGGGGGATTGAAAGAGGGTTGATTTGCCCTCGGCCTTGGCAGCCTCGCGGAAGGCGGCGATCTCCTCCTGTGTGGCAAAGCATTTGTAGGCCTGCCCCTTGGCCAGCATTTCCAGCGCCACTTCGGCATGGCGCGGCGCGCGCTCGGCCTGGCTGACGGCATCGCCATCCCAATCCAGACCCAGCCAGCGCATCCCGCGATAGATCGCATCGGTCGCCTCGGGGGTAGAGCGGGCACGGTCTGTATCCTCGATCCGCAGCAGGAACTTGCCGCCCATCTTGCGGGCGAAGAGCCAGTTGAACAGCCCGGTGCGGGCGGTTCCGATGTGCATGTATCCGGTAGGAGATGGGGCGATTCGGGTAACCACCTCGCCTGCGTGCGCGTCCTCAACCATGGGAGCGTTAACCTTTTGTAAACCAAAGAGTGCCTTTGTTGCGAGGGTGTATGCAATCGGCTCAGGCAGGGCAAGGCTACCACTTTTGGGGAGGCTGGCGCTGCCGTTTCTCGCCCAAAGGGGGCACTTGCTGTTGTGGGCTCCGGTCTGTCTTGGGCTGGGGATCGGGCTGTATTTTGGCCTCCCGGTAGAGCCAACCGGCGGGCAGGTGACGATTGCCATGGCGGCGGCAGGGTTGGCCCTGGTGGCCGGGCTGCTGGCGGGTGAGCTCGCCGGGCCGGTGTTGCTGGGCCTTGCCCTGGTGCTTTGCGGGGGTAGTTTGGGCTGGGCGCGCACCGCATGGGTGGCGGTGCCGGTGCTGGATTTTCGCTACTACGGGCCGGTGGAAGGCCGGATCGTCGGGATGGACCGCTCGCAATCGGATGCGGTGCGCCTCACGCTCGACCGGGTTGCGCTGGGAGATATGTCGCCAAGCCGGGTGCCGCAGCTTGTGCGGGTGTCGCTGCATGGAGATCAGCGCTGGCTCACGCCCGAACCGGGGCAGATGGTGATGTTGACGGCGCATCTTTCGCCCCCTCCGGGGCCTGTGGAGCCGGGTGGATATGATTTTCGCCGCCAAGCTTGGTTTAAGCGGATCGGCGCGGTGGGCTACACCCGCGTGCCCGCCTTTGCCTTTGCGCCGGCTAAAGAGGGGCAGGCGGGCCTGGCGCTGTTTCGCACCCGCGTCACGCTTTCGGCGGCCATCCGGGAGGCGGTGCCGGGCCAGCCGGGGGCCTTTGCGGCGGCGATCCTCACCGGGGACCGCTCTGCCGTGTCAAAAGATGTGATGGAGGATTTGCGGGCATCAAACTTGGCGCATCTTCTGGCGATCTCGGGGCTGCATATGGGGCTGCTGACGGGGATCGTTTTTGCCGCGATCCGGGGCGGGATTGCGCTGGTGCCGCCGGTCGCGCTGCGGGTGGACGGGCGGCGAATTGCGGCGGTGGTGGCCCTTGTGGCCGGGGCGGGATACCTCGCCCTTTCGGGCGGCAATATCGCCACGGAACGCGCCTTCATCATGGTGGCGGTGATGCTGGGAGCGGTTTTGCTGGGGCGGCGGGCGATTTCGCTGCGGGCCGTTGCGATTGCGGCGCTCATCGTGCTTCTTCGCCGCCCGGAAGCGCTTATGGGGCCGGGGTTTCAGATGTCGTTCGCGGCAACAACCGCCTTGGTCGCGGTGTTTAACGGGCTTCGCGGACCCTCCGCCCACTGGGCCCGCTGGCCCGCCCCGGTGAAAGGCGCGCTGACGCTGGTGATTTCGTCCTTTGTTGCGGGCGCGGCGACGGCCCCCTTTGCAGCGGCGCATTTCAACCGGATCGCCGATTACGGGCTCATCGCTAACCTCACCTCGGTGCCGGTGATGGGCATGTGGGTGATGCCTTGGGCCGTAGCGGCGGGGGTTTTGGCACCGCTCGGGCTTTCATGGCTGGCGCTTGCGCCGATGAGCTGGGGCTGCCGCTGGATATTGGGCGTGGCGGACCGGGTGGCGAGCATGGGCGGCGCGCTCACATGGGTGCCCGATCCGGGGCCATGGGCACTGCCCATGCTGGCGATGGGAGGGCTGGTGGTGGCGCTATGGCGCGGGCCAACCCGCTGGATCGGCGTTTTGGGGGTTATGGCGGGGCTGGTGGTTTGGTCGGGGGCGGAGCGCCCGGCGATGCTGATTTCAGATCGTGGCGGCCTATTGGGGGTGATGACGGACGAGGGGCGCGGGCTTTCAAAAGCCAAGGGCGAGAGCTTTTCAGCGCAGGTTTGGCTGGAAAATGATGGCGACGGGGCTGACCAGCTTGCCGCTGCCGAAAGGCTGGCGGCGGGCGAGGATGGTGTAAGAGCATTCACCGTTGCGGGCGTGCCGGTGACGCATGTTTCGGGGCGCGGGGCCTCGGCCAAGGCGGCGGCGCTTTGCCGCGAAGGCCTGCTGATCACCAGTGTTGATCTTGATCCAGTGCCGCCCGGCCCCTGCGATCACTGGGGGCCGAAGCGAATGCGGGAGACGGGCGCTGTGGCCTTAACCAATGCAGGCACCCTTGTGACGGTTGCCGAAACCGCCGGGCGGCGCCCATGGACGCGCCCCTAACGTGGGCGCCTTGCCTCAGTAGGTGCGGATCAGGCCAACCAGACGGCCCTGCACTTTCACCTGATCATCGCGGAACACGCGGGTTTCATAGGCCGGGTTGGCGGCTTCAAGAGCGATGGAGTTGCCGCTTTGGCGAAAGCGCTTAAGCGTTGCTTCATGATCCTCAACCAGCGCCACGACAATATCGCCGTTGTCTGCGGTAGAGGTTTCACGGATCACCACGACATCGCCATCGTTGATGCCCGCCTCGATCATCGAATCACCTTTGACTTCAAGCGCGTAGTGATGACCTTTGCCAACCATGGCCCCGGGCACGGCGACCGTGTGGCTGACCTCGGAAATCGCCTCGATCGGGACACCGGCGGCGATCCGGCCCATGACGGGCAGTTCCATTGCATCCGCCGAAATCGCCATCGCCCCGGAGGGGGGCGGCGCATCGGGGCGGTCCCCATCAATCACCTTGGGGTTGAAGCCTGCGCGCGCGGCGTTCTCGCGCTCCATCGCTTCGGGAAGCTTGAGGATTTCGATGGCGCGTGCCTTATGCGCCAGCCGCCGTATGAAACCGCGCTCTTCAAGGGCCGTTATGAGCCGGTGAATGCCCGATTTCGAGCGCAGGTCCAGCGCTTCCTTCATCTCGTCAAACGACGGGGGCACGCCATCGCGGCGCATGCGGGCATCAATGAATTTCAGCAGATCGAGTTGCTTCTTCGTGAGCATGACTGGTCTCCCGTGCTCGGCCTCGTTTTGCCTATGTTCTGGCAAAGTTCTCGTTTTGTGTCAACCCGTTTCGCCAAATGTTCTTGGCTAAAGGTCAATCACCTCAACGACATCACCTGCTGAGCGCGGCCCATCGTCGACCGGGCGGACGACCAGTACATTGGCCTCGGCGAGGACCGACAGCAGGGAACTGTCCTGACGGTCAAACACCTCGACCGAGCCACCCGTGGCGCGCCCGCGCATGTAGTGCTCACGCGGGCCATTTGCCGGGAGGTCATGCGCCAAGGCAAGGTTGCGGCGCGGCGGCGGGGCCTCGCCCAAGTGGAGCATCTTGCGCAGCATCGGCAGGATGAAGATATGGCCGCAAATTATTGATGATACTGAGTTTCCCGGAAGGCCGGCCATAGCCATATCAAGCACGCGCCCAGCCATCAGCGGCTTGCCTGGGCGCATCGCGACCTTATAAAACGCGCGCTCCATGCCGAGATCGGCGGCGACATCGCCGACGAGATCATGGTCTCCCACCGAAGCGCCGCCGGTTGTGATCACAATGTCCGCGCCTCGGGCGAGATGGAACGCCTCTGTGAGGTTATCACGGGTATCACGCGCGATAGGCAGCAGGCGACAGTCGGCGCCCGCCGCCTCAAACATCGCGGTGAGGGCGAAGGAATTGGAGGCGATGATCTGATCGGGGCCGGGGGTTTCGCCCGGCATCACCAACTCATCGCCGGTGGCCATGACGGCCACGACGGGGCGGCGCACAACCTCCAGCGCGGCCGCGCCCATGGAGGCGGCGAGAGCGAGCAGATTGGGGGTGAGAACCTGGCCCGGCTCGATCCGGGCGTCGACGGCGAAATCACCCCCAGCGGGGCGGATATTGGTGCCGCGATCCAGCCGGTCGCCAAGGGTGATCACATCACCACTGCGGCTGACATCCTCTTGAATAATAACTCGATCTGCGCCTTCAGGCAGGGGGGCGCCGGTGAAAATGCGCACGGCTTCTCCGGTGCTGACGCGCACATCGGCGCGCCGCCCGGCCGCGCTTTCGGCGATCACCGTGAAGGTGGCCCCGGCGGCGACCTTACCGCAAACCGCGTAGCCATCCATGGCGGAGGCGGCGAAGGGCGGCTGCGGGCGCGTGGCGATGACGGGGCTGGCAAGGATACGGCCTGCCGCTTTGCGCAAAGGCACCGTCTCGGACGGCAGCGGAGAGACCAGCGCCAGCAGGCGCGTCTGCGCTTCGGTGACCGAGATCATGAGGCCTGGTAGCGGCCGGATTTGCCGCCATCTTTCAACAATACCCGCACGCCGCCGATTTCCATAGCCTTATCAACGGCTTTCAGCATGTCATACACGGTGAGCCCGGCCACGGATGCCGCTGTCAAAGCCTCCATCTCCACCCCGGTTTGCCCGGTGGTCTTGACGGTCGCGGCGATGCGCACGCCGGGCAGGCTTTCATCGGCTTCCAGCTCGACCGAGACCTTGGTGATTGGCAGCGGGTGACACAGCGGAATGAGCTCTGGCGTGCGCTTGGCGGCCATGATGCCGGCAAGCCGTGCAACGCCCAGAACATCGCCCTTTTTGGCGCTGCCTTCGAGAACCTTTTCAAGAGTTTGCGGCGCCATCTTCACCCACCCCTCGGCGACCGCAATGCGCGCGGTGACAGATTTGGCGGAGACGTCAACCATATGGGCTTGCCCGGCGTCATCAAAGTGGGAGAGAGCCATTGGTCAGCGTCCTGAGATGTAGGGGTTGGCGAGCAGATTGCGGGTGGCGGTGGCCACATCATCGGCGCGCATCAGGCTTTCGCCAATGAGGAAACAACGCGCGCCGTAGCGTGCCAGTTCGGCCAGATCGTCAGGCGTGGACAGGCCGCTTTCGGAGACGATGATCCGATCCGCTTGCACCAGGCGGGCAAGGCGCTTGGTGGTTTCAAGCGAGGTTTCAAAGCTGTGCAGATCGCGGTTGTTGATGCCGATCAGCTTTGAGTTCAACCGCATGGCGCGCTCAAGCTCGTCTTCGTTGTGCACCTCGATCAAGACATCCATGCCCATTTCAACCGAAGCGGCCTCAAGCTCGGCGGCTTGGGGATCATCGACGGCGGCCATGATGATGAGGATGCAATCGGCGCCCCAGGCGCGGGCCTCGGCCACCTGATAGGTGTCGAACATGAAATCCTTGCGCAGGGCAGGCAGGCTGGTGGCGTCCCGCGCTTGCGTCAGAAACTCTGGTGCGCCCTGAAAGCTGGGCCCGTCGGTCAGCACCGAAAGGCAGGCCGCGCCGCCGGCTTCATAGGCTTCGGCCAGCGCGGCTGGGTCAAAGTCATCCCGGATCAACCCCTTGGACGGGCTGGCCTTTTTAACCTCGGCGATGAGGCCATAGCCCTGGCGGTTTTTCTCCACCAGCGCGCTGATAAAACCGCGCGGCGGCGAAGCTTCGGCGGCGCGGGATTGCATGGCCTCTTCGGAAAGCTCGGCGCGGGCGGCGCTGATCTCTTCGAGTTTGTAGGCTTTGATCTTGTCCAGAATTGTTTCGGTCATGGGCAAATACCTATTGTGCGGGGCAGGGCGGGGCAATGGGAGAATTGGCCCCCGCGTTGGGCTTAGGTCGCGGATGTGATCCGCGAAAGGCCTTCAACCTTGGCGAGTGCGTGGCCCGCATCAATGCTCTCGGCGGCTATCTCGGCCGCTTCGGGCAGGCCGGAGGCCTTGCCAGCAATGACCAGAGCGGCGGCAGCGTTAAGCAAAACGGCATCGCGGTAGGCGTTTTTCTCACCGGCGAGCAGGGCGCGGAAGGCTTTGCCATTTTCTTCAGGGGTGCCGCCGAGGATGTCCTCAAACGGATGCTGAGGCAGGCCCGCGTCTTCGGGGTGGATCTCGCGCTCGGTGATGTGGCCATCCTGAAGGGCCGCGACCGAGGACGCGCCCGCGATGGAAAGCTCGTCGGTGCCGTCAGAGCCGTGCACGATCCAGGCCGCCTCACTGCCCAGACCAGAGAGAACCTTGGCCATGGGGAGGAGCCAATCCTTTGAAAAGACCCCGGTCAGCTGACGTTTGACCCCGGCAGGGTTGGTCAGCGGGCCAAGGATGTTGAACACGGTGCGGGTGCCAAGCTCGGCGCGGGTGGGGCCAACATGGGCCATGGCGGGGTGGTGCATGGGGGCCATCATGAAGCCGATGCCCACTTCGGCGAGCGCCTTTTCCACCACCTCTGGCCCAACCATCACCTCTATGCCCATCTGGCCAAGCGCATCGGCCGCCCCGGACCTGGACGAGAGGTTGCGATTGCCGTGTTTTGCAACGGGCACCCCGGCGCCGGCCACCACGAAGGCGGTGGCGGTGGAGATATTGAGCGTGCCCTTCCCATCACCGCCGGTGCCAACGATATCCATCGCTCCTGCGGGCGCTTTGACGGGCTTGCAGCGGGCAAGCATCACGGTGGCGGCAGCGGCGATTTCATCAACGGTTTCGCCACGGGTGCGCAGCGCCATCAGGAAGCCGCCGATCTGGGCGGGCGAGGCGGCCCCGTCAAACAGCGTGGCAAAGGCGGTTTCGGCCTCGGCAGGTGTGAGCGGACGGTCGGCAGCGGTGCCGATCAGGGGGCGCAAGGCATCGCTCATGCTTTTTCCTTCGCGGGGGTCATGGCCAAAAAGTTACGCAGCATCGCATGGCCGTGTTCAGAGCGGATGCTTTCGGGGTGAAACTGCACGCCCTCAATGGGCAGCTCGCGGTGGCGCAGGCCCATGATGGTGCCGTCTTCCAGTTCGGCAGAAATCTCAAGGGAGTCGGGCAGGCTTTCGCGCTCAACGATGAGGGAGTGGTAGCGGGTGGCCAGAAGCTCGCCCTCGGGAAGCCCGGCAAACACGCCGCGCCCGTCATGGCGGATGCGGCCCATCTTGCCATGCACGATCTCCGGCGCAGGCACCACCTTTCCGCCAAAGGCCTGCCCAATGGCCTGATGCCCAAGGCAAACCCCCATCAAAGGCGTGCGCGTTTCGGCAGCGGCGGCGACCATGGCAAGGCAAATCCCGGCCTCGGTGGGGGTGCAGGGGCCGGGAGACAGCAGGATCGAGGCGGGATTGAGCGCCATGGCGTCCTGCACGGTCAGCGCATCATTGCGGCGCACCTCCACCTCTGCGCCCTCCTCTCCGAGGTAATGCACGAGGTTATAGGTGAAGCTGTCATAGTTATCGATCAGAAGCAGCATTTGGGTTTCGCTTTCGGGAGTGCGTGAAGGGGGGTGAACCCCGGCGCGGTTGCCGCTATACTTGCCCGCAGCCCGCCGCCGGGGTCAAGCCCATCACTGGCTCAACACGCGGCGCGGCGTAACATGCGGGCAGGCCACGCCAAATGGTCAGCAAGCGATAACAGGCGAAAGGTCGGGCAAATGGGCAAAGGTCTCCTCTCTGGGGTCGCATGGGGTGCGCTGGTGGGCGTGGTTGGTTTGATGGGGGTGTCCTTGGTGGCACCGCTGCCAGAGGATATGGCGAAGGTTGATGCTGATATGCCTATGGCCAAAGGGCCTGAGGCAGGGAGCGTTGCGCCAGTGGAAATGGCCGATGAGCTTGGCGAAGAGGCGGGGGACGTGGCCGATAAGGGTGCGGATCGCGATGAGTCTGCCACCGCCGAAACGCCGGTTGCGGATACGCCGGGCGAGGTGGCTGTTGCTGAGGAGCCTGCTGGCGAATCTGTCGCGGCCGTGGAGCCGATGGAGCCTGAGACCACCGATCCAGAGATCGCTGAGAGCAAAAAGCCGGTAGAGCCCCCCGCACCGCAGGTGGCCGCCCCTCAGGAAACGGAGCAGCCGGACGCCGCTGAAGAAAACACAGCCGCCCTGCCGCCCGAAGTTCCCGCGAAAGTGACAGAGGGGCTGAACGCGCCCGAAGCGCCATCACTTGATGCGGAATTGCCGCGCATTGCCGGGGCGGATGCCCCCGAAAACATCGCCGCAACAGCCAGCCCACGCCCCGCCCCGCGCCCCGCGCGTGAGGGCGACAAGGCCCCCGACATTGCAACCAGCCCGTCGGTGCCAATCTCAACCCCCGAAACTGTGGGGGCAGAAGAGGCCGTTGCGGCAACCTCTGAGGCCGAAGACGCCGAGCGCGTGGATGGCGTGATGAGCCAAGCGGTCGCGGCCGTGAGCGAAGCCGCCGAGACAGCCAAGGCGCAGGGCGCCGAGGCGGTTGATGCGGTGAGCGGTGCCGAGGAGCAGGCCGTGGCGCAAAGCGCCGAGGCCCTCGCCGTGGTGAAGGACGCCGGTGAACAAGCCGTAAGCGAGGTGACCGAAGCCGTGAATGCGGTGACAGCTGATGCCTCGCAACGTGTCACCGGAACCGCGCCGGAGGCCGCTGAGGAGGTTGGCGAAAGCGCAGCGGCCGAGGCCGACCCAGCCGACGCCAACATTGTAAAAACCTTAGAGATCCTTGATGTGCCGGAGGCCGAAACGGTGGCCGAGGGAGAGCAAGTGGCGGTGTTGCAGCCCGAAGCCCAAAGCGGCTTGCCCGGTGCCGGTGCCCGCCCCACGCCAGAGGTCGCAACGCCGGTAGAGCCGGAAGTTTCGGCGCAGCCCAAGGTGCAAGACGCCCCCGAAGCCGCCACCACCCCTGAACCACAGCGCCCGGTGGCCGAAACCCCAGCCACCCCGGTGCGCCCCGCCAAGCCGGTTGACCGCACCCCGCGCCCGCCCGCGCAAAGTGGCGCCCCCGCCACTGAGCAATCCGCCGAGGCCAAGCCGCGCGCGCAAGGCAATGGCGCAACCTTGCCCGGCACACGCCCGCTGACCGAGCGCCAGCCGCGCACCGACCTGCCCAAAAGGCTGGCCCTGCAAGGCTCTGA
This sequence comes from Vannielia sp., assembly GCF_029212645.1. GTDB lineage: Bacteria > Pseudomonadota > Alphaproteobacteria > Rhodobacterales > Rhodobacteraceae > Vannielia. Next base: position 13,467 of record NZ_JARGND010000041.1, on the reverse strand, counting down.
GCGGCCCGGCCAATCGGGGAGTTTTGGCAAGCGCGTGGTGCCTTTGACCGAGCGCAACAAGGCCACGGGGCGGCTGCCAACCATCGAGGCCAGCGCCGAAACGCCAGAGCCAGGCGGCTCAGCCCAAATGGGCGCGCTGCTGCGCAATGCGGTGGCCTTTGATAACCCGCAGTCCATGCCGCTGTTCTCGGTCATCCTGATCGACGTGGGCGGGTTAGGGCTGGAGCGGGATGCGCTCACGACCTTGCCCTTCCCGGTGACATTTGCCATTGATCCCACCGCTCCCGATGCCGCCGAAGCCGCGCAACGCTACCGCGACGCGGGCTTTGAGGTGCTGCTGCTGCCTGCGGGCTTGCCAAGCGGGGCCACGCCGCAGGACCTGGAGACCACGCTGCAAACCTATTTCGACCGGTTCCCCAGCGCCTCTGGCCTGCTCGATACACCAACGGGCGGCATCCAGGGCAACCACGCGCTTTCGGGCCAGTTGCTTGATATCGCGGCAGATACCGGGCACGGTATGGTGTTTTATGACCAAGGGCTGAGCAGTGCCAAGCGCGAGGCCGACAAGGCCGGGCTGCCTGCTGCGCTGGTCTATCGTGAGCTTGACGCCGGGCAGGAACGCGCGCCGGTAATTACACGCTACCTTGATCGCGCCGCCTTTGAGGCGGGGCAAACGGGCGAGGTCGTCATGGTGGGCCATACCTATGCCGACACGGTCGCCGCCCTGTTTGCCTGGGCCGCAAGCCAGAAGGGCAGCCAGATGGCCATGGCCCCGATCTCGGCGGTATTGATGAAGTAAGGCAGGCTTTGCGGCGCTAGCCGGAAGCCTGCTGGCGTGCCGCGCCCTTAGCCGTTGCCCTTCATCACAAAGTGGCCTGCGTCTTCGGCGGCGGCTTTGATGGCTTTGGATTTGTTGACGGTTTCCTGCCATTCGGCCTCGGGGTCGCTGTCATGGACAACCCCGCCACCGGCCTGAACATAGAGGGTTTCGTCCTTCAGGACCGAGGTGCGCAGGGCGATGCACATATCCATGTCACCCGCGGCGGAAAAATAGCCAACGCCGCCGCCGTAGACACCGCGCTTTTCGGGCTCCAGCTCGTCGATGATCTCCATTGCCCGCACCTTGGGCGCACCGGACACGGTGCCTGCGGGCAGGCCTGCGAGCAGGGCCGAGAGCGCATCTTCGCCCGGCTTGATCTCGCCCACCACGTTGGAGACGATGTGCATGACGTGGCTGTAAAGCTCGACGTTGAATTCCTCGGTGGGATGTACGGTGCCGATCTTGGCGACACGGCCCACATCATTGCGGCCCAGATCGAGCAGCATCAGGTGCTCGGCGAGTTCCTTTTCGTCCGAGAGCAGTTCGGCCTCGAGCGCGCGATCTTCCTCTTCATTGGCCCCGCGTGGGCGGGTGCCTGCGATGGGGCGGATCGTGACCTCACCCTCGCGCAAACGCACGAGGATTTCGGGCGAGGCGCCGATCACCTGAAAGCCGCTGAAGTTGAAGAAAAACATGAACGGCGAGGGGTTGGTGCGCCGCAAGCTGCGGTAGAGCGAGAAGGGGGGCAGGGTGAAGGGCTGCGCCCAGCGTTGCGACGGGACGACTTGAAAGATATCGCCCGCGCGGATGTATGCCTTGGCCTTCTCGACGACAGATTTATAGCCCTCTTTGGTGAAGTTCGACACCGGCGCGGTGGGCGCTTCATTGGTGCTTTCCAGCGTGCGGCTTTCACCGGAGAGGCCGCGATCAAGGTCGCGCAGGGCGTCCATCACCCGCTCGGCGGCCTGCGCATAGGCGGCACGGGCCGAGAGGCCGGACTGGACATAAGCCGGGGACACCAGCGTGACCTCGCCCTTAACGCCATCGAGCACCGCCACCATGGTGGGGCGCATCATCACCGCATCGGGCAGGCCAAGAGGATCGGGGTTTACGTTGGGCAGATGCTCGACAAGGCGGATCATATCGTAGCCGAGGTAGCCAAACAGGCCCGCTGCGGCGGCGGGCAGGCCAGCGGGCAGGGTGATGCGGCTTTCGGCCAGCAGGCTGCGCAGGCTGTCAAGCGGCGCGGCGCTTTCGGCCTCCCAGGCTTGCGGATCAAACCGGGCTTGGCGATTGATCCGGGCCTTGTCCCCATCGCACTGCCAGATCAGATCGGGCTTGAGGCCAACGATAGAGTAGCGGCCCCGCACCTCGCCCCCGGTGACGCTTTCGAGCACAAAGCTGTCCTCGCGTGCGCCTGCCAGCTTGAGCATGAGCGACACGGGCGTATCAAGGTCCGCCGCGAGACGGGTGTAAACCACCTGATTTTCGCCTGCCTCATAGCCACGGGCGAAGGCCTCAAAGCTCGGTTCGATCCTGCTCATACGCTCTTATCCTCGGGTCAGGGCAGATTGGCTGAAATCTGGGCGTTGACCTGCGCAATCGCCGACAGGTCCATCTCGACCCCGGCCTTGTCAGCCAGGGTTGCGGCGAAGGCGTTGTAGATATCAACCGACAGGCTGCCAGCGGTTTGCTGGACAAGCAGTTGGCGCAGCATGGTCATGCGCTCATCATCCTCGGCGGGCGGGGCGATTTTGGTCAACTGCACCACGAAGGCATCTCCGAAGGCCTCAAACACCGCGTGCTCGCCTTCTTTCAGCTTGAAGGCCTCGACCACCAGCGCCGGGGGGGTGTTGTTGATGAAGCCGTCGCGGGTGATGCCCTCGGCCTCTTCCACCGGGAAGGCGCTCGCAGAGAGGGGGGCACCGGCCTCAAGCTGGGCGGCAAGCTCATTGGCTTTTTCCATCAGCAGCTTTTCGGTTTCTTCGGTCTCCCACCCGGCGATCACCTTGTTGCGCACCTCGTCGAGGGGCGCCAGCGTGGGCTCCAGCACCTCATCAAGGCGCATCGCAAAGATGCCGCCATCTTCGAGGCGACCAAGCTCGGGAAAGTCATCAGCGGTAATGGCAAGGGCTGACGCGCGGAACGCGTTGTAGGTGGCGGGGCCTTCGCCCATGCCATCCCAGAAATCAATCTGGCCAAGCTCAAGCTCGGTTTCGTCGGCGATTTCCTCAAGGGTGGCACCGCTGGCGAGCAGGTCTTCGATCTGCTCTTCCATATCGGCGATCACCCGGCGGGCGCGCTCTTGCTTCAGTTCTTCGGACAGCTCCGGCAGGGCTTCTTCAAAGCTGACGTTCCTGGCCGCGAGGATACCGTTCATGCGAAACAGCGCCGGGCCAAGATTGGTGGGGAAGGGGCCGACGACCTCGGGGCCATCAAGCGCGAACACCGCTTCACTCGCCTCATCGCCAAGCTCTTCGGCGGTGACTTCGCCCATGTCGATCTGTTCCAGCGTGAGGCCACGCGCCTCGACCAGATCCTGAAAGCTGGCCTCTTCGGCATCGAGCTTGGCGCGGGCTTCGGCGGCGGCTTCATCGGTGGAGAAGACCAGCCGCTCCACCAAACGCCGCTCAGGCTGCTGGAACTCGGCAGCGCGCCCATCATAGAGCTTGCGGGCGGCTTCCGTATCAATTTCGACGGTGTCGATCAGCAGCTCGGGCAGGATCCACGCATAGGTGATGCGCTTCATCTCGGGGGAGGTGAAATCGGGCGTGTTGCCTTGGTAATAGGTGGTCAGCTGCTCTTCGGACGGCTCTGGCAGCGGCTCGGTAAGGGCCTGCGGCGTGATCCGCACCCAGCGAAAGCTGCGGCGCTCGCCAAAGTAGGTCATCATCGTGTCGGTCTGAACGCGGGATTCGGGGAGGCCACCAATCACGGCGCCTTGCAGGATGGTGCGGGCGGTTTCCTTGCGGATGCCGGTCTCATATTCCTCAACGCTCATGCCGCGGCGCGACAGAGCTTCGCGGTAGCGGGCGGAATCAAACTTGCCATCGAGCGACTGAAAGGCGGGCGCGGCCTGCACTTGCTCGGCCACGGCGCGATCGCCCACCGAAAGGCCAAGCCGTGCGGCCTCGTTATCCATGGCGGCGGCGGCCACGAGCCGGCTGCGCACCTGGCTGATCAGCCCGCCTGCCTCGGCCTCAGCGATGCTCACCCGCTCGCCCGATTGGCGCTCGGCGGCCTGAATCTCGGCGACCAACTCGCGGTAATAGGTGTTTACCGTGATCGGTTCGTCGCCAACCTCACCGATCGTGCTGATCGACGCCCCGAAGTTGGCAATCCCAAAGCCCCCGAGGCTGAAGACGAGCAAGGCCATGAGGCCCCAAACGATGATGTTGCCAATGCTCTTGCCTTTTTTGCGCTCTGCCATGCCCTTGCCCTCTTGGGGTTTAATCAGTTGGCAATTCCTATCCGCGCGAGGCCGGAGGGGCAAGGGCGGGGGCGCTCACAGCTTGCTGAAATCGGGTGAGAATTGCGCAAGGCGGCTGGCAAGGGTGGCGATCCGGGGCGCATCGAGGTTGGCGAAGGCAAGGCGTAGGCCAGGGCTGGCAGACTCGGGCGGGGTAAAGAAGGTGCCGGGCAGGGTGAGGGCAGAGGCCCCGGTGATGAGGGCTTGGGCGATTTCATGGCTTGAGGCCTGAAACGGGTGCTCGACCCATGCAAAGAAGCCGCCAAGCCCCAAAAGCCGCCATCCGGCCGAGGCCAGTTCGGGCGCGGCGGCGCGCATTGCGGCTTGCCGGGTAAGCACCTCGGCCCGCTCGGAGGCGACCCATTGGCCAAGGTTCTGCAAGCCCCAGAGTGCGGCGATCTGGCCAAGCTGCGAAGGGCAGATGGTGACAGTGTCGATAAACTTCTCGACCTCGCCCAAACGTGCCGCCGAGCTGGCGATTGCCCCCACGCGGTGGCCGGTGAGGCGGTAGCTTTTGGAAAAACTGTAAAGGTGGATCAGCGTATCATCCCAATCAGGATCGGTGAAAAGGCTATGCGGCGCGCCGGTGGATGCGGCGAAATCGCGATAGGTTTCATCGATGATCAGCGCGATCCCATGGGTGCGGGCGAGGTCGCGGAAGGTGGCGATGAGGGGAGCGGGGTATTCGGCTCCCGTCGGGTTGTTTGGGGTGACCAGCACAATGGCGCGGGTACGCGGTGTGATCCGCGCCTTTGCTGCCTCGGGATCGGGCATGAGATGCGCGTCACAGGGCAGTGGCACGGTGTTGATGCCCGACATATCAAGCCACATTTTGTGATTGAAATACCAAGGGCTTGGCAGCAAAACTTCATCCCCCGGCGCGGCGAGGCTGGCAATTGCGGCGCAAAACGCCTGGTTGGCCCCGGAGGTGATGGCGACCTGCGCCGCGCTCACCGTGCCGCCATAGGTGGCGCAGATGTTGGCGGCCAAAGCCTCGCGCAGCGCCGGGAGCCCCAGATCGGGGCCGTAGCGGTGGGCGGCGGGGTTTTCCAGGGCGGCGCGGGCGATCACCTCGCGCAGCGCCTTGGGGGGTGGGCCGGAGGGGGCGGCTTGGCCCGCGTCGATCAGCGGGCGATCCTTGGGGAAGGTCACACCGCTCAGCCAGCCCCGCGCTTCCACCACTGGCGAGGCGAATGTGCGGGCGGTGGCGGGGCGCGGCAGGCTCATGCGGCGCAGAGGGGCGACAGGCCGGGAAGCAAGGCCATGTCAGTCCTTGCCGCGATAGGGCTCAACGTATTGCAGGGCCATATCCCACGGGAAGAAAATCCAGGTGTCCTGGCTGACCCCGGTGATGAAGGTGTGGACCATCGGCTCGCCCTGTGGCTTGGCATAAACGGTGGCGAAATGCGCATTTGGATACCGTTCGCGCACCAGTTCCAGCGTTTTGCCGGTGTCTACCAGATCGTCTACCACAAGAATGCCGGTGCCATCGCCCATGATCACCGGGTCGGGGCTTTTGAGCACCTCGGCCTCGCGCCGCTCATCGGCCTTGCCGCCGCCGGAGTGGTAGCTTTTGACCGAGATCGTATCGACGGTGCGGATATCAAGCTCGCGTGCCACGATCATTGCGGGGGCCATGCCGCCACGGGTGATCGCCACCACGGCTCGCCAGGCGCCATCGTCAGGGCCTTTGCCGTCAAGCCGCCACGCCAGCGCCCGGCTGTCGCGGTGGAGCTGGTCCCAGCTGATGTGAAAGCCTTTTTCGTGGGGGAGGCGATCGGCCATGGGGTGTCCCTTGTTGTTGTTACTTTGCCCCTAGATAGCCGCGCTCGAGCCCTGCCGTCGAGAGGGCAGAACGCGATTGATGGTCATGATGCGGGAATTGGTGTGATTCTCGCGGCGTAGGGTGTTTGCTGCGCCGATCATCGGGGCGGGCCGCTAAAGCAAAGGCGCGCCGAGCGGTTTGAGCGGAAAAGCGCCGGGCTTCAGGCGTCTTTGCGCCCTGTGACCACATCAATATCGGGCGCATCGACGGCTTTCATGCCAACGGCGTGATAGCCTGCATCCACATGGTGCACCTCGCCGGTCACGCCCGAGCCCAGATCGGACAGCAGGTAGAGCGCCGATTTGCCAACCTCATCCGTGGTGACATTGCGGCGCATCGGTGAGTTCAGCTCGTTCCACTTGAGGATATAGCGGAAATCGCCAATGCCCGAAGCGGCCAGCGTTTTGATCGGGCCGGCGGAGATGCCGTTCACCCGGATGCCGTCTTTGCCGAGGTCTTCGGCAAGGTAGCGCACCGAGGCCTCCAGCGCGGCCTTGGCCACGCCCATCACATTGTAATGCGGCATCACCTTTTCGGCGCCGTAATAGGTAAGCGTCAGGCAGGAGCCGCCGTCTTTCATCAGCTTCTCGGCCCGCGCAACGCAGGCGGTGAAGGAATACACCGAGATATCCATCGACACGCGGAAATTATCGCGGGAGGTGTCAACATACCGGCCCCGCAGTTCGCCTTTTTCGGAATAGCCGATGGCGTGAACGTAGAAATCGAGCTTGCCCCATTCCTTCTCGATCTGGGCAAAAGCGGCATCGACGCTGTCCATATCGCTGACATCGCAATCGGCCATCAAGGTGCAGCCAAGCGCCTCGGCCAGCGGCAGCACGCGCTTTTTGAACGCCTCGCCCTGATAGGTGAGCGCCAGTTCGGCCCCCGCCTCGGAACAGGCTTTCGCGATGCCCCATGCAATTGATTTGTCGTTCGCGAGGCCCATGATGAGCCCCCGCTTGCCTGCCATCAGATCCGATTTCATCTGGACCGCTCCTTCGCGCTGCCGTTGCACCATTTACGGCAGCGCAGGGCAGGGTTGCAAGCGGGCGACTTACCTGGCGCAAATGCAAAGCAAATTCGCAACAATATGGAGGATGCTCCGGAAGTATGATGTTATCTGCGGAGTCGTTTGCCTAACCAGCGTCATGACCCGGGGCGAACGTCGCCAATAGCAAGGAGTGATCCAATGTCTGATCGCACAGGTATTTTTGCCGGAGATGACCCTTTCGCCCTTGCGCGCAAGTGGCTGGAAGACGCAGGGGAAACCGAGCCGAATGATCCCAATGCCATCGCCTTGGCAACTGTCGATTCAGAGGGGTTGCCAAACACCCGGATGGTGTTGTTGAAGGAAATCGAAGATCATGGGTTCATCTTTTTTACGAACTGGGATAGCGCTAAGGGGAAAGAAGTAGAACGAAGCGGAAAGGCAGCTTTTGTTTGGCATGCCAAATCCCTGAGACGCCAGATTCGCGTGCGGGGAATTGCAGAACGGGAAGACGGCCCAAAGGCCGATGCGTACTTCGCTTCCCGCTCTTTGAAATCCAGGTTGGGAGCCTGGGCTTCACGGCAAAGCCAACCTTTGTCATCCCGCGCGACGCTCATATCCGAGGTCGCAGTGGTGACAGCAAAGAAAGGGAGAACCCCCGATCGCCCGCCGCATTGGGGCGGAATTCGGATCTTGCCACTCGAGATCGAATTTTGGGCAGATGGGGCTTTTCGCTTGCATGACCGGTTCAGGTGGACTCGTTCCAGCGTTACTGAACCGGATTGGCAGATACAGCGTTTGTATCCGTAACCCGGGGGGGGGCGGACAAGCGTGGTTTTAGGTGGTTGGGGATGCTCCATGTTGGAGCAGTTCGTTCGTTTGGCACGGCCATCCGAACGGATCACAAGGAAAAACACGCTGCGGACAAAGTATGGACGACAACGAACACAATAATGAAGACCTCCTCCAGAGGGTCAAGGGGCGCGTGAAGTGGTTTGATCCTGCAAAGGGGTTTGGCTTTGTGCTCGCTGATGAGGGTGGGCCTGATATCTTGCTCCACGCCAATGTGCTGCGCAATTTCGGCCAAAGCTCCATCGCTGACGGTGCGGGGATCGATATATCTGTGCAGGAAACGGCGCGCGGAGTGCAGGCCGTTGAGGTGCACAGCATCGAACCTCCTGAGCCCGGCGACACACCGCCACTGGATGACGTGGCCGCGCTTGACGCGGAAACGCTTGCAGCGCTTGCTATGGAGCCGGCACGGGTGAAATGGTTTGACAAGGGCAAGGGCTTTGGCTTTGCCAACGTCTTTGGCCGCCCGGAAGACATTTTCATTCACATTGAGGTGCTTCGCCGTTCTGGCCTTGCAGACCTGCAACCGGGCGAGGCAATCTGCCTGCGCGTGGTCGAGGGGCGGCGCGGACGGATGGCAACGCAGGTGCTCTCATGGGAAATGGCTCTAAAGGACGGGTAAGGCTGTCGACGGCTTTTGCACTGGCGCTCACGCTATGCGGCGGGCTGGCCAGCGTGGGAGGTGTGGCGCAGGCTGAGGTTTCAGCGCGTGCCTGCGACCCGTCCGAGGTTCGCCTGCGGGGCGATTTTGGCGAGCTGCGCTTTTCGGTGGAAATTGCCGATGACCCCGCCGAGCGCGCTCAGGGGCTTATGCACCGTGAGACCATGGCGCGCGGGGCGGGGATGCTGTTTATCTATGGGCGCGCCGGGCCTGCGGCTTTCTGGATGAAAAACACCCTGATCCCGCTGGATATGCTGTTTCTGGATGAGCAGGGCGTGGTGACGCGGGTGCATTCCAATGCGATCCCCCACGATGAAACCGCGATTCCCGGTGGGGATGCGGTGAAGGCGGTGCTTGAGATCAACGGCGGGCTGGCAAAGGCGCTGGGGATCACGCCGGGGGCTGAATTGCTGCATCCGGGCCTCGGGGAAAAGGCGGCATGGGCCTGCCCGATTGCGCCTAACTCAAATTGAGTTGCCGAATCCTCTTCCCATTCCAGCGCAAGGCGGGTAAACCGCGCGTCGTCGGGGCGTAGCGCAGCCTGGTAGCGCATCTGTTTTGGGAACAGAGGGTCGGGAGTTCGAATCTCTCCGCCCCGACCATTTACCACCACCAGCCGAATGATCTTCAGCTCTGCCCTTTGCGGTGGGGCTGGTGGCGTTTGGGCGAGCGATGGCCTGTGCCCGGTTCGCCTACACTTTGCCGGGGCTTCACTGGCGCTCGATGTTGGTACCGACGGGCGCGTTTCAGAATCATCCTCAGGGGCGTTTGTGCGCCGCACTCCCCATATATAGTGGTGTCACTGCGCCTAAATTTTGTGCGGATAGCGGAATGCAGGCCGTTGTGTGGGGTTGCCGCAGGGGAAGGGGCTATGAGGCTATGCCTGATGGCACCTATGAGGGCGTTGGCGGCTCCGAGTGGTACGAGGCTGTGCAAGGTGCGGCACAACATGGGGTTTCCATAGGCAGGTCTTTGCCGGTTTAATCAACATTTAGTATGACTTGCCCCAAACTCTACATTCTGTGGTGAGTTGCGTACAGCCTGTGAGTGAATCGTCTGCCGCCTTCGGCCGAATCGCGATGCCCTATCGGTCAAGTGTAAAGATTCCGTTTTGACCCGGTTTTTAGCGTTGACGCACGCCCCTCAGATGCGGTTTCTTGTATGGGCCGACCAAGCCGCCACAAGATGTAGGGGTGAGGGCGAGGCGGCAGGGGGCATAACCGGGAAACCGGTGCCAGACAAAGGCCAGCAAGGCCCGATCGGGGACACACCGGTGCCATGTGCATCAGCCCACCTGCCATCCGCCATCGCAAACCGCATCGGCCCCGCGCGCATACGGGGAAACACGAGCGGTGCGTCGCACAAGGGACGGGTTCACGAACCCAGGACATGCAGAAAACTCGACAGGCCGTAGCTGTGCCTGACGCGTGCGGGTGGCTTCACCCGGCGGTCTCCCCTTTGCGGCCACACGGCACTGGACGCGTAGGTGGATGAGGCCACCGACCGGGGATGCAACCAAATGAGGTGCCGCAAAAGGCACCACGCGATTAAAGAGGCACGGAAATAATGAAAATCGAACGCAAGTTCACCTCCGCTGAAGGCTCTGCATATGATGCACTGCCGTTTACCAAAACCAGCTCGGAGATCCGCAATCCCGACGGCTCGGTCGTGTTTCAACTCAAGGACATGGAAGTCCCGGCGGACTGGAGCCAGGTTGCCTCTGACGTTATCGCGCAAAAGTATTTCCGAAAAGCTGGGGTTCCGGCCGCACTGAAGAAGGTCAAGGAAAAGGGCATGCCCGAGTTCCTGTGGCGCTCGGTGCCCGACGAAGCCGCGCTGGAAAAGCTCCCCAAGGGAGAGCGGTTTGGCGGCGAAACCTCGGCACGCCAGGTCTTTGACCGCCTTGCAGGGGCGTGGACCTACTGGGGCTGGAAAGGCGGCTACTTTTCCACCGAAGCCGACGCGCGCGCCTACTTTGACGAAATGCGCTTCATGTTGGCCACGCAGAAGGCCGCGCCGAACAGCCCGCAGTGGTTTAACACCGGCCTGCACTGGGCTTATGGCATCGATGGCCCGGCGCAGGGCCACCACTATGTGGATTACAAAACCGGCAAGCTCACCAAGTCCAAAAGCTCCTATGAGCACCCGCAGCCCCATGCCTGCTTCATCCAGTCGGTCGGCGACGATCTGGTGAATGACGGCGGCATCATGGACCTTTGGGTGCGTGAGGCACGGCTGTTCAAGTATGGCTCGGGCACCGGCACCAACTTCTCCAGCCTGCGGGCCGCGGGAGAGAACCTTTCGGGCGGGGGGCGCTCCTCGGGGCTGATGGGTTTCCTCAAAATTGGTGATCGGGCGGCGGGCGCGATCAAATCGGGCGGCACCACCCGGCGTGCAGCCAAGATGGTGATCGTGGATGCCGATCACCCCGATATCGAGGAATACGTTAACTGGAAGGTCAAGGAAGAGCAGAAGGTGGCCTCGCTGGTCGCAGGCTCCAAGATGCACGAAGAGAAGCTCAACGCGATCTTCGCCGCCATCAAGGCCTTTGACGGCTCCGAAGAGGGCGCCTATGACCCCAACGCGAACGACACGCTGAAAGCCGCCGTCAAGGACGCGAAAAAGAGCCGCATCCCCGAGACTTACATCAAGCGCGTGCTCGATTATGCGCGCCAGGGCTATAGCTCGATCGAGTTCCCGACCTATGACACCGACTGGGACAGCGAAGCCTACGCCACCGTTTCGGGCCAGAACTCCAACAACTCGGTGCGCGTCACCGATGCCTTCCTGAAGGCCGTCAAGGAAGACCTGCCCTGGGAGCTGATCAACCGCACCGATGGCTCGGTGGCCAAGGAAATCAGCGCGCGGGAACTCTGGGAAGATATTGGCCACGCCGCATGGTCCTGCGCCGATCCCGGCATCCAGTACCACGACACCGTCAACGCCTGGCACACCTGCCCGGAAGATGGCGCGATCCGGGGCTCCAATCCCTGCTCGGAATACATGTTCCTTGACGATACCGCCTGTAACCTCGCCTCGATGAACCTGCTGACCTTCCTCAAGGATGGCGTGTTTCAGGCCGAGGATTACATCCACGCCACGCGCCTTTGGACCGTGACGCTGGAAATCTCGGTGATGATGGCGCAGTTCCCCTCCAGGGAGATCGCGCAAAGGTCCTATGATTTCCGCACCCTGGGCCTTGGCTACGCCAATATCGGCGGCCTGCTGATGAACATGGGCTTTGGCTATGACAGCGACGAAGGCCGCGCCCTTTGCGGCGCCCTGAGTGCCATCATGACGGGCGTGTCCTATGCCACCTCTGCCGAAATGGCCGGTGAGCTTGGCGCCTTCCCCGGCTATGAGCGCAACAGCGCGCATATGCTGCGGGTGATGCGCAACCACCGCCGCGCGGCGATGGGCGAGACCGAGGGCTATGAGGCGATGAACGTCGCCCCGGTGGCGCTGGATGATGCCAACTGCCCCGACCAGACGCTGATCAAACTGGCGCGGCAATCCTGGGACGAAGCGCTGGAGCTGGGCGAGAAGCACGGCTACCGCAACGCGCAGGTTTCGGTGATTGCCCCGACCGGCACCATTGGCCTTGTGATGGACTGCGACACCACCGGAATCGAGCCGGACTTCGCCCTGGTGAAGTTCAAGAAGCTCGCCGGGGGCGGTTACTTCAAAATCATTAACCGGTCGGTCCCTGCGGCCCTGTCGAACCTCGGCTACCGGGACTCGGAGATCGGCGAGATCATCTCCTATGCGGTGGGCCATGGCTCGCTTGGCAATGCGCCCGGCATTAACCATACCTCGCTTGTTGGCCACGGCTTTGGCCAGGCCGAGATCGACAAGGTCGAAGCGGCGCTTCCTTCTGCTTTCGACATCCGCTTCGTGTTCAACCAGTGGACCCTTGGCGAAGAGTTCTGCACCGAAGTTCTCGGCATCCCCGCCGAAAAGCTTAACGATGCGTCCTTTGATCTGCTCTCCTCGCTCGGCTTCACCAAGGCCCAGATCGAAGCCGCCAATGACCACGTTTGCGGCACCATGACGCTGGAAGGCGCGCCGCATCTGAAGGAAGAGCACTACAGCGTGTTCGATTGCGCCAACGCCTGCGGCAAGAAGGGCAAGCGCTTCCTGTCGGTCAACAGCCACATTGATATGATGGCCGCCGCTCAAAGCTTTATCTCAGGGGCGATTTCAAAAACCATCAACATGCCGAACGATGCCTCGATCGAAGATTGCCAGGCCGCATATGAGCGCAGCTGGCGCAAGGGGATCAAGGCCAACGCGCTTTACCGCGACGGCTCGAAGCTGAGCCAGCCGCTGGCCTCCGCGCTGGTCGAAGACGACGAGGACGCACAGGAAGCCCTTGAAAGCGGTTCGACCCATGAAAAGGCAACGGTTCTGGCCGAAAAGATCATCGAGAAGGTGATCATCAAGGAAGTGACGAAACACCAGCGTGACAAGATGCCGGAGCGCCGCAAGGGTTATACCCAGAAGGCGATTGTCGGCGGGCACAAGGTGTATCTGCGCACCGGCGAATATGCCGATGGCAACCTTGGCGAGATCTTCATCGACATGCACAAGGAAGGCGCGGGCTTCCGGGCGATGATGAACAACTTCGCCATCGCGGTTTCGGTGGGCCTGCAATACGGCGTGCCGCTTGAAGAGTTCGTCGATGCCTTCACCTTCACCAAGTTCGAGCCGGCTGGCATGGTGCAGGGCAACGACAGCATCAAGAATGCCACCTCGATCCTGGATTACATCTTCCGCGAGCTTGCGGTGAGTTACCTTGATCGCACCGATCTGGCCCATGTAAAGCCCCAGGGCGCTTCGTTTGATGACCTCG
>NZ_JARGND010000040.1 GCF_029212645.1 Vannielia sp. | reverse complement strand
CCCCGGTGAGGAAATCGAAATCCGCACCCGCATCCGCTCCACCCGCCTGCCCGCACCGGCCATCCTGCGCCACATGGCACACGGCACCGCGCAAATTGATCTGCTCACCCCGGAAGAGGGCGTCTCTCCCGGCCAGGCCTGCGTGTTCTACGCGCCCGACGGCACCCGCGTTCTCGGCGGCGGCTGGATCTGGCGCGGAAAATAACCAAAGTCACCTGCGCCCACCCCTCTCAATGCTCCGGTAAATATCCCGGGGGGTGCGGGGGAACCATGGCGCAGAAGGCCGACGCAATAGTCCCGCCTTACCCGTCCCGCCCCGGTTCCCTCGGATCGCTGGAAAACAGCGCAATCTTGTTGCCTTGCGGATCGCGCAGGTAGCCCACAAAAAAATGAGGGCCATAGGCGGCGCGAAAGCCCGGCGCGCCCTCATCCGTTCCACCAGCGGCAACGGCGGCAGAATGCATAGCGCGTACCTGCGCCTGACTTGGCACCTCAAACGCCACCATGGCGCCATTCCCAGCCGAGGCCGCGCGCCCATCAAAGGGGGATTTCACATAAAACTCGGGCCGCATCGCAGGCTGGCCCGGCGCCACAGGCAAGGCATAGCTCAGCCCTTGCGGCCCTTCCGTCAGCCCATAGCCAAGGGCTGGTAGGAACGCCTGGTAAAACCGCTTTGCGCGGGCAATATCATTGGCCCCAACGGTGACATAGGCAATCATCCTGCATGGTCCTTTCCCAAAGCCTGCATCGCCCCCGCCCGGCATTCCCTCACGCCGCTTGGCCCGCCGAAGCCCTAAAGCGCCATGTCATCGCGGTGGATCAGCGTAGCGCGGCCCGGATAGCCAAGCAGCGCTTCGATATCACCAGATTGGTGGCCCTGAATGGTGCGTGCTTCGCCAGCGGTGTAGCGGGTCAGCCCTTGGCCCAAATGCCCCTCCGGCCCCATGATCTCAATCGGGTCACCTCGATGAAAACTGCCGGAAACCGCCAGGATCCCCGCCGGAAGCAGCGATTTTCCCGCCAAAAGCGCCTTGGCCGCGCCCTCATCCACGGTAATGCTGCCCTGCGGCTTCATCGAGGCGATCCAGCCTTTGCGCGCCGCCTTCGGGGTGGTCTGCGCGGTGAACAGCGTCGCGGCGCCCCCTTGCGAGAGCCGCTCCAGCGGATGCGCCCTGTGGCCGTGGGTGATTTGCATCGCACAGCCCGCCAGCGTGGCGGTACGCGCGGCCATCAGCTTGGTTTTCATGCCCCCGCGCGACAGGCCAGAGCCTGCGTCACCCGCCATCGCCTCGATCTCGGGGGTGATTTCCTCGATCACGTCAAAGCGTTCGGCGCTGGCATCCACCGCCGGGTTGGCGGTGTAAAGGCCATCAACGTCTGACAGAAGCACCAGCATGTCGGCCCCAACCGTCACCGCCACCTGTGCGGCGAGGCGGTCATTGTCACCAAAGCGGATTTCATCGGTGGCCACGGTATCGTTTTCGTTGACGATGGGCACAACGCCCAAATGCAAAAGCGTTTCCAGCGTGGCGCGGGTGTTAAGATAGCGGCGCCGATCCGCGCTGTCTTCAAGGGTCAGCAGCACCTGCGCGGCTTTCAGATCATGCGGGGCGAGCGCCTCCTCATAGGCGCGCGCCAGGCGGATCTGCCCCACCGCCGCCGCCGCCTGACTTTGCTCCAGCGGCAAGGCTTCAACCCCGAGCGACAGCACCCGGCGGCCAAGCGCGATAGAGCCGGACGACACCAGCAGCACCTCGGTGCCCGCTGCCCGCAAGGCGGCAATGTCATCGGCCAGAGCGGCCAGCCAGTCACGCCGCAGCCCGGTGGCCGCATCAACCAGCAGCGCCGAGCCGATCTTGACAACCAGCCGTTTGGTGCCGCTCAGGGACGCCACTGCTCTTCATCCTCTTCGGATTTCGGGGTGCGGGCGCGGGTGATCTGCGCACGCACGGCCCGCAGCACATCCTGCACCCCGTCTCCCGCCACGCCCGATATGGCAAAGGGGCGCTGCCCTGCGGCCTCCTGCAACGCGTCAAAGCGCTCGGCCTTTTCCTCATCGCTCAACGCATCAATCTTGTTGAGCGCGGTCACGCGGGGCTTGTCGGCCAGGTGGCCGCCGTAAGCCTCAAGCTCATGGATGATGGTGTGGTAATCTTCGGCCACGGTTTCGGAGGTGCCATCAATCAGGTGCAACAGCACCTCGCAACGCTCCACATGGCCAAGGAAGCGATCGCCAATGCCCTTGCCCTCATGCGCCCCGGCAATCAGCCCCGGAATATCGGCCATCACAAACTCGGCCCCATCCACCCCCACAACCCCAAGGTTGGGCACCAGCGTGGTGAAGGGGTAATCGGCAATCTTGGGCCGCGCATTGGAGGTGGCAGACAGGAAGGTGCTCTTGCCCGCGTTGGGCAGGCCCAGCAGGCCCGCATCGGCAATCAGCTTCAGGCGCAGCCAGATGGTGCGCTCCACCGCAGGTTGGCCGGGGTTGGCGCGGCGCGGGGCCTGGTTGGTTGCGGATTTGAAGTGCAGGTTGCCAAAGCCACCGTTGCCGCCCCGCGCCAACACCACGCGCTGGCCCACCTCGGTGAGATCGGCGATCACGGTCTCTTCATCATCCTCCAAAATCTCGGTGCCCACCGGCACCCGCAGGATGATATCCTTGCCATCCGCCCCGGTGCGCTGGCGGCCCATGCCGGGCACACCGTTTTTAGCAAAAAAGTGCTGCTGATAGCGAAAGTCGATCAGCGTGTTCAGGCTGTCGACGGCTTCGGCAATCACATTGCCGCCGCAGCCGCCATCGCCGCCATCGGGGCCACCGTATTCAATGTATTTCTCGCGGCGAAACGAGATACAGCCGTTCCCGCCTGCGCCGGAGCGGATATATACCTTGGCCAGATCTAGGAATTGCATGTCGTTGCCTCGAAATCGGTTCGTGTCAGGCGATATAGGGTCAGGCGGGCAGGCTCAAGCCTTGCCGCGCTTTCCCCCATGGCTTCGCCGGTTTCAATGAACCCCAGTTTGCGCAGGATACGCCCGGAGGCTGGGTTGTCGGTGAAATGATCGGCCGCAACCTCACGCACCCCAAGGGCGGTGAAGCCATGGGCAAGCACGGCGCGGGCGGCCTCGCTGGCATAACCCTGCCCGGCCCACTCGGGCGCGATGAAATAGGCCAGCGTTGGCGGGGTTTCATTGTAAAGGCCAATCGCCCCGATCAGGCCGGTGCCGGGCAGCGCGATCCCGGCGCGAAAGCCGGGGCGCTGGCGATAGGGCGCAGCCTCGATCCACGCTTGCGCCGCCGCGACCGGCCAGGGCGCGGTGAGCGACAGCATCATGCGGGCCACTTCGGGCACGCCGCCAAGCGCCGCAAGGCGCGGGGCATCAGCGGCGCTCATCTCCCGGATCAGGAGCCGCCCGGTGTTCAGGTCGAGCTGCTCCTGTGTCATTCTGGTCAGCCGATCTTTTTCAGGTAGGTCCAGGTTGGCACGTTAGAGCCGCGCGACACGCAATGCGCCTCGGCGTCGCCAAGGTATTCAAAACCCGCATTGGTGAGCACGCGCGCCGAAATCGGGTTATCCTGAAACACCTCGGCAAAGAGCGTGTCACAGCCCTGCGGATTGGCCTCAACCATCGCCTGCACCGCCTCAGAGGCAATGCCGGTGTTCCACATGGCGGGGGCAACCCAATAGCGCACCTCCGATTGCTTGCGCCCGTCTTCCCGCTCCATTTTGCCGAGGGCAACAATGCCCACAAGCTCGCCCATGCCGGCGGCGGTGCCATCAATCGCCCACACATCTTCCCGGCGGTTTTCAGAATGCGAGCCACGGATAAAGGCCTCGGCGGTGCCGGGCGGCAGCGGGTGCGGCAGGTGGCGGGTGGCATTGGCCACGCGCTTGTCGGCTGCATAAAGGGTGATCAGCCCGGCGTCGCTGGCCTGCAAGGGGCGCAGCACCACCCGCTCGGCGGTGATCACGGGCTGTCCGGTGATCCGGTCTTCTCTCATCGCTACTCTCCCTACTCTACGCGCTTTGCGCGACGGCGGCACAGTCTCCCCCCGGCCGCAACGGCGTGCCAAAACCAAACAACGGCAACGCCCAAAACGAAGCGGGGGGACCGGCTTTTGAACCGATCCCCCCGAATTTTTCTCATTCGCCTGGATCGGCTTATTCAGCGGCCTCCTGGGCCGGAAGTACCGAAATAAAGGTGCGCCCCTTGAGGCCCTTGCGGAAGGTGACGTGGCCCTCTTCAACTGCAAAGATCGTGTGATCCTTGCCCATGCCCACGCCCTCGCCCGGCCACCACTTGGTGCCGCGCTGACGCACGATGATGTTGCCGGGGATCACGGACTGACCGCCGAATTTCTTGACGCCGAGGCGACGGCCTGCGGAGTCGCGGCCGTTACGGGATGAACCGCCTGCTTTTTTATGTGCCATCTGTCTCTACTCCTTCTCGGCTCAAGCCAGTTTCTTGGCTTGGTCAACCCAGCCTTCGCGCTCGATACGGCCCTTGAACGAAAGCTTCTCGTCCATCTCGGCAATATCGTCAGCGCCCCAGGCGGCGATCTGGGCGAACGTGGTCACGCCCGCTTCATGCAGTTTCTTCTCAAGCGCCGGGCCAACACCCGACAGCTGCTTGAGATCGTCGCCAGCGGCGCCGGTCTCGGCCTTGGCGGCCTTCTTGGGCGCTTCAGCCTTGGCTTCGGCCTTGGGGGCCTCGGCTTTCTTGGCGGCGGCCTTCTTCGTGGCGTCCTTGGTGGCAGCGGCCACGGCAGCACCGGAAACCGAGCCTGCGCCGATAGCGGCTTTCACGCCCGACTTGTCAGCACCCTTTTCAAGGATGTCGGTCACGCGCAGCAGGGTAAGCTGCTGGCGGTGGCCCTTGGTGCGCTGCGAGCCATGCTTACGGCGGCGTTTCACGAAGTGGATGACTTTCTCACCCTTGATCTGGTCGATCACTTCGGCTTGCACGGCAGCGCCATCAACCATCGGCGAACCGATCGTGGCACCCACCATGAGAATCTCGTTGAACTGGACGGTTTCACCCGCCTCAGCGGCCAGCTTTTCAACGCGCAGCACATCGCCGCTCGTCACTTTATATTGCTTGCCGCCGGTTTTCATAACCGCAAACATAGGTGTTTCCTTACTCTGTCGCGTTCCTACGGTCCGCCGGATCGCCCGGCGTGTTCTGGCTTTTGCCACCTCGAACAGCGTGCCCTTCAGATGGGCCTTGTTGCATCGGTTTTCCACCCCTGCGTGGGTATGGAGCGCGGCTTATCGGGCGGATAGCGCTTTGTGTCAAGGGGGATAAGGCCGGTTTCGCCCTCCCCTTCACGCGGGTTTGAGCGCCGTTTCAGCCGCCCGCCCAGCCCTTGACTCAGCCCTCAAATATCTTCGCGCGACATGAACTGTGACGCGCCAATCCCCAGATCGCGCGAAATCGCGGTGAAGAGATCATCAAACGCCGCAAAAAGCGCCGCGTTCAGTGCCCGCCCCTCTGCGGTGCGCGACAGGGCGGTATAGGCGGTAATATCCTCGTCTTTCAGGGGCTTGTAGGCCATGGCAAGGTAAGACCAAACCCAACCTTCAGTCTCTTCACGAATATCCGGCTCCTGTGCCCAGACATCGCGCAGCATGTCCTCCTGGCTCATTTCCACGGTCAGCGCACCGCCCGCCGCCAGCCCTTGATAAAAGGCGAGGTTCGAGTTGAGCGCCCCGGCGATATTGGTCTCAACCAGATCGTTTTCCTCGATGAAATCGCCCAGAACGGCAAGGCGCGGGTCGTCCTCCCCGCGCAGGATATCAAGGTTATCCCGGCTCACCGCCTCAACCTCGTCATCGAGCAGCGCTTCGCGGGCCGAAATCTCAAGCCCCACGATCCGCTGGCCGCGCTCGGTATCAAAAAAGGCGCGCAGCGGGGCAAGATCCACATCTGCCATTTCGGTTGAGAAACGGCGGGTGATGATCTTTTCCATCCGCTCGGGCGCGTAGATCTGTTCGATCATCGCCGCCCAATCCGCGCCGCCCTTGCCGGGGAACAGCTCTGCCTCAAGCGCATCGGCGTAAGCCACTCCCTCGGCACGCATGATCGGCAACAGCCGGTCCATGCCGATCAGCGTCAGCATCTCGCGCATCTCGGCAGAGGCCGGTTCAGCGGGCGCGATGGCCTGCTCGGCACGCACCGGGGCCTGCGGCACGGCAGCGATCAGCCCGAAGGCAAGGAAAACGGCAAGAAGGCGGAACATGAGGCGCACGAGGCTCCTTTAGGCGAACAGGCAAAACAGTGCCGCGTGAGGATTTGAGCAAACAGGCACATAGCGCTGCCAGAGGCATAAGCAAAGCGGCGGGCTTTTCCAAGCACCTCGCGCGAAATTGCACCCCCTGCGCAACAATCCCCGCCCGGAGCGCCCGATCTTGCCCCAGCCCCCGCCAATCACCTCCCCGCCAGTCACTCCCGCCAATCGCATCCGCGCCACAATCGACGCGCCAGCCCCACGGCCGGGATTTGGGGGTTGCATGGGGCGCGGGAGTGGCCTATCTCCGCGCCACCTGAGACCACAGGATCGCGGAGAGGTGCCGGAGTGGTCGAACGGGGCGGTCTCGAAAACCGTTGAGGGTGCAAGCCTTCCCAGGGTTCGAATCCCTGTCTCTCCGCCACATCCCTTTGCCGATGCAGCACAACCCGCCCCTTAGGGGCCGCCTATGGGCGCTTTTTTGGGGGCGCTTTAGCGGCATCGCGGGCCTTGTGGAGCGCCCCCCACGGCCCTATGACCCTGCCCAACCGCAGCACGAAAGGGACCGTCATGCACCGTCGCCAAGTTCTCACCCTCACCGCCACCGCAGCCCTCGCCGCCACCCTGCCCGGCTTTGCGCGCGCCGCCTTTGCCCCCACCCCGAACAACGGCTGGCGCAACTTTGAGCTGACAACCCGCGTGACCCTGCCCACCAAGGGCGCCGCCGCTCAGGCCTGGGTGCCCGTGCCCAACATGGCAGAGCCGCTCTGGTCGCGCCCCGGCGATACCACGTTTTCGGGCAATTCCGCCGAAAGCGCGCTGGGCGAGGCCGCCGACGGCAAGGTGAAGTTCGTTCACGCCACATGGCCCGAGGGCACCGATGAAGCGGTGCTGGAGGTTGTGTCCACCGTCGCCACCCGTGACCGCGCGGTAGACCTGAGCAGCGCAGGCGCCTCGATCGCGCCCCTCGACAAGGCCGAGCGCGCCCGCCACCTCGCACCGACCGAGCTGCTTCCCACCGATGGCATCGTCGCCGACACCGCGCGCGAGGCCGTGGGCGATGCAACCAACGATCTGGAGAAGGCCCGCGCCATCTATAACTGGGTCGTCGAAAGCTCGTACCGTGATCCCAAAACCCGCGGCTGCGGCCTTGGCGATGTGGCCACCATGCTCCACAGCGGCAACCTCAGCGGCAAATGCGCTGACCTGAACGCGCTGTTCGTGGCGCTGTCGCGCGCCGCAGGCATTCCGGCGCGTGATCTTTACGGTCTGCGCGTGGCCCCTTCGGCCTTTGGTTACAAAAGCCTTGGCGCAGGCTCCGAGGTGGTGAGCAAGGCGCAGCACTGCCGCGCCGAGATCTGGCTGGAGGGCTTTGGCTGGGTGGCTGCCGATCCGGCAGATGTGCGCAAGGTCGTGCTGGAAGAGCCGCCCAAAACCCTCACCCTCTCCGACGACAAGGTGATTGACGCCCGCAACGGCCTCTTTGGCGCGTCCGAGGGCAACTGGATCGCTTATAACGATGCCCATGATGTGGCGCTGCCCGGCTCCACCCAGGGCACCCTGCCCTTCCTGATGTATCCGCAGGCCGAAATTGCCGGCGTTGCGCAGGACGAACTTGATCCGCCCAGCTTTGCCTATGAGATCACCGCACGCGAAATCGCCGGCTGATCCCTTAAGCTCATCCGTCGGGGCCCCCGTGCGCCCCAGCGGATTTGTAACCCTTCATGCGGACCAATCAATAAGGGGCCCGCAAGCTGGATGTGGAGCAAGAAAAAACCCACACCCCCGCGCGGATCGCACAGCGGCCTCGCCTCTATTGAGACTTCAATTTTCCATTTCACCGGAAGCGGACCTCAAACTTGGGGTCGCGACAGCCGGTCAGCGGATTGAAGTATGAATTCGCTGCCAGTGCGCCAAGGTCAGCTTTTTTGTAAGGCGACATCTACCTTTCAAGCCACTTCGCCGTGATCGACCACAACAGCAGGCACAAGAGCCCGAGTAGTGCAACTTGGGACAGAAAGCCGGACCACGAACTGATCATAACGTAGGCTTCCATGAACTCTGGGCAATCGATATATCTGCGCGGCCTTGGCAAGATAAAGGCAAGCACTCCTTGGAATGCGGTGCTGCCGATCAGTCCGATATGTAGCGCCCAAAAGAGGGTCTTGGTCAGCGTTGGGTATCTCATCGCACCAAACCGCGTCTGTACCCAGGTTATCGCTCCCAGGACTGCCATCGCGATGCCAAGGTTCACCATATAGTGGCCATGGCTCACCACGTAATAGGTGTCGTGAAACGTTGGCTCAGTTTCTCTGACGTCGCTTAAAACAATCTGCATATGCGCGAAACTGATGGCACCGAAGGCCGCGTAGATAACCGCTACAGCAAAGAACAGTGCGGCGGGCTTCCAACCGCGGAAGTGAGCCAAAAGCGGAGCAAGGATCAAACCAAACAATAGCGTTACAGAATAGATCACGATCAATCCCTCCGGAATTTTCGTTCCATGTGCCACTGAAGCGGACATTGATCAATGTCGCAGCATTCGGCTCTTTGGGCTCGGACCGGTAGTTCCCCGCGAGTGGTTACAACGTCCGGTTTGGGCCGAGTTGACCCTGCTCAATTGCCCGAAAAAATGTCTGATAAGCGGGCAAAAACGACCTTCAAGAAAGCGCCACGCCAGACGGTGGAGCGCCTGCCCGTGGGGTGGCGCAGCAACGGTCATTCGGAAGCCCTTTATGGTTGCAAGGTCATCTTCCGGCCCTTCGTTGCGCCAACAGATAGCAAGCGCCAGCCCGCCGGGACGGGCGGGCGCTCGACCGGAGCCTTTGGCTTGATTCCGGTCGGGGGACGCGCATCATGAGGGGGGAAGGCCCAAACCCGACCGTCGCTGCCGTGCATCCGAACCTACGCTCCCAAACAAAAGTCACCTCCCCGCCAATACCGGACCGCCATATGGCAACTGCCACGTCACGGGCCTATCAGCACTGTCACCCTTGCCCGCCCTGCTCCCGGCGCATACATCTACCTCCAAGCATAACCACGGAGCCACACCCCCATGTCAATCGACGCCCAACAGCTTGAAACCCTCATCCGCGAAGCCTTCCCCGACGCTCAGATTATGGTCGAGGGCGATGATGGGGTGCATTTTTCGGCAATGGTCGTGGATGAAAGTTTTCGCGGCATGAACCGGGTGCAGCAGCAACGCGCCGTCTATGCCGCTCTGAAGGGCAAGATGGATGGGCCTGCGGGCGAGCTGCACGCGCTGGCGCTCACCACCAAGGCCCCTTGACCCAAACCCTTAACCCAAAGGAGCACGCACGATGGACCCTGGCCTGATCCTCATTGCGGGTTTCATTCTGGCCGTGGTGATGTATCGCGCAATGTCGCGGGGCGGGGCGATCTGGAAAAACCGCACGAACACCTGGGTGAAGCCTGAAGCTGACCCTGAGCCCCCCGCGCCCAAGGCCCCTCCGCCCGAGGCCGCAAACCCCGCAACCCCCCGCCGCGCCTCTTATGGCGCCGCACGGTATCGCACCCGCAAACGCAAGGAGTGATCGGCGGGGAGTAACCCCATGTCATCGCTCTGGCTCCCTCTCCCCCGTGGGGGGCGGAACAGCGGCGATCATCCGGTGGCAGCCCCCCCTGCAACCCCAACCCACACTCTCAACAGCGGCCCATTTGGCACCACCGCCAGCACCACCCCCTGCTCCGCAAGCCCTCGCCAAAGCCATGCCGCCCAAGCGCACGTGATCGTGCCCCCGCGAAAACCGGCTGGAAATCACCGCCCTCCGGCTCTATCTGTGGCACAGAAGAACACCCAAAACGTCGGCCCCGTGCCGAAGGAGACCGATATGACCGCCCAAGACAAGATCACCGAAACCGTAAAATCCAACGATGTCGTGCTCTACATGAAGGGCACCAAGGACGCGCCGCAATGTGGCTTTTCGCAGCGCGTGGCCGGGGTGCTCAATTTCATGGGCGTCGATTTCGCCGATGTGAACGTGCTGAGCGACGAAGAAATCCGCCAGGGCATCAAGGACTATTCCGACTGGCCCACCATCCCCCAACTTTACGTCAAGGGCGAGTTTGTTGGCGGCTGCGATATCATCACCGAGATGACCCTCTCCGGCGAGCTCGATACCCTGTTCGAAGAGAACGGCGTCACCTATGACAAGGACGCCGCCGAAAAGATCCGCGAAGCCAACGCCTGAGGCACGGTTTAGCGCTTTCTTTCCAGCGCTTACGCGACGACCTTAAAGCCATTTCCGCGCCTCTGCCGCCCCCACAAGGGCCAGAGGCGCGGTCCTTTTCAGGCGCTGCTCCACCAGCTTGATCGCGCCAAACGAGTGGTCAGCACTCGGCCCCACCCCGCCCAAAACGAGAAAGGCCCAACCCATTTTCAGGGCCGGACCTTTCCGGGAGAACCCCCGGGCCACCACGCCACTGGGCTCCCCTGCCGCGTGAGCCAAGGGTCAGAAAACGTCTGCACTCACGGGGTATCCTGAAAGCCGCCGAACCACGGGCACGCCCCGATCGCCCTCAGCATTGGCATCGCCAGATATCAACAGCCTGTCCAAAAGGCTCCTGCCAGACGCAGCGTTCACCCAGAAACGCGGACCACCCGTCAGCCACCTGTCACAGGGAATGCCTCTCCCGAGGGTGGCCTCAATCACCGCGTCACTGCAAATGCACCCAAGGCGCCCTTTTCCAAGCTCGCAGCGGGGGGCGAAAGCGGGGCGTGCTGGCCCTCTGGCGTGCGCCATCGGTGGTCCTCCTGGTTCAATATGGCGGCACCGGGCGGGGAACGCTTTTGGGAAGACTTGCGTGCCGGTCCTAGGGGAAAGGCCGCCACACAACCCGGTGCCTGTGCTCAACCCTGCCCGCTGCCCTGACGCAGGGGCAACCACACACTGCCGGTTCACGCAGCGTTTCACGCCATTGCCCCGGCCCGTTCACGCTTACGTAACGCTACCGCCATTCCAGCGGCTCCCACACCAATTTGGGAGAATCGCAAACCCGTGCTACTTTTATGTAAGCTGCCCCAACGGAAACAGGAGTTGACGCCATGAAGACCAAAGTGATCCTCACCGCCCTCGCCCTTACGCTGTCTCCCACGCTGGCGTTGGCCGAATGTTCCTATGGCCATGAAAAGGTGACGATGTCCTGCGCTGACGGCAAAGTCTGGGACGAGAACGCCAAAGGCTGCATCACCCCCACCGGCTGATCGCCCCTCCGCGCATTTGCAAAAACCCCTCCGGCGGTAACCCGGCATTAAGCCTGCTCTCTGTAGGGTCTGTTTGGTGAAGGCTGTGCCACGCAGCCTCACGCCAAGCAGAAGAAACGCGTCGCTCTTGGCGTGGCCTAAATGCAGGGGTTGCCATGTCCAGCTCGCTTGCCTCCCTCGGGGGGCTTCCCAACCTTGGTGAAACCGGCTCTGCCGGGCTGCCTGCCCCCTCCAGCGGGCGGCCTGTAAAACGAGTCG
The DNA here is from genome assembly GCF_029212645.1 of Vannielia sp. Lineage (GTDB taxonomy): Bacteria > Pseudomonadota > Alphaproteobacteria > Rhodobacterales > Rhodobacteraceae > Vannielia. Next base: position 15,379 of record NZ_JARGND010000040.1, on the reverse strand, counting down.
CGCTCACTCGACGCCAAAAGGTTGCGGTGATCGTGCGCCTGCTCGTTGGCGAGGGCGCGCAATTGCCGCTCGCCGACTGGCCTGAAGATATGCAGGAGGCACTGACCCAGGCCATGGGCCAGTTGCGCCGCGTGGATCGCGAAAGCCTTGAAGAGGTGGTTGAGGAGTTTTCTGATGAGCTTCAGTCCATCGGGCTCAGCTTTTCGGGCGGGATCGAGGGCGCGCTGGGCCTGCTTGATGGCCATATCTCCCCCGCCACCTCCGCCCGATTGCGCCGCGAGGCCGGGGTTGCCGCCAAGGGCGACCCGTGGGAGCGGATCGGCGCGCTGGAAACCGACAAGCTGCAAACCGTGCTGGAGGAAGAAGGCATCGAGGTCGGCGCGGTGCTCCTCTCCATGCTGCCGGTCAGCAAATCGGCGGACCTGTTGGGTAAGATCGCAGGCGACAAGGCCCGCCGCATCACCCACGCCATGCAACGCACCTCTCGGGTCGCCCCCGAAACCATCCGCCGCATCGGCCTCACCCTCGCCGCCCAGCTTGATTCCGTGCCCGTCACCGCCTTTGATGAAGGCCCCGCCGAGCGCGTGGCCGCAGTGCTCAATTTCTCCCCCGCAGCCACCCGCGACGATATGCTGGCAGGCCTCCAGGAGCAGGACGCCGCCTTTGCCGAACTGGTCAAAAAGGCAATCTTTACCTTCGCCAATATCCCCGAGCGGGTCGCCCCCCGCGATGTGCCCAAGGTGATCCGCAGCATTGATCAAGCGGTCCTCGTCACCGCGCTGGCCGGCTGCAAGGGCGATGCCGAAAAGACCCGCGACTTCATCCTCGATAACATGTCCAAACGAATGGCCGAAAACCTGCGCGATGAAATGGCCGAGGCTGGCAAGATCAAGGACAAAGTCGCCGAGGAAGCCATGACAGAAGTGGTGACCGAAGTGCGCCGCCTCGAAAGCGCGGGCGACATCCTGTTTGTCTCACCTGATGACGAGGAGGAGGAGGAATAAGCCCTCCGCCCTTGGGTGCCCACTCCGTCACCCATCGCCCGATCCGCGCGCTCTCTCCCGCCGCGCCCTTGGCAAGCCGCGCCGCGCCGCATATCTCTGGCCCCGAAGCGCAAAGGGAGCTAGATGGCCGAAACCGCCGAAGACACACCCGCCACGGGCAGCCCCGCCGATTGGCTGGTCAACAAGGCGTTGCGCGGGTTCATCGGCGCCGCCCGCGTCTTGCCTTACGGCGCCCGCATCCCCACGTTCGGCAAGATCACCCGCCATTTCATCGCCCCGCTCGCGGGCTATGACAAACGCGCGCAGAAAAATCTGGCGATGGTCTGGCCCGATATGCCCGCTCCGGCACGCCGCGCCCTTGCGGCCCGCGTCTGTGAAAACGCAGGCCGCGTGCTGATGGAAAACTATTCCAACCCCGCCTTCTTTGCCCGCGCCGCCAATTTCCCGCTCTCCGGCCCCGGCCTGCCCGCGTTGGAAGAAGCCCGCGCTTCGGGCCGCGCGGTCATCGGTGTCACCGGCCACTTTGGAAATTACGAAGCCGCCCGCGCCGCGCTCAACACGCGGGGTTTTCACTTTGGCGGCCTCTATCGCCCCATGACCAACGGCTTTTTCAACCAGCACTATGTGCAAACCATGGAGGCCGTCGGTCGCCCGGTGTTCCCGCAAGGGCGGCGCGGCACCATGGCCTTTATCCGCCACCTCAAGGCAGGCGGGATGCTGATCATCCTGCATGATGTGCACGCCTGGCGCGGCACGCCGATCTCCTTCATGGGCCACACCGCAAAAACCGCCACCTCCGCCGCCGAAATGGCCCTGCGGTATGATGCGCTGATGCTGCCGCTCTATGGCACGCGCGTCGACGGCGGGCTGGACTACCGGGTAGAGGTTGAAGCGCCGATCCCCCACAGCGATGCCGTCACCATGACCCAGACCGCAACCCGCTCCCTCGAAGCCCGCATCGAGGACAACCCCGATCAGTGGTTCTGGATTCACCGCCGCTGGAAATAGGCCGCCAGTCCGGGCCAAGCGATCAGCGGCACCAAAACCCCATCCACCGCCAGCCCCAAGCACACCGATCCGGCCCTTGCGGTGCCCGGCACCACCCTGTCCCAATCGAAATATCGAATGCGCCGTCAGGCGCGCAATTGGATCCGGCTAAAGGCGAGGCGGGCGCAACAGTCCTGCCTCGCACTACGCTGCGCCAAAAACTGTGGTTCAGGTTTTTAGGGGAACGCTTTAGTCAACCCGCGTGGCAGCGACAATCGCGCCCGGACCGGGGCGTTGAAGGATCACCACCGCAGGGGCTTTGCCCGGTGCCGGGGCCTTGATCGTGAGCGGGCCGTCACCGCTCCACTCGCCAAGCCGCTGCCAGTCGAGCACGATGTTGGCATAGGTGATCGTCTGCCCGGCATTCTCGCCGCTCTTTATGTCAACCGTGGCGGCGGGCTCGTAGCGGACCAATTGCACCACCATCAGCCCCACGTCTTCCGTCACCGGATTGGCCTGAATGACAATCTCTTCGCCATCGCGCGTGGCCTTCAGCTTCACCGGCGCGGGTGTGGCTTTCTGGCGGTTGAGGATTTCATACACATCCATCGGGCGCGCGCCGACCACATGATCAATCCCGCCAATCACCATTTGCGGCGTATAAATCGTGCGCTGGCCTGCTTTATGGGCATAGGCGCGCTGGCGTTTGGTATGTTCGGGGCGGGCAAAGCTGTCGGCCCAGCCGATGTAATCCCAATAATCCACATGCAGCGCCAGCGCGATAACATCGGGTTTCTGGCTCAGTTTGCTCAGGATCGCATCCGCAGGCGGGCATGAGGAGCACCCCTGCGAGGTGTAAAGCTCGATCACCACCGTGTCGCCTGCCTTAGCCGCGCCACCCATGAGCGACACACAAAAACCCATGGCCCCAAGGAGCCTGAAGATGCCCGATCTGAACGCCATGATATCCCGCTGTTGTCATCCCTCTCCCTGCTTTACCCCAGCCCGGCGGGAAGCGCCAATCAATCAAACGCGAGAGATATGTCACATTGGGGCGCCGCCCCTTTCCCGCCCTGAATGGCCGATTCTCCTGGCCTCTCTCCGGCGCAGGCCCGCAAGCCGAAGCCACCACCCTTACCCGGCAATCCCTCCCAAAACCCGCCGATCACGCCGCTTTGTGTGCAATGGTATACATTTTTCACCCCCACCACCGCATTCAACCTTGAAAGCAACACCCCAACAGGTCTAAGCCAGTGCAAAGTGACGCCAACAAGCCAAGGGAGCCTCCCATGCCAATCACCGTAGGCCACGATACATCAAAAACCCGTAAAACTCTCACAGCAGGCAGCCAGTCGGTCGATTACTACTCGATCCCCGCCGCCGAGGCCGCCGGGCTTGGCGATTTCTCCAAGCTGCCCGCCGCGCTGAAAGTGGTGCTGGAGAACATGCTGCGCTTTGAAGATGGCAAAACGGTTTCGACCGATGACATCAAGGCCTTCGCGGAATGGGCCACCAAGGGCGGCAAGAACCCCCGCGAAATCGCCTATCGCCCGGCCCGCGTGCTGATGCAGGATTTCACCGGCGTTCCGGCCGTGGTTGACCTTGCCGCCATGCGCGACGGCATCGCAAACCTTGGCGGTGATCCGCAAAAGATCAACCCGCTGAACCCGGTTGACCTGGTGATCGACCACTCGGTGATGATCGACGAATTCGGCAACCCCCGCGCCTTCCAGATGAACGTGGACCGCGAGTATGAGCGCAACATGGAGCGCTATGTCTTCCTCAAGTGGGGCCAAAAGGCGTTCAACAACTTCCGCGTCGTGCCGCCGGGCACCGGCATCTGCCACCAGGTGAACCTGGAATACCTGTCGCAAACCGTCTGGACCGACAAGGACCAGAACGGCAAAGAGGTCGCCTACCCCGATACACTCGTCGGCACCGACAGCCACACCACCATGGTGAACGGCGCGGCCGTGCTCGGCTGGGGCGTTGGCGGGATCGAGGCCGAAGCCGCCATGCTCGGCCAGCCCATCTCAATGCTGATTCCCGAGGTTGTTGGCTTCGAGCTGACAGGCTCCATGGTTGAAGGCACCACCGGCACCGACCTTGTGCTGAAGGTCGTCGAAATGCTGCGTGAAAAGGGCGTTGTCGGCAAGTTTGTCGAGTTTTACGGCGCGGGCCTCGATCACCTGCCGCTGGCAGACCGGGCCACCATCGCCAACATGGCCCCTGAATATGGCGCCACCTGCGGCTTCTTCCCGATCGATAGCGAAACCCTGCGCTACCTGCGCAACACCGGGCGCGACGAAGAGCGCGTGCAACTGGTTGAAGCCTACGCCAAGGAAAACGGCATGTGGCGCGGGGCAGATTACGCACCCGTCTACACCGATACCCTCTCGCTCGACATGGGCACCATCGTGCCCGCCATTTCCGGCCCCAAACGCCCGCAAGACTATATTGCCCTCGATTGCGCCGCGACCGAATTTGGCAAGTTCATCAAGGGCATCCGTGATGGCGCAGAACCGTCTGACAAGGCCGAGGGCCGTTGGGAGGCAGAAGGTGGCGCACCTGAGCCGCGCGATATCCCCGGTGACGCGGGCCACCACAACAAGGGCTGGTACAAGGACAGCGAGGAAGCCGCGCATCAGCTGCATGACGGCTCCATCGTGATCGCCTCGATCACCTCCTGCACCAACACCTCGAACCCCTATGTGATGATCGGCGCCGGCCTCGTGGCCCGCAAGGCCCACGAAAAGGGCCTCACCCGCAAGCCCTGGGTCAAAACCTCGCTGGCCCCCGGCTCGCAGGTTGTGTCGGCCTACCTTGAAGCCGCTGATCTGCAAAAGGATCTGGATGCCATCGGCTTCAACCTCGTTGGCTATGGCTGCACCACCTGCATCGGCAACTCGGGCCCCCTCGAAGAGCCGATCTCCAAGGCGATCAACGATTACGACCTCGTGGCCACCTCGGTGCTCTCGGGCAACCGTAACTTCGAAGGCCGCATCTCGCCTGATGTGCGCGCCAACTACCTCGCCTCGCCGCCCCTCGTGGTGGCCTACGCGCTGGTCGGTGACATGAACGTCGATATCACCACCGAGCCGCTTGGCCAGGACAACGAAGGCAATGATGTCTACCTCAAGGACATCTGGCCAACCTCCAAGGAAATCGCCGATCTCGTCGAGAAAACCGTGACGCGCGAAGCCTTCCAGTCCAAATACTCCGATGTGTTCAAAGGCGACGAAAAGTGGCAGAGCGTCGAAATCACCGATAGCCAAACCTATGATTGGCCCGCTGGTTCGACCTATGTGCAAAACCCGCCCTACTTCCAGAACATGACGATGGACACCCACGCCATCACCAATATCGAAGGCGCCAAAATGCTGGCCCTGCTGGGCGATATGGTCACGACCGACCACATCTCTCCGGCCGGCTCCTTCAAGGAAAGCACCCCTGCCGGCCAATATCTGACCGCACATCAGGTGCCGGTGCGGGAGTTCAACTCCTATGGCAGCCGTCGCGGCAACCACGAGGTGATGATGCGCGGCACCTTCGCCAACATCCGCATCCGCAACGAGATGCTCGATGGCGTTGAAGGCGGCTACACCAAAGGCCCCGACGGCGAGCAAACCTCGATCTACGATGCCGCCATGGCCTATCAGGATCAGGGCACCTCGCTGGTCATCGTCGGCGGTGAGCAATATGGCGCAGGCTCCTCGCGTGACTGGGCCGCAAAAGGCACCGCGCTGCTCGGCGTCAAGGCCGTGATCGCCGAAAGCTTCGAGCGTATCCACCGCTCCAACTTGGTTGGCATGGGCGTGATCCCGTTCGAGTTCACCGGCGGCGACACCCGCAAATCGCTCGGCCTGAAGGGCGATGAAACCTTCTCGATCAAAGGGCTTGAGGGCGTCAAACCGCTCGCCGAAGTGCCCTGCGAGATCACCATGGGCGATGGCTCGGTGAAAAAGATCACCCTCAAGTGCCGCATCGATACCGCGGTCGAGATCGAATACATCGAAAACGGCGGCGTGCTGCACTACGTGCTGCGCAACCTCGCCAAATCCGCCTGAGCCTAGGGCGCATTGCAAATCAACGCGGGCCCAATCGGGCCTGCGTTTTCATTTTCGGGGCAGCCTGCCCTAGGCAGTCGAAGGCCGGATCGCTGCGATTTTCGGGGCAGATCACGGCCAACCAAAAGTCGCGCCACAGCGCATAATGACAGCCCTCTCCAACGCGGCTAACAATCGGCCCTGTCACCGGTCTTGAGAGGATAAATTCGTGTCCGTCGAACACCTTATTGCCTTCAACATCGCCCTGCTCGCGGCCATCGCCAGCCCCGGACCAGCCCTTTTGGTTGCGATCCAAACCACCCTGAGCTCGGGCCGAAAGGCGGGGATCGCCATTGGCTATGGCCTCGGGTTGATGGCGGTGACATGGACCCTCCTTGCCCTGCTTGGGTTGGAAACGATCTTTCAGTTATTTCCCTGGGCCTATTCCACGGCAAAGCTCATCGGTGCCATCTACCTGATCTACATCGCCTGGGGCATGTGGCGCGGCGCAGCCGATCGGATCGAAGCCAAGGAACAGCCCGCCCGGCGCTCGTTTCGGCAGGGTGTGCTGATCAACATGCTGAACCCAAAGTCAGTCCTGTTCGCAGCGGCCGTGTTGGTCGTCATTTTTCCGTCCGATATGGTGCCGATGGACAATGCCATCGTCGTCTTGAACCATCTGCTCGTCGAAATGGTGTTCTACACCGCGCTCGCCTACGGGATGAACACCGCCGCCGTCCGCACAAAATACCTGAAGGCCAAGGTCTATACCGACCGCACGGCCTCTGTGATCCTCGGCGCGCTCGGGCTTCGCTTGATGGTTGGGAGGTAGATCATCACACGCCACCCCGGATGATCCGGCTGCCTCGCCCCGCAGCCAGACGCCAAACAAGCGAAGACCCCGGCCAATGGGGAGGACTGCCGGGGCCTTCTATGGATCGGGCGAGTGACACCCGAAAGCGACCAGGGCAACAAACCCCTTACACCGCAAGTTGGGTCGTGTAATGCGTCTTGCGTCTTTAAATGAACCGCCCCTGAAGGCCGCACAGCCACCCTGCCCCACGTCCGCCCATGGCACTATCGCCATGTCAACGCATTCACCCGACATTCACGCCCCGGTAACGCGGGCGCGGCCCTCCCCGCATTTTCTTGCTGAAAATATCCAAATCCCGCCCCCTCAAGCCGCTCCAAAGGCCGGATCAGGCGGCGGCGCGGCGCTACCGGGTGAAATCCACCACAATGCCGCGCGGCTCCAGCACCGGGGCCAGATCGCGGGTGTAGGTAGAGGTCGTCACCGGCCCGGCCACCCGCGCCAGCACCGTGCCCTCAGCGTCAATCAGGTAGGTCTCGGGCACACCGTAAACGCCCCACTCAAAGCCATTGGTGCCCTTGGTATCCGCGCCGATGGCGGCATAGGGGTTGCCCAGCTCTGCCAAAAACGCGCGGGCCTTGGCCGGATCGTCCTTGAAGTTGATCCCGTAAATCGGCAGCCCGGCCTCCGCCAGCTTGATCAGGTTGGGGTGCTCCACCCGGCAGGGCGCGCACCACGAGGCCCAGAAGTTCACCAGCTTCAGCCCGCCCGCCGCGGTGTCACCATCCAGCATGGCGCGCTCCAGCGCCGGGCCTTCCAGCGGTTCCAGCACCAGATCAGGCGCCGACAGGCCGATCATGGTCGAGGGCAGGCCTGTTGGATCGTCGCGCATCATGCCGACCCAAAAGGTGATGCCAAGGGCAAACATGATCCCCACGGGAACAAATAGCAGCCACCTCACTTGTCGCCCTCCATCCGGCGCAGCCGGTCGCGCACCGCGCGGCCTTGGGCGATCGTCACCGCGATCAGCCCCGCCAGCACCGCAATGGCCCCCGCATAGGCCAGCAAAACCTCGGTTGCATATTTTCCAAGCTCAGGCATCTGTCATCCTCGCGCGGGCCTCCAGCGCCTTGATCCGGCGCAGGCGAATTTCGGTGCGGGTGCGCATCAACAGCAGCACCACGAAGAGCAGGAAAAAGCCCGCCATGCACAGCCACAGCGGATAGGCATAAACGTCCGAAACATTCTCTTCCTTGTCCAGCGAAAGCGACGCCCCCTGATGCAGCCCCTGGTTCCAGAAGTTCACCGCATAGCGCGAGAGCACCGCAAAGACCGAGCCAACAAGGCACAGCACCGCCGTCAGGTCTGCCGCCGTGTCGGGGCTATCAATCGCCGCCCATAGCGCCATGTAGCCAAGGTAGAACAGGAACAGGATCAGAAACGAGGTAAGCCGCGGGTCCCACTCCCACCACGTGCCCCACATCGGCTGGCCCCATGTCGCGCCGGTAAACAGCGCGATCAACGTCATCGCAAGGCCCACCGGCGCGGCGGCCTTGGCGGCCAGCGCGCTCACATGGTGGCGGCGCACGACCCAGATCAGCGAGGCCACAAGCATCATCGCCCAGATGTTGATCGCCATCATCGCCGAGGGCACATGGATGAAGATGATCTTCACCGTCGCACCCTGCTTGTAATCGGGCGGCGTGGCGAAAAATCCCCAAATCATCCCGCCCAGCGTGGCAAGGCCAGCGGCCACCGCAAACCAGGGCAAAACTGCCCCGCTGGTGGCCATGAATTTCTTTGGATTTGCATATTCCCAGAGCGACATGGCGCTAACCCTATGCCCCCCCTTGCTGACGCTCAAGACACATAAAGCTCATCCCCTCAGCGCAGGTTGATACGTATCGCCGCAGCCGCCGCAAAGGGCAACAGCGCAAGGGTGGCCGCCGTCAGCCCCGCCAGCAGCAAAAGCGGCGTCTGCACAGCAAACCCTTCGGCCCCGCGCCGCGCCGCCTCGGCCCCAAAGATCAGCGTTGGCACATAAAGCGGCAGCACGATCAGCGACAGCAGCAAGCCGCCCCGCTTCAGCCCCACCGTGAGCGCCGCACCAAAGGCCCCAATGGCCGAAAGCGCGGGCGTGCCAAGCGCCAGCGACAGGGTGAGCCACAGGTAGCCTTCGGCCGGCAAGTGCAGGAATAGCCCCAGCACCGGGGCCGCAAGGGTGAGCGGCAACCCGGTGGTGAGCCAATGGGCCAGCGCCTTCACCGCCGCCACCCCCTCCAGCGGGATCGGCGCCGTTGCCAGCGCCTCCAGCGAGCCGTCTTCATAGTCCAGCGCGAAGATCCGGTCGAGCGAGAGCAGGCAGGCCAGAAGCGCGCCCAGCCACAGCACCCCGGTCGAGATATCTTGCAGCCGCTCCGGCTGCGGCCCCAGCGCGAACGGCACCAGCACCACGACGATCAAAAAGAACGCCAGCGCCAGCCCAAAGCCGCCGCCCGCCCGCATCGCCAGCCGCAAATCCCGCACCAAAAGCGCAATCATCCGCAGCCCCCCGGCCTTTGCGCGCGCGCACTCACTGAAAGGCCTCGTCAAAGCCGCCCGGCGCGTGGGTGGCAGGGCGCGCCTTGTAGCCGCCCAGCTCCAGCACCTCAGAGCGGTCTTCCAGCCCCAGCGCGATATGGGTGGCAATCACCGCCGCGCCGCCCGCCTCGACATGGGCGGTAATCACCCCGGCAAACAGCGCCACCGAGGCCGTATCAAGCGATACCGTCGGCTCATCCAGCAGCCATAGCGCCCGTCCCGTCACCAATAGCCGCGCCAGCCCGAGGCGGCGCTTTTGCCCGGCACTCAGGCTTGCGGCCTGACGGTCGATCAGCCCGGCAAGGTTCATCCGCTCCGGCGCATCGCCCACTGGCTGGCCGTGCAGATCGGCCCAAAAGGCAAGGTTCTCAGCCACTGTCAACGTGGGTTTCAGCCCATCGGCATGGGCGGCATAGGCAGTGCCACCGGGGCAGTCCACCTCCCCCGCCAAAGGCGGCGCCAACCCGGCCAACACCCTGAGAAGCGAGGTTTTTCCTATGCCGTTCGGGCCGCGCAGCACCAGCACCCGCCCCGGCTCCACGGTGAGCGAAACGCCCTCCAGCACCGGCACGCCGCCGCGCTCCACGGTCAGCCCCTTCGCCTCAAGCAGCGCGGTCACTTGGGCGGCACCGGCAGCAGCGCCGCGGCCACCCGGCGGCCCTCGCCAAGGCATACGTTATAGCTGCGCGCGGCGGTGGGCGAGGCCATCGGCTCGGCCCCGATCCCGGCCTCCTCCAGTGCTTCGCGCAGGGCACGCGGCACCGGTGCAATCACCGCGCCCATGCCCAGAAAAATCACATCGACCGCGCCCTTGAGCGCCAGCAAAGCCTCCACCTCGCCGTCCCACGGCGCCACGCCGCCGGGGCCAACCAGCACCGCGCCGTCAATAACGCGCCCGCCAACCCGCCAAAAGCCCGGCCCGTAACCATCTACCGGCAATTCGCCGCGATATTCCACTTCAGTGATCCGCATGGCCTACCCTTTGCCCAAAATCGGAAAGCCCGCAAGGGCGGAGGCTATGATGATGACACAGGCCAGCGACAGCGCCCACCTTAAGCCCCACCGGAACGCCTGCAAAACAGCGACGTCGCCGCGCCAATAGGGGCCCCGACAAATCGCCACTGTTCCCCCGCTTCTTGCCGCGCGATCAGCACCGCCCGGCAGACCAATCAGGCATCGGTGCTAAACTGCGTCCCCGCCGGGCCATCGCTCGGCTTGGACCAATCGCGCTTGGTGCCCAGCATCAGCACCACGTTCTTGGCCACGTAAACCGATGAGTAGGTGCCCACGACAACGCCCCATGTGATCGCAAACACAAAGCCCCGGATCACATCCCCGCCCAGCACCAGCAGCGCAATCAGCGCAATCAGCGTGGTGCCCGAGGTCATCACCGTGCGGGCCAGAGTTTCGTTGACCGAAAGGTTCATCACGTCAATCAGCGGCGTCTGCTTGAACTTGATCAGGTTCTCGCGCACCCGGTCAAAGATCACCACCGTATCGTTGATCGAATAGCCCACAATGGTGAGCAGCGCCGCGATGGTCGCCAGATCAAACCGGATTTGCAGCACCGCAAACAGGCCGATGGTGAGCAGCACATCGTGGAACAGCGCCACCACAGCGCCCAGGCTGAACTGCCACTCGAACCTGAGCCAGATGTAAACCATGATCGCCCCAAGCGCGGCGAGCACGGCATAGATCGCGCTCTTCACCAACTCGCCCGAAACTTCCGGGCCAACCGAATCCACCGAGGTGAAAACCACCGTGTCATCCACGCCCTTCAGCGCTGCTTCCACGTTTTCCAGCATGTCAGACCCGGCCGATTCTTCGCCGTCCTGCGCCTGAATGCGGATCATCGCCACATGCTTTGTCGCCTCGAAGGTTGGGTCAAACACCTCGGTGATCGCCACATCGCCCAGCTCCAGCGGGTCAAGCGCGGCGCGATAGGCGGCCACATCCACGGGTTGGGCGCTTTCGGTCCGCACCGAGGTGCCGCCACGAAAGTCGATGCCATAGTTCAGCCCCAGCGTGGCCCATGCCAAGAGCGACAGAACCATCAGCACCATCGAGGCGCCAAAGGTCAGCCAACGGGCGCGGAAGAAGTTGATGTTGGTGTTTTCGGGAACAAGCCTCAAGCGCATTGGATCACACCTCCACCGTCTTGGGCTTTGCCCGTTCAAACCAGATGACAATCAACAACCGGGTCACATAGATCGCGGTGAAAACGCTGGTCATGATCCCAAGGCCCAGCGTCACCGAGAAGCCGCGCACCGGGCCAGAGCCCAGCAAGAAAAGGATCAACGCGGTGATGAAGGTGGTGATATTGGCATCAATGATCGCCGAAAGCGCGCGCTCATAGCCCAGCGAGATCGCCCGTGCCGGGCCTTTCGCGGTTTTCAGCTCCTCGCGGATACGCTCGAACACCAGCACATTGGCGTCTACCGCCATGCCGATCGTCAGCACGATCCCGGCAATGCCCGGCAGCGTCAGCGTCGCGCCGATCAGCGACAAGAGGCCAAAGATCAGCCCCACGTTGATCAGCAGCGCAATGTTGGCAAACACCCCGAACAACCCGTAACTGAGCACCATGAAGACCAGCACGGCGGCAAAGGCCACGATGCAGGCAATGGTGCCCGCCCTGATGCTATCGGCCCCAAGCTCAGGGCCAATCGTGCGCTCCTGGAGGAAATCAAGCCCCGCAGGCAAGGCCCCGGCGCGCAGCAACACCGCCAGATCATTGCTTTCGGCCACGGTGAAATTGCCAGTGATGATGCCCGATCCACCCGAGATATGGGTGATGATCTCAGGCGCCGAAATCACCTCCTCGTCCAGCACAATGGCAAAAAGCGAGCCCACGTTCTCGGCGGTGTAATCGCCAAACTTGCGCGCCCCCGGCCCGTTGAAGCGAAAGTTCACCGCAGGCCGCCCGTTCTGGTCAAAGTCGGGCTGCGCATCCATCAGCTCTTCGCCGCTCACAACCGGCGTTTCCTCGAGGACGTAGTAAATGCCCTCCTCGCGCGGATCGGCCGAAGGCAGCACCTCCACCCGGCCCTGCGCGCCGGTCGCATCGGGGCTGGACTGGCGCGAAACAACCGGCTGGAAGGTTAGCTTGGCGGTGGTGCCGATCAGGTCTTTCAACTCCTGCGCCGAGCCGATGCCCGGCACCTGGATGATGATCCGGTCCACGCCCTGCTTCTGGATCGTCGGCTCCCGCGTGCCCACCTCGTCCACCCGGCGGCGGATGATCTCCAGCGCCTGCTGCACGGTGCGCGCATCGGTCGCCTCCCGCTCGGCCTGGCTCAGGGTGACCGTCAGCACATCGCCATTGGCCGCGACCTCGATATCGGTCGCACCGGGGTAAGAGAGCGACACAACTGGCCGCGCAAGGGCGCGCACAAGCTCCAGCGCACGCTGCATCTGATCGGGGTTGCCGATCCGCACACGCACCTCGTCGTCGGGGCCGTTCTGGCGGCGAATAGTGCCAATGGTGGTGCGATCGGCGGCCAGCGCGTCACGGATTTCCGGCCACATCGCCTTCATCCGGTCAGCATAAACCTCCTCAACCCGCACACGGGCCAGCAAATGCGCCCCGCCACGAAGATCAAGCCCCAGGTTCACAAGGGAGGATGGCAGAAATCCCGGCCAGGCCGCGGCATCTGCTTCCCGCTCCGGCGTCGCACCCTGCTTTTCGATGGCAACCAGCGCATCATTGTGCTGCTCGACCCGGCTGTAAAACGCATTCGGCAGCGCAAAAAGCAGCCCCGCCAGCACCAGACACCAGATCACCAGCCGGTTGAACGTGGAAATATTGAGCATGATCGGCCCCCCAAAGGCCCGGCCCGCCTTACGCCTCGGCGCTGGCCGGCTCAGTCTTGTTGAGAACTTGCGCGACGGTGGCCTTGATGACACGCACCTTCACACCCTCGGCGATCTCAACCTCAACCTCGGCCTCGTCACGCACCTTGGTGACCTTGCCCACAAGCCCGCCCTGGGTGACAATCTGGTCCCCCCGGCGCAACGACTGAACCATCGCCTGATGATCCTTCAGCTTCTTTTGCTGCGGACGAATGAGCAAAAAATACATGATCCCGAGAATCAGGATAAACGGCAAAATAGACTGAAAGCCCTGCATGGGAGCTCCTTCATTAATGCTGGGTCCGGATGGCCCGGTTCGGCGCGCACCCTATGGCCCGCACCGTGGTGATGCAAGCGCGTGAGAGGCAAATAAGGGCCTTTGCGCCCAAGCACCAGAGGGGCCACGAAATTGTCAGCCCCTCAGCGCCAAATTCCCCCGCCCCTCTCACCTTCCCCTACTGCCCGCCCTCGCCTAAACTCGCAGCGTTCACGAGTGCCGGAGGCCCGATGCAAGACACGATCTATACCCTCGCCCAAAACCGCCTGCTTTGGATTGCGGTCGCCTTCGCCGTCGGCCTCGGCCTCATCGCCATCAGTGAACCCTCGCGCAGATTCTACCGCCGCACACCTTCACTCCTGCGCAGCCATTATTGGAAGGCTATGCTCGCCTTTGGCCTTCTGCTGGGCGGTGCCGCAATCGTCCTTTACCTCGCCGAAATCGCCCATGCCGTCATGGGCCTTGTCGACCGCCTTGTAGCCGCCATCGCCGATGGATCAACCGAAGCTAACGACCTGCGTAACCTCGCCACGGCAACCGCTCTCCTGCTGGGCACCCTCGCCGTCTCCGCCACCCTGATCTTCCAACTTGTCCGCGTCTGGATCACCGAGCGCACCACCACGGCCACCGAAGAAGGCCTCATCACCGACCGGATCAACAAGGCGTTGGAAGCCTTGGGCACAGAAAAAACCGTCACCTTCCAAGCTCGCATGGTGAACTGGACCGAAACTGTTGAGGGCAAGCAGGTCCGCAACGGATTTGAACAGCGCTGGGGCGCACCCGTGGATATCCGTGACAAACTCCCAGAAAGCCTGCGCGACAAACCTGAGAGCGAACTGGCTGAGACCATCCATTTCGGACACTGGACCAGCATCACCGAAACTCAACCCAACCTAGAAGTCCGCATCGGCGGCATCTACGCCCTCGAACGCATCGCGCAGGACAGCCCCCGCGACCATGTCCAGATCATGGAGATCCTCTGCGCCTACATCCGCCAAAACGCCCCCGCCTCCGAAGCCGCGCCATGGCCCGAACTGGAGATGAAGGAGGGCGAAGATGACGGGCCGCTTGAGGCGGATCGGGATGACCGGCGGAGAGCCTTCTATGAAGCGCAGGAAGAAACATACCGCCACCTCACCATCCGGGACGATATCCAAACCGCCCTCACCGTCATCGGGCGGCGCAGCGCCAAGCAACGCGCATTGGAAGCCGAAGCCAATGGCAACAAAACCGGCTTTGTCTTTGATATCCCCTGCCCCGAGCCAAACTTGCCGGACGATGAGCACGACCCAAAGGCGTTGAACGCCTACGAGGCCGACCTTGAGGCTTGGAAAACGAAACTCAACACCTATCACGGCTACCGCCTCGACCTGCGCAAAGCCAACCTGCGCGGCGCGGATATGGCCGGGCTTGAGCTAAACGGCGCCCGCTTCGATAGCGCTGTAATGCAGGGGGCGACCCTTAGGGAGGCGCGGTTGCAGGGGGCGAGCCTCTGGGGGGCGCAGTTGCAGGGGGCGGACCTCGAGGCGGCGCGGCTGCAGGGGGCGCACCTCTGGGCGGCGCAGTTGCAGGGGGCGGACCTCGAGGCGGCGCGGTTGCAGGGGGCGGGCCTCGAGACAGCGCGGTTGCAGGTGGCGGACCTCGGGGAGGCGCGGTTGCAGGGGGCAAACCTCTGGGGGGCGCGGTTGCAGGGGGCGTACCTCGGGGAGGCGCGGTTGCAGGGGGCGGACCTCGGGGGGGCGCGGTTGCAGGGGGCGACCCTTAGGGAGGCGCGGTTGCAGGGGGCAAACCTCTGGGGGGCGCGGTTGCAGGTGGCGACGCT
>NZ_JARGND010000039.1 GCF_029212645.1 Vannielia sp. | reverse complement strand
CGGCGGAGACGACGGATTGATCCGGGCCCGCATCTGCGGTCGGCGCGGTGTTGCCGGGGGCGGATGGCCCGACCGAAGTGCCGGATACCGTTGCGCTGATGGGTGACCCGCCGTAGGTGCCCGAAATGCTACAACCGGATGGGCAAGAGACGCTAGGTGAAAAAACACCGTCAGTGAGGGGTATACCTGCGAATACGACGGTCCCAAAAGATTGGGGATTGGATGGGGAGGCTGAAAAGTAGGCCACACGGTATGTCCCGGCGCCGGAGTTGTACTCGATCGTTATCACGTCCGAAGAAAGCGGCGGCTCAGGGTTGGAGCATTGGTTAAGTGTCAGGTCCAACCAGACAGCGCCGCCTGCTGGTAGGTTATCGAGACCAGGACAATTGTTGTATTGCGCCTGCGCAGGGACCGCCGCCGCGAACCAGAGCATCAGGCCCAAAAGCGCCGGAAGGCAGGACCGCATCACCGAGGGCATCAGAGCAGCGCGCTGACAGGCCCGCCCACTTCGGGATGCAAGACCAGGAATTACCGCAATAAAAAATGCGAATGAAAATTTCATGACTGTCAGACCCATTCCAAAAAGCTTTGGGCAAGCGAGCTTTTTTAACTTGCGCAAGAAAACACCGTAGATCGCTGGCTCTACGGTCTCCAATTCTACAACTTGGGGTAGTTAGCCGGAGCTTCCCTTCAAACGCAACATTCCTGAACGGGTCTTGGTAACTTTCTCCTAACTGGGGGCATTCTTAACACCACACATTTTCGACCCTCTCAAATTGAACGCGCCTCGGATTTTGTGGTGTGCGATACCTAGTCAACGACAGCGTCGATCCCTCGCCGCGGACAGCGTAACTGCGGTCGTCTCCGCCCCCGGCACCATCGTGCCGACCACCGATGGAGGCAAGTTCCACCAATCGGCGATGGTTGCCGGCGACCGAGGGAGTGGGGGCGTGCGAGCGCCATGCTCTTGATCGCGCGCATGAGTTCACCCGGCAGCCCACGTCCGCCCCGGGCCTGACTCAGCTATAAGACATTTTACGAGCAGGCGATACGCTGGTTATCTGGCGGCTTGATCGACTTGGCCGATCTCTCAAGGATCTCATCGCGTGGGTCGGATGGCTGAAGGAGAGAAAAATCGGGTTACGATCGCTGCACGAAGCCATGGATACCACCACGCCCGCCGGGAAGCTGACGTTTCACGTCTTCGGGGCGCTTGCCGAGTTCGAGCGCGCGCGGATCCGTGATCGCACCCAAGACGGATTGGCTGCTGTACGCGCCCGAAGCCGGAAGGGCGGGCGTCGCCCTGTCCTGAACGTCGACAAGCACGCCCTCGCTGTCAAACTCTACAATGAGCGCGAAATGCCCATAGTCAAGATCTGCCGCACAATGGAGCTTTCGAAGCCAACTCTCTATAGTTATGTCCGCGCCGCCAACGGCGTTACTGACGGGCCGCCAGCCACTTAGCGATTCCAAAACGGTTCCAGATAGCGATGCCAGCACAGCACGCTTCGCGCTCAAGGCACTCGGTCCAGGAAATGGAATCGTTACGGATGACACGCTTGCCTGAATCGTTCATTGCCAAAAGGGCAATCCGTCAAAATTCATATCATCGAAAACTCGCGTTATAGATTAGGCGTTTTCTCTATTTAAACAAACGCCTTGTCGGAATCCTTTTCAAGTGTATGGTGGCGAAGATTTCTACCTTAGATTGAATTTGTCGCCACACCGGAACGACAGTTGAGGGCGCGAAATGACTTTAAGCTTTGATGCATCCTCTCTGAACCCTTGGGTTCTCGATATCGGCGAATTGGTCAATCTGCTGGTTACTGACGGTCAGAACCAGGTGGTACTGCAGGACGAATGGTTCCTGAATCCCTGGGAGCACGACGGCACGCGCAATATTGACGGCATTCCCTTTCGCCCCTCCGAAGTGCTGACTCTGGTCGATCTGATCATGGGGCCTGCAGATGACGTCCCACCGGCACTGGCCGGTTCCAGCGCCGGTGGCGTTGGGCTGAACTGGTATCCCATCGCCTTCAAGGGGTCGCCGAGCGGTGTCTATCTAGTCACCACGAAACCTGACGCCAATTACGACGCAGATGGTGATAGCGCGACTTCGGGCTTGGTGGGCGCAGGCCTGCGCAAGGATATTGCCCTGGGTGACTATGCCGTCGCTTTTGACGCCTATCTGCCCATGGTTGCGTTGAATGCACTCAGCGGTGGCACCGCGGCGTTGGGGCGCGCGGATGGAGCGGACAGCGTTGATCCAATCCAGTTTTCCGCGACGGTGCAGTCCAGCACGCCGCAAACGGACGGGTCCGTCACCTTTTCTGCGGTGCAGGTGTTGGGGCAGCTGAGCTTTGGCGATGGTTCCAGTCAGAGCCTCAGTGCAAATTACCTCGATCAGGACGGCAAGATCGTCAAGACCTTCACAAGCGCGCAGGACTTCTTTGCCAGCGCGGCGGTCAGTTTCGTCAACAACATCCTCGCCCAATCGCAGGTCAATGACTTCCTGCGCAACCCGATCAGCCGAAGCACTTCTGCCACGCCCGGCAATGTGTTTTGTGACTGGTTTACCTTGCTCGATGGTGCCGGGGACACGGCCTATACTGTATTGACCAAGAGTGAATTTTCCGACCGGTTCCTGCAGAAAAGCGCGTTGAACATTGCGTTGGATCTGGTGACCAATGTTCTGAGCAACCTTGCCCAGACCGACCCGATCATCACCATAGAAGGCGGTGGCATCTACGTGGTTGCGGTGGAGGGAACTGACGAAGGCGGCGATGCCTACACTGATTTCGGGCTGAACCTGCGCCTGCCTGATTTCGCTCTTGGCAAAGCGCCCTCGACAACGGACAGCGCGCCCAAAGCCAGCGCGACCGCGGATACTGGTACTACTCCGAAACTGACGCTGCAATTCGGCAAGTGGCTGACGTCAGAGGATGAATACAACGACAGCTGGATCGCCCGCTCCGAAGGGTCCAACACACCCAAGACGCCTGAAATCACGATCCCCGGTCTCACCGCGACCCTGCTGCGAAAGGACACCGCGGCGGACAGTTACAGCTTCCATCTCGGGGTTGCGCTCAGTTCCGTGGGCATCGACTATACTGGCACGCAGAGCGATCCTCTGATCAATATCTACGGTTTCGTGATGCAAGGCATCGAATTGCGTGGCGCGGCCAGTGTCGATTGGGATCCTGGTGCCGATGATGCCTTTAACTGGGATCTTGGCGGCGCGGTGCGCTTTGACGGGATCGGCGTGCCTCTTGGCACCGAATTCGGCCAGGCCTCGAGCGAGGGCAACAACGCGGTAGCGGCCGACAATGTCAGCTCTGGCACCGGGACTGGCGGCGGCGCAAGCGCGACCAGCACCAATGCGGTGAATCCGGCGTTTTCGGCTTCAGGGTCATACATGACTGACGGCACCATCGCCATTCAGCTCTATGACGCGAATGATCTGCCCACCGATATGGTCTGGTTTCCCGTGCAGGCAAAGTTTGGACCGCTTTTCTGCGAACAGTTAGGCGTCGGCTGGACGCAGGCCGACTACACGGCCACGTTCGGGGTTGATGGCGGGATCTCGGCCGCCGGGCTCAGCATCGAGCTGATGCACCTGTCTTTGGGCATCCCGTTCACCACGCTCACGGATCTAAGCACGTATAATCTGGGCCTTGACGGGATCGGCGTCACCTTCAAGGAGGGGCCCATCAATCTTTCGGCGGCGTTAAGCTATTCCGATCCCGGCGATGGCATGCCACCGGTCTATGAGGGAACAGCCCTGATCCAGATGTGGCGGGTTAGTGTTTCGGCCAGCGGATCCTACACAACCGTCGACGGGTCACCTTCGCTCTTTGTTTTTGGCATGGTCAACGTGCCCATGGGCGGCATTCCGGCCTTCTTCATCAACGGACTGTCGGCGGGATTTGGCTATAACCGCAGCCTGACGCTGCCGACCATCGACAAGGTCGATGCCTATCCGCTGGTCAGTGTCATGGGTCAGACGCCGACCCCCACGGCCACCGAAACGCTTCAGATGATGGAGGACTACATAACGCCCGAGCGCGGCACCTACTGGCTGGCCGGCGGATTGCAATGGACGACCTATGAGGTGGTCAACACCAATGCAGTGATGAATGTCGAATTCGGCAACAGCTTCGAAATCGGCCTGATCGGTCTATCCGTCCTGAGCACGCCCAAGGAAACATCCGTCAAGTTTGCCTATGGCGAGCTGGGCATTGAGGTTGCGCTGGACATGGGCAATGACGCTCTGCTGGTCGAAGCCGCGCTGTCGCCCAACAGCTATGTGATTGATCCGAAATTCTCGATCTCGGGCGGCTTCGCCATGGATGCCTGGTGGGGAGACAGCGCCCAAGGTGGAGATTTCGTCATTTCTCTGGGCGGTTACAGTGCCCAGGTCGAAGTGCCTGACTACTACCCCAAGCTCGACCGGCTCGGCGTGTCGGCCAGCATTGGCAAGCTGGTGTCGCTGTCAGGCTCGCTTTATATGGCCCTGACGCCATCGAACATCATGGCGGGCGGCGATCTTGATGTGTCGGCCAGCGAATTAGGCGCAGAGCTCTGGTTCTCGGGCAGTGCTGATCTAATCATGTATTGGCAGCCTTTCTATTTTAACGCCCATATGGCTGTCAGCGCGGGCTGCCGCTATACCGTTAGCCTGTTCGGCGTCTCCTGCAGCGTTGGGCTGGAAGCCTCGGGTACGTTTGATCTTTGGTCTCCGGAATTCGGTGGCGAGGTGGCGCTGGATTTCTGGTTCATCAGCCTACCGATCTCTTTCGGAGCCGCGCGCAGCGATGGTGCCACGGAGCCCCAGGATTGGGACACGTTCGCGGGCCTGTTGCCGCCACCGGCCGCGCCGGACCCGGTGCCTGCCGCCAAACGTGCGGTGACGCTGGCTCCGACTTCGGCGGAGATGGCCGTGGCCACGCCCGAAACGCCCGATCCCAGCTCGGCTGCCGAGGACGGCGCCGATCTGATCCAGATGAGCGTGCAGTCGGGCTTGATTGACTTTGTTACCCTCGGCAGCGGTGAGCCGGCTTGGCAGATTCGCCCGCCGTTTTTCTCGGCTCGGATTGCAACCGCCCTGCCATTGACCGAAATCTCTTTCGTTGATGGAACTTCAGGGCCGGTCGCGGTCACGACCTGCGATGTGGCCACCGGACTTTTGCCGATGCAGGCGACGATCACCGAGGCCAATCAGATGTTGGCGGTGCTTGATATCAATGACACTCCAATGGTCGTGGCGGATTGGCACGTCACGCCGGAATATGGCGACATGCCCTTGGCGATCTGGTCGCCGCCCACCAATGATCCACCCACCGATCCCGCAACGATCGCTGATTGCCTGACTGGCACGGGCGTATTGCGCCTGTCTCATACCAATCGGCCGTCGGGCCCGCCGTCCTTTCCGGCGGCAGCTGCGTTGCGGCGTCATGATGTCGCCGGAGGGGATGACGAGACGCTTCTGGTTTTGAACCCTGATCAGGGGGCACAACCGGCCGATGGCGGCCCGATCCCCAGTGCGGATACCATCACCGAGATTGCCGACATTAATGGCACCCTCGCGCAATCGGAACGCGACGCAGTATTTGACGCGCTGGCCGCTTTGACCGTGAATGCCGTTTCGAATGGATCTCTGGCCGCAATGGCCGCCGCCCCGCAAGAGGTATTCAATGCCAGCCCGATGCGCGGCAGCGTGTAACGAGACCAAAGGATAAGCAATGTTTTCCAAACCGATATCGGTCGCCGCCGATCTTGGCGATAGCCCGGCCCTCCGCCCCGGAGAGATGCGCTTTCTGGATCCGATCCTGCCGAAACTACCCGCTGGAACCTACAAACTGGTGGTCAGCCAATCGCTGAAAGCGACGACACCGGATGCCAGCGACGATGTCGATATTCCGGCCCAGACCAAAACGCAGGCCTTTGTGGCCGATGGACCGCGGTTCTCGTTGAATTCCGACGAGGTAGCGCATCGCTTTCCGCCGGCCAACTCGCAGGGCGTCTTTGCAACCGCCCTGCCTCAAGTGCTTTTGACTCATCCGGCGATCCCTTGGGAACGCGCGGTCTGGAATGGCGAAAATGATGCGCCTTGGATGGCGCTCATCGTCCTGACCCAAGACGAGGTGCTGGCCCCGACAATCGGGTCAAATGTCAACGCACCCAGCTTTGGGACAGGTTCCACGACGATCACGGTGGGCGACCTGCAATCGCCCGAGACCGGGACGCTGACCTGTGACCCCAGTCTGGCCGCGTACGAGGATCCGGCCGCCCCGGTCACGGTGGTCGATATCACGCCGCAGACCTTTGCCACCGTAATGCCGGTCAAAACCACGCTGCAAAGCCTCGGTGCGCTCCGCGCGACAGATATAAGAGACAAGGCCGCGGGCGGGCCTCGCGACGCCGATACCAGCGGTCAACCCGTCGAGGATGCGCCCGCCACGCGGGTGCATGCCGTCCTGAACACGCATCGCTTTCCGCAGAACCCAGCCTCGAATGCCGACGTGTCCACTAATATCGTGCATCTGGTCTCGCTCGAAGGGTTCACCCAGTATCTGACCGGTGATGCGCCGGTTGCGCCGCAGGGGTATGAGCGCGTCCGGCTGGTGTCGCTGGCAGCATGGAGCTTTGACAGCCTGCATGGCGGCGGGCAGAGCTTTGCCGACCTGATGCAAGGGTTAGAGCCGCGACCGGGCGATGATCTGTGGTTGCGCATCACCCCGCCACCGAACGTAGAGCCAACCAACGACACCGATGCAATGAGTTATGCGAGCAACGCGTTGGGGGGCAGCTATGTCCCGCTCAGCTATCGCACCCGTCAGGGCGAGACGACCTTCGCATGGTATCGAGGCCCGTTTGTGGCCGCTCTGCCGGCACAATTGCCCGCGTTTTCGCTTTTGCCACAAACCAGCGCGCAATTGGCGATTTATGACGACTCGCGGGCCCTTTTCGATATGTCCTATGCTGCGGCCTTCGAAACCGGCCGACTGATGGGTTTGTCCTCGAAGGCTTTTTCCTCGGCTCTATCGCGATGGCAACGTGTGGGATTGCGGTTGCTGAACCGCATGGTCGATCTGGCACAGATACAAGGCGCGGACCTTGCCGCGATGTCAAAGACGCAGGTGCAGGCGATGCTGAATGCGCCTGCGGCAAGTCGTGTGGCTTTCGAGGGCTTGGTCGATGCTTTGCCCAAGATCGGAGCCGGGCTGGGTGCGGGCACCGGGGTGTCCAGCGAGTCCACGCTGCACCGCAACCTGCCGCCGCAAGGGTTGGATAAAGCCGTTATCAGTGCGGCGCTCGAAACCACAGGGGTTCAGGGTGTGCTGGCGGAATGGGTGGACGAGACCGCTGCTCCAATTCTGGGCTTCCTGTCACGGCTGTGGCTGTTTGAGGGCGTGCCCTTCAACCGGCTTGTGCCCGATCACCGCCTCCTGCCGCCCGAAAGCCTGCGCTGCTTCTACATCGACCGCAATTGGCGGATCGCGGCGCTTTATGGCGCTTTGTCGATCGGGGGTGCAGGCTCGCAAGTTGCTGCGCTGCGGGGGCGTTTGTTTCAGGCGCTGTTGCCCAAGATCGAGACGCGCGCGGCCGAGCGGCGTGCAGGCTTACTGGGCATTGCGGTCGGAAATGTACCTGACCCCGAGACACCGCAGGCCGGTTGCCTGATCCGGTCGGCCGCCGTGTCGGGCTGGCCGCACCTGCAGATCCAGGCCTTTCACGGCGCAAACCTGCCAGATCCTGCCTCAGGCCACGCGCCCAATGCCGGTCAACGCGCCGACCGCGCGCGGATCACCCGCATGACCCGCCTGGCGCCCTCCATCATGCTGGCCATGTTCGACCGCGTGCCCGACTGGATCGAGGTCGAAGAGCCCCGCGAAGGGCTGCACAACGGTACCGAAAGTAACAACCAGGTGTTTTTGCGGTCCATGACAGACGAGGATCCTGGGCAGGAAATCGGGTCGGACGCCTATGTCACGGCACAGATTGACCCGGAGAGCCGTCTTCTGGATGTCGCGCAACTTGTCGCGGATATCGGTGCTGCACCGGCGCTGGCGTCGGCCTTTGCCGCAGGTGTCCCCAACGGGCCGGGCACATTCGCCCTGCAAACCATCGCCGTGCCAGAACGCATGGTGTTTCGAACATCCTTCGCGGAGGACGACGCATGAGCGGGCTTGGGAATTTCGATGCGGCATCGACCCTTGTGGTGCCGATGCAGGTCAAAGCGCAGGTCACCACCACGCAGAATTCCCAGATGTTCTGGGAGCGCGAGACGCTGATCTACAACAATCTCAATGACTTCCAGTCACCCGTCCCGGCGCCGTTCAACCCGTCCAATGAAACGCCACCCAGTGCCGGAGTTCACCTCCACTGGGCGCTGCCGCGGGCTTTTGCGCAATCCCTGCGGCCCAGCGACCTGACAGAGGGGGCCATCAACAATGGAACCGCCTCGGCTTCGCATTTTCGAGTTGTGCCGAACCGGTATCTGGTGGTGCGCATTCAGGAAGGCACCGGTGACAGCGCCGCGCAGGAACCACCCGCAACCAAAGCCTGGGTGCTGACCAGCGACGAGTTCAATGCCGATGGTGCAAGTCCCTTTGTCAATCCTTTTGGCGATCTTGCGCGCAATCCAAACACGACGATTCCCGGACCCGCCATCGTCGCCGCCTCAATGATGGGGCTGTCGCGAAGCCTGTCGGATTATGCCGATGCAGTGAACGTCGGCACAGTTGCCGAAAATCCCGAATTGTTCCTGCGCGCCATCGGCCCGGGCGATGTCAGCTTTGCCAGTTTCTCGCCGGGCGTGGGCAATGTCTTTGGCTTTCACGACGATCTGAGTGACCTTGCAGCGGACCAGGAAGCCAGCCTGAGCTATCTTGTGCTGGGTTGGATCTCTGATCCCGACGGCGATCCGCTCTCGCCCGATAATCCCGATGGTGCGGACTGGAACACGGTAGATGTCGCGACATTGGCGCAGGAACAGGGGCTCGACCTGCCGGACGGGATCAGCGCGGTGCAGGTGGCCAACCCGCTGGGCTGGGTTCTGCCTGATGCAACCGCCACTGCACCAACACGCACCTTGGTTCAGGCTGCGATCACCGATGTGACCTGGAACGGCTCGGAACAAACCCCCATGCCGCAGGGCCTTGGCTGGTATCATTCCTCGACCGATATCGCGACCAATATCAAGGTGGCGATGGCCAACTCCTCGGCCGAGGCGATATCCGAACTGGTCGGTCATATCATGGCGGACCCAAATCTTGGCTTGGGATACACAAAAGAACAGGCTGTCGCCATGAGCGTGGCGCTGGAAGCGGCGCAATATCATGCGCTGGACGAGCTGGACACCGCTTCGGGGCGGCAGCTGCTGCGCGAGCGGATCAAACGGGCGGGCTACGAAAGCTATCAGGGTGGCTATGATTGGGAATTGATCCCCGAACCCGATGCCAAACCGGACCCCCTGAGCGCCGCCCAGCAAAGCGCGCTAGGAACGCTGCAGCAAAGCCAGCGGCAATTGGACGAGGCGCGAGAGGTTCTGCATTCCATGCAAAGTCGGCTTTATAGCCTTTGGTGGATGCAATACGCGATCTGGTACATGGTCTATCTGCGGACCTATCCGCCCTTGGGGAATCCCGCCTTTGACGTGTTTCAGGATGCGCTTGCCAAGCTGACCATTCCTGACGGGCAGACGCAGAGCCAGCCGGTTGCCACTTACTTGGCCGAGGTGGAAAGCCAGGCGAATACCGTGCGGGCGCTGGCCACAAGTCTGCCGCCCACCAGCGGGCCGGATGATGGCACCGCCGCGCAAACCTATGCCCAACAGACGTTGGGTGTGTCGGGTTATCAGCTGCGTGCGATCCCGAGGCCGAGTTATTTCGCCGCCAAAGATCCCGCGCTTGTCGTGGCAGGCGGCGGTTCGATCCCACCGGCCCCGTCGCGCGCCCTGATTTGCAGCACAGCCAGCACCGCGGCCGGGCAATTGCCCGGCGGTGGGGATGCCTTGCCCGATGCTGTCGAAACGCAGGCCGCCGCGCAGTTGACCCAGATCGGCAGCGTCCCGGAGGCTTCGAGCTACGCTCAGCCCTGGCAGCCGCTTTATCTCGATTGGAGCATGACATTCAATTATGCATGCCAGCGCGACAGCAACGGCAACGT
Organism: Vannielia sp.; assembly: GCF_029212645.1. GTDB lineage: Bacteria > Pseudomonadota > Alphaproteobacteria > Rhodobacterales > Rhodobacteraceae > Vannielia. Next base: position 17,029 of record NZ_JARGND010000039.1, on the reverse strand, counting down.
CACCACGGATGCGGATGGCAATTACCTGCCCGACATGGGGGCGTGGCAATTCGACGGCGATGACTACGTTTGGATCGGCGGCGCGATGGACGGCACAAACACGGCGCTGCAAAGCAGCTATGGCGTGGGCATCACGCGGCGCGCCTTTCTGACTCCAAGCGTGTTGCGCACCCTGTCGGGGCAGATGGAGCAATATGGGACAGAGCCTATGGGGGCTGATATGCCCGCCTCGATCCGCGACGAGATCGGGGACTGGCCGCTTGTATCCCAGACTCTGACCGGGTTGCACGGCTGGCTGACAATGCGGGATCAGGATGTTAATGTGGCCCCCGGCGCGGATATTGCCGATCATGCCGGGCATAGGCGCTACGGGGCACCGGTTCCCTCGCTTGATGGATCGCCTGACCCGGCCACATCGGTCATGACGCCCTACTTCTTTCCGGTGCGCACCGGCTTCTGGAGCGTCAACGACCTGCAGATCAGGGACAGCTTCGGGCTGACCCTGAACCTCAATTCCGCCAACAATTCCGGTGCCGGGCAGAGCAGCAACCTCAAACCCATTCTGCCACCGGCCCTGACGCCTGTGGATGGTGTGGATACTTACGATCAAGGGCTGATCACCGCTCCGCCACGGCTGATGCAGGGCGCGCGCCTGGACATCCGCTGGCTGGATGCGACCGATGACAGTGTCGAAGTCGATCTGAACCCTGGAACCTCGCCGATCTGTGGCTGGCTGCTGCCGAACCATGCCGACCAAACCCTGAGCGTTTATGATCAGGACGGGCACGCCTTGGGCAGTCTGCGCGGCTTTATCGCGTCGAGCGCTGTTCAGACTCTGGAATGGGTTCCGGCCCCGGGCGGGGCGGGGAATGTGCCCGGTCAAGGCACACAACCCGAGACAATCAGCAATCCCCACTTGGCGGGCTTGGTGACGGATCTGCTGACGCGCAGTGACGCGGCGGCGGCGTTGCAGGATCTGATGGACACGCTGGATCAGGCTTCTTGGTCGATGGATCTGGGCGATGACCAGATCGCCGCCACCAGCCCATTGGCCGGAGACCCCGTCGCGGTCGTGCGGATCAATCTGCAGCTTCAGCTGCGCGGGCTGCCGATGACCGACCAATCCTATGAACAGATCTTTGCAAACCCGCAGGACAGCACCGATCTGACGCTGAAATTCAACAGCGGCGGCGTTGAAAACACATCCTTCGATCTGCGCCTTGGTGCGCCGGAATTGCGCCGCGATGGCGTGGCCGCGTTTTTCCCCGACGATGACTACAGTTCGGCGATTGCGCCCCAGGCCCCGCGCGCGCCTGCAAGCAGTTACGTCACGCAGCAAGGTGCCGGGTCTTGGCCGCAGGTGACACCGGCGCCTACACCCCAAGCCAGTGGCGGCCAGTTGGACACAACCGGATCCTTCACCGGAACGGTGCTGATGGATCCAAGGGGCGCGCTGCATGTGACCTCTGGCCTGGTTCCGCGCGCGCGCAAGCGGCTGGCCTCGGAGATGGTTGGCCCGGCACTGGAAACCATGGCACTGACCATCCAAACCGGGCCGGTTCTGTTTGACGATGAACGGGTGCAGATGCCGATCCCCGCGACGGCTTCGGCCTCTGCCGGTGGCAATTGGTCCTGGCTGACGGCAACCGCGCATACCGCCGGAGCCTGGCAAGAGCTGAGCCCACAACCCGCCACGGACACAGCGACGATTTCGCCTGCGCCCCGCCGTCTGGAAGACGGATGGCTGGTCCTGACACCGCAACCCGACGACGATTGACAAACAGCCCCAATTTCAAAGAGGCCGACCAAATGGCAACCCAGCTAGATTATGCACTGACGAATTCCCCGCCTGCGGTTTATCCCGGCACAGATGCGGTCCTGACCTTGACGGCAACCTTGCCTGCCGGCCAATCCGCCACGATCCAGACCATTGCCCTGAACCTGACACAGATCGCCGATTTGTCGGAAAACGTGACCGGATCGACAGCCCTCGCGGATTGGTCGGTCTATGACAGCTCGAATTCGGCGCAAACCGTTCCTGCAGGGCATATCACGCTGCAACCCGACGCATCGCCGATGAACCTGTCCGCGCCGTCAGACGCCCCGCTGGTGCTGACATTCTCGATCTCGTTACTTGTTACGTCGAGCACGGGCATCAAGGATGTGACCCTGGTCGAATACGACAGCCCCAGCGATCTGACCGGCACAAGCGATACGCTGTCGCTGAATGTATCCGACGAAATCGACGGGATTTACACATTCGTGGCCGCAAGCCCGGTCTTGAATGGCGGTGGCAGTACCGGGCTCAGCTGGACCGGCTCATCGGATTACACCTACACCCTGTTGCGCAATGATGGCGTCGATACGGGGATCGCAGATCAGCCGTTGCCCGCTGGCGGCAATGGAAGCTATCCCCAGACCGGTTCGCTGTACAAAAATGTGATCTTTACGCTCAAGGCCCAAGACACCTCGACGGTCGAGGCCCAGTTGACCGTCGCCACCCGCGATCCTTCGCACTTTACCTGTGCGCTGCTGGACAGCGCAGGCACCAATCACGGAGACACGCTGACAGCCGATTTATATGACAAGGTGACTGTCCAGTTTTCCGGAGCAAATATCTCGCAGGTCAAAGTTTACAATGAGACGGCCGAAATCACGACGGTAGACACGACCAGTCTTGAGCGATCTGTCGTCAACAGCAATCCGCCGATCTTCACAAGCTCGATCGACATCATGGCCACGCGTGCGGCGCAACTTACTGTTGAAGCCACCGGAAACGGAATCACCCTGACCAAGGTGCTGAACCTGCAGATCGGGTCGGCGCGGATCGAAGCAAGCCTGTCCAAAGACAAAGTATATGTGGATGCGAGCAGCTATCAGACAGATATCAATTTCACCTACGCCAATGCCAATGCGATCTACTACCAGTTGGGCAGCAATACCCAGACCCAGCTTTCCACGTCCGAGCTGGCAAACCTGACCATCACGGTCGAGCCAACAAAAAGCGAAACCATCACGGTTTTGGCCGATCTGATTGATTCAAATCAGCCGCAGCCATCACTCTGGTCGGAGTCGGGTGTTCCAAGCATGCCCAATCCCGGTCCCTCGGCAAGCGCGCCCAGTACCGTCGATCTGGATTTCAGTATTATCTCCGCCGACGTGATCTGGGCGAAGGATAGCGGTGGCAGCCACACGTTCCACTTATACGGCAATACCAGTTCATTTACCGCGACCTTCGATAAACCCGTGCGCTACTGGACGCCGATCATCGAACATTTTTATCTCTTTTCCGATGATGGTAGCGACCACACCAAAGAGGGGAAGACAAAATTTGCCGAACTCCAACTGGAGCCCGGCGTCAGCATAGGCACGGATAACAAAACGCTAAACATCAACCCTACGGTCTTTATAAAAGACAAAAGCCAGAACCGAACCTATTATTCGAACTCTTACCTCAAGATACGCGTGCTTGGGATACCGGAAAGCAATACAGCGTTTCTGGCAACGCGCGGTTCAAACTCCGACGGCGACCTATCTATTGACTCAGAAGACACCGGCACTTTGTACGGGATCTTCAACAATGTTCATTACACCGGCAACGATAGCGGGGATGATCACAAGTTCCAGCATCTCTATTGCTCCATGACACCAAGTTCGATTTCTCGATCAGGTGGAACAACGAGTTTTTCCCAGTCCTTCAGCGTGTATCTCACTGATGTAAAAGACGGGGTAACGTGGAGCAGTGGGCAGGCAGTGTTCGCCAAAAATACGTCATCGGATGGATGCGGTTATCAATTGATCAATGTTCCGCTTCCGGTGAATGACACGACAGCGCAGGTACAATCCTTTACGAAAACCGCAGATTTCCCGATAGAAAAGGTCTATCACATGCTGGGTGGTTTCGATATCAACACGCAAGGCTCCAAGGCGGTTCAACTGATGAGACTCTATTCTGGTGGACTCACATCGGGACCAACGATAGACGGAAATCAATTCACGTTCGAGCTGACATCGCCTTATTTTACTGGGGATACCGGCACAGCATACCATACCGGCCATGGCAATGGCGGTTCGGTGACGTTTCTGGTGATTTACAAGTCAAAATGAGCACCAGCCCCGGGCAACCTCCTCCCGCTGATCACGGGGCATTGGCAGGTTGTCTGTGCCGGTCTGTGAGACGAAGGCAGAAAGATGGTCCTTGTTCCATCCCGGATGATCATGTTTCCCCTCGGCAATCAGCCACATTGGGATCGAAGGCGTTTGGCGTGGTAAGAGGGTCAAAACGACTTGGCTCCCTTTCGGCAGATTTGCGTTGCAAATCACCTGCCGGACAACCGACAAGGCTCTGGCATGCCCAATGGACCGCGTAAACAGACAGTTCCAGGCGACGATGCCAAACCAACTCTGAGTACCTATTTCTCAACCTGGCAGGGTTTGTGTACGTCGCATTTGTGAGCCAAACCTTCGCCAACAAGATCGCCGGTTGGTGTGCGTCAAGATCACAGCAAACGCAGTTTGTTTTGTCCTCCCGGCAGCATGCTTGGCATGCGTCTGCCGGGTAAAATGTTTTTAACTCAAGGCTTTATGCCGATGGACCAAAGGCCCAAAATGATCTAACAACAACCTTAAGGCGAAGCGCATATTGGAAGTCCTTCAGACGAGGGGCAAAAGACGCTGACTTACTTCGAACTTTGAAAAGAGGATTTCCATGCCAAACCCGACGAACTTGACCGCAGAGGATTTTGGCCCGCTCGAAGGACACACAGTCACGGTGGCGGCGGATGGGATCGAGATCGAGGCGACACTTGTGGAAATCAAGACGGGTGGCAGCGCCTTGCGGGAAGGTGGCGGTTTTGCCCTGCTGTTTCAGGGACCTGCCGGGCCTGGCTTGGCGCAGGCAACCTATCAGGTGTCGCATGCCGCCATTGGAACGCAGCACCTCTTTCTGGTGCCCGTCGCGAAGACCGAGGAAGGGTATCAATATGAGGCGGTCTTTACCTGATTGATTGAGGCGCCTACGAACCAGGCGACCATCGCAGCAGATCGTATACACCCTTGTCCTCAATGGTCACAAAACCCAAGCGTTGGTAAAGCGCCATTGCGGGGTTGGCCTTTTCGACGTGGATGCCGACAGCTTTTTGCGCGGCTGACGCTTCGTCCATCAGATCGCGCAGAATAGCACCGCCGATACCGGTCCCGCGATGTGCGGGCTGCAAGGCTATGTCGATGATACGGTGCTCGCTTTGCCAACGCTCAAGATAGAGGCGACCGATTGCCTCGCCCGAGCGTTTGATGATCAGCCAAAGCGCGTCCGGGTAATGGGTCTGATAGTGCTGGTGCTGCGCGAGAAACTGCATCGAGATGAAGGCCTGCTTTTCGTCCTCATCCCACCCGGCGCGTGCCATCTCCTCTTCGCGGGTCGATCGGTAGACTTCCGCCAGAAACGGCATGTCGTCCGCAGTCATCTCTCGGAATGTGATGCCGAAAGATGCCGCGTGGTTTGAAACCGGCACCTGTGCCGCCGATTTGAAGGTCATGGGAACTCCCGGCTGAAGAGCCTGGCCACCGGATGCCGCAGCATTCGGTCCAAGATTAGCTGCGCGACGGATAGAGGCCCTGAAGCGCGATAATGAAGTTTAGGGCGAGATAGGGCTGCATGTTGTCATGCGCCTGGTTTCCGCCTGCCGATTCAACAGTTTCGCCTGCAAGCCCGACCAGAGCGGAATTTGTCGCGGTGGAATAAAGATTGTCGCCGCGCCCACCAGCGGCAGCGATCGATGTCGTATTGGACGGCGCAGCGACGCCACCGGGAGACTGATTTGCACGCACATAGTGCGTATGTGACGGCATCTGGTTCTCGCTCAGCGTCACGGTTGGAACCCCAAGCCTTTCTCCCAGCCGTCGTGGTGTCAAACCGGGGCCGCGCCCCGGTTCCATCGGCGCTCGGCCTTGCATGTTGGGAAGGGCAGTCGTTGTTCTGCCATCGCCGCCATAGGTTGTACCGATCAGCGAAAACAACGCGGTGTTGTTCGAAATTGGCAACAGCTGCCCGTCGCAAAACGCCCAACTTCTGGGAGCGAAATTACCCGCAAAAATGCGGATTTCGGCAATAAATGGTTCTGACATGCCTTGGATCTCCTAAGTACGGCTGGGGTAAATTCCGAACAATGCGATGATGAAGCTGACGCAGAGCGATGGCATGATGTTGTTGTGCCATTGTGAACCGCCGGACCGCATCATCGCGTTAGAAGCGAGCGACGCGTCTGGCGTTGTATCGCTATAGAACGTCGTACCCACGCCTTGGGCTATTGCCCTGCCTTGCGGCGATGGATCGGTTGCAGCTGCGGTGTTGGCCATGAATTCATGGTGGTGGCTTGCCAACTGATTTGTGGTCAGTGTGACGTGCTCTTCGCCGCCTTTGCTTCCCAGACGGCGCTCGCTCAGACCCGGACCGTGCCCCTTGTGAATGGGGATCCTTCCGCGCATATCGGGCAACCCGAAGGTTGTGCGACCGTCTCCGCCGTAAATCGTTCCCAACAGGGAAAAGAGCGCGTCATTCTGGGAAACCGCAAGCAATTGGCCGTCGCAAAAGGCCCAGCCGCGTGGGGCAAAATTTCCCCCAAACATGCGAATCTCGCCGACAAATGGTTCAGACATGGAATAATCTCCGGTATCTTAGTTGCGCGACGGGAACAAACCCTGCATCGCAATGCAAAAGTTCAGCGTCAGATAGGGCTGCATGTTGTCGTGGGCCTGACCGCCGCCGGCATTGGTTACCGTTTCAGCCCTCAGCGCCGTCATGTTAGCGGCTTCCGCGACGCGATAGGCAGCGTCTGGTGACACTTCCGCCGCCAGCACATGATTGACCGGCGAGTTTGAGTCAGCCGCGGTCGCCGAGGCCATCGCCGCATGCGTGTGGTTGGGAATCTCCGACGCAGACAGCGTTACGGCTTCCTCGCCGCTTTTAGCTCCCAATCGGTAGCCGTTTTCTTCATGAATCGGCGTGCGGCCTCTGAGATCGGGCAAGGCAAAGGTCGTCCGACCATCGCCGCCGTAGGTCGTGCCGAGCAGTGAATACAGGGACTGGTTCTGGTTGATCGGCAGGATTTGTCCATCCAGAAACGCCCAGCCCCGTGGTGCGAAGTCAAAGCCGAACATTCGCACTTCGGCAAGAAAGGGTTCGGACATGAAATTCTCCTTCAATAGATTTAGTGCGCGCTCAACCAAGGGTGGTAACAGCACTCAATGCCGACAACGTTGCGTTGTCGGAAAAATAAAGCAAGTAAAAATCCACATAATCCGGAGGCCGTCGCAAAGGGTCCGTTGCATTAACCTGCTTCGACGTGTTGAAAGCCGGTTCTGGTGTCTTTCACGCGGTTTCTGGAAAGAGTTCAGCCACGAGGTTGATCTCGTTGGCAACACCGATCTCGCAGGTTTCAAACTGTCCCTTGCGGATGGTGCGGAACGTTTCGATGCCCGCGAGAGCTGCCTTGGCGCCGACCAAGGTTTAGAAGCCCCGCATAGGACGAAGTCGCTGCTTTAGCGCGGCGTAGTCGCTTTCGATCCGGTTGCTGAGGTACTTGCGATCGACATGCCGGATCGTGTCTTCCGGCCCGATCCGGGCGCAGCCCGCGCCAAGTACGGTGAGCGCCATAAGCCCGCTTGCGAAGCTCGGGGCCGAACTTGCGCACCCAGCGATGGATCGTCGAGGCATCGGCGGTCACGCCACGCTCAGCCAGCATGTCACGCACATCCCTGCACGAAAGCGAGTAGCGACAGTACCAGCGCACTGCCATCAGGATGATCTCACAAGGAAACCGATGCCGTTTGAACGGGTTCTTGCGTTGCTTCATCGACCCCTCCGCCATCACAAACAAGCGGAGCCAGCGACTTCTGCTGAGTTAATGCAACGGACTCGCTTTGATAGATCGCTACCGCCTGCGGGCCCCGGCCACCATTACTGGTTCCGGTCTTGCGTTGGCCTGTGTCGCGATGGCCCTTGTGCCCGGGCCCGTGTGGCTGATCTTCGTGATTTTCTCCCTCCGGTTATTTGGGCAAATACGCGGGCTGGTGATCTATCTCCTGTTTCCAGCCGTCTCCATGGCCATCGTTATGGCGACAGCGCGCAAGCAGTTACCGACTACGTTTTAGATAAACATAATAAGCCCCTTCGCCTCCGTGGCGAATATGGGCCGGGGTAATTTCCAAAACCACAGCACCAAGGGGTGGTGAGCGCAACCAGTCTGGAACATGCCGCCGCAAAACGCCCGGATGCGTTGGGATGGGCCCGCCTTCATCCTGCCCGGTGCGCCCTTTTCCGGTGATCACCAGTACCAATCGCTTGCCGCGATCATGCGCGGTCAGCACAAATCCGGTAAGCCTTGGATGGGCCTCTGCCAACGTCATGCCATGCAGATCAATGCGCCCCTCAGGCTTCAACTTGCCGCGCTTCAGCCTGGTAAAAGCTCTTCGATCCATCGTGGGCGCAACCGGGTGGGGTTGGGGCACTGCTCGATGGGAGGGTATTTGTTTTTCGCCCACGCGAAAGGTTTGAATGGGCTGTGGGTTAGGCTCTTTTTGTAACTTCGCGGCGTTTTTCTGAAGTCTCGGCAGCGGCTGGCTTTTCTCCAACGGCGTCGCCTTAGCAACCACCTGCCGCCAAAGCGCCTCATCCTCCTTGCTGATCCGAGGTGGCTTTTTTCTGCTCATGTTGCACGATCCCGGCGTACCAAACGCAGCATGGTCATCGGTGTGTTCAGACTGCCAGCCAAAGCACCAGCAGCATCGCCCGTGCCGCAAAAAAGATCACCCCGCCCCTCGCCCTTGATCGCGCCGCCAGTGTCCTGTGCAACGCAAAGCCTTGGGCCAATGCTCTCATCTGAGGGTATGATGTATGTCAGAGATCCAAGGGGAAGCACATCAAGGTCAACCGCAATACTCCGCATCGCTGTGAGCGGTTTGCGCATAGTGCCAAGCGGGCCTTTCGCCGGGTCTAAACCCTCCAGCCACTGGAAAAACACATAGGATGGGTTTTCGCGTAGCGTTTGCTGGGCGTTTTCGCCATTCGCGGCAAACCAATCCCGGATCGCCTGAACAGAAACAGCGTCAGCTACAATCTCACCTCGCGCCACAAGGAGCTTTCCAAGAGACACATAAGGTTGCCCGTTCTTCCCCGTATAACCCAGCCGCCGGCTCGTGCCATCCGGCAATAGAATCCGCCCAGAGCCTTGCACCTGAAGCAGAAACGCTTCCAGCGGGTCAGCAACCCAAACAAGCTCTCGGCCTAGGAGCAGGTCTTGGTCCGCGATCTCTGCCCGCGTCGCAAAAACATCGCCGGCTTCCCAGCCCTCAGGCACGCCATGCAAAGGAACAGAAAAGTAATTATCCGGATGGAGGGCACCAGCCAGTTCCGGCTCATAGTATCCAGTCAAATGGCCGTCGTTTGAGACCGCCTCTGCCAGAAAGCGGTCCTCAAAGAACTGCCGGGCATCTGCCAGTACAACTTGCCATGCAGCGTCATCCGATGCACAGCTTTCACGATATGTCGTGAGGGCCGCCGCGTGATCGTCCTCCGCCCAACCGGGCAGAGATGTGAGGTCCACGCGCGCCACGGCTCATTCGCCGGTTGCGACCAGTTTCCAATTGGGATCGCCAACGCCCATCTCTCGGGCAAAGGTCCAAACGTCCCGCTGTTTCTTGATGGTATTTGGATCGCCTTCAACGATTTCACCGGCGCTATCCCGCACCACGCTCGTCAACTCGCCAACAAAACGCACGGTGATTTCAGCCTCACCGCTGGTCTCATCAAAGGTCGCGTCCTTGAGTGTTGTCTCACGCACGCCGATGAAGCTGGCATCAACGATCACGCCGTTTTCGGTGCGCATGTCCACGACCTGCTGGAAACTCTCGAAAACGTCTTCACCAACGAAAGGAACAACACTGTCCATCTCGCCACGCTCAAAGGCCATCAGGATCATTTCGTAGGCGCCTTTGGCGCCTTGCAAAAACTCCGTAACAGAAAAGCTGGGCTCAACCCGCTTCATTCGGGCCAATGCATCGGCGGCATCGCTCCCTTCTGGAACATTATCGGCAATGTCGCGATCAATGCCTCCCTCGATAACCTCAAAATCGCGGCGCTTGCCATCGCGCGAGGGGCTGGAGCCCGGCATAGGTGCGGGCGGCTTTTCAAAGCCCTCTCGCGTGCCCAGCACAGACCGCAAGCGCAAGATCAGAAAGATCGCTACGCCCGCTAGGACGAGAAGCTGGATCACAGCTGCATTCATGGGAGCCTCAGGTGCAAAGTTGGTATTATTGGTTCACCGAACATATGTAGGGCAGGGAGTGGGGTGAGTCCACCTGCACACCCCGGCGAAAAACGGAGATGTCATGCGGCTTTTAGGCCTTTTCATACTGGTCCCGATCATTGAGATCGCCCTGTTCATTCAAGTTGGCGGGTTGATTGGCCTTTGGCCCACGCTCGGGATAGTGGTTGTAACCGCTATTCTGGGGACCTGGCTGGTGAAAAGTCAGGGCATGCGGGTGCTTGCCGATCTGCAAGGCAGGTTCAACCACTTGGAAGATCCGACCGAACCACTGGCCCACGGTGCAATGATCCTCTTCTCCGGCGCATTGTTGCTTACGCCCGGCTTTTTTACCGATGCCTGCGGTTTCTTGCTTCTGGTGCCCGGTGTTCGCACCGCTGCTTTCAAATGGTTGCGCTCAAAAGTGAAGGTGCAAAGTTTTACCATGGGCGCCACTGCCCGACGCTCGGCACCTGACGACGTAGTCGAGGGCACCTATCATGAGGTTGACCCAGAAAAGCCTTCGCTCCCTGGCAATTCTGGATGGACGCGCCATTGAGGCCACCGCTCGCGCCTGTTAAACCGCATTCGACTTGATCATACGGAGAGCCCCATGGCCGATACCCCCGAAAACGGTGCCGCTGCTGCTGCCCAACAGATGAAGATGCAAATTCTTGCTCAGTACATCCGCGATATGTCGTTTGAGAACATCCTGTCTCAAAAAGGCACCCAAGGCGAAGTTCAGCCTGACATCAACGTTCAGGTAAACCTCGACGCGCGGAAGCGTTCGGTGGAAAACCAATATGAAGTGTCGATGAAGGTAAAGGTCGAGAGCAAGAACAAGGACGGCGACACCACGCTCTTCCTTCTTGAGCTGGATTACGGCGGGATCTTCCACATCGAGGGCGTCCCTGAAGATCAACTCCACCCTTTTTTGCTCATCGAATGCCCGCGTCAGCTTTTCCCGTTTGTGCGCCGGATCGTTTCGGACATCACCCGAGATGGTGGTTTTCCACCCCTCAACCTGGAAAACATAGACTTCGTGGCGCTTTATCGCCAGGAACTGGCCCGTCGCGCCGAGCAACCGGCCGACGCATAAGCCTCAGCCAAACCGTTTCCAAAGCGCCGCGTCTCCAAGCTTTTCAACAAAGGCTTGGTGCGCGGCGTTTTCACTTTCCGTGAGGCGTGTTGGCAGAGCTTCTGGCCGCGGCGAAGGCCGCCAATCAGCATCAATTGCAGCAACGGTTTTCTTTTGCGTTTGCTGGTTCAGCACCAAGCCCGGTTGCCGCCCACCGATCAGCTCAAGATAAACATCCGCCAGGATTTCACTGTCGAGCAATGCGCCATGCAACTCCCGCTCTGTTGTGATGCCAAAGCGGCGGCACAACGCGTCCAGTGAAGCCGGAGAACCGGGGAATTTCTTGCGCGCAATCATCAATGTATCAAGCGCACGATCATTTGGAATCAACGGCTTATTGACCCACTTCAGCTCAGCATTGAGGAATTTCATGTCAAAGCTGGCGTTGTGGATCACCAGCTTTGAATCTCCGATGAAATCAAGAAATTCCTGTGCAATCGCGGCAAATAGCGGCTTGTCCGCAAGGAACTCCGCGCTGATCCCATGAACATCAAATGCCTCTTTCGGCATATCGCGCTGCGGGTTGATATACTGGTGATAGGTGCGCCCGGTCGGGACGTGCCCCTCCAGTTCAATCCCACCAATCTCAACAACGCGGTGCCCATCATAGGGATCAAGGCCGGTTGTCTCGGTATCCATCACGATCTCACGCATCGCGCATTTCTTTCACTTCGGCCAAAATGGCGGCCACCTGCTCGCGGGCATGTTCAGGTGTGTCCGTCACTATCGTCCGGTCGGCTCTCTGGCGCTTTTCGGCATCCGGCATCTGAGCTGCCTTAATGTGGGCGAACTCGGCAGCATCCATCACACCTCGTTCCAAAACCCGGCGGCGCTGTTCTTCCGGGCTGCATGAAACGGTCACCGTAAGGGCCATCTCTGCATCGGCGCCTGTTTCAAACAATAGTGGTATGTCAAAAAGGGCGATGTTGTCCTCGGGCGAAAAGGCCGCTCGATCCGCCTGCACCAAGGGGTGAATAACCGCTTCGATCTGCTTCAAAGCGCTCGGATCTTCACCGATCCAGTCGCGCAAGGCGGTGCGAGAAACTTCACCATCAACTACGGCTTCAGGCCGGATGGCTTCAATCGCTGCCACACCCGCTCCGCCTTTCGCATAAAGGCGATGCACGGCCGCATCAGCATCCCAAACCGATACGCCCGCCTCTGCAAACAGTTTTGCTGTGGTCGATTTACCCATTCCAATGCCGCCGGTCAGCCCTATCCGAAACGTTTCAGACATCCAGCACCGCCGCGCGGGTGTCTTCTGTCACTGGCGGGCGCTCTCCAAACCACCTTTCAAATCCGGGAGCGCCTTGATGGATCAACATGCCAAGCCCATCAACAGTCTGGCAGCCCTTTTCGCGAGCTATCCGCAGCAGGTCCGTTTCCAGTGGCGTATAAACGATATCTGTCACCACCATATCCGCTGTCAGTGCATCCAATGGCACCTTGAACTCTGGCTTGCCTTCCATTCCCAATGAGGTGGTGTTCACAATCAAGGCAGCTCCTTCAATCATCGAGCCTGCCAGAACCCAATCAAACACCGTGATCTTGGGGCCAAACTCGGTTCTCAGCGCTTCCGCCTTGGGCCGCGACCGATTGGCCAGGCGGATATCGTTGCACCCTGCCTCGATGAGCGAGGCCAAAACGGCGCGCGATGCGCCACCTGCCCCAAAAATCACCACCGGCCCATCTTGCGGGCTCCAATCCGGAGCGCCCTGCCGCAGATTGGCAATAAACCCGTATCCATCTGTATTATCAGCATAAATCGTGCCGTCATTGCGGTAGATCAGCGTGTTCGCCGCACCAATCAGCGCTGCTCGATCGCTCACCACATCAGCAAGGTTCATCGCGGCAACCTTATGAGGCAGGGTCACATTTGTGCCAACAAAACCCATCCGTGGCAGGGTCCTCAAAACCTCTTCCAGGTGCTCATGCGAAACATCCATTGGGATGTAATAGCCCTTAAGCCCTAGCGTTTTGAGCCAATGGCGGTGAAGCGCCGGGGAGCGCGAATGTGCGATAGGAGACCCAATGACCCCTGCAAGCGGTATCTTTTGCGTCATGTCGAGATCACAGCCCTGATTGATAGAAAATTCAGCAATTCCAATAGCGGTAATCCAAGCACATTGAAATAGTCCCCCTCAACGCGGGCAAGGAGCCGCACACCCTCAGCCTCTATCTGATAGCCGCCAACGCACCAGCGGATCTCTTCCCAGTTGCGGGTGACATAGTCTTCTATGTAATCCTCGGACATTTCTCGCATATAGAGTCGTGTTTGCCCGACGTGTCGCCAAACCGGCTGGGCCTGGTCATAGATTACAGCTGCCGAGAACAGTGTGTGCGTCTTGCCCGCCATCTTGGTGATTTGATCAACCGCTTCGTCTTGGGTGCTTGCTTTTGAAAGAACCCGCCCTTCAAAATCGAGCACTTGATCACATCCCAAGACCATCCGATTTGGGTGCTTTGATGCCACCTTTGCGGCCTTCATCTCAGCCAGCGCATCTGCAATATCACGTGGTGTGGCCTGCTCCTCCGACAGGCCTGCTTTCAGCGCCTCTTCATCCACCCGCGCCCTGACGATCTCAAACGGAACGCCAGCATTTTCCAGCAGCTTTGCCCGGATTTCGGAGCCGGACGCCAAGATGATTGGTTTGGACATGTGGATAACCCCGTGGACAGTAGTTGATGAAGAGGGTGAATGGGATGTGAACCCTTATGGACAAAATCTACCGCCTGTCGAGAACCCCGTACTTCTCTGCATCCATGCAGAAATTTTCCCCATGGGGATGGCTGTCTTGAGGAGGGGTGAAAGAAAATGTCTGTCCCGGCCTTCCAGGTGAGATATCCAAAAGCTTCTCCACAGCTAGTATCAGTTAACCCTCGGAAAAAACAATGTTATTTCAGATGATCCTTCATCTTCGAAACCTCTCCAGAACATGTGAATGAGCCTGTGGAAAAGCCAGTAATCCCCATATCCACAGCCCCTATTACAACTACTACTATCTTTAAGATTCTTTTTTATTATTAGAGGGGAACACAGGAGGCACCCGATGATCGCAGACTTTCTCGCCTGGTTTTACCCTTGGACGAAGACCCTTCACATCCTCGCTGTCATCAGCTGGATGGCAGGTATCTTCTATCTACCTCGTCTGTTCGTCCATCATGCTGAGAAAGGCGTGGAAAATCCTCACACCGATGAGACCTTGAAGAAAATGGAGGAAAATCTGCTTCGGATGATCATGACCCCGGCAATGCTCGCCACTTGGGTTTTTGGTGTGATGCTGGCGCTGACCCCCGGTATCATTGATTGGTTAGCCGTTTGGCCCTATGCAAAATTTGTCACCGTTTGCGCAATGACCTGGTTTCACCTATGGCTGGCGATGAGGCGCAAAGAATTCGCCAACGGAACCAACACGCTTCCCGGCCGCACCTATCGGATGATGAACGAGCTTCCGACGCTGCTGTTGATTGTGATCGTAGTCGCCATCATCGTCCGCCCGTTTTGAACTTTACTTGACTCACGGCGCAGTCATGCGTATTTCCGGGCTCCAGCGGCCGTCCGGCACGCGTGACTTTCCCATTTTGATATTCGGTGCTCGTAGCCTGTGCTGCGCCTCGCACCTACGAAGGCCTGTTACATGACCCAGCCCCAACTCACCCTGAGCGAACTCAAGTCCAAGACGCCGGCGGATCTGCTCGCAATGGCCGAAGAGCTTGAGATTGATAATGCGTCAACGATGCGCAAGGGCGACATGATGTTCGCCATTCTCAAGGAACGTGCCGAAGAAGGCTGGGAAATCGCTGGAGACGGTGTTCTCGAAGTTCTGCAAGATGGGTTTGGGTTCTTGCGTTCACCAGAAGCAAACTACCTGCCGGGCCCTGATGACATTTACATTTCACCAGAGATGATCCGCCAGCACGGTATGCGCACTGGCGATACTGTTGATGGGCTGATCAAGGCACCCGGCGAGAACGAAAACTACTTTGGGATGACGAAAGTCACCCAGATCAACTTTGAAGAGCCCGAAAAGGCACGCCACAAGATCAACTTCGATAACCTGACCCCGCTTTACCCAGATGAGCGGATGACGATGGAAATCGAAGATCCCACGATCAAAGACCGCTCGGCCCGCATCATTGATCTTGTATCGCCAATCGGCAAAGGCCAGCGCTCGCTCATCGTCGCGCCACCGCGGACGGGTAAAACCGTTCTTCTGCAAAATATTGCCCGTTCGATCGAAGTGAACCACCCCGAGTGCTACCTGATCGTCCTTCTGATCGATGAACGCCCGGAAGAGGTGACGGACATGCAGCGCTCGGTGAAAGGCGAAGTCATTTCCTCCACTTTTGATGAACCTGCCACGCGCCACGTTGCAGTTTCGGAAATGGTGATTGAGAAGGCCAAGCGCCTCGTCGAGCACAAGCGTGATGTAGTCATCCTGCTCGATTCCATCACCCGTCTGGGCCGCGCCTTCAACACTGTAGTGCCATCGTCAGGCAAGGTGCTCACGGGCGGTGTTGATGCCAACGCGCTGCAACGGCCCAAGCGTTTCTTTGGTGCCGCTCGTAACATTGAAGAAGGCGGCTCCCTCACCATCATAGCCACGGCCCTGATTGACACAGGTAGCCGCATGGACGAGGTGATCTTTGAGGAATTCAAAGGCACGGGTAACAGCGAAATCGTTCTTGACCGTAAGGTCGCCGATAAGCGCGTTTTCCCGGCCATGGACATCCTTAAATCCGGCACCCGGAAAGAAGACCTTCTGGTTGACCCAAAAGATCTGCAAAAAACCTTCGTTTTGCGTCGTATCCTCAACCCAATGGGCACCACAGATGCTATTGAGTTCCTTATCGGTAAGCTCAAGCAAACTAAGAGCAATTCCGAATTCTTCGACTCGATGAACACGTAATTTTATAAACTTTTCAAAGACTTAAAGATGGATACGATCTTCGCCCAAGCGACTGGACCCGGTCGTGCGGGGATTTCAGTGATTCGCATTAGCGGGCCGCGGGCTATTTCTGCACTGTTGCACCTTTCAGGACGAACTGCGGAGCCCAGGCGCGCAACCTTGATGACGCTCAAGGGAACATCCGGTACGATAGATACGGCGCTCGTCTTGGTGTTTGAAGCCGGGGCCAGTTTCACGGGTGAAGACGTTGTTGAGCTTCAGTGTCATGGTTCCATCGCAATCATCCGGGCCTTACTTTCGGAGCTTGCTTCAATGGAAGGGCTGCGGCCCGCAGAGCCTGGGGAATTCACCCGCCGGGCCTTGGAAAATGACCAGCTCGATCTCGCTCAGGTGGAAGGACTTGCCGATCTGATCGAGGCGGAAACAGAAGCGCAGCGCAAGCAAGCCCAAGCGGTTTTTTCAGGCCGCCTTGGTGAAAAGGTTGAAAGCTGGCGTGCCCAGCTTGTCCGGTCTTCCGCACTCCTGGAGGCGATGATAGACTTCGCTGATGAGGAAGTTCCGGAGGACACTACCGCCGAAGTGCTCACGATCATTGATTCGCTTATCACATCGTTCAATGTCGAGGCCGAAGGCGTGAAGTCTGCTGAACGTATCCGTGAAGGTTTTGAGGTGGCTATTGT
>NZ_JARGND010000038.1 GCF_029212645.1 Vannielia sp. | reverse complement strand
GAGGCCGGGAAGCCATAGCCCATGGTGCCGAGGCCGCCCGAGGTCATCCAGCGGTGCGGTTCATCGAAGGTGAGGAACTGCGCGGCCCACATCTGGTGCTGGCCCACTTCGGTGGTGATGTAGCGATCGCGGCCCTTGGTCAGCTCTTCGAGGCGTTGCAGGGCGTGCTGCGGTTTGATCACCTTTTCGGAGGCGGTGTAGGTGAGGCAGCGCACCTCGCGCCATTTGGCGATGCTGTCCCACCAGGCGGCCAGCCCGGCTTTGTTGACCTTGCGGCCACGGCTTTTCCAGATGCGCAGAGCGTCTTCCAGCACATGGGCGACATCACCGATGATCGGGATATCGGCGTGGATCACCTTGTTGATCGAGCTTGGATCAATGTCGATATGGGCCTTGGTGCTATCGGGCGAGAAATCGGAGATGCGGCCGGTGATCCTGTCATCAAAGCGGGCGCCGACGCAGATCATCAGATCGCAGCCGTGCATCGCCATGTTGGCCTCGTAAAGCCCGTGCATCCCCAGCATCCCCAGCCATTCCTTGCCGGAGGCCGGGTAGGCGCCGAGGCCCATGAGGGTGGAGGTGATGGGAAAGCCGGTGGCTTCGACAAACTCGCGCAGCAGCTGGCTGGCGGCGACACCGGAATTGATGACCCCGCCGCCGGTATAGAACACCGGGCGCTCGGCCTCTTCCATCGCCTCGACCAGCGCCGTGATCATCTCGGCGTCGCCCTTCACGCGGGGCTGGTAGTGGGATTTCACCGAAGCCGGGGGCGTGTAGGTGCCGGAGGCAAACTGCACGTCCTTGGGCACATCAATCAGCACCGGGCCGGGGCGGCCGGAGGTGGCGACGTGGAACGCCTCGTGGATGGTGGCCGAGAGATCATCGGTGTCTTTCACCAGCCAGTTATGCTTGGTGCAGGGGCGGGTGATGCCCACGGTATCGGCCTCCTGAAAGGCATCGGAGCCGATCATGAAGGTCGGCACCTGCCCGGTGAGCACGATGATCGGGATAGAGTCCATCAGCGCATCGGTGATGCCGGTCACGGCATTGGTGGCACCGGGGCCGGAGGTGACGAGCACCACGCCGGGCTTGCCGGTGGAGCGCGCATAGCCCTCGGCGGCATGGGTGGCGGCCTGTTCGTGGCGCACCAGAATGTGCTTGATTTCGTTTTGCTGGAAGATCTCGTCATAGATCGGAAGGACAGCCCCGCCGGGGTAACCAAACACGACTTCCACACCCTGATCCTTCAGGGCCTGAACCACCATTTTCGCTCCGGTCATCTGACGTGCCATCGTTTCGTTCCTCTCATCTGGCGTCGTGCCTGGCATTTGCCACAAAAAAACCCCCGGTTAGACGGGGGCGCATGGGGAGTTGTTTGAGTTTCCGGTGCTTTACCGGCCCATGCGCCTTGTTCCTACAATTACAAGAAGAGTGTCCATCGGGGCCTCTCGGGGTTTCGCTTGCATGGGAAACTAAGCGGGTGAGGCGGGGGCGTCAACAGGCGAAATTTAGAAAATGTCGCGGGGGAGGGGTTTGGGGTAACTTTGTTGCGGCGGCCGGGGTGCGGGGGCGCAGGGGCGGTTGCAGGGAACAAAGGTGATCACGTTGCGTTGAGGCCCCAATGAGCGACCCGCCTGGCGAGCAGGCAGGAATCGCGACCACAGCATTGGAGGAAGCCCCCATGAATCGCATTATTTACATTGTCGGCCTTGTTGTCATCGTTCTGGCTATCCTGTCGTTCGTCGGCTTCCGGTAAAGAACTGGCCCTGCCCGCCGTGGTTTGACGAGGTCCTGTTGCGGCGGGCGAGGGGCGTTACGGGGCTGGGGTTGCTTTGATTTTGCGAGATCCGGGTCATCCTCAAAAGCGGACAACGTACCCGTTGGGGAATTGTTTCGACAGCGAATTGCCATCTTCGGCGCGCATGGACAGCTTTAATTTGGTTGTAGCTGCGGGTTTACCGGTTTCTTTACCTGTCGTCGCTACACATGACGGCGGATGGGGCAGGAATGCCCTCTTTTCATGCGCACATCCAGTCGCCGCGTGGGCAGTTACGAGTGGGAACCATGGCAGTTATTTTCGATCTTATTGAAGTCGGCGACATCAGTGAAAACACGACCTATTCCGAAGCGAACGGAAATCTATTGGGGGTTGTGGACAATGTAAGCTCCGTCGATCTCAATGATGGTGAATTCGACAGGTGGGACGACATCGTGATTGACGGTCTTTCCTATAACATCGACCAAATCCAGGAACCGTCCACCACCGGCAGTTTTACCCTTGGGGATGGAACCACACAGGACTTTGATCCCAAAATTCTTGAAGGCAATCTTGATGTGGTTTTCCTGACTGTCTCAAATGGCCCGGATGTCAGGCATTTCATCATCCCGAATGATAGTTATGGGGACATGGATGTGCAGTCGATCCAGACCGGCTACATCAACAATGTCGGGTTTTCGGATGCGGGCGTCATATCGACGACGAATAACGACATGAATGTGGTCTGTTTTGTGGCAGGCAGCATGATCAGCACCCCCGATGGCGATACAGCGGTGGAAGAGCTTGAGATTGGCGACCTCGTTGTGACCCGTGTTAATGGCCCCCAACCGGTGCGGGCGATCCTGGTGCGAGAGCCGGATTTCAGCACGGCACCGGAACGGTTGAAGCCAATCATGTTTAAGCGGGGTCGCTGGGGCCGCGCCGTCCAAACAGCAAACTGTGCGTAACGCCCCAGCACCGGATGCTGGTGAAGGATAGTTTGGGGCACTCCGTTCTGGTGCCCGCCAAGGCGCTGGCTCCCCGTCCGGGCGTTCGCGTGGCCCATGGGAAACGGCGTGTGACCTATATTCACCTCGTCTTTGAGAAACATGAGATTATTTACGCGAACGGCACCCCGACGGAGAGCTTTTTTCCGGGCCCCATGGCGATTGAGGCGATCCCCGAGCCGTGCCGGGCCGAAGTTCAAGAGATATTTGGTGATGGTATTGCAAGCGCCATTGAGGGCCACGGGCATCTCGCGGCCCCGATATTGCGTGTTCAGGAGGCACGGCGGCTCGCTTTGAACTTCACCTAGGACGGGCTTGTTGAGGGTGGGGTGAACTGGTGCGAAACCGCCAGGTGCCACAAGGAAGGCGGGGCGAATGCTGCCTCACCGGCCAGGACACCCCCACACCGCGACCATTCCCCGCCGCCCGGGCAGTAAGAAACGCTTGTGATCGCAGCCTCACGCATGGGCAGCGGTCGAGGCAGTGAAGTATGGAGGCTGGGTGGAGGTTTGGGTGGTCAAAATGGGCAGATTGACGCGCGAAAAGGGCCGGAAGGTGCGCAGAAGCAAGGTCAATCACGCCCAAATTCCAAAAAAACCGATGTTTGCCTAAAGTTTGCGCCCTCCGACGCGTTTCTTGGTATTTATCTGCCGGAGTTCTGCCGTTAGCTTGCGCGAACCATAAGGGAAGTGCCCGGCACGGGTCTGGGCATACTAACGGGAGGAATTCAATGGACCGTCGTTCTTTTTTGAAAACATCTGCTCTTGGAGGCGGTGCTGTTGCTGCCAGCACTCTGGCCGCTCCGGTCTACGCCCAAGGCAAGCGCACGCTGACCATGGTCACCACCTGGCCGCGCGGTCTTGCCGGTGTGTGGGACTCGGTTGAGCGGGTTGCCAACAACATCACCGAAGCCACCGATGGCCAGCTGACCGTTGAGCCGAAAGCCGCCGGCGAGCTGGTTGGCGCTCTGGAAAGCTTTGACGCTGTGGTTTCGGGCCAGGCCGACATGTACCACGGGGCCGATTATTATTGGGTTGGCCAGCATCCGGCATGGGCCTACTTCGCCACGGTTCCCTTTGGCATGACAGTGCCCGAGCTGATGACCTGGTACTACGGCCAGGACGGCAAGGCGCTGCACCACGAGCTTGGCGAAGTGTTTGGCGTTCGTGCCTTCATCGCAGGCCAGACCGGCGCCCAGGGTGGCGGCTGGTATCGCAAGGAAATCAAATCGGTTGATGACTTCAAGGGCCTCAAGTTCCGCATGCCGGGCCTTGGTGGTGAAGCGCTTTCGAAGCTTGGTGCCTCGGTGCAGGTGCTTCCGGGCGGAGAGATTTATCAGGCATTGTCGACCGGCGCGCTGGACGGCACCGAGTGGGTTGGCCCGTGGTCGGACGAGAAGCTCGGCCTTCAGGAGGTTTGCGATTACTACTACCCCGCCGGTTTCCACGAACCGGGCGCCGCGCTTTCGGTTGGCATGAACCTCGACGTGTTCAACTCGCTCACCGCGAGCCAGCAGAAGATCGTCGACATGTCCTGTGCCGATGGGCATCAGAGCAACTATGGCCAGTTCATCTCCAACAACGGCCCGACGCTTGATCGCCTGAAGGCGGGTGGCACCCAGGTCAAGGAGTTCTCCGAGGATGTGTGGGACGCCTTTGGCAAGGCGTCGATTGATCTGCTCAACGGCTACACCTCGGACGACATGTTCAAGAAGATCCATGAGAGCGCCCAGGCCTCCATGAAAGCCTCCTCGCGCTGGCTCTCGGCGACGGACAGCTTCTACGCTACACAGCGCAACCGCGTGCTGGAATCAATGTAAGCCGGTAAGGCTAAAGCAAAAAAGCTGCGCGCGTTCGCGCGCGCGCAGCCATTTCTCGTAGAGGGGGCAGGGCGTATGGTGGCAGCGCTCACATGGGTCATCACCGAAATCGGGATGGGCTTTTACAACATTTTCCATGCGCTGACGCATCCGATGAGCTGGCTGGACTGGTCAGACAAGGAAGCGTTGATGCGGTTCATCTACTACGGCGCGTCAAAGGAGCTTTTCTTCGCAGTTTTCGACATTTTCCTTGTTGTCACCGTGATCGGGCTGATTTTTCCGCGTTTCATGTGGGGCTGTGTCAGGGTGCTGGAGGGGTTTGCCAACACGGTTGGCCGCACGGCGGCCTGGATCGGCCTGCTGATGGTGTTCCAGCAGGTGATGATTGTTTTCCTGCAATCCATCTTTCGGGTGGGCGAGATCACCATTGCGCCTTTCGGCTTTGGCTTCACCCAATCGGTTGGCTGGTTCTCGGAAGAGCTCAAGCTTTATAACGCGATCATCGTGGCCCTTTGTGTGACCTATGCCTTTGTGCAGGGCTCGCATGTGCGGGTTGATCTGGTTTACGCGGTGGTGCGCCACCGGGTGAAAAAGGTGGTCGACATGTTCGGCGCGCTGTTTTTCATGGTGCCGGCGGCGGTGCTGACATGGCTCTATGCCTGGAATTTCCTGTGGCGGAGCCTGATTACACCAAAGGTTTCGGCCTCTGACACGCTCGACGGGTTGCTTCGCAAATCGAAGATCGTGAAGTGGAACGTGGAGACCATCGGGTTTTCACCGAATGGCTTTAACGGCTACTTCCTGTTCAAGGTCCTGATGGTTGCCTTCTGTGCGCTGGTGCTCTTGCAGGCGGTTGCCTTCTTTTACCGCTCCTACCGGGAGTTCGTGGAAGGACAAGAAAGCGAAAACAAATACCTCGACAAGGACACCCTTGGCGAAGGTGAAGAAGCCTATGAAGGCACGCTCTAGGGGTTTGGGTGGATGATTTTCGGACTAGACGGCATAGAAACCGGCCTTCTGATCGTGCTGTTGTGCCTGTTTGCGGGCATTCTTTCGGGGTTTCCGGTGGCCTTTGCGATTGGCGGGGCGGGGGTGATCTCGTTTGCGATCATCGCGCTGCTGGATGCGCAGGGGATGTTGATCCACCAGGCGATTGATACAAGCTCGGCGGCGTATAATGATATATTGAGCAGGGGCGTCCACAGGGACGATATATCGGTGTTCCGATACCCCGAACTCCCCAGGATAGAAGAGGCGCTTTTCCCCGGTGGCTGGGAGATGGCGATGAACCGGAACCTTTCGTTCATCGTGAACCGGATGAACGATCGCGTGTTTGCGGGCCAGTCGATCGAGACGCTGCTGGCGGTGCTGATGTTCGTGATGATGGGCATCGTGCTGGAGCGCTCGAAGATCGCCGAGGACCTGCTGACCACGATGGCGCGGGTGTTTGGCCCGCTGCCGGGTGGTTTGGCGGTGTCGGTTGTGGTGGTGGGCGCCTTCCTTGCGGCCTCGACCGGGATCGTGGGCGCGACGGTGGTGACGATGGGCCTTTTGAGCCTGCCGACCATGCTGCGCAGCGGCTACTCGCCCGAGCTTTCAACCGGGGTGATCGCGGCAAGTGGCACGCTGGGCCAGATCATTCCGCCTTCTATCGTGATCGTGCTGTTGGGCACGCTGGCCGGTGATCTTTACTCGACCGCGCAAGAGGCGCGCGCGCAAACGGCGGGCTGTTCAGACGCGTTGACGTTGCTGGGCAAGCCTGCGGTTGTGTCGGTTGGCACCCTGTTTCAGGCGGCGATGCTGCCCGGCGTGATGCTGGCGCTGCTCTATGCGCTTTATGCCTTTGGCTATGCTGTGGTGAACCCCAGCAAGGCGCCAGCGGTGCAGCTTGACGCTTCGGGCGGGGCTGTCATCACCCGGAGCGAGGGGATGACGTGGTTTGTGGCGCTGCCGGTTATTGCGATCGGCGCGGCGGTGATCTTTGGTCAGCTTGGTGTGGTCGGAAGCCAGACGCAGCAGCTTGTGGCGGGCGATGGGGTGGAAGACCGATCCTACCTGCGCACCAATGTTTCGGAGCAGTGCCAGGGCGCGATGATCGAACTGCATGGCCAAGAGAAGTGGGACGCATCAGTTGCGGCGGTGGCTGCGAAGGCTGAAGCCGTGGCGGCAGCTGAGGCCGCGCGGGCCGAGGCCGGCGACGACGAACAAGCGCCGCTTGTGGCCCCGGTGGCCGATGCGCCGCCCATTGGCACCGGCATCGCCACCATCGCGGTGATGTTTGCCGTGATGTTCTTTGTTGCGCGGGGCGTGGCCCCGGTGGCCTCGGCCACACCGCTGGCGATTGGCGGCGCGGGGATTGTGCTGCTGCTGTTGGTTGATCTGCTGTTCATCCGGTCCACAACCTCGGCCCTTGGCACGGTGGCCTGGATGGCGATTCCGGTTTTGGTGATGCTATGGGCCAGTCGCCATGCGGCGGCGCGGCTTGCGGCCAATGATCTGATCCGGGTGGTCTTTCCGCCGCTGGTTTTGATCGTGGCGGTGCTTGGCTCGATCCTTGGCGGCATCACCAATCCAACCCCCGCGGCGGCGCTTGGTGCGGCGGGGGCGCTGATGCTGGCGGCCTATCGCAAGCTTGGTGATGAGGGGCGCTCGCCCAAGGTGATCCTCGCGGCGACGTTTGCCACGGTGATCATGATCCTGGTCGGCATGAACTTTGATCTCAGGATCAACCAGCAGAACGTGTCGCTGGAAAGCTGGCTGGCCTTTGGCGTTGCCTTTATTGCCTACATGGTGGCGTTCTTCGGGCTGATCTATGCCGCCTATGTGCTGTGGCGCGGCGCGGTGCTGAGCCCGGTGGTGCGAGAGACCGCGAAAGTGACGAGCATGGTTTTCACCATCCTCATCGGCTCTCAGATCTTGAACCTTGTGGTCATCAGCTTTGGCGGCGAGCATTACATTCAGCAATTCCTCAAGAGCTTTGATTCAGAGATCAAGGTCTTCCTGATCGTGATGTTGGTGATGTTCATCCTCGGCTTCGTGCTCGATTTCCTGGAGATCATTTACATCGTGGTGCCCATCGTGGGGCCGGTGATTTACGGCGGCACGATGGACCCCAAGTGGGTGACGATCATGATCGCGGTGAACCTGCAAACCAGCTTCCTGACGCCGCCCTTTGGCTTTGCGCTGTTCTACCTGCGGGGCGTGGCCCCGGCGGGGGTGACGACGGGGCACATCTATCGCGGGGTCTTGCCGTTTGTGCTGATCCA
The DNA here is from genome assembly GCF_029212645.1 of Vannielia sp. Lineage (GTDB taxonomy): Bacteria > Pseudomonadota > Alphaproteobacteria > Rhodobacterales > Rhodobacteraceae > Vannielia. The sequence goes on along the minus strand of NZ_JARGND010000038.1, from coordinate 20,593 downwards.
GATGGTGGGGCTTGGGGTTTTGTGGTTCTTCCCCGGCATCGTTTCGATTGTGCCGAACCTGATCGGCAACTGATCGGCCAGTGTTTGGGCCGGGAATAAAAGGCAAACCCCCGCGCTGGAAACGGCGCGGGGGTTTTGCTTTTCAGGGGGGAGGTTGCTTAGAGGGCGGCAAGGTGGCTTGCGGCGGTTTCAGCCTTGAACGCAGCGGGCGGAGGTTTTTGTGGCTGGGTTGCCGATAGGGCGTGATTTCCCTGCACGGCCGTGCAGGAGGGGTGCTTTAGCGCCTGGGTTTGGCGGGCTGGCCATCGGGGAGGCGGATGCGGGCGACCTGCTCGGCGATGGGATCAACGTTGAGCGGGTGGATTTCGCTGGCGTGGTCTGCCGGGTTGCCCATGTTGATCCACGCGCCATTCTTGTAGATTTCGAGCGCGGAAAAGCGGGCCTTGTAGCCCATTTTCGGCGATCCGGGCACCCAGTAGCCAAGGTAGACATAGGGCAGACCGGCTTCGCGGGCGATTTCGATGTGATCGAGGATGATATGGGTGCCGAGCGAGTGCCGCTCCAGCTCTGGTTCAAAGAAGCTGTAAACAAGGCTCACCCCGTCGCCGAGCACATCGGTGAGGCACACGCCGACGAGGGTGTCATCCTCTCCCTCCGGCGCGACCGGCTCGTGATACTCGATGACGCGGCTTTTGACCGGGGTTTCCTCGATCATCGCGGCGAACTCGAAGATATCCATATCCGCCATGCCGCCATCGGCGTGGCGGTGATCGAGGTAGCGGCGAAACAGGGCGTATTGTGCTTCGGTCGCCCAGGGGGAATTGGCGCGGCGGATCAGGCGGCTGTTGCGGCGCGCGGCGCGGCGCTGGCTTTTGGTCGGGGCAAAATCGGCCACCCGGATGCGGGCGGACATGCAGGCATTACAATCGGCACAGGAGGGCCGGTAGAGCACGTTTTGCGAGCGGCGGAAGCCCTGCTGGGAGAGGCTGTCATTCAGCCGTTCGGCAGGCTCGCCGGAGAGCGCGGTGAACAGCTTTCGCTCCATGCGCCCTTCAAGGTAGGGGCAGGGTTGCGGAGCCGTCACATAGAACTGGGGCGCTATCGGAAGGGTGTGGCGCAAGGTGGTTTGATCGTGGTTTCCAAAAGGTTGAGCGGAAGGTAACAGCCGCATGACGTGCCGCCAACCCCCCCGAATAGAGCGAGGGTGGCGCATTGGGCGCTCAGGCGGGCAGGGCGCTGCGGTTCAGGGCCACGCTGCCAAGCAGCATGTCGCCCAGCGATTGCTTGCGCTCGGTGGTGAGCATCAGCACGATCGAGGCGATCTGGATCAGGAAGGTCGACATGGAGATCGAATAGACCAGCGTGTGCAGCACCGCCTCTCCCAGCCCAAAACGCTCGCCACGGTGGGTGCGGAATTCTACCGACATGAGGCGCATCCCCAGCGTGGCGGAGCCGTTGGCGATGGTGACGACGCGGTAGACGAAGGAGAGCACCAGCCAGAGCAGCGGGTAGAAAAACGCGGCGATGAACACCGTGAAGAGCACCACGATGGCGGAGACGATGAAGATCAGCGCCACGTCGATCAGCCAGGCAAAGAAGCGCTTGGCGGCGGTATCGGCGTAAAACTCGGGCCGCAGGGACGGGTCGGGCAGGGCGGAGGAGGGATCGCTATACATGGCTCATATCTGGGGGCGGGAGGGGAGAAAGGGAAGGGTGGCGGCGTGCAAAAAGCGCAAGATCGAGGCGTATGGGGGCAATGAAAGGCGCCCGCCGCGACGGCCAGGGGGAGACAGTGTGCGGCGGGCGCTCCGGGCGCGGGGGAGGGCGCCCAGAGTTGTGATGTGAGGATTAGCGCGGCTCGGTGAGCGCGGGCTCGTCGGTGCCCTCATCTTCGGCACTGTCACGCTTGGCGCCACCGCGGGCGGCTTCGGCGCGGTTTTCCATGAAGGCGTCGAACTCCTGTTTGTCTTTCGCGGCGCGCAGGCGCTCAAGGAAGCTTTCAAAGGCGTCTTGCTCGTCTTCGAGGCGGCGCAGGGTTTCGGCCTTGTAGGAATCAAACGCCGAGTTGCCGGAGCTGCGAAAGCCATGGCGGCGGTTGGTGTTGTGGTCAGCGTGGTGAGCGCGCCGGTGGGCGCATTTGCCGATAAACATGCGTTTGCTCCAGATCATATAGGCGAGAAGGGCGAGACCGATGGGCCAAAAAAGGACGAACCCCAGCACCATGGCTGCGATCCAGGCTCCCTTGCCGCGGTCGTCGAGCCAGCCTTCGGCGCGGGCAAAGAGGCCGGGGCGGTCACTTGCGCTCCGGTCGAGGCGGATGTCGGCGGTTGTCATGCGGGGTGTCTCCAGGGTTGTGACTTCAGGAATGTGAATGCGTTTCACATTATGAAAGATGGGGGGCTGGAGGCGGGCGATCAAGGGTTGATGTGAATGTTTTTTACATTTTTGCGGAAAGCATTGATTAGGTTAGCAAAATACTGGGCGCCTTGCGGCGCTCTCCCTTGATTAGGTGCCTCCGGCGGGGATATTTATGGAGCATTGAGAGGGGGATTGGCGTGGATTGGGGCGGTTAGGGTTGGTTGTTTGCGGTGAAATCGGTCGGGGTGGCCTGTGCCAGGCGGGCCAGATCAGCCGGGGGGATGGCGAAGACGTGGCGCGGGGTGCCGGCGGCGGCCCAGACGGTGGGGAAGGTGGTGAGGCGCGGATCGAGGAAGGCGTGGGGGGCGGTGAGGTGGCCGATGGGGGCGACACCGCCGATGGCGAAGCCGGTGATCTTGCGCACGGCGTTTCCATCGGCGCGGGTGAGCGGTTCGCCTGCGGCGGCAGAGGCAAGGGCCGGGTCCACCTGGTTGCCGCCAGCGGTGAGGAAGAGGTAGAGCGCGCCGGTTTCGGCCCCGGCAAAGACGATCGACTTGGCGATCTGGTCGATCTCGCAGCCCACGGCGGCGGCGGCCTCGGCAGCGGTGCGGGTGCTTTCGGCCATTTCCGTGACCTCATGGGGGAGGCCTGCGGCGTTGAGCGCGGCGATGACACGCTTGAGGGATTTTGACATGGGGGTGCTTTCTGCTTGCCGGTGGTGCCCATTAATACGCCTTCCGGCGGAAAGGGACCAGCCTGGGGCGGCGTAAGGGCGGCAGCCGTTGACCCGGCGGGGCGGGCGGGCGATGAAGTTGTTATGGATTTTGCAGCGAAGATCAGGCGGATGCCGCTGGCCGTGGATACGGCGCTGGGGCGCGAGGCGGCAGAGCGGTTTTCCGGGCCGGTGGGCGAGGTTGTGATGGGGGCGGCGGGATCGGCGCCCTACCTTGCGGGGTTGGTGAAACGCGAGGGCGATTGGCTGGAAGAGGCGCTGGTGGCGCCGGTTGAATCGGTGTTGCCGAGCCTCCTGACGCCGCTCACCCATGAGGGCGGGCCGGGCGAATTGGGGCCGGCGTTGCGGCAGGCCAAGCGGCGGGTTGCGCTTTATACCGCGCTGGCCGATCTGGCCGGGGTGTGGCCGCTGGAGGAGGTGACGGGGGCGTTGACGACGCTGGCCGATCAGGCGGTGCAGCACGCGTGGCGGGCCTGCCTTTTGGCCGAGGCGGCGCGGCGCAAGAGCGTGCTGGAGCCCGAGATAGTGGGGCCTGAGCTGTGCGGGATTTTCATCCTTGCGATGGGCAAGATGGGCGCGGCGGAGCTGAATTATTCCTCCGACATCGACCTGATTGTGCTGTTTGATCAGGACCGGCTCGGGGATTTGGACTTTCATGAGCTCCGCAGCAGCCTGATCAGGGCAACGCGGGCGGGCTCTGCGTTGCTGAATGACATCACCAGCGAGGGCTATGTTTTTCGCACCGATCTGAGGCTGCGGCCTGATCCGAGCGTGACGCCGGTGTGCCTTTCGATGGAGGCGGCGGAGCGGTATTACGAGAGCCTTGGGCGCACCTGGGAGCGGGCGGCGCATATCAAGGCGCGGGTTTGCGCGGGGGATTTTGCCGCCGGGGCGGGGTATCTGGAGGCGTTGCGGCCGTTTATCTGGCGCAAGCACCTCGATTTTGCCGCCATTCAGGATGCCCATGACATGCGCCTTGCGATCCGCGCCCACAAGGGGCTGCATGGCGCGGCGCTGGAGGGGCGGGATTTGAAGTTGGGGCGCGGGGGCATTCGGGAGATCGAGTTTTTCACCCAGACGCGGCAGATCATTGCGGGCGGGCGTGACCCGTTCTTGCGGGTGCGTGGCACGGTGGAGGGGTTGGAGCGGCTGGCTGAGCGCGGTTGGATTGGCACCGATGACGCGCGGCAGTTGGCCGAGGATTACCGGGCGCACCGCGAGCTTGAGCACCGCATCCAGATGGTGAATGACCAGCAAACCCATGCGCTGCCAAAGGATGCCGAGGGGATCGAGCGGGTGGCGCGGCTGGCGGGCTGGGGTGATACGGCGGCCTTCAGGGCTGATCTGCAAGAGCGGCTGGAGCGGGTTGAGGGGCTGGCCGAGGGGTTTTTTGCGCCCGGCAAGGTGGCAAAGAGTGCCGAGCCAGAGTGGGGCGAGGGCACACAGGCGATCATTGATCGCTGGAGCGGCTACCCGGCGCTGCGCTCGGACCGCGCGTCGGAGCTATTTGCCCGTATCCGCCCGGAGCTGATGGCGCAGTTGCAGCGCGCCACGCGCCCGGAAGAGGCGTTGGAAGCGTTTGACGGGTTTTTGAAGGGGTTGCCGGCGGGCGTGCAGATTTTCTCGCTGTTTGCCTCCAATCCGCAGCTTTTGAGGCTGATCGCCGATATCTGCGCGATTGCGCCGGAGCTGGCGGCCTATCTCAGCCGCAATGCCTCGGTTCTGGATGGGGTGATCGGGGGGGATTTCTTTGCCGATTGGCCGGGGCAGGCGGTGTTGCAGGACCAGTTGGCCGAGGCGATGGCGCGCGCACCGGATTACGAGGCGCGGCTGGATGCGGCGCGGCGTTGGGCGAAGGAATGGCACTTCCGCATCGGGGTGCATCTGCTGCGCGGCTTGAGCGATGCGGCAGAGGCGGGCGGGCAGTATGCCGAACTGGCCGAGGCGGTAGTGGGCGCGGTTTACCCGGTGGTGGTGGACGAATTGGCCGAACGCCATGGCCGCCCACCCGGGCTGGGCGCGGTGGCGCTGGGGATGGGCTCGCTTGGGGCGGGCTGGCTGAATGCGCGCTCCGATCTGGATGTGATCGTGATTTACGATGCCGCCGGGGTGGAGGAATCGGATGGTAAAAAGCCATTGGCGCCAGTGCCTTACTACGCGAGGCTCACCAAGGCGTTGATCACCGCGCTATCGGCCCCCACGGCCGAGGGGCGGCTATATGAGGTGGATATGCGGCTGCGGCCTAGTGGGCGGCAGGGGCCGGTGGCGACCGCGTTGAGCGGATTTGAAACCTATCAGCGCGAGCAGGCCTGGACATGGGAGCACTTGGCGTTGACGCGGGCGCGGGTGGTGGCCGGGAGCGGCGAGATTGGCCCCAAGGTGGAGGCGGTGCGCCAGGAGATCCTTGCGCTGGAGCGCGATCGCGGGGCGGTGCTGAAGGATCTGGCAGAGATGCGCCAGAGGATCTTTGACGCCAAGCGCGCCGATGGGGTGCTGGAGGCCAAGATCGGGCCGGGGCGGATGCAGGACATTGAACTTTTTGCGCAAGGGGCGGCCTTGGTGGCCGGATCGCCGGTGCGCGAGGTGGCCGGGCAATTGGCGGTGGCAGAGATCAGCGACGACGAACGCGCGACACTGCTTGAAACCTATCGGCTGATGCGAGCGGTGCAGGGCTGCTCGCGGTTGCTCACCGAGGGCGCGGTGGACATGGAGGCCTTGGGCGAGGGCGCGGTGGTGCTGTTCTTGCGCGAAACTGGCTGCGAGAGCACAGGCGCGTTGGTGGCCGAGATGGCAAGCGCGGCCGAGGCGGCGGCCAAGGTGATTGAAACGCACCTTCAGGGAGGGCATTATGGTGCAAATTCAGGAGGCTGAGAGAATGGGCCAAGCAGATAACACCGCACAGTTTGACCCGAAAGGGTTGATGCGAGATGTCTTTCGGATGGAGGGGAGCGGGCTGGAAGAGACGCGATCCATCTTTGTGGACTGGGCGCTGAGCCTGCCGGAAGGGGCGGAGCAGACGATGGCGCTGAAGGCGCTGTTTGAGCAATATGGCCGGCATGCGCCCGACCATCCGATGACGGCTGTTTTGAAGGCGGGGATGGAAGATGCCGGGCGACCCAGGCGGCGCGGCGGGCGGCTGGGGCGGCGTAACTGATCGCATTCCAAAGCGGCGGCGCTGGGGCGTTTGGCCCGCGCCGCACTTTGGATATTTGAAGCAAGAAAATGGCCGGGGCTGGTTAAACCTTGAGGGCGGCGGCCTCTTTTGCGAGGGCTGTGATACCCTCCCAATCCCCTGTTTCCACAAGGGTTTTGGGCGCGACCCATGAGCCGCCGACGCAAATCACGTTGGGCAGGCTGAGGTAGTCCATCGCGTTTTTGATCGAAACGCCGCCAGTGGGGCAGAAGGAGATTTGCGGGATGGGCGCGCCGATGCCTTTGAGTGCCGGGGCACCGCCGGAGGCTTCGGCGGGGAAGAACTTCATCACGCGGTAACCGCGCTCAAACAGGCGCATCGCTTCGGAGGCGGTGGCGGCACCGGGGAGCAGGGGGAGGCCTTCGTCTTCGCAGGCTTGCAAGAGCGTATCGGTCGCGCCGGGGGACACGCCAAAGGTGGCTCCGGCGGCCTTGGCGGCTTTCACATCGGCCGGGGTGAGCAGGGTGCCCGCGCCCACAACGCCGCCTTCGACCTGTGCCATCTCGCGGATCACATCCAGCGCGGCGGGGGTGCGCAGGGTGACCTCAAGCGCCGGAAGGCCGCCCGCCACAAGGGCGCGGGCCAGCGGGGCGGCATGGGCCGCGTCATCCACCACAAGCACCGGGACAACGGGGGCCAGGGCGCAGATTTTCCGTGTTTGTTCAGAGGCTTCTTGGGCGTTCATCACGTGATCCCTTAAATGACGGTGGCGGCGCCAGCATCGGATGCGCCGACGTTTTGGCGGAAGGTTTCAAAAAGCTCACGGCCAATGCCGTGGCTGTTGGCGGACAGATCTGGCGCGGCGGGCGTGCGGGCCTCCCAGCCTTTGGTGAGAATGTCGAGCGTGCCTGCTTTGGCGTCAACCCGGATGAGATCACCGTCCTGCACCTTGGCGATCGGGCCGCCCATCGCCGCCTCGGGCGACACATGGATGGCGGCGGGCACCTTGCCGGAGGCACCGGACATGCGGCCATCGGTGACGAGCGCCACCTTGAGGCCGCGATCCTGCAACACGGCGAGCGCGGGGGTGAGGCTGTGCAGCTCGGGCATGCCATTGGCGCGGGGGCCTTGGTAGCGCACGATCACCACGGTATCTTCTGTAAATTCACCGGCTTGGAAGGCTTTCTTTACGTCATTCTGATCATGGAACACCCGCGCTTTGGCCTCGATCACATGGCGCTCTGGCGCGACGGCGGACACCTTGATGACGCCGCGACCAAGCGAGCCTTTCAACTCTTTCAGCCCGCCGCTCTTTTGGAACGGATCGGAGGCGGGGCGCAGGATACGCTCATTCTGGCTGTCTTCGGCGGCGGGTTGCCAGGTGATCTTACCGTCAATCAGCTTGGGCTCTTCGGTGTAGCTGCGAAGGCCCTCGCCTGCGACGGTGAGGGTGTCATCATGCAGCAGCCCTTCCTTGAGCAGCTGGCGGATGAGGTATTGCAGGCCCCCGGCGGCGTGGAAGTGGTTCACATCGGCCAGACCGTTTGGATAGACCTTGGCCATCAGCGGCACGGTTTCGGAGATGTCGGAAAAGTCTTGCAGATCAAGGATCACCCCGGCGGCGCGGGCCATGGCGGGCAGGTGCAGGACAAGGTTGGTTGAGCCGCCCGTGGCCATGAGGCCGACGATGCCGTTCACAAAGGCTTTTTCATCAAGCACATGGCCTGCGGGGCGGTACTCATTGCCTGCGGCGGTGATCTCAAGCGCGCGGTGGGTTCCGGCGGTGGTGAGCGCATCGCGCAGGGGGGTGTTGGGGTTGACGAAACTGGAACCGGGCAGGTGGAGGCCCATGAACTCCATCAGCATCTGGTTGGTGTTGGCGGTGCCGTAAAAGGTGCAGGTGCCGGGGCCGTGGTAGCTGGCCATTTCGGCCTCCATCAGCTTGTCACGGCCAATTTCATCAGAGGCAAACTGTTGGCGGACCTTGGCTTTTTCGTCATTCGGCAAGCCCGAGGTCATGGGGCCGGCGGGCAGGAAGATGGCCGGGATATGGCCAAAGGTGGCGGCGGCGATGATGAGGCCGGGCACGATTTTGTCGCAGACGCCGAGGTAGAGCGAGGTGTCAAAGCAGTTGTGGCTGAGCGACACCCCGGCGGCGAGCGCGATCACATCCCGCGAAAACAGCGAAAGCTCCATGCCGGGCTGGCCCTGGGTGACGCCATCGCACATGGCGGGCACGCCGCCTGCCACCTGCGCGGTGGCCCCTTTGGCGCGGGCGGCCTCACGGATGAGGGCCGGGAACCGCTCAAACGGCTGATGCGCCGAAAGCATATCGTTATAGGCGGTCACGATGCCGATATTGGGGGCTTCGCCGCCTGCCAGTTTGCCCTGATCCTCGCCCATGGCCGCAAAGGCGTGGGCCTGGTTGCCGCAGGTGAGGTGGGCGCGCACTGGCCCCGCATCTGCCGCCTTGCCGATCCGCTCAAGATAGGTGCCACGGGCCTCGCGGGAGCGGTCGATGATGCGCTGGGTGACGGCGGCGATTGTGGGATTGAGGGGCAAAGGGGTCTCCGTGGCTGGTGGCTTGGCGATTCCGTTGGCGCCATTATATTCCGTTAGCGCTAACGCTGCAATGATCTTGGGATGGGTCCAAGGGTGAAGCCGGGCGCGGCAGATAGCAAGCCATATGGGTGGTGATGCATTTTAGCCACAGCGCGGGACTGTCGCCGGGATAGAAACAATTTGGCACGCATTTTCTCAATCTTGCCTCATTTCGCGGGTTTAAACGCAGGCACGAGCCGTGAAGAGGCCTAAAAAACGGGCCCGCAAGAGGATATGACCATGACAAAATTCACCCGTATCACCGCGATTTCTGCCGTGGCGTTGAGCCTTGCGGCCTGCGAAGCCACCACAACGCAAGAGATAGCCACGCGGGCGACGCCGCAGATGGAAGCCACGCAACCGGCGGGCTCCATCAAGGAAAATCACGCGCTGCGGCTGACGCAGGCCTATACCATTCGCGACATCGAGGTGATTGTGCCCGAAGATCTGCGGGTGTCGGAGGCCAATGTTTACTACCCCAACGCTGATATCGTGTGGCGCGGCGATGCGCCAGGGGATCGCCACAAGCAGGTGAAGGCGATTTTTGAGGAAGCGTTCAAGCGCGGCTCGGGCAAGCTGAACGAGGGCGTTCCGGCCGATTTGAGGGTGGAAGTGACGCGCTTTCACTCCTTGACCGAAAAGACACGCTACACCTTTGGCGGTGTTCACTCGGTCAAATTTCGCTTGACTGTGCTTGACCCGAAGACCGGCGCAGAGCTGGAAAGCCGGGTGGTTGACGCCGATCTCAAGGCCTATGGCGGCGCGCAGGCCGTGGCCATGGAGGCCAAGGGAGTGACCCAGAAAGCGCGGCTCACACAACATCTGGCCAATGTGCTGGTTAACGAGATGTCAGCCTCGCCGCTCGGCGGCTAAGCAAAAAGTGATTTGCCCACCAGCGGCGGCAAACCGCCGGTGTGGCACCGATGTGACCATCACCGCCCGGCATTGTGCAAAAACGCGCTATGATATCGGGAAGATCGAGGTTTTGGGGTATGTCGTCAGGCAAATGAGAAAAAGCCGGTTCCGCGAACGGACCGAAGAGAGGCAAACATGACCGCAAAGACCATGACCATTCTGGCACTGACCGTCGCCGCGCTGGCGGCTTGTTCGAGCCAGCCGAGCTATGCGCCGGGGGTGCAGATGCTTGATAACTCTGTGATCTGGAGCACCGGCAACTATCGCTGAGGCTTTCCAAGGAAGCTGTGAACGGGTAGGGGAGGCGGCATGAGCCGCGATGATCTCCCCACACTCCGCCTGAAACCGAAAGCCGATGCACGCTCCATTCGTCATGGGGTGCCTTGGGTTTATTCTGACATGCTGGTGATGGATCGCCGCAGCCGGGCTATTGCGCCGGGCGCCGTGGCCGTTCTGGAGGATAGCGAACGGGTGCCTTTGGCGCTTGTTGCGGTCACCCCAGAGAGCCGGATCGCAGCGCGTGTGCTCGATAGGGATCTGAGCGCCAATATTGATAAATCATGGTTTGTCAGCAAGTTACGCGCCGCTCTTGATTTGCGTGATGCGCTGTTTGATGCGCCTTTTTACCGGCTGGTCCACGCCGAGGCAGATGGGCTGCCCGGCGTGGTGATTGACCGTTTTGGCGATGTGCTGGTGGTGCAGCCCAATGCCGCCTGGGCTGACGTGCTGTTTGACGCGCTGCTGGAGGCGGCGGTGGAGGTGACGGGGGCAAGCACTGTCATCAAGAACGGCATGGGCCGCGCCCGCAAGCTTGAAGGGCTGGACGAGGTTCTGGAGGTGGCGCGGGGCGCGGCACCCGAGGGGCCGCTGGCGGTGCCGATGAACGGCGCGACCTATATGGCCGATCTGATGGGCGGGCAGAAGACCGGGCTGTTTTATGACCAGCGTGACAACCACGCCTTTGCCGCGAGGCTCGCCAAGGGCGCGCGGGTGCTTGATGTGTTTTCCCACGTTGGAGGCTTTGCGCTTTCGGCGCTCGCGGCGGGGGCCGAGAGTGCGCTGGCGGTTGATGGCTCGGCCCCGGCGCTGGAGCTGGCCACCAAGGGGGCCGAGGCAAGCGGCGTCGCAGAGCGCTTTGCCACCCGCCAGGGCGATGCCTTTGCGGTGCTCGAAAGCCTGCTGGCCGAGGGCGCGCAATATGATCTGGTGATCTGCGATCCGCCCGCATTTGCGCCCTCGAAAAAGGTTTTGACCCAAGGGCTTAGGGCCTATGAGCGGGTGGCCCGGCTGGCCGCGCCGCTGGTGGCGCCGGGTGGCTCGCTGGTCCTGTGCTCTTGCTCACATGCGGCTGACATCAGCAAGTTTGGCAATGCCTGTGCCCGCGGGATCGGGCGGGCCGGGCGTGCGGCGCAACTGTTGCGCACCGGCTATGCGGCACCCGACCACCCAATGCTGCCGCAACTGGCCGAGAGCGGCTACCTGAAGGCGCTGACCTACCGGCTGCTGGCGTGAGGTTTTTCCTTGATGCCTGCGTGCTTTACCCCACGGTGATGCGCGAGGTGCTTCTGGGGGCGGCAAAACAGGGGTTTTTCGCGCCGCAATGGTCTGCACGGGTGCTGGAAGAATGGCGGCGTGCGGCGCTGCGGCGGGGGCCGGATGTGGGCGTGCAGGCCGAGGGAGAAATTGCGCTGCTGCAAGCGGCATGGCCCAAGGCAGAGGTGGCAGCGCAGCCGGGGCTTGAGGCGCGTTTGTGGCTGCCGGACCCGGCGGATGTTCATGTGCTGGCGGGGGCGATTGCAGGCTCGGCGGATGGGATTGTGACCAACAACGCCAAGGATTTTCCACGCAACATTTTGGCCGAAGAGGGCCTGAGCCGGGTAGACCCGGACGCGCTGTTGCTTGGCTTTTTCGCAGCCGACCCGGAGCGCATGGCCCGCGCGGCCGAGACGGTGCGCCGCGAGGCAGAGCGGCTTTCGGGCGAGGCCTGGGAGATTCGCAAGCTGATGAAAAAGGCGCGGCTGCCCCGGCTCGGCAAGGCGCTGGCGGCGGCGTGAGCCGGGAGGTTTACCCGTAAATTCTGGTGGTTAGCTGAGCGGCGCACCGTGCCACTTGCGCTCGTTCCCCTCGATCGCCGCGATCCGCTTGGGCGCGGGCGGGTGGGACAGGAACCACGCCGGGGTAGAGGCCCCACGAGCGCCGGTGAGGTGATCGAGCTTGGCAAAGAGCGATTTTTGCGGTGCGGTGCCGATGCCCGATTTGGTGAGCAGGGCAGAGGCATAGGCATCGGCCTCAAACTCATCGGAGCGCGACAGCCGCGCCATCATCACCGTCATCACCCCGTTGGCAATGGCCGGGCCCAGGCCGGGGATGAAGCGGCCCAGCACCATGGCAAGGGCCGTGCGCAGGGCGTTCTGGCCGGAAAAGTCGATCATGCGGCGGCGTGAGTGGCCAAGCGCGACATGGCCAAGCTCATGGGCGATGACCGAGGCCAGCTCCTCTGCCGTCACCTTGCCGGCGGCCTTGGCAGCGAGGAAACCACGGGTGATGAAGATGCGGCCATCGGGCGCGGCGAGGCCGTTGATCATATCAACCTCATGCACGAAGACGCGCAGGCGCTCCAGATCAAGCGCCTTGGCCATTTTCCCGGTGAGGGCGGCAAGCTCTGGATCGTCCAGCAGACGGGATTTTGCATCAAGCTCGCTGTGCAGCCGCCATGTGGAAAAACGCCACATGACCAGCCCAAAGGCGACGGTGAGGAGGATGGGGAGCAGTTTGATCATGCCCATATATGTGGCCCGCGCGGGGGGCGGGGCCAAGGGGGCGTGAAAAGATTTTACCCAGCGTGAATTTGCGCCCGGCGCGAATGAGGGCCGGGCGGGGGGCGATGGGCTGGATTGCGCTATTGCGTGCTGCTGGTTGCGCGCCGGGCCAGTCGCGGCTGGCCCTGCGCTTTGGTGGTGTGATGGCGCCTTGGGGGCGATCAGCCGTTGAACTGCGCTTCAAGGGTGATCTCGGCGCCGCCTTGCAGCAGCTTGGAGATCGGGCAGTTTTCCTTGGCGGTTTCGGCGGCTTTCTGGAAGGCTTCCGCATCAATGCCGGGCACGGAGCCGGTGAGGGCGAGGTGGATGGATTTCACCGCGAAACCGTCGCCTTCCTTGTCCATCGACACGGTTGCCTTGGTTTCGAGCGCTTCGGCCTCTTTGCCGGTTTGATCGGTGAGCACCATCGAGAGCGCCATGGTGAAGCAGCTTGCATGGGCGGCGGCGATCAGCTCTTCGGGGTTGGTGCCCGGCGCGTCTTCAAAGCGGGTATTGAAGCCAAAGGGCTGCTCGGAGAGCGCGCCCGATTGGGTTGAGGTGCTACCGGAACCGGATTGGATGCCGCCGCTCCATTTGGCGGAACCTGTGCGCTTGATCATTGGAAATCCTCCTGTTGCTTTATGGTTGAGTGGCTCAACGTGGGCAAAGGCGGGTTGTTCCGTTTGGCCCTCAGTCGCGGGGTTTGCGCATGGTGCGCAGCAGCCAGACACCGAGGAAGATGGTGAGGCCGAGGGCGGCGAGGAAGCCGAGGGCCTGGGTGGCAAGCTCGGCCCCCATGCTGATGTTATCGGCAAAGCCATAGCCAAGCCCGACGTAGACCGTAACCCAAACCACCTCACCGGCGATGCCCCAGAAGGTGAACCTGGCCCAGGCCAGCCCGCTCGCCCCGGCCGCGAGGTTGGCATAGGGGCCAAGCGGCGAAAACAGCCAGCGGGTGAGGAAGATGCCGGGGCCGCCGCGCTTGTGGGTGAAGGTGCGGGCGCGCTCAAAGAGGCGCTGGCGTTTGGGGCGGTGGGTGAGGTGGGTATCAAGCCAGCCACCGCCGCGCCGCCCCAGCACATAGCCCGCCTGATCGCCCAGGATCGCGCCGGCGAGGGCCCCGCTGGCGACGGGGATGAGCGCCAGATCACCGGTGGCCACAAAGGCCCCGCCGGTGAGCATCATCAGGGAGGACGGGACGGGCATGGCAAGGCAGGAGGCCAGCGTGGTGAGCGCAAGCAGGGGCACGCCATAGAGCGCGAGCAGTTGGAACAGGGTTTCGTTCATTCGCCGGAGGGCACTTTGGGGGGTGGCGGCGGTGGCGCATTTTCAGATCCCGCACGCCCGGCGTGGGCCGCGATATAGGCGCGGGCTTCCGCCATCACCTGCGCCAGGGGGACGCCGCGCTTTTCGGCAATCCGGCTGAGGGTTGGCCGCTCTTTTGGCTTGGGCGGCACGCCAAGGGCATTGGCCAGTTCGCGGCCATCGAGTAGCCAGCTGTTGGCGATGTAGCGCGGGGTCATCCAGGGTTCGATCGGCTGGGCCTGGTGGGCGGGATCGGACCAGTAGATCGTTTGGCGCACAAAGCCGACCCCAAACCACAGGGTCGCCGCAACGGCGGCGGCAAAGGCAAGGCTGAGCACCGGATGCGCACGCAGCGTGGGGCCAAGGCGGCGGGGCATCAGGTGAGCGCTTTCATCCCTCGGGTCAGGCCGTCGAGGGTCATCGGGACCATTTGGCCATCAAACAGTTGCGAGACCATGTCGATGCTTTGGGTGTGGCCCCAATAGGTTTGCGGCACCGGGTTGATCCACAGGTTTTGCCGCCATTGTTCGCGGGCACGGGTGAGCCATGTGGCGCCGGGTTCTTCGTTCCAGTGCTCATTGGCACCGCCGGGATAGGTAAGCTCATAGGGGCTCATCGAGGCATCGCCGACGAAAATGGCGCGGTAATCCGGCCCGTAGGTATTGAGCACCTCCCAAGTGGGCGTTTGCGCGTTCCAGCGGCGGCGGTTGTCGCGCCAGACGCCATCATAGAGGCAGTTGTGAAAATAGTAGTATTCGAGGTGCTTGAACTCGGCGCGGGCGGCAGAGAACAGCTCTTCAACCACCTTGATATGCGGGTCCATCGAGCCGCCGACATCGAGAAACAACAGCACCTTGACGGCGTTGCGCCGCTCGGGCCGCGTTTTCACATCAAGGTGGCCGTGTTCGGCGGTGGCGCGGATGGTGCCATCAAGATCAAGCTCCTCGTGGGCGCCATCACGGGCCCACTGGCGCAGGCGCTTCAGGGCGACCTTGATGTTGCGGGTGCCCAGCTCGACCGAGTCATCCAGATTGCGAAACTCGCGCTTGTCCCAGACCTTCACGGCGCGTTGGTGGCGGGATTTCTCCTGCCCGATGCGCACGCCTTCGGGGTTGTAGCCCTGCGCGCCAAAGGGAGAGGTGCCGGCGGTGCCGATCCACTTGCTGCCCCCCTGGTGGCGGCTGTCCTGCTCCTTGAGGCGCTTTTTGAGCGTTTCCATCAGCTTGTCAAAGCCGCCGAGGGCTTCGATCTCGGCCATTTCCTCGGGGCTCAGGTGCTTTTCGGCCTGTTTGCGCAGCCAGTCTTCCGGCAGGTCGAGCGCTTCGAGCACCTCATCGAGCGAGATGCTGTCGAGGCCCTGAAAGGCGGTGGTGAAGGCGCGGTCAAAGCGATCTAGGTGGCGCTCGTCTTTTACCAGCGTGGTGCGGGCGAGGTAGTAGAACGCCTCGATATCATAGGTCGCCAGCCCGGCGGCGACAGCATCCAGAAAGGCGAGATGCTCACGCAGGGAAACTGGCACACCGGTGCTTCGAAGGGATTGGAAGAAAGGCAAAAACATGGGGTGAAGGTGGCCGCAGAATGAGACGGGGTCAAGGGCGTGACGCCTGAGGGCGCCGATGTGCTTTGGGGCGCGGTGCGCCGCCGCCCCTGACCGGGTGGAAGGGCGTTAGAGCAGCCGCTCAAGGATGATCGTGGCAAGAAGGCCGGTGAGCGCGCCGAGGATGGCGTAAACGGCCATATATTGCAGCTTGTCGAGCGCCTTGCCTTTGAGCTGGCGGGCGCGAACAAACCCGAGGAGGGCGCCAAGGACGATACCGGCAAGAACGATCATTTAGGCTCTCTCTGCATAAGGGTGTGGGGCGCCTCTTATGGCAAGAGACGCCCCTTGGAAACAGGAGAGTTTGACGCGGGCAAGCCGCGGCGCGGCGCTATTGGAGGCGGTGACGCGGCTTGAGCGAGGAGATCTCCGAGGCGCGGGCGCGCACCACGGCATCAGAGCCAAAGCCATAACGCGCCCATCCCAGGGCCTCGGTGCGCACGGCGGCGGCCTCGGCGGCGCGGCCCATCAGCTCATAGGCCTCGGCCTTGATCAGCAGGAGGGTGGAAAGCAGCGCGGCATTCTCGGCGCGGCGCACGGCGGGGAGCACCCCTTCAATCTGCGCGAGGGTGCTATCGGCCTGCCCGGAGGACAGCGAGAAGGCGGCGAGCTGCATGGCAACATGGGCGGCCTGCACCTGCGTTTCGGGGTTGCCGCGATAAAGCCGCGAAGCCTCAAGGAAGCTCGAAAGCGACAGCTCTGGCTCCCGGCTGAGCGACAGGCGGCCAAGCGCATAAAGCGAGAAGGCCGCGCGGTTGCCGCGCCATCCCTGCTGTTTGGAGATTGCCACCGCCTTCTTGGCGGCCTGCAGGCGGGCGGCGGGGCGGGCGCGTGGGCCAAGGGCGGTTTCGATCGCGTCGATCCAGGCGCGCGGCGTGTAGCTTGCAAAGCCACGGGTGGCGCGGCTGCCGCCCGGATTGGCCCGCGCCAGAATGCCCGGCAGGCGCGCGGCAACCTGTGCGCGGGTCATGCCGTTGCGCAGGGCCGGGTCGTAATAGATGCGCAGCATCAGCATATCAAAGCCGGTGAGAACGGTGTGAAAGTTATCATCGTTGAACACCGAATCGGGCAGGCGATAAAGGTCGTTGAGCGGGCCAAGCGCCTGGGCGATTTCTTCGTGCAGGCAGTCGCGGATTTCCTGCGGGCTTACGTCACCGGGCAGGAACACGGCGATGCGCTTGCGCTCATCAAGGCTGGCCCAATCCACCGTTTTGGTACGGCGGGATTTGCGGAACTCCGACCATGTGGACACACGCGGCACCACAAAGCAGGCGGCGGTGGGCACGAGGCGCTGCAACTCGCGCTTGGGCACAATCTGCACCACGATGGAGGGGGTATGCGCGCCCGGCTCGGCCATCGAGATATTGATCCCCGCTTCGCGCTGCAAACGGCTGACCAGGCGGGTGAGATCGCCGCGCAGGGAGGCCGGGGCATTGCCCTTCACCGCCAGCGTGACCGGGCCTTCAAAGCGGGTGAGCATGGGCAGGCGGCGGCCACTTTCCATTTTAAAGCTCAACTCAAGGAAATCCTCGGCAAGCTGCGCGTTGGAGCGGTGGGTGGGCGCGGCGGCAGGCTGCGAAAACGTGCGCATTGGTGGCAGCGAGCCATTGTAGCTTTCGCGCCGTTCGGCAACGTCGATATCGGGGCGAGGTGCGCCGGTCGAACAGGCAGCGAGGAACAAGACGAGACCCGCAGGCAGCAAGCGGTTGAGCATCAGGCAGCGCTCCGTTGATATTTTATGAATGGTGTGAGTTCTCCGACGCGGTCGTAGAGCTGGCGAGCAGTTTGGTTGAACTCCTGCGTCATCCAGTAGACCGAGGGCGCCCCCCGCGCATCGGCCTCCTTGTAAACCGCCTCGATCAGCGCCCGGCCAAGGCCGGTGCCGCGCGCCTCGGGGGCCACGTAAAGATCGCCAAGATAGCACACCTCTTCGATGCGCCAGAGATGACGGTGGATCACGCAATTGACGATGCCAACAGGGGTATCGCCTAGATAGGCGATGAGGCCGAACATCCCGCGCTCGGCCGGATCCACAAGCCGCCCGAAGGTGGTGGCATACACCTCCTCTGGCAGGGCGCTCTTGTAGAACGTCAGATACTGTTCCCAGAGATCCCGCCAAGCGACTTCGTCGCCGGGCACGAGTGCTCGGAGTTTAAGGGTCGTCATGGGCAGGCAGTCCCCAATGTCAGGCCCATGCAGGTTACCCGGCTTGGCGGCGCGGGGGGAGCGAAAATGTCGAAACAGTGGCAGGAAATTGTCCGGACCTTGCCAACAAGGGCAATGACTTAGCCGACGTCCTTCAACCTGTAGGTTAAAACCGGCCTTCCGCAATATCTAGCGGTTGCGACTATTTATCCACAGGCGACAAAGGCCCTCATGTGCTCATTTTGTTCAGCCGCTTGGCGAAGGGGGCAACGGTGAGGCCCTGCACGATGATGGAGAACAAGACGATAACATAGGTGGTTGTGAGAATCATCGGCTTCCACTCCGAATCGGGCAGTGAGAGCGCTAGGGCGATCGAAATGCCGCCTTTGAGGCCGCCCCATGTCATCACCGGGATGACATTGTCGGGCATTTTGTGAAACGGGCGCAGCAGCAAAACCGGAATCGCCACGGCGGCAAACCGGGCAACCAGCGCCAGCACGAGGGCGGCGATGGCCGACAGGATGAAGCTGGTCTCGAAGGTGACGGCAAAAAGCTCTACCCCGATCAACAGGAACAGCACCGCGTTGAGGATTTCGTCGATCAGCTTCCAGAAGGCATCCACATACCTGCGGGTCTGTTCTGTCATCGCGTCACGGTAGGAGACTTCACCGATGATGAGGCCCGCGCAAACGGCCATGATCGGCGCCGACACATGCAGCCAGATCGCCAGTTCGTAGCCGCCAAAGGCCAGCGCGAGGGTGATGAGCACTTCAAGCGAGTAGTCATCAATCCGCCGCATGACGCGCCATGCGAGCCAGCCAAGGGCAAGGCCAAGCGCCATGCCGCCAAGTGCCTCTTGCGCAAAGAGAATTGCGGCATCGGTAATGGGCGAGGCATTGTGCTGGGCCACCTCGGCGGCCAGATGCCCGGCCTCTGCGACAACGTGGCTTTCGCCGTGCCCACCCCCGGCCATGGGAAAGGCGAGGCCGATGAGAACAAGGTAAACCACATAGCCCACGCCATCGTTGAACAGGCTCTCCCCGGCGATCTTGGTTTCAAGGCGTTTGTCGAGCTTGGCGTCCCGCAGCACCCCCAGCACGGCGACCGGATCGGTGGGTGAGATCAGCGCGCCAAATACCAGCGCGATGAGCAGCGGCATCCCGGTGATCCAGCTAAAGCCAAAGCCGGCAATCGCGGTCGACAGGCCCACACCCATGGTGGCCATGAGCAGCACCGCCGGCCACTCGGCCCGCAGATCGGCGATTTTAACGTGCAAGGCTCCGGCAAAGAGCAGCAGGCCCAACATGCCCTCAAGCAGCGCATCGGAAAATTCGATCCCCTTGACCACGCTGGTGATTGTTTCCTCGACGTTGGAGGCGGGGTAGACGAACTCCAGCGCGAGCACCCCGAGAGAGGCCAAAAGGGCGACCACAAGGATGCCAATGGCCGAAGGCAGGCGGAACACCATGTAGTTGATGGTGCCGAAGGTGGCAGCCAGCACGATCAGGAGCGAGGCGATTTGTAGAATGTTCATGGGCGCGTTTCTGCAATCTTTTTAATCGTTTACCAGTGGTGCGCCCAGCGGGGTTCTGGCTTTGCGCCGGGCTGGCGGCAAGAGGCTTTAAGATGGGTATACGCGAGGCGGGAATGGAGCGGAAAGCCCGAATTGAGACATTCGCAGCGGTGATGCTCAGCGGCTTTGCGGGCGTGGAGGCCGGGGGGCAGGTGCGGGCGTTGGTGAACAGGCCCGCGTGCAAGTGCCTTCAGGTGCCGCAGAAGGTGGCGGCAATCGCCTCTTCGGGGCGGGGCGGCAGGCGCAGATCATCTGAACTTTCGTCAGGCTCATAGGGCTCGGCCAGCGCGGTGATGAGGCGGGCGGTGGGGGCGAGATCGCCGGTGAGCGCCGCTTGAATGGCCGCCTCCACCCGATGATTGCGCGGGATCAGCGCCGGATTTGAGCGCCGCATCAGGGCCAGATCGGGGCCGCTCAAGCCGCTGCGCTTTTGCCATGTGGCGTGCCATTCGGCAAAGGCGGGGCTTTCGGGGAGCGGGTTTTCACCCTCGGCCAAGGCGCGGAAAGTATTGGTGAAATCAGCTTCTTCATCGGCCATGATCGCCAGCAGGCCGGAGATATGCGGCAGGTCATCCGCGCTCGGGTTTTCCAGCCCGAGTTTGGACCCAAAGCGGGCGATGTAGGCCGCCTGATAGGTGGCGCCAAAGCCGTTGACCACCCTGGTCGCCTCTTCAATCGCCGCGTCACGCGCGCCCATCAGCGGCAGCAAGGAACTGGCCAGTTGGGCAAGGTTCCACCCGGCGATATTAGCTTGTTTGTCATAGGCATAACGCCCGTATTGATCAATCGAGGAGAACACGGTTTGCGGGTGGTAGCCGTCAATAAAGGCGCAGGGGCCGTAATCAATCGTCTCGCCGGAGATGGTGCAATTGTCGGTGTTCATCACGCCATGGATAAAGCCAACAGACATCCACGCCGCCACCAGATTGGCCTGTGCGCGCACGACTTCGGCCAGCAACTCCAGCGGCGTGGTCGCCTGCGGATAGTGGCGCTCAATAGCGAATTTCACAAGCGCTTCAAGGCCTTCGATATCCTGCCGCGCGGCGAAATACTGAAAGGTGCCAACCCGCAAATGCGAGCGGGCGACGCGGGTGAGGATGGCACCGGGCATGGCCCCCTCGCGGCGCACGGTTTCCCCCGTGGCCACGGCGGCAAGTGCGCGGGTGGTGGGGATGGCGAGGGCGTGCATGGCCTCTGAGACGATATATTCCCGCAGCACCGGACCAAGCCAGGCCCGGCCATCGCCGCCGCGCGAAAACGGCGTGCGGCCCGCGCCTTTGAGCTGAAGATCATAGACCTTGCCATCGGGGGCGATGAGATCACCGAGCAGGAGGGCGCGACCATCGCCAAGCTGGGGCACCCAGCCGCCAAACTGGTGGCCAGCGTAGGCTTGGGCGAGCGGAAGATGCCCCTTGGGGGGCGTGTTTCCGGCAAG
>NZ_JARGND010000037.1 GCF_029212645.1 Vannielia sp. | reverse complement strand
CCCAAGCGGGGCTCGTTACGGCTGCTTCCTTCCGGATCTGACCGGGTTGGCGAGGCGCTCGCCCGCGCCAACCTCTCGATGGGGTATGTAGGGGGAAAGGCGCGGATTCGCAAGGGTTCTAGCCGTTTGCGCCCATCGGAATTTCGCCGGAGCACAGGAAGGTTGCGAAGACCCCGTAACACCGCAAAGACTCACCGAAACCCGTGATATCAATAGCCGCGTAAAGTTTGCGGTCATCATACCCCACATCAAGGCCCGTGCGGACAAGCTCATAACAGGCGTTATGGTCGGCCTTACACATCAGGGTGAGCGCAAAATCTCCGCCGTTGCCCTGCGCACTGGGGTTGGTGCTGGCCAGCCTTTGCAGGAAGCGGGATTTCAGCTCTGCCTCAACATCGGCCTCGCTGGGTTTTGTGACGGCGGCGGCGAGGCCTGCAATGGCGAGGATGACGAGAAGCCAGATGATCTTGCGCATGGGTTTGTCCTTCTTTGCCATGGGTTTTAACCGGGCAATCCAAAGGGGGCCAGCCCTGTCAGAGGGTCAACTCGATCAATGCGAAGCCTTGGGCATCCAGCCCCAGCCAGCGCGGGCTATAGGGCGCAAGTTGCGCGGAGTCGGTGGGCGCGGCGGGGCCTGTTCTCATGATGGCACGCTGCCCTCCAAGGGGAGAGAAGCTCCAGTTTGGTTCTGCGCAGTTCCTCAGCGCGCCCTGTTCTGAGATGTAGCGGATCAGGATGTCACGGCTGATCAAACGGTCATCAAGCACAACCTGCATAGCTTCGAGAGGGGCAAACAGGCCTACCCCGCCCAAGCGGTAGCTGTTGGTTGCAACGATAAAGCGGTCACGGTCGCGCACCGGCTGTCCGGCGTGGCACAGGTTGCGCACCCGCCCCGACCCGGCCCCAAGCGGGGTGCCATCGGCGGCGTACCGGGCGGGCTGCGAAATATCCACCTGCCAGGTGACGCCGGACAGCACATCAAAATCATAGCCGGGAAAGCTGGGGTTGAGCAGGTTTTGCGCAGGGGTTCCGGGAGGGCCGATCTGGAGGTAGGCGCTGGCTGACCGCTCAAGCCAGTCGCGCAACATCGCGCCTGAAACCTGTAAAACGCGCAGGGTGTTGGGGAAGGGATACATATCGGCCGCGCCTTTAAGCGTGATATCTCCGGGCGCGACATCTGTGTAGTTTTGCGGTCCGGCGGGGCCACCAGCCTTGAACGGGGCCGCCGCAGAGAGGATCGGGAAGCTGGGTTCGCCCAGTTGTTCGGCCACATAGGCCACTTGGGCCGCATTGATCAGGCCAATCACAGGGCATGGTGCGGCAAAGCTGAAATAGGTTTGCAAGCGCTCGCTGGTGCGCCCGACCGGACGGCGGATGTAGGCCAGCGTCGCATCATGCGCCTTGGCAGTCGTGCGCAGGATCTCAGGGGATTCTTTCACGCGCGGTTCCGGCCCGTTTGCACCGTAAACCGAGATTTGGCGAAGTTCTGAGTGAGACGACACAATCTTCATCCCGGTGGCCTGCGGCGAAAGGGTAAGGTCGATCACGCCTAGATGAGACCCACCGTAACCGGGCATCACGACCGGCTTTCCATGCACAGTCCCGCCTTCGGCATCGACGCCGGGAAGGCCGGAATAATCAGGTCCGGGAAAGCGCAGATGGAGGTGCCCGGCGACCAGCGCATCAATCCCGTCAATCCTGGCCAGTGGCAGAATCGCGTTTTCCATACCGCGTGACACGGGCTTGCCGCTGAGGCCGCTGTGCGCTAGCGCGATCACAACATCAGCCCCTGCGGCTCGCATGGCGGGCACTTCGCGGGCTGCGGTTTCGAGCATGCAGCGCACTTCAGCCACCCCGCCCAGCACAGCAGCAGACCAGCGCATCACCTGCGGCGGCAGTAACCCGATGACCCCGATCGTAACCTCGCGAAGCTGGCCTGAAGCGTCTGGCAACTTGCGGCGCAGCAGAATCCACGGCCGGATATCGGCGGCATGGTCGGGGGGATTTTTGCGCCGCAAATTGGCGGCCAGCGCGGGGAACCTGGCCTTGGCAAGAGCCTTGTCGAGCAGATCAAAGCCATAGTCGAACTCGTGATTTCCCAGCGCCACGGCATCATAGCCCAGCACCCCCATGGCCGCTGTCATCGGGTGCGAACACTCTATTTTATCTGGCTCATAGGCCATCAGATCGCCCATTGGGGTGCCTTGCAAAAAGTCGCCATTGTCAAAGAGCAATGCACCCGGCACCTCTTTGCGCGCCTGAGCGATCAGGGAGGCCGTTCGGCTCAGGCCAAGGCTTGGGGAGGGGCGGTCATGGTAATAATCATGCCCGGTGATGTGCATGTGCAGATCTGAGGTTGCGAGAATGCGTAAGTGCACCTCTTCCCCGGAAATGGCCGATCCTGATTTGGATGAACTCGCCGACATCTTGGGCTACTCGGCCATTTCTTTGTAAGTGCGTGGTTGTATGGCAGTTTAAACCCGAGGTTGATCGGGCGCCATGGTTGTAGACGCTAAATTGCAGGGACAGTGCTGGGGCATTTGCGCCATTGTTTCCGTTTTGTGCAAGGAGCAGCATTTGTGCCGGGAAGCCGCCTGTGCCAGAACCGTTGAAACGGCATGGGAGGCACACGGATGCGACACGCGGAACAGGTGACTTTTGGTGGCGGCGGTCTTGACCGGAAGGCGGAGCGGCGAGGCGATGAGGCCGCGCTTGACGCGCTGGCGCAGGCAGAGAGCACCAGACATGCTGTGCTTTGGCGCGGCAAGGTGCTGATTGAAGGCAGCAGGGGGGCAGAATCGATTGCTTGCCAGCCGGTAACGGCTGACATTCTGCAAAGTGATGATCTGCGGGTGTTCCTTGGCGTTGATCCTGACGGCAACGCCTGGTTTGCGCATGATGTCTCTGGCTGGCAGCCTGAAACGCCGCCCTTCGAGCCGGGTGTTTTCCTTGACACTTTGGAACAGGGCCTTCCCGGCCATCCGGGGCTTCGGTTTTCTGAGCTGCGCAACTTGATGACGGCACTTACCCCGCTGGAAGCCGAAGTGGCGGCGACTGCGCGAGGAATTTTTGGCTGGCATCTCTCTCATGGGTTTTGCGCACGCTGCGGTGCCGAAAGTGACGTGAGCCAGGCGGGGTGGCAGCGCGAGTGCCCGGCTTGCAGAGCCTCGCATTTTCCGCGCACCGACCCGGTTGCTATCATGCTGATCACTCACGGAAATTCGGTGTTGATGGGGCGCTCGCCGGGGTGGCCCCAGGGAATGTACTCGCTGTTGGCGGGCTTCGTTGAGCCGGGCGAAACGATAGAAGCTGCCGTGCGCCGCGAGGTTTTTGAGGAATCCGGCGTGCGGGTGGGGCCGGTAGGCTACCTGGCATCGCAGCCCTGGCCCTTTCCCGCGTCGTTGATGATGGGGTGTTATGGCGAAGCGACCACCACCGAGATCACAGTTGACCCGAACGAACTGGAGGATGCCCGCTGGTTTACCCGCGAGGAAATGCTCGACATTTTCGCGGGCCGGAATGAGCAGGTTAAACCGGCGCGCCGTGGCGCGATTGCGCAATTCCTGATTGCCAACTGGCTTGCGGACACGCTCGATTGACGGGTAAGACCGCAGGCGGGGCGACAAGGGACAAAGGGCAGCGGCGACATGCAGTTCACCGATAAGGAAGACATCGAAAAGCCGATCGACGAGGTTTTTGATGCGGTCACCGATTACGAAGCCTTCGAGAAGCAGGTGATGCGGCGCGGCCATGAGATCACCCGGCTCGACGCTCAATCCTCCGGCGGTGTGGGCATGAGCTGGAAGATGCGTATCCCGGTGCGTGGCACTCTGCGGGAGCTCACGGCGACCGTTTCGCGCTATGATCGGCCTGATCATGTGGCGCTGGATTTGCGGATTGGCGGGTTGGATGCTGTGGTGAACGTGGAGCTCATTGCGCTTTCGCCCAAGCGCACGAGGATGAGCCTTGAGATCGAGCTGATGCCACGGTCGATCACCTCGCGGGTGCTGGTGCAATCGTTGCGGTTGAAGCGTGCGAGCCTGACCAAGACGCTCCGCAAGCGCCTCGGTGAATTTGCCGAGCACCTTGAAGCGCGCCCGAGCCACACGGCCTGACCCTCTCACGCGCCTTTCACCAAACGGTAACTCACGGCTTCGGCGATGTGGCCTTTGCTGACGCCCTCATCGCCATCAAGGTCTGCAATCGTGCGGGCAACCCGCATGACCCGGTGGTATCCGCGCGCCGATAGATGAAAGCGCTCCGCCACCCTGCGCAACAGCTCCATGCCAGCGTCATCAGGCCGGGCGACCTGCTCTAGCAACTCACCTTCGATATCAGCGTTGGTCGTCGCGGCGACGCCGAGCGCTTCGTAGCGTTCGCGCTGACGTTGGCGTGCGCTGTCAACCCGCGCGGCGACCTCGGCAGAGCCTTCGGCGGCAGGCGGCAGATCAAGGTCGGTATAGGCAACGGGGGGCACTTCGAGGCGGATGTCGAAGCGATCAAGCAAGGGGCCGGAGATACGTCCAAGGTAATCCTCCCCACAGTTCGGGGCGCGGGAGCAGGCCAGGGCCGGGTCCGTGAGGTGGCCGCATTTGCAGGGATTGGCCGCAGCGACCAGCATGAAACGGCAGGGATAGGCGACATGGGCATTGGCCCGGCTGACCATGATTTCGCCCGTTTCAACTGGTTGGCGCAGGGTTTCGAGCACGGTGCGGGGAAACTCGGGGAATTCATCCATGAAGAGCACGCCGTTGTGGGCAAGCGAAACCTCACCCGGTTTGGCGGCCCGGCCACCGCCGACGACAGCGGCCATGGAAGCCGTGTGATGCGGGGAGCGAAACGGGGCCTCGCGTGAAATTCCGCCCTCTTCGAGCAGCCCGGCGATGGAGTGGATCGTGGACGTTGAAAGCGCCTCGGTCGCCGTTAGTGGCGGCAGGAGGCCAGGCAGGCGTGCGGCCAGCATGGACTTGCCAGAGCCTGGTGGACCAACCATGAGCAGGTGGTGGCGCCCCGCAGCGGCAACTTCGAGCGCACGTTTGGCCCTTTCCTGACCCTTCACATCGCGCAGGTCTTTGAAACCAGTGGTCGTGCGCTCTTTCAATTCGCCGGGGGTAGAAGGCTCAATCGGGGCTTCACCGGTATAGTGGCGCACCACGGCGGCCAGCGATGCGGGCGCGATCACCTCAGCCGCGCCGACCCATGCGGCCTCTGCCCCGCAGGCCCGAGGGCAAAGCAACCGTCGCCCCTGCGCGGCGGCGGCCATTGCGGCGGGGAGGGCACCATTGACCGCGACGAGCTTGCCATCGAGTGAAAGCTCACCGAGCGCGACAACCTGCTCAATCTCTTCGCGCGGCAGGATCTCCAGCGCGGCGAGCAACGCCAAGGCAATAGGCAAATCGAAATGGGACCCTTCCTTGGGCAAGTCCGCAGGAGAGAGATTGACCGTCACCTTTTTGGACGGCATGGCGATGGCCAGTGCGTTGAGCGCCGCGCGGATACGCTCACGCGCCTCGCTGACAGCCTTGTCAGGCAAGCCGACGATTCCGAAACCCGGCATGCCCGGCGAGATCGCGCATTGCACCTCAACCGGGCGTGCCTCGATCCCGTCAAAGGCCACCGTGTAGGCCTGCGCCACCATGTTCTCATCCCTCGAACCAGAATTGGTTAACGCTAGGCGAGAGATGGTTACTGAATGGTAAACACGGGCCTAACTGCCTTCATAAATCTCTGCGAACCTGGGCCAGGCAAGCGGATCGGCCACGGTCTTGTCGCGGCAAAACGCATTGCAAAAGCCCCAGGTCTTACCGCCAGCTTCCATGAAATGGGTGACCGGCTTGCCGGAGTAGGGGCAGGTTTGGTTGACTGAGGGGCCAGTTTCCACCGCGCGAGCGGCGAGAGGCGCTGGGCCGGGCCAAGTGGCTTTGGTGAGGTCGTTCTTTGCGTACCTAGGCAAATCCTCCCCTTTGGCAAAGCCCATTGCACGCCAGCGACGGAAGGCGGGATCGTTGAGGTGTGCGGCTACATAGGCTGCGGCGTCTTCGCCGACGGGAAGGCCATAGGTGGCGATCCGAGCCGCGACGGGGGCGAAGAAAGCATCTGCCGCTGAGTAATCGCCGCAAAGCCACGGGCCGGTTGAGCGGCTGGCGTCGCGTGCGTGGGCCCAGATGGTCTCTAACCTTTCAAGATCGGCCAAAACGGCTTTGGATGGCGCGAAATCAGCATAGGTGACGCGCAGCGCCATTGGGCAATCTGCCCTGAGCGCCGCGAAACCGGCGTGCATTTCGGCCGTCACGGTGCGGGCCGTTGCGCGGGCTTTCGGATCATCGGGCCAGAGGCCTGCATCGGGGTAGCGGCTGGCCAATTCTTCAGCGATCGAGAGGCTTTCTGAAAGAATGGCTCCATCTGCGGTGACGACAGCGGGCACGGTGCGGGCCGGTGCGATCTGGGCAAGCTGCGCGGCAACGTCCTTGGCAGCGAAATCCACCCAAACCGTCGTGCGCGGGAGGCCGAATCTTTCAAACAAGAGCCAGCCGCGAAGCGACCAGGATGAGTAAGCGGGATCACCGATGTAGAGCGTGTTTTCCATACCTGTGAGGCTACGCACAGAGAAACGGCTTAGACCAACGCAAATTTGCACGGAAGTCCATCAAGATTATTGATACAAAGTGCTTTTTCCATTTTTCACACTTTCTTTTGAACCTAACGCGCCTAGCCTGCGTTTAACATGTATCTGACGGGGCAAGACGAAGGCGTTTGCCCCATTCCGCGAGAAGGAGCTCTCCACATGCCTTTGGACGGCCAATTTGATACCACCATGTCGCGCCATGCTCGCAAGGCAGAGTTGCTCGACGCTGAAACCGAACAGATGCTCGCCCGTGCTTGGCGAGACGAACGGGATGAGCAGGCCCTGCATCGCCTGATCTCGGCTTACATGCGCCTCGCGATCTCGATGGCCGCGAAATATAAGCGCTACGGCGCGCCGATGAACGACCTCATCCAAGAGGCCTCATTGGGCCTGATGAAAGCTGCCGACAAGTTTGACCCGGATCGAGGCGTGCGGTTTTCGACCTACGCCATATGGTGGATCAAAGCTTCGGTACAAGAGTTCGTGATGCGCAACTGGTCCATGGTTCGGACTGGGTCGACCTCTTCGCAGAAGTCGCTGTTCTTCAACATGCGCCGGGTTCAGGCCCAGCTTGAACGGGAGGCGGCTGCCGAGGGCGCTTCGCTTGATGGCCAGCAGTTGCGCCAGAAAATTGCTACTGAGGTTGGCGTGCCTTTGGCCGATGTAGAAATGATGGAAGGCCGCCTTTCAGGTTCGGACTTTTCGTTGAACGTGACACAAAGCACCGATGATGATGGCCGTCAGTGGATTGACGCGCTGGAAGACAACGGCCCGCAGGCGGCTGAAACGGTTGAGGTGGCGCATGATGAAGAGCAGCTTCGCACATGGCTATCGGAAGCGATGGACATGCTGAACGAACGGGAGCAGTTCATCATCCGCGAGCGGCGGTTGTCGAAAGAAAAGCGAACGCTTGAGAGCCTTGGCGACGAGCTTGGCCTTTCCAAGGAGCGCGTGCGCCAGTTGGAAGCTGCGGCCTTCCAGAAAATGCGCAAAAGCCTTGAGACCCAGTCTGAAGAAGTTATGGGCTTGCTTGCGTGAAGCGATTTGCCATCGCGGGGGCGGCGCTTGCCGCCCTCTTTGCGTTTCCTGCCGCCTCGCAAGAGTTTGAGCCAGATGTTTTTGTTGGCATTGATGCCGACGTGTTCATCTTGGGCGAGTTGCACGACAATCCAGACCACCACCTGCGGCAGGCCGATTTGATTGGTAAAATCGAACCGCGGGCAGTTGTTTTTGAGATGCTCACGGCTGAACAGGCTGAGATTGCCAACAAGATGGGCCGGGTCGATCCCGATGCGGTGGGCTGGGCGCAAAACGGCTGGCCTGACTTCAGCATGTACGCGCCGGTATTTGAGGCAAGCGAAGGGGGGGAGATCTACGGAGGGATGCTTGGGCGAGAAGTGGTGCGCCGGGCTTTCTCGGAACCGCCCAAAGAGCTGTTTGAAGAGCTTTGGACAGGAGCAGGTGACCCACCACAATTCGGGCTGGATGCAGCCCTGCCACCGGAACAGCAAGAGCGACGGGAAGAGGAGCAGATGGAGGCCCATTGCGGCGCTCTCCCCGAAAATATCCTCCCCGGCTTCGTGTCAGCGCAAAGGCTGCGAGATGCGGCCCTTGCTGCACAGGTGCTCGCAGCCTTTGAGGCGACCGGCGGGCCAGTGGTGTTGATCACCGGCAACGGCCACGCCCGGCAGGATTGGGGCGTTCCGGCGCTGCTTCGCGCGGCAGCGCCAGACCTCACGGTTGCAAGCCTCGGTCAGTATGAGGGTGCAACGCCAGACCACGCGGACGCTTTCCAGGCCGTAGCCCTGTCGACCGCGCCCGAGCGCGAAGACCCTTGTGCCGCATTTCAAAAATGAGCAGTGCATTGTGCCGGTGATCCCTTGGGGGTAGGACTGAGGCCACCAATGCGAGGGCCTGAAATGTTGCACGGCAAACGGATACTACTGATCATTGCAGGCGGCATTGCGGCCTTCAAATCGCTCGATCTGATCCGGCGTTTAAGAGAGCAAGGTGCGCATGTGACGCCGGTGCTGACCAAGGCGGCAGAAGAGTTTGTCACCCCGCTTTCGGTCTCTGCTTTGGCGGCGGAGAAGGTTTATCGCGATCTTTTTGATCTGACCGTTGAGCATGAGATGGGCCATATCGAGTTGAGCCGCGCTGCTGATCTGGTGGTTGTTGCGCCCGCGACCTCGGATTTGCTGGCCAAGATGGCGGGCGGCTTGGCAAATGATCTGGCCTCTACCCTGTTGATGGCGACCGATAAGCCGGTGCTATGCGCCCCTTCCATGAATGTGCGCATGTGGCTCCACCCCTCCAACCAGCGCAACGTGGCGCGCCTTCGCGAGGATGGCATCCGTTTCGTTGGTCCGGGTGAGGGAGAAATGGCATGTGGAGAATATGGCCCCGGTCGCATGGCCGAAGTGCCCGAGATAATTGCTGCTGTTTCCGAGGTGCTGGCAGACGGGCCGCTGAAGGGCAAACATGTCCTCGTGACGTCCGGCCCCACCCACGAGCCGATTGACCCGGTGCGCTACATCGCCAATCGCTCGTCGGGCACGCAGGGCACCGCTTTGGCGCGGGCGCTGATGGCGCTTGGTGCAAGGGTCACGTTTGTGACCGGCCCTGCCAGCGTGCCGCCCCCTGAGGGCGCTGAGGTGATCGCCGTGGAAACCGCCGATCAGATGCGCGCCGCCGTGCTGGCCGCCCTGCCCTCTGATGCGGCGGTTTTTGCTGCTGCGGTGGCTGACTGGCGTGTGGTGAGCGCGTCGGATTCGAAGATCAAGAAGGACGGCTCTGGCCATATCCCGGCGTTGGAACTGGCCGAGAACCCCGATATTCTGGCCGAGGTGTCAAAGCTCACAGAAAACCGCCCCGGCCTTGTGGTGGGCTTTGCGGCCGAAACCAATGATGTAACGGCGCATGCCACCGCCAAACGCGCCCGTAAGGGCTGTGATTGGATCGTGGCCAACGATGTATCGCCAGAAACCGGCATCATGGGAGGCCGCGAAAATGCGGTTACAGTGATCACCGGGGAAGGCGCCGAGACTTTGCCGCGAATGTCAAAAACCGAAGTCGCCGAGAAGCTGGCCACCAGAATAGCCGAGGCGCTTTCGTGACGCCGCTCATTCGGGTCACGCGAGATGCGGGTTCTGATCCAGCTATCGACCTGCCTCGATACGAAACCGCCGGGGCCGCCGGGGCCGATGTGAGGGCAAACCTTCCAGAGACCAAGCGCAGGGAAGGGCTTGTGCTTTTGCCCGGTGAACGGTCCATTGTGCCCACGGGGCTTCGGGTGGAGATTCCGCAAGGCTACGAGATTCAGGTGCGGCCACGCTCTGGGCTTGCGGCGAAGCACGGGGTGACGCTGGTTAACACGCCAGGCACCATCGACAGTGACTATCGTGGCCCGCTTGGGGTGTTGATGATCAACCTCGGGGCTGATCCTTTCACGGTGATCCATGGCGAGCGGATTGCACAGCTTGTAGTGGCGCCGGTGGTGCAAGCCGATTTCACAGCCACCGAAGCACTTACACAAACTGCCCGTGGCACGGGTGGATTTGGCTCAACGGGGCGTGACTGATGCTGTTGGTGTTTGCGCTGCTGGCGCTGATCTGGTGGGGTGGCGCGGCTTTGCGGATTCAACCGGCGATCCGGAACCTTGCAATGCTCGCCGTTCTCGTCGCCGCGATTGCAGTGAACCACTTTTTGCCAGACGGGCATGTGGTGCGCCAGGTTACGGGGCAGGACCCACGGTTTTGGTATCTCGTGCTCCTGCTTGGCAGCATCGGGATTGGCTACGGGTATTTTGTGAAGTTCTTGCGCCGAGAGGCGGTTCATGCCGAGGAAGCGCATGAAAAGCGGGCGCAGCGCCCTCAAGCCAAACTGGGCCCGGTGTCGGCAGCCCTCGCATCGCCGCCCGCCCCCACAGTAGCAGAGCCGGATAAACCCGCCCCCGCCGCTAACAAGCTTGGGCCTGATGAGCTGAACCGCTATGCGCGCCATATCGTGCTGCGTGAAATCGGCGGGCCGGGGCAGAAGGCGCTGAAAGCCGCGCATGTGGTGGTGATTGGTGCGGGGGGCCTTGGATCACCCGCGTTGCTTTATCTTGCCGCTGCTGGCGTGGGGCGGATCACGGTTGTGGATGACGATACGGTCGATGTTTCCAATCTACAGCGCCAGGTGATCCACCGGACGGCGGATGAGGGGCGACACAAGGCTGAAAGTGCCATAGCGGCCATGCAAGCGCTGAACCCTCATGTCGAGGCACGCGCGGTGGTTGGCCGACTCTCCGAAGAGAATGGCCCGGTTCTGGTGGCCGACGCGGATGTGATCCTTGATGGCACCGACAATTTTGAAACCCGATACCTTGCTAATGCGCTGGCCGTGGCTGCAAAAATTCCGCTGGTTTCTGGGGCGCTTTCGCAGTGGGAGGGGCAGATCAGCGTGTTTGATCCCGCCAATGGAGCGCCCTGCTATCGCTGTATCTTCCCAGAGCCGCCCGCACCGGGGCTTGCCCCCTCTTGCTCTGAAGCAGGGGTGATGGGGCCGTTGCCCGGGGTTGTGGGCGCGATGATGGCTGCCGAAACGGTGAAGCTGATCACCGGCGCGGGGGCTTCCTTGCGCGGCGGGATGCTGATTTATGATGCGCTTTGGGGGGAGACCCGGCGCATTGGTTTGCAACGCCGCGAAGGCTGCCCAGTTTGCGGCGAGACGGCAGGCTAGCGGCCACCCGGCGCCAATGCGCACCCTGCCCCTTCGCCTTTTCCCACCACCGCACTAGGTTGCCGTTCAAAGGAGACCTTCACATGACCAACCCGCTTTTGACCCCCGGCGACATGCCCTTTGAACTGCCTGATTTTGCAGCAATCGAAGACGCGCATTTTGCCCCCGCGCTGGACGCCGCCGAGGCGGAGACACGCGCCGCGATTGAGGAGATCACCCGCAACCCGGATGCCCCCACCTTCGCCAATACGATCGAACCGCTGGAGCTTTCGGACGAAGCGCTCAATGAGGTGCTTGGCCCGTTCTTCCTGCTTGCCGCTGTTTCATCAACCCCGGAGCGCGAAGCACTTCAGCGCGCCTTTTCCCCCCGGCTTTCAACGCTTGGGACCGATATCGCGCTCAACGAAGCGCTGTTTGCGCGAATCGACGTGCTTTGGGAGCAGCGTGACGAGCACGACCTTACCGATGAGCAACTGCGGGTGCTCTACCTGCATCACCGATCCTTCCGTCGCGCCGGGGCGGCGCTTGATGAAGAGGGCCGCGCACGGCTGCGCGAAATCAACTCTGCCCTGTCGGAAAAGAGCACCGCTTTTGGCCTGAACCTTCTGGCTGATGAGCGCGACTGGTTTATGCCCGTCACCGATACGGCCGGCTTGCCTGCGTTTTTGATCAACGCGATGAAATCTGCCGCTGAGGAAAAGGGAAGTGATGCGCCGATCGTCACCCTGTCACGCTCATTGATCGTGCCTTTCCTGCAGTTCAGCCCCAACCGTGCGTTGCGCAAGAAAGCCTATGAGGCCTGGACATCGCGCGGCGCAAACGGGGGCAAAACCGACAACCGCACCCTCGCCGCCGAAATGCTCAGCCTGCGGGCCGAACGGGCCGCGCTGCTCGGCTATGAGAGCTTTGCCGACTACCGCCTTGAAACCGAGATGGCAAAAGCACCAGGCAAGGTGAGGGACCTGTTGCAGGCGGTGTGGTCACCGGCGCGGGAGCAGGCCGAGATAGATGCAAAGGCACTGGAAAAGCGGCTGCATGCAGACGGGTTTGACGGGCCTTTGGAGCCATGGGACTGGCACTTCTATGCCGAAGCGCGCCGCAAGGAAGAGCATGCGCTAGATGAGGCGGAGTTGAAAAACTACTTCCAGCTCGACCGGATGATCGAAGCCGTATTCTCCTGTGCAAATCGCCTTTTCGGGCTGGAGTTCAAACCGCTTGATGTGGATCTCCACCACCCCGATGCCCGCGCTTGGGATGTGACGAGAAACGGCGAGCACTACGCTGTTTTTATCGGCGACTATTTCGCACGATCCGGGAAACGCTCGGGCGCTTGGTGCTCGGCGCTGCGTGCACAGAAAACGCTTGGAGGTGTGACCACGCCGCATGTTGTCAACGTGTGTAACTTTGCCAAGCCACCAGAGGGCCAGCCCGCGCTGCTGAGCTACGATGACGCGCGCACGCTATTCCACGAGTTCGGACATGCGCTGCACCAGATGCTCTCTGATGTGACCTATGGCTCGATTTCGGGGACGTCTGTGCCACGCGATTTTGTGGAACTGCCCTCGCAACTTTACGAGCATTGGCTGGAAGTCCCTGACGTGCTGGACCAGTTTGCCACCCACGCGGAAACGGGCGAACCGATGCCAGCCGACCTGCGTGACCGTGTGCTTGCCGCAACCACCTACAACATGGCGTATCAAACCTGCGAATACATCGGCTCGGCGCTGGTCGACCTTGAGTTTCACGCAGGTCCGCCGCCCGCTGACCCGATGCAAAAGCAAGCGGAGGTGCTGGAAGAAATTGGCATGCCGCGCGCGATCAGGATGCGCCACGCGACCCCGCATTTTGCACATGTTTTCTCGGGCGGCTATGCCTCGGCATACTACTCTTACATGTGGTCGGAAGTGATGGACGCCGATGCCTTTGCAGCATTCGAAGAAGCTGGCAGTGCCTTTGATGAAACCACCGCGAAGCGCCTTGAAGACAATATCCTTTCAACCGGTGGGAGTGAGGATCCTGAGGCGCTTTATACCGCTTACCGTGGTCGGTTGCCCGGTGTGGAGGCTCTTTTGAAGGGGCGTGGGTTGGACCGAGTCGCCTGAGCTATCCACGGAGTTATCCACAGCCTAAAGAACCATTGAAAAGGGCGCCGGGGCAAGATCGCCCCGGCGCCCTCACTTCAGGGTGGCGGCATCACATCTGGCACGGGCGCGTGAAAACGCGTTGAAAGCAAGGAAAATGAGCGAATCCATGCAGTTTTTCTTTGCGAAGTTTGCGAGGCTTGCCCACGTCGCATGAGCCTTTGGGTGAATAGACGGTCCCCTGCGTAAGCTCAGCCATGGTGGTGCAACAAAAGTTCTCCACACCCGTGATATTGACGCTAAGTAATTCCGACCAAGGCGCCAAGAGTTTACCGGGCCGATACAACACGATAGAGGGAAATTCGATCAATCCAGCAATGGCAAGTGCGATCGCAACGAAGAACGGCGCGGCTCCGGTGCCCCATGCATCTGCGCCACGAATTTATCGAATATAGGTTCGCCCGAAGATAATATTCGATAATCTGCATAAAATCGCCGAGCTTCCGCATTTGTTGACCTAGATCAAGGCTGCATCGACGTGCTCGGGGTATAAATGGTGTATAGCAAGCCAAGGCAACCTCCCTTCCGCCAAGGCTTCGCGCTTCCGGGCACGCACCCGGATAGGCCCCGGCCCTCCTTCCTGTTCGCGCGTTTCCTTGGAAGGGTCGGGGCTAAGTGCGTTTGGCGATCGAAAACTGCGCTGCGGTAAAGGGTCACCTGTCTTCGAGGGCGCTATTTCTTTAACTCCCATGCAACATTGTTGATGCAAGTCAAAGCCGCCGCCACGCCAGCGTGACATTCACCATGAGCGATGTGGGCGCAAAGGATGCAAACGTGAGCACTACCGAGCCAAACGAACCTGAAAGCCTTTATGCTGCGCGTGAGCCTATCTTCCCGCGTCGGGCGAAAGGGAATTTTCGCAATCTGAAGTGGATCATCATGATCCTCACGCTTGGCATCTATTATGTGTTGCCCTGGATCAGGTGGGATCGCGGGCCGAACCTGCCCGATCAGGCAGTGCTTGTAGACCTGGCAAACCGGCGCTTCTTTTTCTTCTGGATCGAGATCTGGCCGCATGAGTTTTATTTCATTGCCGGCCTGCTCATCATGGCCGGCCTGGGGCTTTTTCTGTTCACCTCGGCCTTGGGGCGCGTCTGGTGCGGCTATGCCTGCCCGCAAACCGTTTGGACCGACCTGTTTATTCTCGTCGAACGCTGGATTGAGGGAGATCGCAACGCGCGTTTGCGTCTGCATCGCCAAAAGAAAATGGATTTCCGAAAGGCGCGATTGACGGCGACCAAATGGCTGGTGTGGCTCTTGATCGCCCTGGCGACAGGTGGTGCCTGGGTGTTTTACTTCACCGACGCGCCCACGCTTCTGCGTGATCTACTGACCTTCTCCGCGCATCCTGTTGCTTATTCGACCATCGCTGTGCTGACGCTCACGACCTTTGTATTTGGTGGCTTCATGCGGGAACAGGTGTGCATTTACATGTGCCCATGGCCGCGTATTCAAGGCGCGATGATGGACGAGAACACGCTGACCATTGGCTATCGCGACTGGCGGGGTGAGCCGCGTGGCAAGGCCCGCGATGCGACAGCTGGTGATTGCGTGGACTGCTTTGCTTGCGTCAACGTGTGCCCGATGGGGATTGATATCCGAAACGGCCAGCAGATGGAGTGTATCACCTGCGGCCTTTGCATCGACGCCTGTGACGAGGTGATGGATAAGCTGGGCCGTGACCGTGGGTTGGTGGCCTATCTGGCAATCAGCGACGAGGATTATGAGACCAGCGGTAACAAACCCCGCTCGGTATGGAAGCATCACATCTTCCGGCCTCGCACGATTCTTTACACAACACTGTGGTCACTGGTCGGGATCGGGCTTTTGGTTGCGCTTTTCGTCCGATCCGATCTGAGCGTGACTGTCGCGCCAGTTCGCAACCCTGTGTATGTGACCATGTCTGACGGGACGATCCGTAACTCTTATGATCTGCGGCTGCGTAACAAACATGGCGAGGACCGGCGGTATTCGATCGGGGTGACTGGTGATCCGGACCTCAGGATTTCCATTGAGGGCACGCCCTATGGGTCGGTCATTGTGCCTGCCGATGATACGATGTTGCAAGGAGTCTATGTCTATGCTCCCAAAGGGTCTGACGCCGCAGAGGGAGATCTGACCAATTTCCGCTTCTGGGTCGAGGATTTAGCATCTGGAAATCGCGTGTACAAAGACACCACATTTAACGGCAAGGGATCGTGAGCGATGGGTGAGATCACAGGACGCCAGGTTTTTATCTTCACCGCAGGTGCCTTTGCGGTGATCATCGGGGTGAATTTGGTGATGGCCTACAAAGCCGTCAGCACCTTCCCCGGTCTGGAGGTGAAAAACAGCTATATCGCCAGCCAGGAGTTCAATGAGCGCAAGGCCGAACAAGTGGCTCTCGGCTGGGTGGCAGAACCACGCTATGAAAACGGCGTGCTGACCGTGGCCGTGACCGAAGCCGAAACCGGCAAACTGGCCAAAGTGGAGGAGTTCACCGCCATGGTGGGCCGCACCACGGAGCGCCAGCATGACCGCGAGCCAGAGTTTGCGCTGGGGGCCGAGGGCTTTTCCTCGCCGATGGAGCTTGGCCCCGGCCGTTGGGAGATACGGGTGCAGGCCAAGGCGGCTGATGGCACCGATTTCATCCAGCGTTTGATCTTGACAGTGCGGGGCTAACCCCCATGGCCGACGGCGCACAACAGCGGATACCGGAGCGTGGCGGCCTTGCCGCCTGCCCGGCCTGCGTTGCCATGCCATCGGCTGGTGATCTGGAAAAAGCGAATGGGCTTGCGCAGACAAAGCTCATGCTCTCCCTGCCCGAGATACACTGCGCCGCCTGTATTACCGGAGTTGAGCGCATTCTCGAAGCCTATCCCGGCGTTGCCTCTGCCCGCGTTAACCTGACGTTGAAGCGCGCGACAGTAGAGGCCGAGCATGGCCTTGAAGCTGAGGCGCTGGTCGATGCGCTCACCAAGGCCGGTTTTAAGGCGCATGAGCTTGATCCGGGTTTATTGACCGCCACAAGCGCTGACCGCGCGGGCCGTGACCTGCTGATGCGCCTTGCGGTTGCGGGTTTTGCCTCGATGAACGTGATGCTCTTGTCGGTTGCCAACTGGTCTGGCGCTGAGGGCGCCACCCGGGATCTGTTTCACTGGATCAGCGCAATCATCGCCGTGCCAGCCGTAGCATTTGCGGCACAGCCGTTTTTTCGCCACGCTGCCACGGCCCTGGCGGCTCGGCGGCTCAATATGGATGTGCCGATCAGCCTTGCGATCCTGCTCGCCCTCGGCACCTCGCTCTACGAAACCGCGCACTCAGGGGAGCATGCCTATTTCGACGCGGCCCTCTCGCTTACCTTTTTCCTATTGGCTGGCCGTTACCTTGATTATCGCACTCGCGCCATCGCCCGGTCTGCCGCCGAAGAACTCGCTGCGCTGGAAGTGCCCCGCGCGGTCCGTATCGGGCCTGACGGGGCCGAAGAACAGGTTCGCGTTGGTGAATTGGCGGCGGGCGAACTGGTCCTCTTGCGACCCGGCGGGCGCTCACCGGTCGACGGGGTGATCGAAAGCGGTGACTCAGAATTGGATCGCTCGATGCTAACCGGGGAAACGCGACCGGTGGTCGCGGCCCCGGGACAGCCCATCATGGCAGGTGAGATAAACCTGACTGGCCCGCTCACGCTGCGCGTGACAGCTGCCGGTGAGGAAAGTTCCCTGCACCGGATGGCTGATCTGGTGGCCATCGCGGAGAGCGCAAAGAACAAATATACGTCGCTGGCTGACCGTGCGGCGGGGCTTTATGCACCCGGCGTGCATATCCTGTCGCTCCTGGCCGGGGTGGGCTGGTATCTTTACACCTACGATGCGCGGCTGGCGATCAATATTGCCGCTGCCGTGCTTATCATTACCTGCCCCTGCGCACTTGGCCTTGCCGTGCCTGCCGTGGTGACGGCCGCCTCGGGGCGGCTGTTTCGCAAAGGAATGCTGATCAAATCCGGCACCGCCCTAGAGCGTTTGGCAGAGGTGACGCATGTCATCTTCGACAAGACCGGCACGCTCACCATGGGTGCCCCTGAGCCGACCAATCTGGCTGACGTGCCAGAAAAGGCGCGGCGGTTGGCCTTGTCGCTTGCAATCAGCTCGGCGCACCCGCTGTCGCAGGCTCTGACAGAAGCGCTGCGCGCCGAAGGGCTGCTGCCAATGCCGATCACGGCCGTGACCGAGGTGCCAGGCCGAGGCACTGAGGCACGGGTTGATGGCAAGCTTGTGCGGCTTGGCCGGGCCGAATGGGTGGGTGCCGAGCCGCTGGAGGAAACCTCGACCTGGCTATCGGTTCAGGGCGAACCGCCCATTGCTTTCACTTTCACCGACAGTTTGCGCCCCGGTGCGCGGGAAGCATTGGATGGCTTGCGCGCAGCGGGCCTTGAGGTGGAGCTTCTTTCGGGCGATAGCCGCGCCGCAGTTGGGCGCTTTGCCAAATCGCTGGGGATCGACAAATATTCTGCGGGCGTCTTGCCGGAAGATAAGGCCGCGCGCGTTGCCAGCCTCACCAACAGCGGCGCAAAGGTGTTGATGGTGGGGGACGGGTTGAACGACACAGCGGCACTGGCCGGTGCGCACGCCTCCCTAAGCCCCGCAACCGCACTGGATGCGGCGCGGGTGGCCTCTGATATTGTGCTTTTGGGTGACAGCATCGCCCCGGTCGCCGAGGCCGTTACAGTGGCCCGCAAGGCGGTGCGTCGGATCAAGCAAAACTTCCGCATTGCCACGCTTTACAACGTGATCGCAGTGCCCTTGGCGATCGGCGGCTTTGCCACCCCATTGGTCGCGGCCTTGGCCATGAGCGCCTCCTCGATTACAGTTTCGCTGAACGCAATGAGGCTACGCTGATGGATGTTCTGACCTACCTGATCCCGGTCTCGCTGGTCCTCGGCGGCCTCGGGCTGGGTGCGTTTTACTGGGCCGTGAAAAGCCAGCAATTCGATGACCCGGAGGGCGACAGCAAGCGCATCCTCTCAGACGAGTGGGACGATAGGCCCAAACCCTGAGCAATTGGGCTTCTCCGGAAAATTCCCGAGTCCGCCACGCTTTGCGACGCGTTCCAAACGGCTTAAGCGAAAACCCCCGGCGGCTTTGATTTTCGGGCATGGAGCTTAGCGTCTTCCGCCGGAAGCTGATGGAGCGTGGGGTTTAAGCTGGGTGGCAATCGCCTCGCCCGCCGCCACCGCCGAAGACCAGGCCCACTGAAAATTGAAGCCACCAAGCCAGCCGGTAACGTCGACCGCTTCGCCGATAGCGTAGAGTCCGGGCACGGCGTGGGCTTGCATGGTTTTTGAGGAGAGCGCCTCGGTGGAGATGCCGCCTGCGGTGACTTCGGCCTTGGCCATGCCCTCTGTGCCATTGGGGTGGAAGGTGAGCGCCTCAAGGCTTTCAGCGGCGTCAGCAAGGGCGGCGTCGGACAGGTTGCCAAGCTCTGTTTGCAGGTTGATCCGGGCGGCCAGCGCCTCGGCCAGGCGGGCGGGGAGGCGCTGGGCTAGGGCTGCTTTGAGGTGGGCGCGAGGGGTGGCCTTACGGGCGGCCTTGAGGTGGCTGAGGGCGTTGGGCAGCACGGTGAGCGAGATCGGCTCGCCCGGCGACCAATAAGAAGAAATTTGCAGGATCGCGGGGCCAGAGAGGCCCTTGTGGGTAAAGAGCGCGGCCTCGTCAAAGGAAGCCCCACCCGCCCGCGCCGTAACCGGACAGGCGGTGCCGGGCAGCGGCATCAGTTCATGTGGGTGGAGGGTGAGCGGCACCAGCGCCGGGCGCGGCTGGATGATTGGCAGGCCGAACTGGCGAGCAATGTCATAGGCTACGCCGGTGGCCCCCATCTTGGGGATCGACGGCCCGCCGGTGGCGATAACGAGGCTGGGCGCAGAGGCCCCGGCCACATGGAAGTGGGTGCCATCATGGGTGATCTCGCCAAGCGTGGTGGACAGGCGGATTTCGGCACCGCCTTTCGCACATTCCTCCAGCAGCATGGCGGTGATCTGGCGGGCGGACTCATCACAAAAGAGCTGGCCAAGGGTCTTTTCGTGCCAGGCGATCTTGTGGCGTTCAACCAGCGCGATGAAATCCCACTGGGTGTAGCGCGAGAGAGCGGATTTGGCGAAATGCGGATTGCTGGACAGGTAGTTTTCGGGGCCAGTGTGCATGTTGGTGAAATTGCACCGCCCACCGCCGGAGATCAGGATCTTTTTGCCCGCCGTATCGGCATGATCCAGCACGAGGGTTTTGACGCCGCGTTGAGAGGCCGTGGCGGCGCAGAGCAGGCCCGCGCCGCCTGCGCCGAGGATGATGCAATCGTAAGTCATTGGCGGGTTTTAGGCCGTGTTGGCGGTGGGGGAAAGGCGGTGGGGCCTTAGCGCCCCGGTATCTCGCCCCGCGTGTAGCCCGCACCTTCCCAGGCATCAATCGCAGACATGGCCTCCTCGGCGGTGTCGACCATTTTGAAGAGGTCGAGGTCTTCGGCAGAGATGGTGCCCGCGTCGGAGAGCGCCTCCCAGTTGATGATCTTTTTCCAGAAGTCGCGACCGAAGAGCAGGAAGGGCACGCGCTTCATCCGACCGGTTTGAATGAGGGTGAGGCTTTCAAACATTTCATCCAGCGTGCCAAAGCCGCCGGGGAAGACGGCCACCGCGTTGGCGCGCATCAGGAAGTGCATCTTGCGGATGGCGAAGTAGTGGAAGTTAAAGCACAAATCCGGGGTAACGTATTCATTAGGAGCCTGCTCGTGGGGCAGAACGATATTGAGGCCAATGGACTGGCCACCGGCATCACAGGCCCCGCGATTGCCTGCCTCCATCACGCCGGGGCCGCCGCCGGTGACGACGACATTCTCGGTGCCGCCGGACGCCTGCGACCGCTCGGTCATGAGCCGGGCAAAGCTGCGGGCTTCATCATAAAACGACGACAGGTTGGCCAGCGTTTCGGTGCGGGCGGTATCGCGCTTTGCAGGCTCCGGGATGCGCGCACCGCCAAAGAGCACCACGGTGGAGCGAACGCCATGCTCCTCCATCACCATTTCGGGCTTCAGCAGCTCAAGCTGCAAGCGCACCGGGCGCAGCTCGTCACGGCAAAGAAATTCATCATCCGCAAAGGCCAGCCGGTAGGCGGGGGCGCGGGTTTGAGGTGTGTCGGGGACGTCATGGGCGGTTTTGATGTCCTCGTGGGCATCGCGAAAGGGGCGCTGGTCGTGCATCTGATTTAGGTTCTCCTGTTCGCGGCAAAGCTATCGCGGCGGCGCGGCAGAGGGAAGAGGGGGAGGCCGCGCAGGCAAGCGTGGGCGCACGGTGGGTGATTGCCCCCTGCCCCGCCCGCCGTTATGAGAGCAGCAATCAAATTCTGGAGGGACTCCCATGTCGAACGCACAGCTTGAATCCGCCATTGAAGCCGCATGGGAGGGACGGGACGAGATTACCCCGAGCACCGGTGGCGAAACCCGTGAAGCCATTGAAGACACGCTGAACGCGCTGGACAGCGGCAAGCTGCGGGTAGCGGAAAAGCAGGATGACGGCTCGTGGCATGTGAACCAGTGGGCCAAGAAGGCGGTGCTGCTGGGCTTTCGCATCAAGGACATGGAGATCCACGACAACGGCCCGCAAGGCGGCGGCTGGTGGGACAAGGTCGACAGCAAGTTCAAAGGCTGGGGTGACAACCAGTGGCGTGCTGCGGGCTTTCGTGCAGTGCCCAACTGCGTGGTGCGCAAGAGCGCCTATATCGCCCCCGGCGTGGTGCTTATGCCCTCTTTCGTGAACCTGGGCGCCTATGTTGACGAGGGCACAATGGTTGACACATGGGCGACCGTTGGCTCCTGCGCACAGATCGGCAAGGGCGTGCACCTGAGCGGCGGCGTGGGCATTGGCGGCGTGCTGGAGCCAATGCAGGCCGGGCCGACGATCATTGAGGACAACTGCTTCATCGGGGCGCGTTCCGAGGTGGTGGAAGGCTGCATCGTGCGGGAAGGTTCGGTGCTGGGGATGGGCGTTTTCATTGGCCAGAGCACCAAGATCGTGGACCGGGAGACCGGCGAGGTGATGTATGGCGAGGTGCCGCCCTATTCGGTGGTGGTGGCTGGCTCTATGCCCAGCAAGAACGGGATCAATCTTTACTGCGCCGTCATCGTGAAAAGGGTCGACGAGCGCACCCGCTCCAAGACCGGCATCAACGAGCTGCTGCGCGATTGATTTTGTGGGGTGGGCTGGCGCCCACCCTACGGGCGGCTTTGACGTTCGTTCGTATGACCAAGTAGGGGCAGTTTTTCCAGAGCGAAGGGCCATGTTCACCTGTGCGCGGAACCATTTCGCCGCCCGGCGGTTATCCCGGTAACAGAACGTTTACCGAAAAGGATGGACCCATGGGCCTAGGAATTATCGCATCTATCATCGTTGGCGGACTTGCAGGCTGGATTGCCAGCATGATCATGAAGGCCGATACGGGCATCTTTGTGAACATCATCCTAGGCATCATCGGTGCCGTGGTGCTGAACCTGATCCTCAGCCTCGTTGGCATTTATGCCGCTGATGCTTGGATTCCGCAGCTGATCGTTGGCATTGTCGGTGCGAGCCTGCTGATCTTTGGCTATCGTCGTCTCAGCTAACTGAATGATCCACAGCCGCCTACCAGTGCCTTAGGCGCAGCGTATGCTGCGGCAGGGTGCCGGGGGCGGCTTGACTTTGTGGCGGGCCGGGCACACCAAGTCCTCTCAGGATACACGACGGGAGTGCAGGCAATGGCCGGTGACAAGCCAAAGAAACCGCATCAGGTGTTTACCCTTGTGGTGCAGCTTGGGCGCAAGCCCGGTGATGGCCTGCCCGATGGTGCGACCGGGGCGGCGCTGATGTGCTATGCCTCGGGCGTGGATGAGGCCGAGGCCGTGCGCGAAACAGTAGCCGTGTTGAAGCAGGCCGATCTCGCGCCGCTGGATGTAACCGGCTATGGCACAGCCGCAGACCGCGAGGCCACAGGCCAGCAGATTGAAGCGGAAGAACGTGAGCTCATGGCGCGTGCCGCCGAGGAAAACGCGGTGATCGTGGCCCAGATGACGCCTTTTTACGGCGATGAGGCCACCGAGGCACCGGGCTCCGATGTCTGATCGCCTGTTGCAGATCATTGCGGACAGCGACGACATTGATACCGTTGTTGACTGCCTCAGCGAGCTGCCCCCCGCCCATTGGTGGCGGCTGCCCAAAGATGAGGACGGCGGGCGGCAGATGGTGTATGTCGCGCTGCACCCCTCGGATGCGCAGGAGGTGATGGACGCCGTTTCAGACGCGCTGGAGGGGCGAGACAACTGGCGGCTTTACTCGCTGCCAACCGAAGCCTCGCTGCC
Organism: Vannielia sp.; assembly: GCF_029212645.1. Taxonomy (GTDB): domain Bacteria; phylum Pseudomonadota; class Alphaproteobacteria; order Rhodobacterales; family Rhodobacteraceae; genus Vannielia. The sequence goes on along the minus strand of NZ_JARGND010000037.1, from coordinate 6,247 downwards.
GGAGCTTGATGACGAAGAGGAAGAAGAGCGCCGGGCAAGGCGCGAAACCTCGAACGCGCGTGAAGAAATTTACTCCGATGTGCGCCAAGGCACCGCGCTGACCTGGGATTACCTGATCATGACGGCGCTGGCCACGATTGTGGCGGCGATTGGCCTTTCCAGCGGGCAGGTTCCGGTGGTGATTGGCGCGATGGTGATTGCGCCGCTTTTGGGGCCGATCCTAGCCTTTGCCTTTGGCACAGCGATCGGCAACTTTGATCTGCTGACCATTGCGCTCAGGGCCTTGGGCGCGGGGCTTTTGGTGGCCGTGGCCGCCGGGGCGGTGCTGGGATATTTCCTGCCCGCCGCAGAGCCCGACGGAACGATGATGGACTTCAACGGCACGCTCTCACTGCGCACCGTGGCGCTGCCCTTGGCGGGTGGAGCCGCCGCAGCCCTGATGGTGGCCGGTGGGCGCACCTCGGGGCTGGTGGGCGTGATGGTGGCCGCCGCGCTATTGCCGCCGCTCGCCGCATTTGGCCTGCTGCTTGGTGCAGGCAATATTGGCGGTGCGCTCAAGGCGCTTACCACGGTTGTCACCAATGTGGTGGCGATCAACCTTGCCGCGCAGGTGGTTTTCATCGCCAAGGGCGTGCGCCCGCGCCGCTGGGAAAGCTCCAACCACCTGACAAGCGTGCGGGTGTCGATTGGGGCTTCTGCCGCACTGGTGCTGCTTCTTGCGGCGGCGCTTTGGGCCGCTGGCCATGGGTATATTCCGGCCCTTTAAGGCCGAATCGCCCTGATAATCGCAAAATCCCCCTATCGACGCCGCATTTGCGCCCCGCTTTCAATGGCAGGTTGCGTCAAAGGCATGTGGAGTTTTGACCGGATGAAAAAGGCGCTTACAGCGATCAATTGGCTCATGCGCGGGATGCTTGTGGCGCTGACCTTGGTCGCGGCGGCGACGCTGTATCTGGTGATTACAAGCCCCGGCACGGTGGCGGAATACGTGCTGGAGGCGCAGGAAAAACTTGCGCTGATGCAGTCAACCGAACTGCCGCCCGTTGATACCGGCCCGGTGACTGGACGGCTGCCACAAGCCTCGCAGGCTCCAATAGCCGGCGGAAAGACCATCGCGGCGCGTCCCAGCGTGCAACAGCCGGGATACATGGGACAAAGGGTGCTGCACAACGACAGTATCGGTAACAGCCATGCACGCGGCGTGACGAGCGAACATAGCAGTGCGGCGCGCGAAGTTTATGTGGCGCCAACCGCTGAAAGAAAGGTGCTTCGGGTCGGCGAGTGAGGTGCCGCTTGGATGCAGTAGAATAGGCAAGCAGACCATGCCGGGCATCCCCCGGTCTAGGAGAGAGGCAGGCAAAAATGGGCAAGATCAGAATCATACTTATCGCCGTTACGCTGGTGGTGATGGGCGGGCTGGCATTTATGCAATACGCCGCCATCAGCACGGTGAGCGGCGCTTTGTCCGCCTTCACGGGCGCGACCAAAGGGGAATACGCCGAGCGCGATTACGAGGCCCCGAAGGATTATTCCAACTCCGGCCAGGTGCTTATCAAATCGACCAAAACGGGCAGCCGTGTGGGCGGTGACAAGACGATCACCATCCGCCGCGAACCGCCGAACCTGTGGACCCGCATTCGCATGTGGTTTGGTTATCAGCCCAAGGATGCCCATGCCGCCGATTTTGCCCGCTTGAAGCACCAGCGAGAGCGTGAAGCCGCCCGCAACAAGGGTGTCAACACGGTGACGGGGCGTAAGGAATCCACCGCGACGGCAACTGCTCGCACCGGGTCTGGAAACAAGAGGGCCACGACGAACAAATCGCTTGCGAGCAGGTTGAGCGGCAACTGATCAACACTATAGCAAAGCAGATAGTGAAGGGCGCTCCGGGTGGGCGCCCTTTTTTCTTGCGCGGAGACGGGTGTTGTTTCAGCCGGAACTGCGATTCGCATTATGGCTGCATCTGAGGAAAGCCCAGCCAAGGACCAGATACTCGATATCCAGCAGCCTCAACCTTTTGGCCTTGTCGGCGACGCAGTTTTTGATCGCCGGACGTGCCTCGACCTTTGACGGCCCTCTTTCGATCCGCGTTTCGGAGCGGCATGATCAATCCACCGGCTTCATCCACGTGGGCGGGCTGATGCTGAAGCAGTTTCAGGGGGCGAGATCCCCGCGAGCGACGCCGTCGATCTCAATCGGCTGTTTCTGACGTCGGCTTATGAGATGGGCACGAAATATCCTTCGGTGAAGCTCCCGGTGCTTTATGGCCCGCGCATACTGCTGGCTACGTGGGCTGGCGGCGTTACACAGTAGGGCCCGATGATACGCTGACGGCGATCGCGCAAGCGGATTATGGCAACGGATATTTCCAGCCGATCTTTGAGACCAACCAGGATGTTCGGGCCAACCCCGGCCTGATTATATCTGGCTAGGCGCTTCGCATTTCAAAGCACCGCAAACGTTGGGCAGAGCCGCTTCACTGCAATGTGCTACTTTTTAGCAAAGGTGGATGTTACCCTGGCGGCGTTTCCATTCTCTCTGCAGCTCAAATAAAAAGGGCGCGCCCTAAGGCACGCCCTTTCGCAATTTCAAACGCTTCGGGCTTAGTTGCCCAGCGCGTTGTCCACCTCGATGGTCACACCGGGGCCCATTGTCGACGAGATCGCGATCTTCGTCATATAGGTGCCCTTGGCGCCAGCAGGCTTGGCTTTCGAAACAGCGTCCACAAAGGCGCGCACGTTCTCAACCAGCTTGCCTTCGTCGAAGGAGGCCTTGCCGATCCCGGCGTGAACCACGCCAGCTTTCTCGGCCTTGAACTGAACCTCACCGCCCTTGGCGGCTTCAACGGCTTCCTTAACGTCCATCGTTACCGTGCCAACCTTGGGGTTGGGCATCAGGTTACGCGGGCCAAGCACCTTACCAAGGCGGCCAACGATAGGCATCATGTCCGGGGTGGCGATGCAGCGATCAAAGTCGATCTTGCCGCTCTGAACCGTTTCCATCAGGTCTTCGGCACCCACGATATCGGCGCCAGCAGCCTTGGCCTCATCAGCCTTGTCTCCACGGGCAAATACGGCCACGCGGACCTCTTTGCCTGTGCCGTTAGGCAGGGCCACCTTGCCACGGACCATCTGGTCAGCGTGGCGCGGATCGACACCGAGGTTCATCGCAATTTCGACAGTCTCGTCGAACTTGGCGGTTGCATTGCCCTTTACCAGAGCAACAGCCTCTTCCACGGTCACATTCTGCTTGCCATCAAAGGCTTCGCGGGCGGCGCGGGTACGTTTTCCAAGCTTTGCCATCTTACTTCACCTCGATGCCCATAGAGCGGGCAGAGCCCAGGATGATCTGCATCGCACCTTCGATGTCGGTCGCGTTCAGGTCTTTCATCTTCGCTTCGGCGATCTCGCGCACCTGAGCGGGGGACACGCTACCCACGATCTCACGGCTGGGGTTGTTGGCCCCGGATTTCACCTTGGCAGCCTTCTTCAGGTAGTAAGACGCAGGGGGCGTCTTGATATCCATCGTGAAGGATTTGTCCTGATAGTAGCTGATCACGGTCGGGCAGGGCGCACCTGGCTCCATGTCCTGAGTCTTGGCGTTGAACGCCTTGCAGAATTCCATGATGTTAATGCCGCGCTGGCCCAGCGCCGGGCCAACCGGCGGCGAAGGGTTTGCTTGTCCGGCAGGCACCTGAAGCTTCATGGTACCTACGAGTTTCTTGGCCATGGGCCTTCTCCTTTTCAACAGCCGCGAAACGCGTCTCGCGGCCTGTGGTTGATGTGGTCTGGCTCGATACGCGCGCGCATCTCACCTTCCACACGATTCGCCCCGCCTTTGCAGGCAGGGAACGAAAGAAGCCGCGTCATAGGAAAATTTGGCGCAAAGGTCAAAGGGTATGTGCGCCGCGTTGCCGGCGCGCCCCTCTCCCAGAACGAAAAAAGCCGCCGTTCGCAGGCGGCTTCTCTCAAATCGCGGCGAAGTAGCTTAGGTTTGCTTGGTCACCTGTGTGAACTCAAGCTCGACCGGCGTGGCACGGCCAAAGATCGAAACGGTGACCTTGAGGCGCTGGCCTTCGTCGTCGACATCTTCCACGTTGCCCGAGAAGCCCTCGAACGGACCGTCGGTCACGTTCACGTTCTCGCCCACCTCAAAGGTGATCAGGCTGCGCGGTGCGGCCTCGCCCTCTTCGACGCGGCCCAGGATCGCCTCCACTTCGCTGTCACGCATCGGCATCGGGCGCCCCTGAGGGCCCAAAAAGCCGGTGACCCGGTTGATCGAGGTGACAAGGTGATAGCCCGCGTCGCTCATTTCCATGCGCACCAGCACATAGCCCGGCATGAAGCGCCGCTCGGCGGTAACCTTCTTGCCCCGGCGCACTTCGATGACCTCTTCGGTCGGCACCAGAACTTCCTCGATTTCCTCCTCAAGGCCAGCGGCCTCTGCGTCGGTCCGGATCTGCTCGGCCACTTTCTTTTCGAAGTTCGAAAGAACCGCGACCGAATACCACCGTTTCGCCATGTCAAACCTGCTTGTCTCTGGCCCCGGCGCTTCGGGGACGTTGTTTACCCACTGCCCCGATATAAAAGCGGCGTGCCCTCTGATTCGAAGCACGCCTGCATTTCTTGGGGAAGTGTGGGCGGGATAAACCGCTCCGTTCGAGAATTCAAGCCGTAGGGTTGGGAAACCCGGCATCCTTCATGGCATCACGCGGCTGAAAGGGCCACCGCAGCCCGCCGCGCAGAGCCTAGCCGAAGAAATCGGCCACAAAGTCAAACACCAATCGAAGGCCGCCCTGAATGCCGATATTCACCAATGTGAAAAACAGCGCCGTGACCACCGCAAGGATGAACACCATCACCGTGGTCAGCACAACTTCACGCCGTGTCGGCCAAACGACCTTCGACACTTCAGTGCGGACCTGCTGGATGAATTGTAGCGGATTGGCGCGGGCCATGGTGTGCTCTTTGCTCTGGGTCTGGTTCGAGGCCATTTACGGGCTATGCGGGGCGAATTCAAGGCTCCGCGCCCCGCTCACCGCCCCGCTGCCGATATTTCTGCGATAATTGTGCCTTGAGTCACTCGGCGGGCACGGCGTTGATTTCGCCACTGTCAGCGCGGCTGCGGGCCGCGTGCCACTTCAAGGCCGCCCAAAGCCCGCCAATCACCGCCAGCGAGGCATAGCCATCAACCGCGTAGTGATAGCCGGTGTAAACCGACAGGAACATCACCACTGCAAGGTAACCAAAGCCCACAATCGCCAGCCACCGGCTCCGCTCGGCAAGGTAAAGCGCTGCCACCGAGGCCACCGCCACATGCACGCTCGGGAAGGCCGAGATGCCGGGGCCGATCGAATTGGCACCATTCGAATAAAGCTGCCACAGGGCGTCTTGGGTCATCCCGATCACAGTATGCTGAATGCCGCCCTCGGCCAGCACCGCCGTGAGATCCGCAAAGCGGTCCCCGCCGATCAGGCGATCATAGAACACCGGGCCAACCGAAAGGCCCGAAAGCGCCATCACGTTGCCCAGCAGAATCCACGCGGCAAGGAAAAGGATCAAGAAGCGCTTCACACGGGCACGGTCGCAATCCACCAGCACAAGGATAACCGGGAAAAGCAGCGCCCAAACGCCCCAGATCTTTGTATAGGCAAGAAACAGCTTTTGCCCTTCGCCAAAGCCCAACAGCCCATGTGCCCAAACCCACGGATCAACCCCGTGAATGGCATGGTCAAGGCTGGCAAAGAATGGATCAGCGTAGAACGGCATGAGCATCGGAAAGGCGCTCTTCATCATCGTGAAACCCGCCTGCATGATCACGCAGGCAAAAACCGTCCGAACCAGCGCGCCACGACGCAGCTTGATCCGTTGCCAGCCAATCACAAAAAACAACACCACGATAACAGGGAAAACACCCAGCAGCACATCGCGGATGAAGAAAAAGAACTTGCTGCCACCGCCCACTGCCGGAGACGCCACGGCAGAGGTGTCTTGCACCATCACGCCAACCACGACCGTCGCAATGATGAGATATATCATCGCGAACCGGAGGAACCACTGCACCTCATGCCCGCCAAAAGGCTCGTCCGCGCCTGTTCTTAAATGTGCAACCGCCTTGCCGATCATCGCGCCTAACCCCTTAAATAACCCCAGCCACCCAATGCTAAGCTCAGGCGTTCCCCGCTGTTCTAAACAGGCAATCAGATGGTTTCTGGGCTCAATTCTGGCAATTTGCAGGCAGCCCCGGC
>NZ_JARGND010000096.1 GCF_029212645.1 Vannielia sp. | reverse complement strand
CAATTTGCACTGTTGCTGTGGCCAAGGTGGGGGGCGACCTCCCCTTTGTTCCCGCGCCTTCGCTTGATCGCGGCAAGGTCTGGAAATGGCGGCAAACCAAAACCAACAGGCTGGTCAAGGGGCGCTTGAGACCGGCCCCCAATGGCGCGCCCGCACGGTAAAGACCCTCGGCAAACAGCCCGTCCCCGCCAAAAAGCGCGCCGCCTGCTGACAGGTCGCTGTCACCAGTGTGAGCCATGCGCGGGCAAACCCCGCCGCACAGCCTTGTAAATGCCGCCCAAGGCCCTACACCTCCATGCCTGTGTGAACGAGGGAGGTGGCCGAAGATGGCTCCGATCATTTCGATCAAGAACCTGCAAAAAACCTATGACGGCGGTTTCACGGCGCTGCATGGCGTCGACCTTGATATCGAGGACGGCGAGATCCTTGCGCTCCTCGGCCCCAATGGCGCGGGCAAAACCACGCTGATCTCGGCGATCTGCGGCCTTGTCTCGCCCACCGGCGGCAGCGTCACCGTGGCCGGGCATGACATTGTCACCGACTACCGCGCCGCGCGTGAGATGATCGGCCTCGTGCCGCAGGAAATCTCGATTGAGCCGTTTGAAACCGTCATCAACTCGGTGCGCTTTTCGCGCGGCCTCTTTGGCAAGCGGCGCGACGATGCCCATATCGAGAAGGTGCTGAAATCCCTGTCGCTCTGGGACAAGCGCGACAGCCGCAACAACGCGCTTTCGGGCGGCATGAAGCGCCGGGTGCTGATCGCCAAGGCTCTCAGCCACGAGCCGCGCATCCTGTTCCTTGATGAGCCAACGGCGGGCGTTGATGTGACCCTGCGGCGCGATATGTGGCAGCTGGTGCGTGAGTTGCGCAACGATGGCGTGACGATCATCCTCACCACCCACTACATCGAAGAAGCCGAAGAAATGGCCGACCGTATCGGCGTGATCGACAAGGGCCGCCTGCTGCTGGTGGAAGACAAGGCCAAGCTGATGAAAAGCCTCGGGCGCAAGGAGCTTGTGCTGGAGCTTGCCGAACCCATGCAAACCCTGCCCGAAAGCCTTAACGCCTACGCGCTTCGCCTCGAGGGCCAGCGGCTGACCTATACCTTCGATACCTCCGCCGAAAGGACCGGGATCACCCGGCTGATGGCCGACCTCGCGGCTGCGGGCGTCAAGTTCAATGATCTCTCAACCCGCCAGTCGAGCCTTGAAGATGTGTTCCTTTCGCTGGTCGAAGAGAACGCAGAGCAGGATGCCGCCGCATGAACTGGCAATCCGTCATGGCGATCTACCGCTCCGAGATGTTGCGGTTTTTCCGCACGATCACCCAATCCATCGTGTCGCCCGTGCTGTCCACGGTGCTCTATTTCGTGGTGTTCGGCTCCGCCATCGGCGGGCGCATCCAATCGGTTGATGGCATCTCCTACGGGGCGTTCATCGTGCCCGGCCTCGTGATGCTGACCCTGCTCCAGCAATCGGTCTCCAACGCCAGCTTTGGCATCTATTACCCCAAGTTCATCGGCACCATCTTCGAGCACCTCTCCGCCCCCATGTCCTTTGTTGAAATCGTCATGGGCTATGTGGGCGCGGCGGCCTCCAAGGCGCTGTTCGTGGCGTCGATCATCCTGGTGACGGCCAGCCTCTTTGTGGAGCTGCACATCATGCATCCGGTCTGGATGGTGGCCTTTCTCGTGCTCACCTCGATCAGCTTTTCGCTGCTCGGCTTCATCATCGGCATCTGGGCCAAAACCTTCGAGCAACTCCAGCTTATCCCGCTGCTTGTCATCACCCCGTTGGTGTTCCTTGGCGGCGCGTTTTACAGCACCTCGATGCTGCCGCCAGCCTGGGCCACCGTGAGCCACTTCAACCCGGTCCTCTACCTTGTCTCGGGCTTCCGCTGGAGCTTCTTCGAGGTGTCAGATGTTTCGGTTGGCGTGTCGCTGGCGGCGATCTCGGTCTTCCTTGTGGCCTGCATCGCCGCAATCTGGTGGATCTTCAAAACCGGCTGGCGGATCAAACCCTGATCCGCCGCTCGCCCACGACCGCCTGAAAATGGCCGCCACCGCCCCACCCCGGCCCGCAATCCACCCACCACGGCAAAACCCACGCTCGGTTCACCGCCCTTCCCAGCACCAGCGCACCGCTGTATAGCGCCCCCATGCCTCAGAATCCCCCCAGCCTCCGCCCCGATATCGCCCCCGCCGCCCGCCTGCCCGATGCCCCGCGCGATGGCCAGCCGCGCATTGGCATGGTTTCGCTCGGCTGCCCCAAGGCGCTGGTGGACAGTGAGCGCATTCTCACCCGCCTGCGCGCCGAGGGCTATGGCATCTCGCCCGATTACACCGGGGCCGATGCGGTGATCGTCAACACCTGCGGCTTTCTCGATAGCGCCAAGGCCGAAAGCCTTGAGGCGATTGGCGAGGCGGTGCAATCAAATGGCCGCGTTATCGTCACCGGATGCCTCGGGGCCGAGCCGGAATATATCACCGGGGCGCACCCCAAGGTGCTCGCCGTAACCGGGCCGCACCAATATGAACAGGTGCTCGATGCGGTCCACGCCGCCGTGCCCCCCGCGCCTGATCCGTTTGTCGATCTGCTGCCTGCCTCGGGCGTGTCCCTCACCCCGCGCCACTACAGCTACCTCAAGATCTCGGAGGGCTGTAACCACAAGTGCAAGTTCTGCATCATCCCCGATATGCGCGGGCGGCTGGCCTCTCGCCCGGCCCATGCGGTGCTCCGTGAGGCCGAGCGGCTGGTTGACGCTGGGGTGAAGGAGCTGCTGGTCATCAGCCAGGATACCTCGGCCTATGGCGTCGATATCAAGCACGCCACCGAGCGTGACCACCGCGCCCATATCACCGACCTTGCCCGCGATCTGGGCAGCCTCGGCGCCTGGGTGCGGCTGCACTACGTGTATCCCTACCCGCATGTGCGCGAGCTGATCCCGCTGATGGCCGATGGCCTGGTGCTGCCCTACCTCGATATCCCCTTCCAGCACGCCCACCCCGATGTGCTGCGCCGCATGGCCCGCCCCGCCGCAGCCGAAAAGACGCTGGATAAAATCACCGAATGGCGCGGCATCTGCCCCGATATCACCCTGCGCTCCACCTTCATCGTCGGCTATCCCGGCGAAACCGAGGCCGAGTTTCAGGTGCTGCTCGATTGGATGGACGAAGCCCGGCTCGACCGGGTTGGCTGCTTCCAATACGAAAACGTCGCTGGCGCCCGCTCAAACGACCTGCCCGATCATGTGCCCGCCGAGGTGAAGCAAGAGCGCTGGGAGCGGTTCATGGAAAAGGCCCAGGCCATCTCCGAGGCCAAACTCGCCGCCAAGGTTGGCACCCGCCAGGAGGTGATCGTGGACGACATCGACACCGACGGCATCGCCACCTGCCGCACCAAAGCCGACGCGCCGGAAATCGACGGCAACCTTTTCATCGACACCGCCACCGAAGGCCTGTCCCCCGGCGATATCGTCACCGTCGAGGT
>NZ_JARGND010000036.1:2139-30990 GCF_029212645.1 Vannielia sp. | reverse complement strand
AACTTATTGATTTCGCATGTTCGAGAAGCTCAAAACCGGTTCCCACGTTTGAGCAACATGCTCTAGCCTGCTACCTGTTCGCGCAGGATCGAGGCGGTGAGCGAAATCATCAGGTAAATCCCCGAAAAGATGAACAGCGCCAGCAGGGTGTTTTCAAAGGCCTTCGGATAGGCCGCCTCATCCGGGGCCACCGGTGGCACGCCAAGCGACAGGAAGCGCACCTGCCGGTTGGCCTCGATGCGGGCCGATTCCATTTGCGCGGCGGCCTGTTGCAGCAACAGCTGCCGGGTTTGCAGATTGGCCTCTGCAATCCGCAGCTCACCGGTTTTCTTGGCGAGCGACGAGTTGCCATCCCGGGTCTGCGTCATCCGGGCACGCAGGTTGGCGATCAGGTCTTCAAGCCGACCAATCTCGCCCTCCAGCGCCTTCACCCGCGCCTCATTGGGCCGCCGATTGGAAAGTTGCTGCTCCAGATCAAGCTGCTTCTGGCTCACTTCCACCTCAAACTGCGTCACCTGGCTCTGGATCGAGGCGGATTCGCCCACAGGGTCCAGCACCCCCAGTTCTTCCTGAAGCCGCAGCACCTCTTGCTGGGCGTCAAGCACCCGCTGCTCGGCCACGTCAAAGCTTTCCTGCGCGCCGGTCATCTGATCGCCCCGCAAGCGGCTTGTCAGCTGGTCCACCCGCTCCTCGGCGTAGCTCAGCAACGCCACCGAGAACGTTTCGGAAAGCTCTGGCGTGGGGGCGATCACCTCCATCTTGAGGATGCCTTCGGTCGGGTCATAGCCGATCTTCACGCGCTTCTGGTAAATCCGGTAGGCGGCGGCATCGGTCGCGTCCTCGTCCAGCCGCTGCACCGGGTCGATATCGGGCTGCTGGAAGGCGGCCTTGAAGCCATGATCCTTGTCCAGCCGCCGCATCGCGGCCTCCGATTGCAGGTAGCTTTGCACCGTTGTGCTGTCTTGCTGGGTGGCCATGCCGGTGCCCTGAAACAGCCCGCCAAGCCCCATTGCGCCGCTCTGCGCCTCGGCCTGCTGGATCAGGAATTCCGATTTGGTGGCATACATCGGCGTCGCCAGCATGTAGTAATACCAGCCCGCGATAAACGTTGGCAGCAACACGAAAATCGCCAGCCGGGTGAAAAGCAGCGCCGATTTGCGCCGCCGCCGCTTGGCAATGTCACGCTGGATGCGGCCAATCTCGCTGGCGCGCTGTTCCAGCGGGTTAAGCTGGGGTTGTTGCGCGGGCATACCCACCTGTGTGCCGGGGCCGGGGTTGGCCACCTGCGGCAGATTGGGCTGCGCCTGCCCGGCGGGAAGCTGGCCCTTGGCGTTGTCCTGCACCAGTTCCAGCATATTGGCCCGCTTGAACGGGTCGATCCCGCGATCCCGCAGCTGCTTTACCGCGTCAAAATCGCTGGTCGGGGCCAGGCCGTGCTTTTGCGCCACCCGCCGCGCCATGCGTAACTGCCGCCCGGTCAGCCCTTCCTTGCGGATGTCGGCAATCGTGGCCTCGCTGGCCGCAGAGGCGGCCGATGTGACCTCGCCGTTCTGGCCGCTCTGGCCCTTCTGGGCTGCCGCCGATCCCGGCGAAGGCTCATCCATCATGCCGTGGCCGAAGCCATCATCATGGGTTTCAAACAGCTTCTCACCCTCGGCCACACCAGCGCTGGGCGTGGGCTTGCTCGGGGGCGTGGCTGCGGGGGCGGCCTGCTCGATCTTGCGTGCGGTTGCGCCATCGGTGGCGGCCATGGCGGCCTGCCCCGGTGTCAAAGGTGCGTCCCGCTTGATGCGGAATTTACTAGCCTTGGGTTTCGTAGTCATACAATTGCTTCGCTTCTTCCAAGGTTTCAAACATCGTCAACTGGCCATGGTTCAGAACCGCCGCCGAGCGGCAGAATTTTTCCAGCGTCGCCGCCTGGTGCGACACGATAATCACGGTCGCATCCTTCAGCCGGTCCCGCAAAATCGCCCCGGCGCGGCGGTTGAACTCCACATCGGTGGTAGAGGGCATGCCTTCGTCGATCAGGTAGATATCAAAGTCCAGCGCCAGCATGATCGAAAAGCAAAACCGCGAGCGCATCCCCGAGGAGTAGGTGCCCACCGCCAGATCAAAATATTCGTCAATATTGGCCAGCCAGCGCACGAAGGCTTCTACATAATCCGGGTCCAGCCCGTAAAGCCGCGCGATGTAGCGCACATTCTCGGTGCCGGTGTGCCGGTTGACGACCCCACCCATGAACCCCAGCGGAAAGGAGATGCGGCAGGCACGGTTGATCTCGCCCTCGTCAGGCTTTTCCAGCCCGGCCATCATGTTGATGACCGTGGTCTTGCCGGTGCCGTTCGGCGCCAGAATGCCAAGGCTGTTGCCCAGTTCCACGCGAAAGGAGGCGCGGTCAAGGATCACCTTGCGCTGTTTCCCGGTCCAGAAGGACTTGCTGACATTGGCGAATTCCAGCATCTGTCGCCTTTGGCTGCTCTGTTACACACTCTAACGGCGTTTCGTTAACGCAATGATATACGCCGCCAGTTAGGCAGCATTATGTCGCGCCGTCTTAGCGGTTTTCAACGCCATCAAGGTTAATTGCGTCATCAATGTGGCGCGATCAGCGATGATTTACCGCTATTCCGTCAACAATACCGAAAGAATCGGCGCAATTTATCCCGGTTGTTTCTGAACCCGGGTCAATTTGGCGACAACCAGCGAGATCCCCGCCGCCGCAAAGCTGAACAGCGCGCCCATCTTGGCGGCATCCTGCACCAGCCCCGCCGGAAAGGCGACCGAGGCCACGAACAGCGACACCGTGAAACCAATCGCCGCCACGCAGCCAACAACAAACAGATCACTGGTGCGCATCCCCGCCGGAAGCCCCAGCTTCATCGGGTAGGCAGCAAGCCAGCCCATCAGCATGATGCCCATCGGCTTGCCGATCAGCAGCCCCGCCAGCACCAGCCAGGTCGCCTCGCCAATGGCGATGAACTCAACGCCGGCGTTCAGCAGACCAAAGAAAAACAGGACCACCTCCACCGGGTGCTTCAACAAATGCTCGGCCTGGTTAAGCAGGTCGGTCAGGTATTGCTCGGCCTCGGAAAACAGGCCAAAGGCCCGGTCTGCATGGGGCAGGGTGGGCACAATGGGCAGCAGGCCCAACGCCGGGTGAATGCCCGCCTCCTGAAAGCCATACCAGCTGACACACCCCGCCAGCAAATAGGGCCAAACGTTGAGATGGGTCGCCACCCAGGTAGAGCGGGGCCGCACCTGATTGTGCGCGTCCAGCTTGCGCGGCAGCCAGTTGCACAGCACAAACACCGCCACAGCCGCGCCAAGCGAGAGCAGCAGCCACTCCGGCGCCAACGCGCCCGAAGGGTAAAAGATCGCCAGAATGATCAGGCCCGCCGCATCATCGGCAATCGCCAAAAGCAGCAGGAAACGCACCGCCGGGTGGCCCGCGCCAAACACCATGCGCCCCACCAGGTAGCTGAAGGCAATGTCCGTCGCGGTGGGGATCGCCCAGCCGTTGGCCACCGCTGAATAGGTGTCAGAGCCAAGGAAATAAGCGATGCCAAGGTAAACCACGATAGGCCCAAACATGCCGCCCGCCGTCGCCACCAGCGGGGTGGCCGCCTTTTTGCCGCGCAACGAGCCGTTGTCGAGGATTACCGCCTCCCACACTTCCTTGGCCGCGATGGCAAAGAAGAAGGCCATGAGCATATCGTTGACCAGATAATGCAGCGTGAGCGTGCGATGCCCGTCATGCAAACCCCCAATCGGGGCGTTCTCCCAGATCACGAAATGCACGAAGTGATGGTAGCTGTCGGGGTTCACATTGGCCCAAAGCAACGCGCTGATCGCGCCGAAGATGAGCAACAGAGAGTAGTTGGTGACGAAATTCCAGACGCGATACATGCCCCAAGTTTCCCCTGCCTGCCACGTTCGTTAACATTCAGGTACGCAAAACCGGGGCAGGGAGCAAGCGGCCCCCGCTGCTGCAATAGTGTGCGCTACCGCGCATACCAAATCAGAAATCGGCAGCCTGACGCGTTATGCGCCGCGCAAGGGAGGGGGGACAGGGCGGGACCAAGCCCTGCACCTCAGGCAATCGCGCCCCAGATCATCCCCGCGAGCAAGGCCCCGATGAGGGCAAAGCCAAGATAGGCCGCAAACACCCGCGGCTTCACCAGCGCCCAAACCGCCACCGCCGCCGGGATGCAGCTCACCCCGCCAGCCACCACAAAGGCCATCGCCGCGCCCTGGCTCATGCCTTGTGCCAGCAGCGCATCCACCAGCGGCACGGCGGCATAGCCGTTCAGGTAGGCCGGGGCACCGACAAGGGCGGCGATCATGATCGGGCGCAGCCCTTCGCCGCCCAGAAGCGAGGCGATCGACTCGGCGGGCACATAGGTCAGCATCACGCTTTCCAGAATGTAGGCCAAAACCAGCCACTTGAGCAGGAACAGCCCGTTTTCAAGCGCCGTGTCGCGGAAGGTTTCACGCCGCGCCGCCTCACCCCAGAATTTCCACTCGGGCTTGCCCTGGAACGGGGATTTCGCGCTACAGCAGGAGCCGCCCGTGGTTTTGGGCTTCAACGGGTCGGCAAACACCGCCGAGCGGGCAAAAACCATGGTCACGAAGCCGCCCAGCAGCCCCAGCCCCACGGCGGCCACCGTTTTGGCCGAGGCAAAGGCAAAGCCAAGCTCCCCGGCGGTGACGGAAAACATCGCCGGGTCCATCAGCGGCGAGGCCAGCCAAAAGGCCATAACGGCGCTCAGCGGGGCACCCACGGCGAGCAGCGCCGCAATGAAAGGGATCACCTGGCAGGAGCAAAACGGCGACAAGCCGCCAAGCAGCGCCGCCATCAGGATCATATGGGTTTCGCGCCCCTCAAAGGCCTTGGCGAGCAGCGATTCCGCTCCGCTGGCCTTGAGGTAGGCCACCGCCACCACCGCGAACAGGATGTAAGGCGCGGTCCGCAGGATCGCCTTCAGCGCAAACACCACCGTTGGCCAAAGCTCGCCCGGATCAAGCAGCGCAATCCCCCCGAGGATCAGCGCCGAAAGCAGCCAGGCCTTGGGCGCACGGCCCCACCAGTCACGCAACGACGAGCGGGGGGAGGGTTGGGTGACATCAGCCATGGTCGTGCTCTCCATTGGGAGCATCGGCGCAGCATTCCGCGAGCAGAAAATCGGTCAGCCCGCGAATTTCATCATAGGCGACAGCGGCGCAAATCACGCTGCGCCCCTGCTTCTTCTGGGTCACAAGCCCCGCCGCCGCGAGAATTTTCATGTGGTGGGTCAGGGTTGAGCCGGTCACCCCCGTCCGCTCCCCCAGATCGCCAATCCGCAGCCCCTCCGGCCCGGCGCGCACAAGGGTTCGCAACACGGCAAGCCGCTGTTCAGAGCCAAGTGCCGCAAAGGTTGAGGCGGCGGTGGCAAGCGAAAGATCGTCTGGGTGATTCATTTTCATGTTTCTAGAAGTATCGAAACCTTTCCTCCCGCGCAAGACATTTCGACAATCATCGAAATAACTACCGGACAGCCAATTCCTGCCCAGCCGCCAAACCTTTCCCAAAGGGGTGGAAACCTCTCGCCCCTCCCGTCACACTCGCCCCCATGCCCCTCCCTGATGACATCCGCGCCTGCCGCCTCTGCGCCGAGCGGTTCGCCGCCACCAAAACCGCCCATGCCCCGCGCCCCGTGCCCTGGTTCTCCCCCGGTGCGCGCATCCTCATCGCGGGGCAGGCGCCGGGGATGCGCGTTCATGAAACCGGCATCCCCTTCAATGACCGCTCCGGTGATCGCCTGCGCGATTGGCTCGGCCTCACCCGCGAGCAGTTCTATGATACTACCCTCACCGCGATCCTCCCCATGGCCTTCTGCTTTCCCGGCTACAGCGCCGCCGGGTCTGATCTGCCGCCCCCGAAAATCTGCGCCGAGACTTGGCGCGCCAAATCCCTCTCTCATATCGGCCCCGCCCCGCTCACCCTGCTGATCGGCGGCTACGCGCAGGGCTGGCACCTTGGCCCGGCGGCCAAAAAGGCAGGCGTCACCCGCACCACGGCGGATTGGCGCCGCCACGCGCCCACCACCTTCCCCTTGCCCCATCCGTCCTGGCGCAATACGGGGTGGCTGAAGAAAAACCCCTGGTTCGAGGCCGAGCTTCTCCCGGCCCTCAAAACCCGCGTCGCAGAGGTCTTGCCATGAACGACACACCGCTTGATTCCGCCCACGCCGCCATGGAAGCCGGCGGCGATGCCGAGCGCCTCGCCTTCTTTGCCCGCCTTGCGGATAGCGAGCTGTTCCTGCTGCTTGAGGCCGAGGCCGACGCAGGCACCATGACCCCGCAAAGCTACCAGACCGATGAGGGCGAGGTAATCCTTGCCTTTGATACCGAAGACCGCCTCGCCGCCTTCGCCAAGGGCACCGCCCCCTATGCCGCGCTCTCGGGGCGCTCGCTGGTGCATCTGGTTGAGGGGGAAGGGCTGGCGCTGGGGATCAACCTCGATGTTGCGCCCTCCGCCATCCTGCTGCCGCCCGAGGCGCTCACATGGCTGGCGCAAACCCTCGATCAAGGCCCGCAAGAGGCTGAGGATCTACCCGAGGAAATCTCTCGCCCCGATCTCCCCGAAGCGCTGCTGAAGGCGCTCGATGCCAAGCTCGCTTCCGCCACCGGCCTCGCCGCTGCGGCGCTGCTCGCCCGCATCACCTATCGCTCCGGGGCCGAGGGGCATCTGCTCGCCTTCACCAACCCCAAGGAAGGGGCCGAGCAGGCCCTCGCCACTGCGGTCAGCGAGGCACTCACCTTTTCCGGGTTGGAGGGGCTGACGCTTGATGTCACCTTCCTGCCCGCCGATGCACCAATCGCCGATGCCATGGCCCGCCAGGGGCTGCGCTTTGATCTGCCCCAGCCCAAGGCGCCGCCCAAACGCCCCGCACCCGGCTCTGATCCCTCAAAGCCGCCCAAGCTGCGGTAAGGCTCAGGCTCGCCACACAACGGGCCCTCTGACCCGACGCAGACTATACGTGAACCCCGGCGCGCCCTCTTGGATGGCGCAGTGTCCTTGCGCTGATTGTCACATCTATCGTCACGGTGGCCGCAACCGGACGTTCATCGTGGTCCATGCTAAGGTCTGCTGTGCGGACAAAGTGTAAGTTCGCTGCGTCGCCTCGAAGGTCCGCTCATGAATAGCCATAAGGCAAAAAGCATGCCATTGTTCAGTATGGACAAGGATATTCCCGAGCTCATTGGACGCCGCGTTCGCCTCCGCCCTTTTCATCTTTCGGATGTTGCGGGGAGGTTCGCGCTAGGACGCTCGCCGGAGATTGTGCATAGCTTTGGCGGCAACCCAGAAGGCCTTCCTCCATATCGAGAGAGAGACGCACAGTCTTGGGTAGAGAGGAACATCGAACATCCTCTTTGCTGGGCGGTTGAAGTCGATGACCGTTTGTTGGGCGAAGCGCGTCTCGGTGGGCTTGATCTGCATAACCGCAGAGCGCGCTTGGCAACTGGGCTCTACGACGTTTCACAACTAGGGAAGGGTCTCGGACGTGAGTTGATCAAATTGGTCTTATCGCATGCCTTCGGAACGATGAGATTGCATCGGGTCGATCTACGGGTCTTAGCATTTAATGAGCGAGCGATACGCTGTTATCGCGCCTGCGGTTTTGTCGAAGAGGGCCGGGAACGCGAGGGCGCTCGTATCGGTGATGTCTGGCACGACGACATTATCATGGGATTACTGGCAGAAGATTATCAGACTCAGGCTAGTTAGCCCTGTCTATCCAGCTAAGCCGACATTCATGCGGTGTGCAGCATCATGCAAAATGGGCTCAAACCGGCCATTCGCCGCGCCGCGCTGTAACGTCCGCTCCATGAAAAAGGAAAGAGGCCCGCCAAAAAAGGAACTCTTAGGTGGCCGTTTCCACAAGGCTTACGGTCGCTCGCGCTGCGCCGCACGCCGCCTTAACACCTGTCATCCATGCATTTTTGTATGTGCATGGGGTGTGCATCGGTTGTGCATCACTTGTGCAAGCCCCCTTTTTACGCTTAACGCGCTCCAGCCGCCTGACCCATGCAAATTTGCATGTCGGCGTGCCCGGCCCTAAAGCGCCGTCAAAAGGCAGGCGCTGACCAACCGCTCGGTGTCGTCCCGGCGGCAAAGTTCGGTGCCTTCGGTCATCACCGCCGCCGAGGCCGCCGCCATGCCAAATTGCAGCGCTTTTTCGGGGGCTTGCCCTCTGGCCCTCGCCAGCACAAAGCCGCCGACAAAGCTGTCACCCGCGCCCACTTTCGAGGCCACCGGCACATCTGCCCCGCCCGCATGCCACGCGCTGCCATCGGCCAGCGCCATCACCGAGCCACGCGCCCCTATCGCGACGATGACGCAGGCACTGGCACTCGTTAGAGAAGCCGCAAAAACCCTGACTTCCTCAATACTTGCAAGCTGCGTGCCCGATAAAAACCGCGCCTCGGCATGGTCCATCCGCAGCACCGCAGGGCCGATCCCCGGCGTTGCCAGCAGCCGCAAGGCCTCGCCCGAGGTGTCCACCACAAGCTCCGCTCCCCCCGCCGCCACAACCGCCGCAAGCGGGGGCAAAACATCCACCCCCATACCCGGCGGCAAAGAGCCTGAAAGCACCGCAATTCCATCGGGTTTTACAGCCATTTCAATGGCTTCCAAAAAGCGGGTGACATCCCCGTCAAACCAGTCCGGCCCCGGCAGTGAAAAGCGATATTGCTCGCCGGTTTGCCCGTCTGTCACCGCGATGCTCTGGCGGGTGTCGCCCGGCGCGGCAAAGCGGATCACCTCCAAGCCCCTGTCGCGCAAGCCTTTTTCCAGCCGATCCCCGGTGCCGCCGCCCAGCGCGACCAGCGCCTCGGAGCTGCCGCCAAGCTGATGCACCGCGCGGCTCACATTCACCCCGCCGCCACCCGGCTCCTCCGTGGTTGCGCCACAGCGCAGCTTCACGCCCGGTCGCACCCCGTCAACACTGGTCGAAAGGTCAAGAGCGGGATTCGGGGTGAGGGTCAGAATGGGGCGCATGGCGTTATTTAGAAGGGTCTCGCCAGCGATTTACAATAGGGTAACGGCGATCCAGCCAGAAGGCGTGTTTGGTCAGCCGGGTGCCGGGTGCCGATTGAAAGCGCTTGTATTCGCTCAGGTAGATCAGCCGCTCCACATGGCGCACCACATCATCGGCAAAGCCCTCAGCCACCACCTCGGCAACCGAGGCTTCATGGTCGATTAACAATTCGAGGATACGGTCAAGATCCTCATAGGGCGGCAGGCTGTCCTCGTCCTTTTGGTCGTCACGCAGCTCGGCGCTGGGCGGTTTGTCGATCACGCGGGCCGGGATCACCTCTCCCTGCGGCGCGGCCATCCAGGGCCTGTGGTTGGCATTGCGCCAGCGACAGGTTTCAAAAACGCGGGTTTTATATAGGTCTTTCAAGGGGTTATATCCACCCGCCATGTCGCCATAAATCGTCGCATAGCCTACGGCGACTTCCGATTTGTTGCCCGTGGTCAGCAGCATCTCGCCAAACTTGTTGGAAAGCGCCATCAGCAGCAGCCCGCGCAGCCGCGATTGAATATTTTCCTCCGTCAGCCCCGCCTCGGTGCCTTCAAACAGCGGGGCCAGCGCCTCTGTCACCGCTTCGCGCGGCCCGCTGATCGGCACATAATCATAGCGGCATCCCAGCCGCTCCGCGACGGCCTTGGCATCCTCCAGCGAATGCTCCGAGGTATATTCCGAAGGCAGCATCACACAGCGCACATTCTTTGGCCCCAGCGCATCTGCCGCAATCGCCGCCACCAGCGCCGAATCCACCCCCCCCGACAGGCCCAAAAGCGCCTGTTTAAACCCGGTCTTGGCGAAATAATCCTTTATTGACAGGACCATACACTGGTAATCCTGCTCCCACTCATCGGGCAAATGCGCCAGATCACCCGGCACCGCGCGCCAGCCCTCAGGGCCGCGCTCAAGGTCCAGATGCGCGAGGCCCGTCTCGAAAACCGGCATCTGCAACACCAGCTCACCACCGGGGTTCAGCACAAAACTGCCGCCGTCAAACACCTGGTCATCCTGCCCGCCAACCATGTTGAGGTAGATCAGCGGCAAGCCGGTTTCGACGACCCGCGAAACCATCAGGTTCACCCGCGTTTCCATCTTGCCGCGATAGTAGGGCGAGCCATTGGGAACCAGCAAAAACTCCGCGCCCGTCTCGGCCAGCGTCTCGGCCACATCCTCGTGCCAGGCATCTTCGCAGATCGGGCTGCCAATGCGCACATCGCCCACCGCATAAGGCCCGCCCAGCGGCCCGGCGTTGTAAATGCGTACCTCGTCAAACACCGTTTCATTGGGCAAATGGTGCTTCAGCACCCGGCTCATCACCTTGCCGCCCTTGAGGATGAAATAGGCGTTGAACAGCTTCTCCCCCTCCGGCCACGGCCCGCCAATCGCAATCGCCGGACCATCGGCACAGTCAACCGCCAGCTGCTCGATATGGGCCACCGCATCGGCGGCAAAAGCCGGGCGGTCCACCAGATCCTGCGCGTTGTAGCCGGTGATGAACATCTCGGTCAGCGCCAGCAAATCCGCCCCCGCCGCTTTCGCCTCGCCCCAGGCGTCGCGCGCCTTTTCGGCATTGCCCGCAAGGTCACCCAACACCGGGTTCAACTGGGCAAGGGTAATGCGAAATCTGTCGGCCATGGGCTGCGTCTCCTGAGGTCCCCGGAGGGTTCACCCGACTTAGCAGATTGACGCTGAAGTGAAAGGCCGGGTTGGCAAAAACCGTTGCGGGACGGGGCCCCTCCCCCTAGTCTGTGCCCCCGCGGGGGTAGGGCAAGAATGACCATGAGGATACATCGGATGATCCGGGCAGGGCACATCGCTTTGGCACTTACGCTGGCCTGTGCTGCGCCCGCGATGGCGCAGGGCACGCAGGTCAAGGAATATGACAACGGCGGCGTTTACAAAGGCACCTTCAAGAACGGCGTGCAGCACGGCAAGGGCACCTACCGGATGCCCAATGGCTTTGAGTATTCCGGCGATTGGGTTGAGGGCGAGATCCTTGGCCAGGGGGTGGCGCGCTACCCCAACGGCGCGGTCTATCAAGGCGCCTTCGCCAAGGGAAAGCGCAACGGGCGCGGCAAGATCACCTTTGCCGAGGGCGGCACCTATGAGGGCGAATGGCTTGCCAACGCGATGACCGGCAAGGGCGTGCGCACCTATCCCGATGGCGCGGTTTACGAGGGCGAGTTCCTCAACGGAGCTCCGCACGGGCAGGGCAGGATCATCGCCACCAACGGCTACGTTTACGAGGGTGAATGGGTGTCGGGCATGAAGGAGGGCAAGGGCCGCATCACCTACCCCGATGGCGCGGTCTACGAGGGCAGTTTTGCCCGTGGCCAGCGGGCCGGGCAGGGGGTGCTCACCATGCCCGACGGGCTGGCCTACAGCGGCGCGTGGAAGGCCGGGCAGATCAACGGGCTTGGCACGCTGACCCAGCCAAATGGCGATGTTTATCAAGGGCTTTTGCAAAACGGCGAGCGCCATGGCAAGGGCAAGGTCACCTATTCCAACGGCGATATCTATGAAGGCGATTTTGCCCATGACCGCCGCCACGGGCAGGGCAGCTTTCGCGGGGCCGATGGCTATTCTTTCGTGGGTGATTGGGTTGAAGGGCGCATCCAGGGCAAAGGCCGCGTCACCTATCCCGATGGCTCGGTCTATGAGGGTGATTTCATGAATGATCTGGCCCACGGCCAAGGCGCAATCACCTACCCCGATGGCTCCAGCTACAGCGGCGGCTGGGTTGAAGGGGTGATCGAGGGCGAAGGCCGCGCGCAATACGCCGGGGGCATGGTTTATGAAGGCACGTTCAAAGACGCCAAGAACAACGGCCAGGGCAAGATGACCTCGCCGGATGGCTACACCTATGAGGGCGGCTGGAAAGACGGTTTGCGCCACGGCCAGGGCCGCGCCAGCTACGGTGATGGCACGGTTTATGAGGGCGGCTTTTCGGCGGGTGAGCGTGACGGCGAAGGCAAGCTCACCATGGCCGATGGGTTTGCGTATGAAGGCGGCTGGAAGGCGGGCAAGATCCACGGCGAGGGCCGCGCACATTATGCCAATGGCGATGTTTACGAGGGGAATTTCGCGGAAGGGAAGCGGCAGGGTCTGGGCACCATGACCTACGCCACCGGCGAGGTGCAAACAGGCATCTGGACCCAGGGCGCCATGACCAAAATCGCCCCCCCCGAAGCAGATGCCGAAGAAGAAAACCCTGCACCGTCAGGTGGCTAGGCAGGCCGCAGCCCCGCAGTTACGCCTTTAGCAGCGCGATAAACTGATCCACCAGCGCTTCGCTCAGGCTCCAGTCGGCGACGAACCGCGCTTCCAGCATTTCGTCGCCAGCGCCGTCCAGACTGCCCGACAGGTGGTATTGCGCCCCGGCCGCTTTCAGCCGTCGGTGGGTTGCTCGTGGCAGGTCGGCAAAGATCAGGTTGCTCTCCTGCGCCGCATGTAGCCGCCCTCCACCCGCTTCAATCCCCGCCGCAAGCCTTGCGGCATTGGCATTTGCGCTCTGCGCCATTTCCAGCCAAAGCCCGCCGTCCAGATAGGCCTGCATCTGCGCCGCCAGATAACGCTGCTTGGAAAACAACTGCGCCCCGCGTTTGCGGCGATAGTCCAGTTCCTCGGCCTTCGCCGGATCAAACAGCACCATCGCCTCAACCGCCATCAGGCCGTTCTTGGTGCCCCCGAACGACAGCGCATCAACCCCCGCTTTCCAGCTTGCCTCAGCCGGGGTGCAGCCAAGCGCGGCCACCGCATTGGCAAAGCGCGCGCCGTCCATATGGGTTGCCAGCCCGTAGCTCTTGGCCAGATCGCACAGCGCGCGGACCTCATCCAGGGTGTAGAGCGCGCCCTTCTCGGTAACCTGGGTGATCGAAACCGGCCCGCGCCTTGGCCCGTGCACCCCACGGTTGCCCTCCCCCTCGATCGCCCGGCGCAGCGCGTCGGGCGACATCTTGCCAGCCACATGCTCCACCAGCGTCAGCTTGGTGCCGCCGGTAAAAAACTCGGGCGCGTTGCACTCATCCTCATGGATATGGGCGCAGGCCGAGCAAAAGATGGTCTCAAACGGTTCGGCCAGCGTTGAAAGCAGCAGCACATTTGCCGCCGTTCCGGTGGCGCATAGCATCACTATTGCCTCTGGTGCCTCAAACACCTCGCGCACCTGCGCCACCACGGCCTCGGTCAGCGCGTCATTGCCATAGGGCATCGCCCAGCCATCATTGGCCTTGGCGAGCGCCTGCATCACCCTGGGGTGGACGGGGCCGGTGTTATCGGAGGCGAAGTGCATCAGAGATCTCCTTCATCAACCACATAGTTCTCCCACTCCTCCTCGGGCACGTCAAATTCGGGCACCGTGGCGTTGCGCACCGAATGTCCGGCCTTGGCGGTGCTGTTGGGATCGCCGGTGCGCAGCGGGTGCCACTCGGGGATCGGCTTGCCCTCGTGGCGCAGCCGGTAGGCGCATGTCGTGGGCATGAAATAGGCGGTTTTGGCCATGGTCTTCGGGGTCAGCACCACGCATTCAGGCACAATCCCCTTGCGGATTTCGTAGTTTGCGCAGCGGCAGGTGGTGTCGTCAAACAGGCGGCAGGCCACACGGGTAAAGACAACCTCACCAGTATCCTCGTCTTCCAGCTTGTTGAGGCAGCACTTGCCGCAGCCGTCGCACAGCGCCTCCCATTCCTCGCTTGTGAGATCCCCGAGCGGGCGGTCCCAGAACCTGGGCCTCATAGCGCGGCCAAAACCTCGCGGGCGCTGGCCTCGTCCCGCTTGATCTGGGCAATCAGCCCCTCCAGCCCGTCAAACTTTGCCTCCGGGCGCAGAAACTCAACCAGCGCGATGGAAAGATGCGCGTCGTAAAGATCCCCGTCGAAATCAAAAAGGAAGGTTTCAAGGTTGGGCGCATCCCCTTCAAACATCGGACGAACCCCCAGCGAGGCCACGCCGCTATAGCTTCCCGTGTGCGGCCCGTCGAGCACCTCGGCCAGCACCGCATAAACGCCAAACGCCGGGCGATGCAGCCGTGGCAACCCCATGTTGGCGGTTGGATAACCCAGTTCGCGGCCCCGTTTCGCGCCGTGAATCACCGGGCCTTCGATCCGGTGCCAATGGCCCAGCATCGCCGCCGCCTCACGCGGGCGGCCCTCGCTCAGCGCGGCGCGGATCGCGGTAGACGACACCTGGCCAACCCCCGGCAGTGCGATAAGCTCGGCCACCGTCACCCCAAAGCCATTGGCCGCACCGCAGGCGGTGAGCTTGTCCACATCCCCCGCCCGCGCCTTGCCATAGCGAAAATCGCTCCCCACGGTCACATGCGTCACCCCCAGCCCCTTGGCCAGAACCTCGGCACAAAAGGCCGTGTCACTCAGATCGCGCAGCGCCGCGTCAAAGGGCAGCTCATAAAGGATATCAACGCCTAGCTTGGCCAGCCGATGGCCGCGTGCCTCAGCGTTCATCAACCGAAACGGCGGTGCCGCGGGCTGGAAAATCTCGCGCGGGTGCGGCTCGAAGGTGAGCACGGCCAGCGGCGCATCGGGCGCAGCGGCGCGAGCCTGCTCCAGCACCGCCTGGTGGCCCTTGTGGACCCCGTCGAAATTGCCAATCGCAATAGAGGCGCCGCGCAAATCGGGGGTGATGTCAGAAAGAGCGTGTAGAGTTTTCATGCGTTCTGAGGTAGCGGGCGCGTTTGGGGAAAGCAAGATGGGGCAGGCGGCAATCCTGCGCCGCGCTCTGCTTTGCTGCGGCCCCTTGTTGGGCGCAACCCGCTGTGCGGGTCAGTCAAACTTGGCCGAAGGAGCCAGCACCGTCGCCTCGCCCTTCAGCACAACCTTGCCGTCAACCAGGCAGCGGGTGGCAAGCTGAACGCGGCGGCGCGAGTGATCAATCTCCGTCACTTCCACCTCGGCGCGCACCATGTCACCGGGGCGCACCGGGGCCATGAACTTCAACGTTTGGCCCAGATACACCGTCCCATGGCCGGGAAGTTGCTCACCAATCACAGCCGAAATCAGCCCCGCCGTCAGCATCCCATGGGCGATCCGCCCGGCAAAGATCGTATCCTGTGCGTAGCTGTCATCCAGATGCACCGGGTTGCGGTCGGTCGAGACCTCGGCAAAAAGCTCAATGTCGCGATCCGTGACCACCTTTTCGAGACTGCGCATCATGCCAATCTCGATATCCTCGATGCAGATCGTGCCGCGTGGCATGTTGTCGAGCATGGGAATCTCCTCGCCGTTCATGGGAGAGGGATACAGATTTCGCCGCGCTGCGGCAAGGGCGTTGCGTAAGAAAAAGGCTGAAATGGCGCGAATGTCGCAATTTTATTGCGCGCAAGATTGTTACCGCTCGGCAATATCCCCCGCCTTATCCCCCAGCAAATAGCGCGGCCCGGCCCCGCGCTGCGCCGCCTTGTCGCCCACATTATAAAGCTGGCAACGCTCAAGGCTGAGGCACCCGCAGCCGATACAGCCGTCCAGATCGTCACGCAGTTTTTCCAACGCGGCGATCTTGGTATCGAGGCTGTCACGAAACCCTTCCGAAAGGTGGCGCCAATCCCGCGCGGTGGGGGTGCGCCCCTCGGGCAGGCCGGCCATCATCTCCTTGATCTGCGGCAGCGTGTAGCCAAATTGCTGGGCAATCCGGATGAAACTGACGCGCCTTATATCGGCCCGCCTGAAGCGCCTTTGGCCAGATGGCGCGCGCATGGGCGCGATCAGCCCCTCGGCCTCGTAGTAGCGCAGCGCACTCACCGCCAGCCCGGCCCGCTCAGCAAATTGCCCGATTGAAAGCACATCGTTCGCCCGCAACTTTCCCATGATTTTCCTCTTGAGCTAAAGTTAGGTTTAGGAATTACGGTGCCCAAACATAACCCACAAGGAGAAACGCACATGCCCGCTCACCTCGAACACATCAACATCACCGTGTCTGACCTCGATCGCAGCCTTGCCATGGTTCAATCGCTGTTCGGCTGGGAGGTGCGCTGGCGCGGCGCGTCGATCCATAATGGCGAAACCGTGCACGTTGGCGGCGCTGATACCTACCTCGCCCTCTACCAACACACGAAGCAAGGCCCCGGCACGGATGATAGCTACCACACCACCGGCGGTTTAAATCATGTGGGGGTCGTGGTGGATCATCTTGATAAGGTTGAGGAAAAAGTGAAAGCGCTCGGCTTCACCCCGCATTCCCACGCCGATTATGAGCCGGGCCGCCGGTTTTACTTTCTAGATCATGACGGAGTCGAATTTGAGGTGGTCAGCTATAAATAGGGCGCGGATTTACGCTTCATTAGGGCGGCGTGAGGTATCCACAGATGGTAAACGCCCTGCCGCTGGAGTGTGTAATGATTCCCGAGCCAACCGATCCGCGCTGGAAGCGCGTTCTGCAATCTGATGCCGACCTGCCCAAAGCCACCCTCGCCACCAGGATCCTGGTAAGTCGCCTGCGCCGCGAGGTGCGGGTGACGCCTGCGTTGATGTCCAGCAAGATCATAGAGTTGCGCGCGTATTATCAAGGCAAGCCCTTCGCCACCGATGATTTCGCCAGCTTTTAGGAGAGCTTGATGAAGAACGCGATGATGAGCGTGGCAGAGGCCGCGCGTCTGATCCAGCGAGGCACGGTCGCGGTGATCGCGGGCAGCGAGGAGGCGCTGTCGCAACTGCCGCACGGCCCGTGGATCGGCAGCACCTCGGTCTATTTCATGTCCAATGGCAGCCCCCGGCTTGATCGCAGGCAGGTGTTCGTCACCACCTTCCCCGCCGCCCGCGCGGTGGCCTGACCAAAGCGCACCCGGCACAGGCAGGCTCGCCCCGCCCGTGCCACTCCCCCGTAGGGTGGGTGAAACCCACCTCTTGCCCCTTCGCGAAGCGACCCCCGGGCAGCGACCCCATCGGCTGGGAACAGCCCACCCTACACCCATTTTCCCCCTCTATCGCCAGGCTCCTTGACCGGCCCGCGCCTCTTGCGCCACGCTGCCCCATGCCCAGCGCCACAAACAAAACCGTCCCCACCAGCGCCGATCCCCGCGCCTTTTGCGAGGCCGTCCCCCACGCCGGGCGGCGCGAGGATGCGCTTCACCTGCTTGATCTCTTTGGCAAAATCACCGGCCACCCCGCCGTCATGTGGGGCGATAGCATCATCGGCTTCGGGCGCTATCACTACACCTACAAAAGCGGGCGAGAGGGCGATTTTCTGGCCACCGGATTCGCGCCCCTCAAGGCCAACATGGTCGTCTACATCATGCCCGGATACGCTGACTTCTCTCCGATCCTGTCACGCCTCGGAAAGCATAAAACAGGCCAATCCTGCCTCTATCTCGGGAGACTCACTCACATCAACGAACCCGCCCTAACCGACCTCATCCGCGCCGGGCTGGCAGACCTTGCAACGCGCTGGCCGGTCACGCCAACATAGCCATCGGTTGTGCCCACCCCGCGCATGGCGTAAATCGCGCCCACACCCCGAGGATAGGCCCGCCCCATGACAACCACTCGCTTCGCCCCGTCGCCCACAGGTTACCTGCACGTTGGCAACCTGCGCACCGCGCTGTTCAACTGGCTCATCGCCCAAAAGCAGGGCGGCACCTTCATCCTGCGGCTGGATGATACCGATCCCGAACGCTCCAAACCCGAATACGCCGAGGCGATTAAGGAAGACCTCACCTGGCTCGGCCTCACATGGGACCGGATCGAGCAGCAGTCCACCCGGCTGGATCGCTACACCGAGGCCGCCGACAAGCTGCGCGACTCTGGCCGGTTTTACGAGTGTTTCGAAACCCCCACCGAGCTTGACCTCAAGCGCAAGAAGCAGCTCAACATGGGCAAGCCGCCGGTCTACGACCGCGCCGCGCTTGAGCTGACCGAAGCGCAAAAGCAGGCCTACCGCGATGAGGGCCGCACCGGCCACTGGCGCTTCAAGCTGAACCACGAGCGTATCGAGTGGACCGATGGCATCCTCGGTGACATCTCGATTGATGCCGCTTCGGTCTCTGATCCGGTGCTGATCCGGGGCGACGGGCAGGTGCTCTATACGTTGGCCTCCGTGGTGGACGATACCGAAATGGGCATCACCAATGTGGTGCGCGGCTCCGATCACGTCACCAACACGGCGACCCAGATCCAGATCATCGAGGCGCTGGGCGGCACCCTTCCCGGCTTTGCCCACCACTCGCTGCTCACCGGCCCGCAGGGCGAGGCGCTCTCCAAACGCCTTGGCACCCTGGCCTTGCGTGATCTGCGCGAACGCGGGGTTGAGCCGATGGCGCTGCTGTCGCACATGGCCCGCCTCGGCTCGGCGGACCCGATCGAGCTGCGCAGCTCCCACGCGGAGCTGATCGAAGGCTTTGACCTCACCAAATTCGGTTCCGCCCCCACCAAGTTTGACGTGGAAGACCTGTTCCCGCTCACCCACCGCCACCTCGGCACCCTGCCGCTGGAGGCCGTGGCCGATGATATCGCCGCGCTGGGCGTGCCCGCCGATCAGGCCGAGCGGTTCTGGCGGGTCAGCCGTGAAAACATCACCACCCGCGCCGATCTTGCGGGTTGGTGGAAGCTGTTTTCCGAAGGCGCCACGCCGCTGGTCGCCGATGAGGACCGGGAGTTCATCGCCCAAGCCCTCACCATGCTGCCCGAGCCGCCCTATTCCGATAGTGCCTGGAGCGAGTGGACGAGCGCTGTAAAAGAGGCGACAGGGCGCAAGGGCAAGGGTCTCTTCATGCCGCTGCGCAAGGCCGTCACCGGCCAGGAACGCGGCCCGGATATGGCCGATGTGATGCCACTTTTGCAAAAGAAACCAACGCTTTAATCCCGCGACCTTAGCCAGCCGTCCCGCCGCCCTGTGGCGTGGCGGGCGGCTTTTCGGTGATCTCGCCGCGCTCTGCCACCACCCCCAGCCGCTCCAATGCGGCATCCACAAAGGCCCGCTCACTGGCGCTCACATCGGTAGCGCGCGGGTAAATCGGCGCGGCGCGGTCATCCAGCACCGGCCCGCCCCAGCCTTGCGTCGTTTCAAAGAACCGCATCGCGCCCGCTTCGCCGAAAACTTCGGCAAATCCCTGCACCACCGTGTCGACGTAGCTGAGCAGGATCGGGTGGGTCACATCCGGCCCCGCGCCCATGTGGTGGGGCACCGCATAAACCTCGATACGCGCGTCATCGTTGGCCTCATGGTCGCACCGCGCCGTCACCTCATGGCGGGCATAGGCCCGCTCCCGGATATCAAGCTGCGCCCAGTCACCGCCCTGCACATGCGCGATGAGCCCCTCGATCTGCGCTCCGTCAAACGGCTCTGCCGACAAAAACGCCACCGGGCGCAGCACGGTCGATTTCCACACGCGCCGCCACCCGTGCAGCAATGCCGGAAAGGCGGGCACATGGCTGTGTGTGGCGCGGTTCACAAGGCTGCCGTAGCCGAAAAAGTAGGCGTTTTCCATGCGCTGTACCCTGCTGTGCCACGTCGGGCTTGTCCAGCCATTCGCGCCACGCTATCCAAGAGCCACGTCACGTCGGGAGAATCTGGTCCCGCGCCAGTGCCGAAGGAGCAACCGCCCCGGTAAACTCTCAGGCACCAGGACCGTCATGGCGTCAAAACTCTGGAGAGTGGCCGCAAGGCCCGCCGAAGGGATAGCGATCTCAGGCGAAAGGACAGAGGGGGCAAGGGAAGGGCACGCAAGGGGCGTGCCTGCCTGAGCCATGAGGGGACGCCGAGTGAGTGATCTGAACCGTACGCCGCTATTCGCGCTGAACGCCGAGCTTGGCGGCAAGATGGTGGGCTTTGCCGGCTGGGAAATGCCGGTGCAATTCGCCCCCGGCGTGATGAAAGAGCATCTGCATTGCCGCGCTGCCTGCGGCCTGTTTGACGTAAGCCACATGGGGCAGGTCTTGCTGCATGGGGCAGGGGCCGCCGAGGCGCTGGAGGCGCTGGTGCCGGTGGATATCATCGGCCTCAAGCCGGGCCGCCAGCGCTATGCGCTCTTCACCAATGATGAGGGCGGCATCCTTGATGATCTGATGGTCGCCAACTATGGCGACCGTTTGATGGTGGTGGTCAATGCCGCCAATGCCGAGGCCGATATCGCCCACCTGAAGCGCCACATCGAGGGCGTTGAGGTGGTCGAAAACCGCGCCCTCATTGCCCTGCAAGGCCCCAAGGCCGAGGCGGTTCTTGCCTCCGCGATAGAAGATTTTCCAGCCCGTTTCATGGATATCGCCGAGGTTGAAAGCGCCTTTGGTGATCTCTGGATTTCACGCTCCGGTTACACCGGAGAAGATGGCTTTGAGGTTTCCGTGCCCGCCAACCGCGCCGAGGATTTCGCCCGCAAGCTGCTGGCCCATGAGGCCTGTGAGCCCATCGGCCTTGGCGCGCGCGACAGCCTGCGCCTTGAGGCCGGGCTGTGCCTGCATGGCCAGGACATTGATGCCACGACAACCCCGGTTGAGGCGGCGCTCACATGGGCACTCTCCAAGGCCCGCAAGCCCGGCGGCGCGCGGGCAGGGGGCTATCCCGGTGCCGCGGTGATCGAGGCCCAGCTTGCCGATGGGCCCGCGCGCTTGCGCGTTGGCCTTGCGCCCGAGGGCCGCGCGCCGATGCGGGCCGGGGTAGAGCTGTTTTCCGGCGATGACCCGGCGGGCACCATCACCTCCGGCGCGTTCTCGCCCTGCCTTGAGCGGCCCATCTCCATGGGCTATGTCAGCGCCGCGCTGGCCAGCCCCGGCACCGCGCTGGAGGCCGAGCTGCGCGGGCGGCGCCAGCCGCTGCAAACCGCCACGCTCCCCTTCATTCCCGCCAATTTCAAACGCTAAAGCAATAAGGACCCCACCATGAAATTCACCGAAGATCACGAATGGCTGCGCCCCGAAGATGATTTGCTCGTCGTCGGCATCACCGAACACGCCTCCTCCCAGTTGGGCGATGTGGTGTTTGTCGAGCTGCCCGAACCCGAGACGCAGGTTGCCAAGGGCGATGAGATCGTGGTGATCGAAAGTGTGAAGGCCGCCTCCGATATCGCCGCCCCGGTCGAGGGTGAGATCGTAGCGGTCAACGAAAAGCTCATGGAAAACCCCGCGATGGTCAACGAAGACCCGCTGGGCGAGGCCTGGTTCTTCAAGATCAAGCCCACCGATATGAGCGAATATGAAGCCTACATGGATGAAGACGCCTATCAGGATCTGGTCGGCTAAATCACACCCTTCGGCCCCCTCATCGCCACTGCGGTGAGGGGGCCACAACCCTGCCGTTTCCCCCATCCGGGCCCCCACTTGAGAGAGCATCCCATGCCCTTCACCCCCACCGACTATGACCCCTATGATTTCGCCAACCGCCGCCACATCGGCCCCTCGCCCGAGGAGATGGAGGCGATGCTTCAGGCCATCGGTGTGGGCTCGCTTGATGAGTTGATCGACCAGACCGTGCCGAAAGGCTTGCGCCAGGCCACGCCGCTGCCCTGGCAGCCGATGACGGAAGGTGACCTGCTGGTGAAAATGCGCCGCGTGGCCGATAAGAACCGCGTGATGACCAACCTCATCGGGCAGGGCTATTACGGCACCATCACGCCCCCGGCGATCCAGCGCAACATCCTCGAAAACCCCGCGTGGTATACCGCCTACACCCCCTACCAGCCCGAAATCGCCCAAGGCCGGTTGGAGGCGCTGCTCAACTTTCAAACCATGGTCTCTGACCTCACCGCGCTTGAGGTGGCCAATGCCTCACTGCTGGATGAGGGCACCGCCGCGGCAGAGGCGATGGTCATGGCGCACCGGATTTCAAAGTCCAAGGCCGAGGCGTTTTTCGTTGATGCCGGGTGCCACCCGCAAACCATCGCCGTGGTGCAAACCCGCGCCCGCCCGCTTGATATCAAGGTGATCGTTGCCAGCCCGGATGAGCTGAACGCCGAGCAGGTGTTTGGCGCACTGTTCCAATACCCCGGCACCGAAGGCCAGTTGCGTGATTTCACCCCCGAGATCGAGGCCTTGCACGCCGCGAAGGCTGTCGCTGTTGTGGCCGCCGATCTGCTGGCACTCACCCTGCTGAAAGCGCCGGGCGAAATGGGTGCCGATATCGCCGTTGGTTCCGCCCAGCGGTTTGGCGTGCCCATGGGCTACGGTGGCCCGCACGCGGCCTATATGTCCTGCCGCGATGCGATGAAGCGGCAAATGCCGGGGCGGATTGTGGGCGTGTCGGTCGATAATCGCGGCCAGCAGGCCTATCGCCTCAGCCTGCAAACCCGCGAGCAGCATATCCGCCGCGAAAAGGCGACCTCCAATGTCTGCACCGCGCAGGCGCTGCTTGCCGTCATGGCCAGCTTTTATGCGGTGTTCCATGGCCCGAAGGGGTTGCGCGCCATCGCCGAGCGCATCCACCTGATGACAGCCCGCTTGGCCGAAGGGCTGCGCAGCGCGGGCTTTACCGTCACGCCCGAAAACCCGTTTGATACCATCACCGTTGAGGCCGGCCCCTTGCAGGGCGCAATCCTGCGCGCCGCCGAGGCCGAGGGCATCAACCTGCGCCGCCTCCCCGAGGGCCGCATCGGCCTTTCGGTCGGTGAAACCGTTGTGCCCGAGATCGTTGAGGGGGTCTGGCGCGCCTTTGGCATCACCCAAGATTACGCCGCCCACGCCGCCCCCGCGCTGCCCGAAAACCTGCTGCGCACGTCTGAGTATCTCACCCACCCGGTCTTCCAGATGAACCGCGCCGAGGCCGAGATGATGCGCTACATGCGCCGCCTCGCGGACCGTGACCTTGCGCTTGATCGCGCCATGATCCCGCTTGGCTCCTGCACCATGAAGCTGAACGCGGCGGTCGAGATGATGCCAATCACATGGCCCGCCTTTGGCCAGATGCACCCCTTCGCGCCGCCCGAACAGGCCGAGGGCTACGCCGAAATGGTCAGTGATCTTTCGGCGCGGCTCTGTGAGATCACCGGGTATGATGCCATGTCGATGCAGCCCAACTCCGGCGCTCAGGGCGAATACGCGGGCCTGCTCACCATCGCCGCCTACCACGCCTCGCGCGGGGAAAGCCGTGATATCTGCCTTATCCCCACCTCCGCCCACGGCACCAATCCCGCCTCGGCGCAGATGGCCGGGATGAAGGTCGTCGTCGTCAAATCCACCGAGAATGGCGACATTGATCTGGCCGATTTCCGCGCCAAGGCCGAGGGCGCCGGGGATGCGCTGGCGGCGGTGATGATCACCTATCCCTCCACCCACGGCGTGTTTGAGGACACGCTGCGCGAGGTTTGCGATATTACCCATGCGTTCGGCGGGCAGGTCTATATGGACGGGGCCAACCTCAATGCGATGGTCGGCCTCGTGAAACCGGGTGAAATCGGCTCTGACGTGAGCCACCTCAACCTGCATAAAACCTTCTGCATTCCCCACGGCGGTGGTGGCCCCGGCATGGGGCCGATTGGCGTAATGGCGCATCTTGCGCCCTTCCTGCCCGGCCACCCCTCCACCGGCGGGCGCGAAGGCCCGGTTGCCGCCGCGCCCTATGGCTCGGCCTCGATCCTGCCAATTTCATGGGCCTATGTGCTGCTGATGGGCGGCGAGGGGCTAACGCAGGCCACCCGCGTCGCGATCCTCAATGCCAACTACATCGCCGCCCGCCTTTCGGATGGGTATGACGTGCTGTTCAAGGGCCAGAATGGCCGCGTGGCCCATGAGTGCATCCTTGATACCCGCCCCTTCACCGAGCATGGCGTCACGGTGGATGACATCGCCAAGCGGCTGATGGATTGCGGCTTTCACGCGCCCACCATGAGCTTCCCGGTCGCGGGCACCCTCATGGTGGAGCCGACCGAGAGTGAAACCAAGGCCGAGCTTGATCGCTTCATCACCGCCATGAAGGCGATCCGCGAAGAGATTGCCCAGGTCGAGCGCGGTGAACTCCCGGTCGATGATAACCCGCTGAAGAACGCGCCCCACACCGTCAACGATCTGGTCGCCGGATGGGAGCGCCCCTACCCGCGCGAGCAGGGCTGCTTCCCGCCCGGCTCCTTCCGGGTGGACAAGTATTGGCCGCCGGTCGGCCGGGTTGATAACGTCGCCGGGGACCGTAACCTGATCTGCACCTGCCCGCCGGTTGAAAGCTACGCCGAGGCCGCCGAATAACCCCCGGCTGGCCCCGCACGGCGGATTAATTAACGCGCCTCACCCCAGATGGCGTGCGCATGGGTTGTGCATGCGTTGTGCATCACTTGTGGCCCTTCGCTTTTTGCAATGAACGGCGCTTTCCTGCCCCGGCGTGCGGTGCTGCCCTTGTGCGGCCCCCGGCACGACATATATATGCCATAGGTTGAATGTGATGAGGCCGAAATGAGCGCTAAAATCAAGCTGACATGCCCCGAATGTGCGGGCACAAACCAGTTCCCGGCAGACCGTCTGGATGCCAATCCAAAGTGCGGCACCTGCGGGGCCAAGCTATTGACAGATAAGCCTTTTGAGCTTGATCCAAAGGGTCTTGCCAAGGCGATCAAGGCCGATGATCTGCCCCTGCTGGTGGATTTCTGGGCCCCATGGTGCGGCCCCTGCCGGATGATGGCGCCGGAATATGCCAAGGCCGCCACCGCGCTCAAGGGCAAGGCCCGCTTCGCCAAGCTAAACACGCAAGACCACCCCGATGCCTCAATGCCCCACAATATCAGGGGGATACCGGCGCTGATCCTGTTCCATAAGGGTCGCGAAATTGGCCGCCTCACCGGTGCTCGCCCGGCAGCGGATATCGAGGCTTTCGTGCGCCGCGAGGCCCATTTGCCCGCTTGACACTTTAGCCGGTTCATCCCAAAAAACGAGCCAGTGGGGCCGTAGCTCAGTTGGGAGAGCGCGTCGTTCGCAATGACGAGGTCGTCGGTTCGATCCCGATCGGCTCCACCAAATTTCCGCCCGCCCAAAGGCGCTGCAAATTCCCTTAAAACCCTAGCAAAACTGCGCCGTGTCGCCCCATTTGCGTCACCCGTTTGCCGAGCCTTCCCAGGATACAGGGTGACAGAACGTAACCAGTCACCAAGGGGTATCCCGATGAAGAAACTTGCGACAACCGCCGCCCTCGCCGTCACCGTTTCCATGGCCTTCAGTGGTGCTGCGGATGCCTTCGGGCGCGGCAAGAACAACATCCGCCCACCCGCAAGCTATCAGGGCCAGTGGTACACCACGGCGGCCGGTTGCTCTTACTCCAGGGCGCAGGCGCCGGGGGAAGGGGCCAAGTGGTATCTGATCCTCAATCCGCACCACATCGGCCAGCCCCCCGCAAAAAAGAGCTGCCCGGCACGGCTCTGAGTGCGAAAACCAGTGCAAAGGGTCGTCGGGCCGGGGTAGGAGCACCTCGGCCCGACACTTTGTTAAGGAATCTGGGTTAAACCCACTCCATGTCATAGAGCCGGTGCAACGCAATCCGCTCGACCTGGTAGCAGGCTTCGGCCATTTCCTCGTCTTTCGAGTTGCCAAGCCGCGCGTGAAGGTTGCGAATAATGCTCGCCTTGTCGTGGTCCCGCACCGCGATGATGAAAGGAAAGCCGTTTTTGGCCATGTAGCGCTCGTTGAGGTCCATCAACTCGCGCCGCTCTTCATCGGTTAGCGCGGTCAGCCCCGCGCCGGCCTGCTCGCTGGCGCTGTGTTCAGAGAGCCGCTCGGCTTTGTTGACCGCATCGCCAAGGTCTGGATGGGCGCGCAACACGCCAAGCCGCTCCTCCTCGCTGGCACGGCGAAACACCCGCGCCATCGCGTTGTGGATACCCTCAGGGGTGTCATGCGCGGGTCCAAGCTCCAGCTTGTGGGCGCGTTCGGCGACCCATGTGCTGTGCTCGAAAACCTCGCCGAACCGGCTGATGAAGGTCGTCAGATCCAGCCGCGATGGCCGCGCCGTGACATTCTTTGGCGGGTGGGTCATGGTCCAATGGCGGGCAATGTCGATCCGCCGGGCAAACCAGACGTTCTCCTTGGTGGCGACATGGTCAATGAAGCGTTTGACCGCCATCAGCCGCCCCGGACGCCCCGCCAAGCGGCAGTGCAGCCCGATAGACATCATCTTGGGTTGCCCCGCCTTGCCCTCGGCGTAAAGCACATCGAAAGTGTCTCGCAGGTAGGTGTAAAAATCATCGCCCGACGCAAAGCCACCCGCCGTGGCAAAGCGCATATCATTGGCGTCAAGCGTGTAAGGGA
The DNA here is from genome assembly GCF_029212645.1 of Vannielia sp. Lineage (GTDB taxonomy): Bacteria > Pseudomonadota > Alphaproteobacteria > Rhodobacterales > Rhodobacteraceae > Vannielia. The sequence continues at coordinate 4,763 of NZ_JARGND010000036.1, read as the reverse complement.
TCACCAATTGGTCCTTGCCCGAAATATGCACCCAATAGGGCAGATCATCGGCGTAACTATCTGAAACATAAGCAAAACCACCAACCTCGGCGGCAATTTTCACCGTGTTGTCAGAGCAGCGCCCGGCGTACCAGCCCCGCGGGCGGGAGCCAACAATTTCACGGTGCAGCTGGATCGCTTGCTCCATATGTTCGCGTTCTTCTTTTTCGTAGAAGTCTTTGTATTCGATCCACTTTAACCCGTGCGAAGCAATCTCCCAGCGCGCCTCACGCATCGCTGCCACCTGATCGGGCGAGCGGGCAAGCGCCGTCGCCACGCCGTAAACGGTGATCGGAATTTTTAACGCGGTGAACAGCCGGTGCAGCCGCCAGAACCCGGCCCGAGAGCCGTATTCATAGACTGATTCCATGTTCCAATGGCGCTGGTTCGGCCAGGGTTCGGCCCCCATCACCTCTGACAAAAACGCCTCCGAGGCCGCATCCCCATGCAGCACATTATTCTCGCCGCCTTCCTCGTAATTCATCACGAATTGCACGGCGATCTTCGCGCCGTTCGGCCACTGTGCATCTGGCGGGCGGGCGCCGTAGCCGCGCATGTCTCGGGGGTAGCGGTCCATCGGGTATCTCACTTTCCTGTTGGTTCATCGGGGGCCCAATCACGCGGCGCCACGCCAGAGTTTTCACCCTCGGGAAACGATTGGCAAGGCACTGAGCCAGGCTGGGCGTGGGGGGATTGTGAAATGCGCACACTCGCCTAGAGTTAATGCAGCATGAGGGAGCCCGCGATGCTTGATCACACCGAAAAGAAAGCCCCGCTGGTCGAGGTTGATCACCTGCGCGTGGAGTTTGAAACCAACGACGGCGTGGTGGTTGGCGTTGAGGATGTGTCGTTTCACATTGATCCGGGCGAAACCCTGTGTGTGGTGGGCGAAAGCGGTTCGGGAAAGTCAATTTCTTCCTTGTCGATCATGAGGTTGGTTGAATATGGCGGTGGCCGGATTGCGGGAGGTGACATCCGTTTCAAGCGACCGGATGGCAAGGTGCTGGATGTGGCTGAGGCCGAAAACGGGCTGATGCGCCAGATTCGCGGCAACGAGATCGCGATGATCTTCCAGGAGCCGATGAGTGCGCTGAACCCTGTGTTCACCATCGAGCGCCAGCTCACCGAGGGCCTGCGGGTGCATAAGGGCATCAGCCGAAAAGCGGCCAGTGAAAAGGCGCTCGACCTGTTGAAGCGCGTGCGCATCCCGGAGCCGGAGCGGCGGCTAAAGCAATATCCGCACGAGCTTTCAGGCGGTATGCGCCAGCGCGTGGTGATCGCCATGGCGCTGGCCTGCGAGCCGCGCCTGCTGATCGCGGATGAGCCAACCACCGCGCTTGATGTCACGATCCAGGCCGAAATCCTTGCCCTGATTGACCGCTTGAAACGCGAAACAGGCACCGCCGTTTTGTTCATCACCCATGATATGGCGGTGGTCGCGCAGGTTGCGGATCGCGTGGTTGTCATGCTGAAGGGCAACAAAGTGGAAGAGGGCACCGTTGAGCAAATTTTCGAGGCCCCGCAACACCCTTACACCCAGGCGTTGCTCTCTGCCGTGCCCAAGCTGGGCGAGATGGGAGATACCGAAGAACCGGTGCCGCTAAAGATCATGGGGCAGGAAACCACGATCAAGCCGGTGATCCCGAAGGCCGAGCGCGAGGTGCTGCTCGATGTGCGCAACCTCACCACGCGGTTCCCGGTTAAGGGCGGGTTGTTGCGGCAAACCAAAGCCTGGGTTCATGCGGTTGAGGATGTGTCTTTCACGGTGAAAACCGGTGAAACCCTGTCGCTTGTGGGGGAGTCGGGCTGTGGCAAATCCTCTTGCGGGCGCTCGATCTTACGGCTGGTTGAACCTATGTCGGGAGAGGTTTTGTTGGGCGGCAAGGATGTGATCGCCATGAGCCAGCGAGAGCTGCACCACGCCCGCGCCGATATGCAGATGGTGTTTCAGGACCCGTTCGCCTCACTCAATCCGCAGATGCGCCTTATGGATCAGGTCGCAGAGCCGATCCTGAACTACGGGTTGGAGAAGGGTTCAGCGGTGCAGGATCGCGTGGCGGCCCTGTTTGACCGGGTCGAACTGCCCCGCGACTTCCTGCGCCGTTTCCCGCATGAAATGTCAGGCGGCCAGCGCCAGCGGGTGGCCATTGCACGGGCCTTGGCGCTGAACCCCAAGCTGATCATCGCGGATGAGGCGGTGTCGGCGCTTGATGTGTCGATCCAGGCGCAGGTGCTGAACCTGCTGATCGAGCTTCAGTCTGATCTTGGCGTTTCGGTGCTGTTTATCAGCCATGATATGGCGGTGGTCGAGCGGGTGAGCCATATGGTTGGCGTCATGTATCTGGGCCGCATCGTTGAGATCGGGCCGCGCGCTCAGATCTTTGGAAACCCACAGCACCAGTATACGCAAGACCTGATGAAGGCCGTGCCCGTGGCCGATCCGCGCCGCCGCAAAAGCGAGCGCGACCTTGATTTCAAGCCGATCCCCTCACCGGTTCACCCGATTGGCTATGAGCCCGCGCCCTCGCAATATGATGAGGTTGGCCCCGATCATTTTGTGCTGCGGCCTCTGGCGTGAGGCCGCA
>NZ_JARGND010000036.1:0-2039 GCF_029212645.1 Vannielia sp. | reverse complement strand
CAAAAGCAAGGTTTTCGGGGGATAACGAAAAAAAGGGGCACCCGAAGGCACCCCTTTTCAAGATCGTAAAAGCTCGATGGCTCAGAGCAGCGAAAGGTTGCTGGCGCTGGCGCGGCCGTCACGGCCGGTTTCCATGTCGAAGCTGATCTTCTGGTCGTCGGCGAGGCCGGTCAGGCCGGCGCGCTCGACGGCGCTGATGTGAACGAAAACGTCCTTGCCACCCTCATCGGGTGCAATAAAGCCGAAGCCTTTGGTGGTGTTGAACCATTTGACAGTGCCGGTGGCCATATCTGTCTCTCCTAGTTTAGTGTGCCGCCCGCGGTAGTGCGGCGGCCTGGCGTCGGTAGCGGATCGGTCGTGACGCCTTTTAAAGGGAGACAGTGGACGTAGATGCGTAGCGGTCGCAAAGGCCATATGACATGTTGCAGAGATTCGAGCAAGGGGCAGTGCGTTCACCTCGGCTTAACATTGCCGACAGTGATTTGGCCTGGATCAGGGCGTTCTGCGGAACTGGGTCGCCGGGATTGGCCGTTAAGGCGTGGAAGGGTCTGCCCATCGCAAGGAAGTGCAGGCCGGGCCAAAGCCCGGCCAGAAAGCCCAAAAACCCGCCCGCGTTAGCGCACGAATTTCTTGTACTTCACCCGCTTGGGCTCCAGTGCATCCGGGCCCAGACGGCGGGCCTTGTCTTCCTCGTAGGCTTCAAAGTTGCCCTCGAACCATTCCACATGCGCGTCACCCTCAAAGGCAAGGATGTGGGTGCACAGGCGGTCAAGGAAGAAGCGGTCGTGCGAGATGATCACAGCACACCCGGCGAAATCTTCCAGAGCGTCTTCGAGCGCGCGCAGGGTTTCAACGTCAAGGTCGTTGGTTGGTTCGTCGAGCAGCAGCACGTTTCCGCCTGATTTCAACAGCTTGGCCATGTGGACCCGGTTGCGTTCACCGCCCGAGAGCTGGCCGACCTTCTTTTGCTGATCGCCGCCTTTGAAGTTGAACGCCGAGCAATAGGCGCGGCTGTTCATCTGCGCGTCCCCAAGGTCAATCACCTCCGCACCGCCGGAGATTTCTTCCCAAACGGTGACATCGGATGCCAGCGCATCGCGCGATTGGTCAACATAGCTCAGCTCCACCGTATCGCCGTATTCCACCGAGCCGTTATCCGGTTTTTCCTGTCCGGTAAGCATCCGGAAAAGCGTGGATTTACCGGCGCCGTTGGGACCGATCACGCCGACGATGCCACCGGGGGGCAGTGAGAAGGCGAGGTCTTCGATCAGGAGCTTGTCTTCATAGGCTTTTTGCAGCCCTTCAACCTCGATCACCTTGGAGCCAAGGCGTGGGCCGTTGGGGATAACGATCTGGGCGCGGCTGATTTTTTCGCGCTCGGACTGGCCTGCAAGCTCTTCATAGGCGTTGATCCGGGCCTTTTGCTTGGCTTGGCGGGCCTTTGCCCCGGCGCGGATCCATTCAAGCTCCCGGTCGAGGGTTTTCTGGCGGGATTTGTCGTCGCGGCCTTCCTGCTCAAGCCGCTTGGCTTTTTGCTCCAACCATGCCGAATAGTTGCCCTCGTAGGGGATGCCACGGCCACGGTCGAGCTCGAGGATCCAGCCGGTGATATCGTCAAGGAAATAACGGTCGTGGGTGACGATCAGGATGGTGCCTTTATAGTCGATCAGGTGCTGCTGGAGCCAGGCGATCGTTTCGGCATCGAGGTGGTTGGTTGGTTCGTCGAGCAGCAGCATATCGGGCGCTTCGAGCAGCAGTTTGCACAGCGCCACGCGGCGGCGTTCCCCGCCCGAAAGGTTCTCTGGCATGGCCTCATCGGGCGGGCAGCGCAGCGCTTCCATCGCCACGTCGATCTGGCTGTCGAGGTCCCACAGGTTCTGGCTGTCGATCTCGTCTTGCAGGGTTGCCATTTCGTCGGCGGTTTCGTCCGAGTAGTTCATCGCCAGCTCGTTGTAACGGTCGAGAATGCCCTTCTTTTCGGCCACTCCTTCCATAACGTTTTCACGCACGGTTTTGCTTTCGTCGAGCTGCGGCTCCTG
>NZ_JARGND010000002.1:139077-145970 GCF_029212645.1 Vannielia sp. | reverse complement strand
TTACCCCACAGCGACCTCAACGCTGCGCGTCTACCAATTCCGCCACGACCGCATATCTTGGCTTGGTGAGCGGCTACCTAGACCATGGGCGCGTTCGGCTCAAGGGCTAAAATGCACCTTTCGTCGCCGCTTTCTGCTCAAGGATATGCCGACCGCACCATTTCGCTGCCAGCGCCGCGCAGCTTGCACAGAATCTCCCCTTCTGGCGGCTGAAAACCCGGCCCCCTCGTGGCACTTCTGCGCGAAGCGGCTTATGTAAGGGGCAAACGGCTCAAGGTGAGAACGATGGCTCTGACGCGGCTGGCAGACAGCACCAAAAACGCAAGCACCCGCGCGGCGGCGCGGCAATGCGCGCCTCAAGCCGATGGTTGAGTGGATCACCACCCCCGGCCTCACCGGCTATGAGGAGGCCGTCGCTTTCATGGAGGCCCGCGCCGCCGCGATCCACGCGGGCGAGGCCGATGAGGCGATCTGGCTGGTCGAGCACCCGCCGCTCTATACCGCCGGCACCTCCGCCAAGGCGGCAGACCTGCTCACCCCCAATCGCTTCCCGGTGCATAAATCGGCACGCGGCGGGCAATATACCTACCACGGGCCGGGCCAGCGGGTGGCCTATGTGATGCTTGATCTCAATCAGCGGGGCCGCGATGTGCGCGCCTTTGTGCAGCGCCTTGAGCACTGGGTCATCGACACTTTGGCAGAGTTTGGCCTGCATGGAGAAATCCGCGAAGGCCGCGTTGGCGTTTGGCTGCCCCGCCCCGAAAAGCCCCCCCTGCCCGATGGCACCCCGCGCGAAGACAAGATCGCCGCCATTGGTATTCGGCTGCGCAAGTGGGTGTCGTTCCACGGTATCTCGATCAACGTTGAGCCGGACCTTGGCCATTTTTCCGGCATCGTGCCCTGTGGCATCGCGGGCCATGGCGTGACCTCGCTGGTTGATATGGGCCTGCCCGTCACCATGGATGACCTTGACGTCGCGCTGAAACGCAGCTTCGAGCGGGCTTTCGCCCAAAGCCCCGCCAGGTAACCACCGCCCCCCGGCCCCGTTACAAAGGCTTTACACAACCGTCACAAAACCGATGTCCCGCACACCTATCGGTGGCGCCGATGAAAGCCGCAAGGGACGCGGCACCAGCCTGGGAGCCAGACCATGAAAGACATCGACCTCACCACCCTCTCCGCCGACGATTGGGACGAAATCAACTCCCCCCGCCCGGAGGAAAACGACTTTGACCGCGTGGTTGAGCGGGCGGTCTCGCGCCGCGGCTTCCTTGGCGGCGCACTGGCCTTTGGCTCTGGCGCCGTTGCGATGAGCGCGGGCCTGTTGTCCTCCACCTCTGCGGCCCGCGCCGAGGGCGCGGCCAACCGCTTCCCCTTCACCCCGATCGATATTGCCACCGATAGCGCTGTCCACGTTCCCGAGGGCTACACCTCGGAGGTGCTGGTGCGTTGGGGTGATCCGCTGTTTTCGGACGGCGAAGGGTATGATGTGGCCGAGGGCGGCCCTGTTGCCGGGTCTGACCGGGTGTTTGGCGAAAACACCGACGGGATGGAGCTGTTCTCTTACCAGGGCCATGAGCTGATCGCGGTGAACCACGAATACACCAACCGCAAAACCAACCTGCCCGCCGCGCAAGAGGGCACTCCGGCCAGTGCCGATGACGTGCTGAAGCTGCAAAACCTGCAAGGCGTCACGGTGATGGAAGTGGCCCAAGGCGAAAACGGCTGGAGCGTTGTCGTTGACAGCCCCTTCACCCGCCGCATCCACCACAACACCCCGATGGAAATTGCCGGCCCCGCCGCTGGCCACGACCTGATGAAAACCAAGGCCGACCCGGAAGGCACCCTGTCGCTTGGCACCATGAACAACTGCGGCTCGGGCAAAACGCCCTGGGGCACCTACCTCACCTGCGAAGAAAACTTTAACGGCTACTTCGGCTCCACCGAAGGCGATGGCGCCGACCTCCCCGAGCAGGTGACCGCCGGTTACAGCCGCTATGGCATTGGTGCCGATGGCTGGGGCTATGATTATCACAAGCATGACGCCCGCTTTGATACCGCGAAAAACCCCAATGAGCCGCATCGTGTGGGCTGGATTGTTGAGATTGATCCAACCGACCCTGATAGCACCCCGATCAAGCACACCGGGCTGGGCCGCTTCAAGCATGAGAACGCCGAAGTCGTGCTGTCACCCGAGGGCCATGTGGTTGTGTATATGGGCGACGATGAGCGCGGCGAGTTCCTTTACAGGTTTGTTTCCACTGGCACATGGGCGCCCGGCGGCTCCACCGAGGGCCTGCTCGATGAGGGCACCCTTTTTGTGGCCAGGTTCAACGATGACGGCACCGGCGAATGGCTGCCGCTGACGCCTGAAACCACCGGCATGGCCTCTATGGCCGAGGTGCTGATCTTTGCCCGCATGGCCGCATCCGCCGTGGGAGCTACCACCATGGACCGCCCCGAATGGGTTGCCGCCAATACCCAGGCGGTCGAGGCGTATTGCTGCCTGACCAACAACAAGAACCGTGGCGTGAAGCCCAATGCAGGCGGCGATGAAACCCCCGCCAACGGCCCCAACCCGCGTGACACCAACAACTACGGCCAGATCGTGCGCTGGCGTCCGAGCGAAGACAACCACGCCTCTGACAGCTTTGATTGGGATCTCTTCGTCATGGCGGGCAACCCCGAGGTTTACCCGACCAACAGCTATGGCGGCTCCGAGAACGTGACAGCGGGCAATATGTTCAACTCGCCCGATGGCATGGCGTTTGACAGCAACGGCCTGGTGTGGATCCAGACCGATGGCGATGACAGCAACGAAGGCGAGTTTGCCGGTCAGGGCAACAACCAGATGCTGGTTGGCGACCCCGCCACAGGTGAGATCGCCCGCTTCCTCACCGGGCCAAACGGCTCTGAGGTAACGGGGCTTTGCTGGTCGGCAGACAAGCGCGCCATGTTCGTGGGCATCCAGCACCCCGGCGGCGCTTGGCCCGATGGCGCTGGCCTGCCCCGCTCTTCCATCGTTGTGGTCACCCGCGACGACGGTGCCTTGATCGGCTAACGTCGCTTCTGAACTCTCGAAAAAGGGGCCGCTCCTCACCGGGGCGGCCCTTTGCATGGGGGGCCGCGAAGGCGGGTTTCAGGCGCAAAGGCTGGCCGTGCGGCACCGTGCATGAATGCCCCTATTTGGGGGCAGTTTCGCAGACAGGCCTCTGTGCGAGGTGAAAGGCCCACAGCCAGCGCGCCGCCCTCAGAATACCCCTGCAAAATCGAGGCATCAAAGCCAGATCGTTGCCTCCTTGATCCGATCCACCAGATGCCGGGACCAAACGGCCAGAGCATCCCACCAAGCGGCCCAACGCAATCTAATTCTGTTTGACGCAACGGCCTGATCCATCTAACACACGACCAAATACCTGTTGGGGAGCCCTTACGCGGGCTGAGATGCGCTTGTCGCGAACCCATTGAACCTGAACCGGTTAGGACCGGCGGAGGAAACAGCGTTCGGACATCTCGTCCGTATTCGGTCGTCTTTCCTTTCATTGTCCTCACCCAAGAAGCCAAGGGCGGTGATATGGTAGCGAAGGCGTTAACGATCGCTGGCTCGGATTCAGGCGGTGGCGCTGGCATTCAGGCTGATCTGAAGGCCTTTTCCGCGATAGGCGTTTACGGCGCTTCGGTCATCACGGCGGTCACCGCGCAAAACACCCAAGCCGTGAGCGCGATCCATCCGATCCCTGACGAGGTTGTGACAGCGCAGATCAAGGCGGTGCTGAGCGACATTCAGATCGACGCGATCAAGATCGGAATGTTGGGCACGCCCTCCCTGATCGAGGCCGTGGCCGATGCCATCAGCGGTTTTGAAGGCCCAGTGGTGCTTGATCCGGTGATGGTGGCCAAATCAGGTGACGTTTTGCTGGCCGATAGCGCGATAGATGCGCTCAAGTCCCACTTGCTTCCCCGCGCGACCCTTCTGACGCCAAATCTGCCCGAAGCCGCCAAGCTTGTTGGCTCCGGCGCGGTGGAAGATCAGGCGCAAGCGCTGCTTGGTTTGGGCGTTGGCGCGGTGGTGATGAAGGGAGGGCATGGGATCGGTGATATTTGCACCGATCATCTGGTCACCTCTGCCGGCACGCGGTCCTTCGCCGCGCCGCGCGTGAACACCCGTAACACCCATGGCACCGGGTGTACGTTTTCCTCCGCCATCGCCGCCTTTATGGCGCAGGGGCGCACCCTGCCAGACGCGGTGGCGCGTGCCCACACATGGCTGAACAAAGCGATCCTGGCGGCAGATCAGCTGAACGTGGGTCAGGGCCACGGGCCGGTGCACCACTTCCACGAGCTATGGGCATGAGCGATCCGTTCACCATCCTTGGCGGCGGCGTTTGTGGCTTGGCAATGGCGACAGAGTTATCGTCGCGCGGCGCAAAAGTTACCGTGATTGACCTCAAGGATGTCCCCGGCGCGCACGCCTGTTCGTGGTGGGCCGGCGGCATGTTGGCACCCGAATGTGAGGGGGTTAGCGCAGAGCCAGATATCGTGCGCCAGGGCCGCAAGGCTGCCGCGTGGTGGGAGCGCCACGGCGCAACGATCCATAAACAAGGCACGCTGGTCGTCGCACTTGGGCGCGATCACAGCGATCTGGCGACCTTTGCGCGCCGCGCCCCGGCCGCCAAAACCCTGAACCGCGATGGCATTGGGGCGATTGAACCGCATCTGGCGGAGCGGTTTTCCAAGGCGCTGTTCCTCCCGGATGAAGCCCATTTGAACCCACGCGAAACCCTCACCACGCTGCATGAGCGCCTTGAGCAAACCGGGGTGACATTTCAGGGCAAGGCGCAAGGTCAGATGATCGACTGCCGCGGCCTCGCCGCGCGCGATACGCTGGCCGATCTGCGCGGCGTCAAAGGCGAAATGCTGGTGGTGCGCTGTCGGGATGTGACGCTGTCGCGCCCGGTTCGGCTGCTGCACCCCCGGTTTCCGCTTTATATCGTCCCGCGTGGCGACGGGGTCTTCATGCTGGGGGCGACCCAGATAGAAACCGGCGACCGCACTCGCGCGACGGTGCGCTCGATCATGGAACTGATGAACGCCGCCTACGCCCTGCACCCGGCGTTCGCAGAGGCGGAGCTGCTGGAAATCGGCGTCGACGCGCGGCCCGCCTTTCCTGACAACGCGCCGCGCATCCGCCAGATGGGCGACCGGATTTACGCAAATGGCCTTTTCAGGCACGGGTTTCTGCTGGCCCCCGCCCTGGCGCGGATGACAGCCGACCTGCTGCTTGATGGCACAACACCGGAGGTTTGGTATGAAGATCATCGTCAACGGTGACCCGCTGGACAGCGACGCGCCCACATTGGCCCAACTCTTGGAGCAACTCGGCAAAGCCGACGCCAAGGTTGCCACCTCTGTGAACGAGGGCTTTGTGCCCAAAACACAGCGCGCTGACACGCCGCTGCATGACGGCGACCGGATCGAAATCGTCGCCCCCCGGCAAGGAGGGTAGGATGCCCACCTTCTACAACACCAAAGTGACATCCCGGCTGATGCTGGGCACCGCGCAATACCCCTCCCCTGCCATTCTGGCCGAGGCGTTTCGCCAATCCGGCGCCGGGATCGCCACCGTTTCTGTGCGCCGCGAGGCGGGCGGGGAGCAAGCCGGGCAGGATTTCTGGGCGCTGATCGAGGATTTGGGCGTTGCAGTCCTGCCGAACACCGCCGGATGCCATTCTGTGCGCGAAGCCATCACCACCGCGCAAATGGCCCGCGACCTCTTTGAAACGAACTGGATCAAGCTTGAGGTCATCGGCCACGCAGACACCTTGCAACCCGATCCCTTTGGCTTGGTCGAAGCGGCACAACACCTGACCGACGACGGGTTTGAGGTGTTTCCCTATTGCACCGAAGATCTGGTGCTTTGCGACCGGCTGGTTGAGGCGGGGTGCAAGGTTTTGATGCCATGGGGCGCGCCGATTGGCACGGGTCTGGGCCTCAACAATGTTTATGGCCTGCGCAGCCTGCGTGCGCATTTCCCGGATGTGCCCTTGGTTGTAGACGCCGGTCTGGGCCTCCCCTCCCAAGCGGCCCACGCAATGGAACTGGGCTACGACGCCGTCCTGGTGAACACCGCCGTGGCGAAGGCAGGCGACCCTGTCGCAATGGCACAGGGCTTTGCCCGCGCGGTTGAGGCGGGCGCGCTGGCCGCACAGGCCGATCCCATGGACCCGCGCGATATGGCGGCCCCGTCCACTCCGGTTTTTGGAAAGGCGTTCCTGTGAAGCTGCCCCGCTTTTACCCGATCTTTGATGATGTCGCCTGGTTGCGGCGGATGCTGCCGCTGGGCGTCAAAATGGTGCAACTGCGGATCAAGGACCAGCCGCAAGACGCCTTGCGCACACAGTTGCAAGAGGCGCGTGATCTGTGCCGCAGCCACAACGCCGTGCTTGTGGTGAACGACCACTGGCAACTGGCCATCGAACTGGGCTGCGACTGGGTGCACTTGGGGCAGGAAGACCTTGATGAGGCGGATATCGAAGTGATCCGCGCAGCGGGGTTGAAGCTGGGTGTTTCAACCCATGACACCGCCGAATTGAACCGCGCTCTGGCATTAACACCGGATTATATCGCCCTTGGGCCGATCTATCCAACGATCTTGAAAAAGATGAAATGGCACCGGCAGGGCGTGGAAAAACTCAGCCGTTGGAAAGACCGCGTGGGCGATACCCCCCTTGTTGCCATCGGCGGGATGAGCGTGGCGCGGGCAGAGGGCGCATTTGCCGCCGGGGCTGATATCGTATCAGCCGTCACCGACATCACACTGCACGCCGATCCCGAAGCCCGGGTCAAAGACTGGCTCAAGGCCTGCGCATGACCCGTTACGCCCGCCAGACCGC
>NZ_JARGND010000002.1:130322-138977 GCF_029212645.1 Vannielia sp. | reverse complement strand
GCGCTAAACCCCGAGGTGACGCTTGAGCCCATCGCACAGCGCCTTGATCCGGCGAACATCGCCGGGCTGTGTGGCGGTATGGATCTGATCCTTGATTGCGCCGATAGCTTTGCGGTCAGCTACATCGCGTCGGATTATTGCCTGCAAAGCCGCCAACCCCTGATCAGCGCGAGCGTTGTTGGCACAGAGGGTTATGTGGGCGGCTTTTGCGGCGGCAAACCGGGCCTGCGCGCGGTGTTTCCCGACCTGCCCGATCAGTTAGGCTCTTGCGATACCGATGGTGTGCTGGGGCCAAGCGTGGGGGTGATCGGAAGCCTGCAGGCGCAAATGGCGATGGCGGTTCTCACCGGAGATCGCACCGCTTTGGGCCGGTTTGTCAGCTATGATGCGCGGGTGATGCGGTTTGGCGGCTTCCGGTTTGATGGCGCGCCTGATCCTGCTCCCAAGCTCGCCTTCATCGCGCCCGCCGACATTGGCGCGAAGGATTTTCTGGTTGATCTGCGCGCCGCCGCCGAACCCGGCCCCGCTTTGCCAAACGCCCATCGCCACACCGTTACGGATTTCGGCCCGCACGGCCCGCAGCCCCACGAAACCCAACGCGCCGTTCTGGCCTGCCGGTCAGGCCTGCGCGCCTGGCAAGCGGCAGAACGGCTTTCCCAACACTGGCAGGGCGACATCAAGCTCATCGCCCTTGGAGACTGAAAAGGACCCTATGAAACACCTGATCGCAACCGCCCTGGCCATCATGGTCGCCACACCTGCCCTCGCACAGGACAAGATAACCCTGCTGTTGGACTGGTTCATCAACCCCGATCATGGCCCCATCATCCTGGCCGAAGAGCTGGGCTATTTCGCAGATCAAGGCCTTGAGGTTGAGATCATCCCCCCTGTTGACCCCTCGGCGCCGCCAAAACTTGTCGCCGCCGGGAAAGGGGACATCGCAATCAGCTATCAGCCAAGCCACCACCTGCAAGTGGCCGAAGGCCTGCCGCTGGTCCGCGTCGGCACGCTTGTGGCGACCCCGCTCAACTGCCTTTTGGTGCTGAAAGACGGCCCCATTCAACGGATTGGCCAGCTTCGGGACAGCAAAATCGGCTTTTCCGTCGCCGGGGTGCAAGAGGCCATGCTGAGCGCGATGCTTGGCAAGCACGGCGTCGCGCTGGACGAGGTTGAGATGGTCAACGTCAACTTCTCGCTCAGCCCTTCGCTGATGTCCGGGCAGGTTGATGCGGTGATCGGTGCCTACCGCAATTTTGAGCTGAACCAGATGGAGATCGAAGGCATCGAAGGGCGGTGCTTTTATGTCGAGGAAGAGGGCGTGCCAACCTATGACGAGTTGATTTACGTGGCCAACCCCGACCGGATGAACACCGATCAACTGCGCCGCTTCCTGCGGGCCACGGAACTTGCCACGCAATATATCGTCAACAACCCCGAGGCCTCCTGGGAGCTGTTCAAAGGATATTCCGCAGAACTGGACGACGCCTTGAACGCCAAGGCCTGGGTCGACACGCTGCCTCGGTTCGCCCTGCGCCCCGAAGCGCTGGACGAAGGCCGCTACACCCGGTTTGAACAATTCCTGGCAGATAGCGGCGTGGTCGAAGGCACGCGCCCTGTGTCTGCGCTCGCCGTTGATCTGGGGGCAGAATGAGTTACGGCAGCACCTTTGCGGCCTGGCGTGATGCCACGCCCGCCTGGCCCGATTATACCCGCCATGCCTTCGTGCAGGGGCTGGGCGACGGCACTCTGCCGCGAGATGCGTTTTTGCATTACCTCAAGCAAGATTACGTTTTCCTGATCCATTTCTCGCGCGCCTGGGCGCTGGCCGTCACCAAAGCAGATACGGTCGGGGAAATGCGGCTGGCAGCGGGCACACTCAACGGGCTGATCAACAAGGAAATCGCGCTGCACATCAAAACCTGTGCGCAAGCCGGCATTGACGAAGCCACGCTTTTCGCCACGCAGGAACGGCAGGCAAACCTTGCCTATACGCGCTATGTTCTGGATGCCGGGCACGCGGGCGATCTGTTGGATCTGCTCGCCGCGCTGGCTCCCTGCGTGATGGGCTATGGTGACATTGGCCACCATTTGGCCGCAACCAAAACTGCGGGCACCTATGGCGCGTGGATCGCCAGCTATGCCAGCGACGAATATCAACAGATATGTCAGGATGTGGGCGGCCTGATAGACGCCGCCGTCGCCCGGCGTTTGGGCGATGATCCCACAGCCAGCCCACGCTGGCCCGCCCTTCAGGCGCGGTTCGCCATGGCAACACGGTTGGAGGTTGGGTTCTGGGACATGGGGCTTGATCCGTGAGCCAACCGCTGCGCATGGCCGGGTCGGCGTCCATCAAGGGCACGCCGATCTTTTCCAACCTGGACCTGACGCTTGAACCGCACAGCTGGACCTGCCTTTTGGGAGCCAGCGGCGTGGGAAAATCCACCGTTCTGCGGCTTTTGGCGGGGATCGCGGAAGATGTTGAGTTCACCGGCGCTCAAAGTGATCCCGGCCGCGTTGCGCTTCTGGCGCAAAACGATCTGTTGCTGCCATGGCTCAGCGTGCTGGACAACGTGCTTGTTGGCGCGCGGTTGCGGGGCACCCCCCCCGACACCGGTCGCGCCCATGACACGTTAGCGCAAGTGGGCCTGTCGGATCACGCCTTCAAACGCCCCTCTGCCCTCTCAGGCGGGCAACGCCAAAGGGTGGCCCTCGCGCGGACATTGATGGAGGACTGCGCGGTTGTCCTGCTTGATGAGCCCTTTTCGGCGCTGGACGCGCTGACCCGCGCGCAGATGCAGGAGTTAACAGCCAAACTCCTGGCAAACCGCACCGTGCTGCTTGTCACCCATGACCCGGCAGAGGCCGCCCGGCTGGGCCAGACCATCCTGATCATGACCGCGAGCGGGCTGATCAAGGTCGCAACACCCAGCAGCCCAATCCCGCGCCCGTTTCACGATGAAAGCGTGTTGCGCGCCCAAGCCGATCTGTTTGACCAACTTCGGAGCCCCCAATGACCGCCACAGACCACCTGCAATCATGTGTTGCCGACGATTGGCACGCCGCCACCACCCATGCTTTCACCAACGCCCTGGCAGACGGGTCGCTCAGCCGCGGCCAGATGGCTGGCTACCTGCAACAGGATTATCTGTTCGTCGAAGGGTTCGTGCGGCTCCTCGCCTCGGCTGTGGCGCATGCGCCAACCTTGGCCGATGCGGTGCCGGCTGCGCAGTTTCTGGGGGTGGTCTGTGGCCCGGAAAACACCTACTTCCTGCGTGCGATGGAGGCGCTCAACGTCACGCCAACCGCCGTGGCCGCGCCGGAAACGACCGCTTTTCAAGAGCTTATGGATAACGCACGCCGCTCTGGCCGCTATGAAATCATGCTGGCCGTGCTGGTTGTTGCCGAATGGATTTACCTTGATTGGGCCAGCCCCTTCGAAGACCGGGCAAAGGATTTGCCGTTCTGGCTGGGCGAGTGGATCACCTTGCATAGCGGCCCCGGCTTCGCCGAGGTGGTGGCCTACTTGCGCGGCCAGCTTGATGCCCGGTGGGACACGCTTGACGATGCGGCCCGCGCTGAGGTGACCGAGACGTTTGCGCGTGCGGTGGCGCTGGAACGCGCCTTCTTTGATGTGGCCTGGGCTGGCTTTGCGGTCGCCAAATGACAGGCTGGCGGGCAGGCCTTGCCGCGCTGTGCCTGACCCTGGCACTGTGGCAGGCGGTGGTCTGGGCCACCGGCGTTGCCCGGTTCATTCTGCCGCCACCCGCACTGGTCGCGCGCACCCTCTGGGACAGCCGCCTGCTTTTGGCCGAACATGCCGCGATCACCATGGCCGAGGTCCTGATCGGGCTAGCTTTGGGGGCGGCTTTAGGGTTTGTCACGGCAATCGCGCTGGTCGCATCGCCCATGGCACGCGCGCTTGTGCGCCCGATGCTGGTGTTCAGTCAGGCCATTCCGGTCTTCGCCCTTGCGCCAATCCTCACGCTTTGGCTGGGCTTCGGGCTTTGGTCCAAAATCACGATGGCATTGATTATCATCTATTTTCCGGTGGTTTCGTCGTTCTTTGACGCCCTAATGCGAACGAACCGTGACTGGATCGGCATGGCCAGAGTCATGGGGGCCACCCCGGCCCGTATCATGTGGCATATCCGCGTTCCGGCAGCGCTGCCCGGCTTTGCATCAGGCCTGCGATTGGCGGCGGTCTATGCCCCTATTGGAGCGATCATCGGTGAGTGGGTTGGGGCGTCCAAAGGGTTGGGCTACCTGATGCTGCTGGCCAATGGCCGCGCGAAAACCGACCTGATGTTCGCGGCCCTTATCGTGCTTGCGGTGCTCACGCTGCTTTTGCACGCGGCGGTAAACAGGATTTGCGAAAGAACACTTGATCGCCCGGATGCCGGCTGAAGCTGGCATCGGTGCGATGGAAGCCGGTTTCGGGAAGGATGAGGGTGTACTGCGCGCGCACCGCGCAGAATTTACGGCTGCGTCGCCACGGCACATACGGTCATTCCCGCCCTTTGGCGCAAGCCCGGATGATTCAGCAACCAGCCAAAACGCTTTAGGCTGCCGCTGGTCACTGGGCCTGCTCAACGTCAAGCGCGACCCTGAACCCTGCGTTGCCGGTCGAACTGTCCGCATCGTTTCGGGTGCGGGAATGAACGTGATACCTGTCGCAGTAGCTCACATGGCACAGGTATGACCCGCCGCGCTGAACGCGGGCGCGGCCCTCACAGGCGCCAAGCGGGTCCTGCAACGGGAACGGGCCGCTGGGCGGATGCGGCGCATAACGATCGCGCGCCCATTCCCAGACGTTGCCGCAGGTGTTGAACAGCCCGAAACCATTGGGCGAAAACGCGTTCACAGGCGCAGTACCGAGATAGCCGTCATCTTCGGTGTTTTCGGTCGGGAACCGGCCTTGCCATGTGTTCATGGCATGCTGCCCCTTCGGCAACATCGCGTTGCCCCAGGGGAATTTCTTATGTGTCAGCCCGCCCCGCGCGGCGAATTCCCATTGCGCCTCGGTCGGCAGATCAAGGCCCGCCCAGGTGCAATAGGCAAGCGCGTCAAACCAGGCCACATGGACAACGGGGTGATCTTCGCGCCCCGCAACATCGCTGCCCGGACCTTCGGGCGCAGACCAGCAGGCGTTATCAACCCTGCGCCACCATGGCAGCCCGCTTGGGGATTGAGGGAACCGCGAAGCATCGTCCAGAAGCAGATGAAAAACGTAGGACCAGCCTTCGATTTCGGCAACGGTGCGGTATCCGGTGGCCTGAATAAAGCGCGCATATTCGGCATTGGTGCAGGCTGTGGCCGAAATGCGAAACGGGCTGAGCCTCACCTTGCGGCGGGGCGTGTCGAAATCCTCGGAAAACCGGGATCGCCGCGCGCCCATATCGAAGAACCCGCCATCAAGCGCGATCAACGTGTCGCGCAGCGCCGCGCGCAGGCCCGGCGATGCGGCCGGCACCGCCAGCGCTGCTTTCTCGTAGGCGGCGGAAGGCGCGGCCCTCCCCCGCTCGGTGCTGCAACACCCTGTCATGATCGCTCCCGGCTCAATCCGGGCGGCTCTTTGGCCCCGGACCGCGCATGTAATATCGCTCAGGACGATACCTGCGCTGGCCGATCCGGGCCAAAAGCCGCCTCAGGTTTCGCAGCAGTTGCCTCATGCCGCCACCCCGTTCAACCCGGCCAGAACCTTGCCGCTGTCATGGCGCGGCGCATCGCCGATTTCCGCCATTTTTGCGTCGAGCCGTGAAAGCATATTGGCAAAGACCTTCGAATAGGCAGGGTCGCCTGCGAGGTTCGTCAGTTCGTTCGGGTCTTTCCGGCAATCAAACAGCTCCCACTCGGGCGGGGCATCACCGTCCTTCGCACCGGGTTGCCCCAACCCTTCATTGTACCAGTAAATCAGCTTGTAACGGTCTGATCGCACGCCGTAATGGGCATAGGCATTGTGGATATCGTCCATGTTCATCCAGTAGCGATGATAGGCCACGTCTTGCCAGCCATCCCCCGCCGCGCCTTCAAAAACCGGTCGCAGGCTGAAGCCCTGCATATAGGAGGGGATCGGCGCGCGGGCGTAATCAAGGAAGGTTGGCGCGAAGTCGACATTGGTGGCGATATCGCCCGCGACCAGGCCTGCCTTGATCCCGGCAGGATAGCGCACAAGAAACGGCATTTGCAGCGATTCCTCGTACATGAACCGCTTGTCGAACCAGCCATGTTCGCCAAGAAAGAAGCCCTGATCCGAGGTGTAGATCACGATCGTGTTGTCGGTCAGGCCGTTGGCATCGAGCCAGTCGAGCATCCGGCCCACGTTATCGTCGATGGCGGCGATGGTGCGCAGATAGCGTTTGATGTAGCGCTGGTATTTGAACAGGTCGAGCTGGCGCTTGCTGTCGAAGGTAAAGCGCGCGCCAGTCTTGCGGTCGATCAGCGCCAGCCCCACGGGATCATCGGGCACTTTGCGCATCTCGCTGCCCGGCTTTTCCAGATCGCCCAGTTCGGCGCCGCCTTCGGGCAACACGAGGCCCAGATCCTCATAGGTCAAATCCTGGCGCACCCGCATTTTCGCCGCGGCGGCAGCGGCGGCGCGGTTGGCGTAATCGTCGTCATAGGTTTCAGGCACCGGCAGGTCATCGAGGTAGAGGTCATCGTAGCGCGGATGCGGCACAAAGGGGCGGTGCGGCGCCTTGTGGTGGCACATCAGGAAAAACGGGCGATCCGGGTCGCGCTGCTTCAGAAAATTCAGGCATTTATCGGTGATGATGTCGGTGGCATAGCCGGGTTCGGTTTTTGGGCCGTCCGGTCCGATCATCTCGGGGTCAAAGTAATCGCCCTGCCCCGGCAGAACCGACCACGCATCAAAGCCGGTGGGTTCATGCGCCCGCCCCTCGCCCAGATGCCATTTGCCAAACATCGCCGTTTGGTAGCCCGACGATCGCAAATGCCTGGCGACGTTGGGCAAGCGGTTGTCGAGATGGGTGTCCAGTGTTGTCACCAGATTCACATGGTTATGGGTGCCGGTCAGGATTGCCGCGCGCGAGGGCGTGCAGATCGAATTGGTGACATAGCAATGATCCAGCCGCATCCCCTCATTGGCCAAACGGTCGATATTCGGGGTGCTGTTCAGCCCCGAGCCATAGGCCGAGATCGCGTTGGCGGCGTGGTCGTCGCACATGATGAACAAAATGTTGGGGCGGGTCATGGTGTGCCTCGTCTCGTCTCAGGATAGCCGGGCCCGCCGCGCGGGGCGGAACCGGCCGGTTTTTTCAGTCCGCGTAAAGATCGCCAAGATAGAAGTCTGAAGCGGGCAGCGGGTTCTCGATTTTTCCGAACTGCGCATAAAGATCGGCGAGCGTTCCGAACCAGTTTGCCACCTGGCCACCACGGCTCAACTCCTCGTATTCGGCGCTGGTCGGAAGGCGCGCCAGCTTGCTTTCGGCCAACAGCGGCTCTTCCGGCACGTTCAGGAAATTCGCGGTGATGGAGACCGATTGCTCGGGGTTTTCGAAGCGAAAGTCGTTGGCTTCCTTGATGACGGCAACGACCTTGCGGATCACGGCTTCGTTGTCTGCCATTTCGTCGCTGACAATGAAGGACGAGGGGAAGGCGATCTCGGGGAAGAATTCCTCGTTCGAGGACAGTTCCTTCAGCTCGGGAACCCGCTGCCGGGCGACATCGACAAACGGATACCAGATCCCGGCACCGTCGATTTGCCCCGAAGAGAACGCGGTGACAACGGTTGAGGGATCCATCGAAACCACCTCGATATCGTCGAGGCTCATGCCCGCCTCGGCCAGTGCCAGACGCAACAGCATGTCGCCCGAGGTGCCTTCAGGCACGCCAACCTTCTTGCCTTTCAGATCTTCGATACTGTCGATGCCCGGCTGGGCGATCACCCGGTCGGTATAGCCCAGCGCATTGGGCGCAATCACCTTGGCCTGCCCCGACGCGGGCAACCAAAGCGCGCCCGGCCCGATATAGGCAAAGTCGAGCGACCCGGCATTCAGCGCCTGCACCTGGATCGGGCCGTTGGTGAAAACCTTGAGATCGGCGTCAAGCCTGTGCTTCTCCCACAGGCCCTGATCGGTTGCGATGGCCGCGATCGAGGTGCCGAAATAATCGGCGATATAGCCCATGCGGATCTCGTCCAGCTCCTGCGCGGAAAGTGGTCCGGCAAGCGCGAGCGACGCAATGGCTGCGAGGGTTGTTCGTCTGCTAAGCATCTTGGGTCTCCTCCTTGTTGATCTTGCTGAGTCAGGCCGCCTCGGCGTCGCGGTGATAAACAGCGCGCCACACGCGGTTGCGGATGTCCGTGAACTCGGGCGAGAGGCGAACCTCGTCGTCGCGCGGAAAGGGAAGGTCGACGTTGATGATCTCCTGAAGGCGTCCGGGATTGGCGGCCAGCACGATGACGCGGTGGGCGATAAACACCGCCTCGTCCACATCGTGGGTGATGAACATGACGGTGCGCTTGTCCTTGGACCATGTGTCCAGAAGCTGGTTTTGAAGTTTCACCCGGGTCAGCGCATCCAGCGCGCCAAAGGGTTCGTCCATCAAAAGCACGGTCGGGTTGACGGCATAGGCCCGCGCGATGGCGCAACGCTGCTTCATGCCGCCTGACAAGGTTTTGGGATAGGACTCGGCAAA
>NZ_JARGND010000002.1:58291-130222 GCF_029212645.1 Vannielia sp. | reverse complement strand
AATGTCGAGCGTCAGGTTTTTGATCGCGGTGAAGGCATTGGCACCCGCGCCAAACACTTTCGAGACGTTACGAAAGGTGATCTTTGGCTCGGCCATGGTCAGACCCTTTCCTGCCAATGTGTCAGCCGCTCTTCGACGCGCACAACGATGCGGTCCATGATCAGGCCCAGAATGCCGATGGCGACGAGGCTGACGAAAATGGTCGGCAGGTCGTAGTAAAGCTGCGCCTGCTGCATGCGAAACCCCAGCCCCGACTGCGCCGCGATCAGCTCGGCCGCAACCACGGTCGCCCAGGCAGAACCCAGGCCGATACGGAACCCCACCAGGATGAACGGGGTCGAAGCGGGGATGACAACGCGGGCGAAAATCGTGCCGTCGCTCGCCCCCAGCACGCGCGCCGCGTTGATGTAGGTTTTATCCACGCTGACGACCCCCTGGTAGGTCGAGACGACAGCCGAAAGGAAGGCGGCCAGGAAGATCACGAAGATCTTGGGCGTCTCGTCGATCCCCATGGTCACGATGGCCAGCGGGATGATCGCCAGCGGCGGGATCACCCTGAAGAACTGGATCCACGGGTCGATCAGCGCGCGCGCGATCCCGTACCAGCCCATCAAAAACCCGACCGGCACGGCAAGGATCGACCCCAGCGCAAAACCGATCAACACCCGCCGCAGCGAGGCATACATATCCCACCAGAGCTGCCCGTCGATGCCCAGTTCGATGATCCGCGACAGCACCGCCCAAGGGGTTGGCAACTCCGAAAACCCGGCCACGGTTGCCACCCACCACAGGCCAATCCCGCAGGCAAACGACAAGGCCGCCAGGGAAAGGCTCCCCGGCGCCCACCCCTGTTTGCCGGGCTCAGAGATGTCTATATCGCTCACAACACTCATTTATTTTTCCGTCCGGTCAGGCGGTTGCGCCCGGGTAAAGCCTGTTCAGGGAAGATGCTGGACCGGCTGTGTAAAAGAAGGATTCAAGCGCCACACAGGCAGCACCACTAACACCTGCCGCCCCGGGCAGGCTCGTGCGTTCGATCTTCAGCCGTTCCCGCTGCTGAGGCATGACGCGCGGCGCCAGATCCCGCCGGAAATCTTCCAAGAACGCATCGGGCGCGGTGTTCAGATCACCCCCCAGAATAACCCGTTCCGGGCCAAGCAGGGTGACCGTGGTGGAGACTGTCTGAAGCAGGTATTCATAGATCGTTGGCCAATCGTTTGTATTCATCGCCGCAGCCACCAGATCGGCCCGCGCGATACCCGGGTCGCCAACGATCTGGCGCAAGGGTTTCTCCGAGAAATAGCGCTCCAGGCAACCGTGCCCGCCACAGCGGCACGGCGGCCCTCCTGGGTTAACGGCGACATGCCCGATCTCAACCGGCGAGCAGCGCTCACCCGGGCCGGTCTGGGCAAAGCCCGCGCCCAGACCCTGCCCCAGAAACAGATGAAGGATGCTTTCGGCCTCACGCCCGTCGCCATAGCGCGCCTCTGCCATCGCGATGGCGGTGGCGTTATGTTCGATAACCACCGGCAGCCCCAGCGCGGCCTCGAACGCCTGCGCAAAGGGCACGTTTTTCCAACCGGCAAGCACCGAATGGATGTTGATCCGCTTCGTCGGGTCAACACTGCCCGGCACGCCAATGCCAACCCCAAGGATCTTGAGCCTGGCGGAATGCGCCTCCTGCATCACCTCTCGCGACAGGGTGACAGCCACGTCGATGATGCTGTCGATAGGGTCGGAAAGATCAAAGCTCGCAGAGTGGACGGGGCCAGCATTCAACATCAGGTCAAACACCGCAACCTGCGCTTGCCCTGCCCCCAGGTGGATAGCCAGCACCCCGCAGGCATCGGCGTTGAGGTGCAGCGCAACCGGGGGCCGCCCGACCGAATGCTCTTGCAACTCACGTTCACCGACCAGCCCTGAGGAATGCAGCTGCGCGATGATCTTTGTAACACCCGCTGAGGAGATTCTCGTCTGCCTCGAAAGCTCCGCGCGCGACAGCGGGCCAGCATCCCGCATGCGGGTCAATATTTCGCCGGTTCCGTTCCTCAAGAGGCCGTTCCTTATTTATTAACTTAGTGAGGAAACTAAAGGAAACGGATTTTAACTGTCAACCTCTCTTCCGTCGCTGGCGGTTTTTCAGCCGTTGGGGGCTGGGTCGCGAGGCAGATTTCTGATCCTCTCGCGCACTTGTTCACAAAACACCCTGATCGGAAGCAGCTCGGCGGCCACCTGGCGATAGTAGATGTTGACCGGCATCTCCCAAAGGGGCTCTGCCAGGCGAAGGTCGCTCAGGCCAGCGCCACAGGCCGCACGGGCCAGCGGCGAAATCAGCACCGCCACCATGTCCGACGCGCGCACCAGCGAGGTCAACGCCGCAGCGGAATTGGTGCGGATCGCGATTTTCGGCGCGGGCAGATTGCGCAATGCCATGTAATGCTGCGACAGATGGAAAAAGCCTTCGTCTTCGTAGAACCCCGCCCAGGACCAGGCGGCCAGATCGGATGGCGTCACCCGCTCCATCCGCGCCAGAGCGTGATCGCTGTCCGCCACCGCTCGCATCGGCAAATTGGCGACGAATTCGGTTTTGATCTCGGGCGCGTTCAAAGCCGGGATCGACCCTGCGGCCAGAAACACATCAATCTCTCCGGCAAGGAACAGCCCGGCAAGCTGGTCCCCCACCCCGGTGATCATGTCGATCGTCATGCCGGGGAACTGCGCTTGCAACGCGACCAAAACGTCGGGCAGCATCGTCGTGGTCCAGGCAACCCCGGCCCCCAGCCGCAAACGGCTCAGCCCGTCCGCCCCCATTGCCGCGATCTCTTCACGGGCAAGCCGCGCCCCCTGCCGGATGCTGATCGCATGGCGGTAAAGCACTTCACCAGCCGCTGTTGGCGCCACCCCGCGCGGCTGTCGGTGAAACAAGGCCGTGCCATATTCCTCTTCCAGCTGACGCAGGCTCATGCTGAGCGCAGGCTGGGAAATGCCGATCATTCCCGCCGCACGGGCAATGTTGCCGCTCTCGAAGACCGAGACGAAATGCAAGAGCTTGCGGTTCAAAAGAAGGGCTTCCATCAATAAATATTACTTATATCCACAACGGATTTATATATTTTTCTTTATTTGAGCGCCGTGACACCCTTCCCGCAGGGGGAGAAATGCGCACGATTTTTGTACTTTTTGACAGTTTGAACCGAAGCGCCATGGGCGTTTACGGCGGTGCATCCGTCAAAACGCCGAGTTTCGACCGCTTCGCAAACCGCGCCATGACCTTTGATCGGCACTATGTTGGCTCGTTGCCCTGCATGCCAGCGCGCCGCGACCTGCACACCGGGCGGCTCAACTTCACCCATCGCAGCTGGGGGCCGCTGGAACCCTTCGACAATTCCTTCGCCGAGATCCTCAAACGCCAAGACACCTACAGCCACCTTGTCAGCGATCACCTGCACTACTTTGAAGACGGCGGCGCGGGGTTTCACACCCGGTTCAACAGCTGGGATTTCATCCGCGGGCAGGAATACGATCCATGGGTCGCCATGGTGCAACCGCCACTGGACCGTTTTCGCGAGATGTATGACGACCGTCACTATCCGATGACCCGAGACAGCAAGCGCTTTCAGGCCATGGTCAACCGTGAATCGATCCGCGATGACGCGGATTTTCCGGGGCCAAAGTGCTTCGCCTCGGGTTTCGAATTTCTGGACAGGAACCGCAACGCGGATGACTGGTTGTTGATGCTGGAGTGTTTCGACCCGCACGAGCCCTTTCATGCCCCGGCAACCTATCACACCGCCTACGATGCGGCGGCGGGCAAGGTATTGGACTGGCCGCGCTACGAACGGGTGGCGGAAAACCCGGAAGATATCGAAACGATCCGCGCCAACTACGCCGCGCTGGTAGCAATGTGCGATGCCTATTTCGGCAAGTTGCTCGATTATCTGGACACCCACAACATGTGGGAAGACACCGCGCTGATCCTGACCACGGACCACGGCTTTTTGTTGTCGGAGCACGATTGGTGGGGCAAATGCCGGATGCCTTATTACGAGGAAGTCAGCCATATCCCGCTGCTCATCCACGACCCGCGCTTTCCGCAAACCGCAGGGCAGCGCACCGATGCGCTGACCCAAACCACCGACCTGATGCCAACGATCCTTGGCCTGCACGGTGCGCCAGTGCCGCCCGAAGCCCGCTCGCAGGATCTGGCGGATGTGCTGGCACAGCCCGCCGCCGAGGGCCGCAATATCGCGGTTTTTGGCGTTTTCGGGGGGCCGATCGGGATGACGGACGGCGCGCATGTGCTTTACCATTACCCCGACGACTGGCGCGCGCCGGGCCTGCGCGAATACACGCTCGCGCCACAGCACATGAACGGCCAGTTTTCTGTCACAGAGTTGAAGACCGCCGAACTGTCGCCGGGGTTCAACTTCACCAAGGGCGTGCCGGTCCTGTCGATAGCGGCCCTGCCAGACGCGCCCCGTGTACCAATGAACGACGGTCTGGGCTTCGACGACACAGGCACACGACTATACGATCTGGTCGGTGATCCCGCCCAGGAATGCCCCATCGACGCCCCCGAGATCGCCGCGCGGCTGCGCGCGCGATGCATCGCCGTTTTACAAGAGCACGACACGCCCGAGGAGGTGTACCGGTGGTACGGCCTCGACGCTTCCACACGGACCAAAAGGGAGGAACTTCATGACACTTTTTAACAAGATCGCAGCCGTCGCGCTTGGCGCCGCGGTTGTGGCTGGCCCCGCGATGGCCGAATTCCCCGAACGCAATATCGAAAGCATCTACCCCTGGGCGCCCGGCGCCACCATGGCCGCGAGCCAGGTAATTGCCGACGCGATGGGCGAAAAGCTTGGTGTCAATATTTCGGTGGTTTCGACGCCCGGCGCAGGCGGGGTGAAGGCCTTCGAAACCGCCCTGTCCAAGCCCGCTGACGGTTACACCCTGTTTGATGGCTATGTTGCGCCACTGGTGTTGCAGCCGATGCAGGGCAACGCCGACTGGACCTATACCGACTTCACCCCGTTGTGGTCGGCCACGTCCAACGCCTTTGCCATCGCCGTGCGCGCCGATGAAGAGCGCTTCGCCGACATCGCCGCCCTGCTCGATCACGCGGCCGCCAACCCCGGCGATCTGCGGTATTCACCCGGAACGGCAGGGGCGTTGCCGCACATGGTCGCCGCCAAGGTGATGCAGCAGGCCGACGCGCTGGCGCAGCTGGTGCCCTATCCCGAAATCGACAACGCGGTGCGCGATCTGCGCGGCGGCATCCTCGATTTCATCGTGATCAACCCCGGCGTCTACAAGGTGAACAAGGACGACGTGAAAATCCTTGCGGTGCTGTCCACCCTCGACCGCTCCTCGGCCACCTATGACGGCGCGCCGCTGATCGGGGCCTCGGGCATCGACATGGGCATGAGCAACCTGTCACCGATGGGCTGGAACTGGTGGCTGGTGCGCAAGGACACGCCCGCCGATGTCGTCGCCCGGCTACAAGAGACCATGGGCGCGGTGGTGAACGACGAAGCTATCCAGCAAAAGCTGCTGGACATGGGCTATGTGCCAACCCTCTTTGCGCCTGAGCAATACGAAGAGATCGTTGGCCCGGTGACCGAGCAGTTGCAGGGCGGCATTGATGCGATTGCCTGGGAAAAGGAAAACCTCGCCAATTGATCCGGCAATGCACAAGATACCACAAGAAGGCGGCCTTCCGTGGCCGTCTTCCTGCAACGGACGGGAGGGGGAATGAACCGGATCAAGCCTTTTGCCTATGACTGGATCGTCTGGGCCCTGTTTCTTGCCCTGCCGCTGGTGATCTTCTGGCAAAGCGCAACCTCGCTGGCCGATCAGGGCGTTGCACAGGGCGGCCCGATGGAGAATGCGGCGCTCTTTCCGCGCATGATCGCCTGGGGTCTATTGGGCCTCGCGATCTTGAATGCAGGCCGCCTTATGCTGGGGCGCATTGCCAATAGCTCACCGCTCACGCCCACCGCGACAACACGGCTGGCGCTGGTGGTCTCGGGGTGTTTCGTCCTTTACCTGCTGACCCTGCCCTACCTCGGCTATCACCTGACAACGCCGGTGCTCATGGCGCTGCTGCTGAACCTGTTCGGCGTTGGCCGCCTTGCTTCACTGGCCGGAGGCGTCGTGATGTCGCTGGTCACGGCGGCGGTGTTTCAGGGGCTGCTGAACGTTGTCCTGCCGGTCGGCATTTTCGAAATAACAGGTTTCGGCTGACCGGATGTTCGATCTTCTCGTCCAGGGCGCGCCGCTTTTCCTGACATGGCAGGCCATCGTGCTAACGGCGGCGGGCATCATCGCGGGCCTGTTCATTGGCGTCTTGCCCGGCCTCGGGCCTCTGATGGGGATCGTGCTGCTGCTGCCGGTGGCGTTTCACCTGCCGCCAATCCCGGCAATGGCAATGCTGATCGCCATTTATGTGGGCGGCTCGGCGGGTGGCTCGATCTCGGCCATCCTGCTGCGCATTCCCGGCACACCGCTGGCCGCCGCAACCCTGTTTGACGGCTACCCAATGGCGCAAAAAGGCCGCTCGCAAGACGCGATCGGACTGGCCATCACCGCGTCCGCGCTCGGCGGGCTGCTGGCCGGGCTGGTGTTGCTGTTCTTCTCTCCGATCCTTGCGGCCTTCGCCCTGAAATTCGGACCGCCGGAATATACCGCCATGGCGCTTCTGGGCTTGCTGACCATCGCCATCGTGTCCGAAGGGTCGGCCATAAAGGGCATGATCGCCGGCGCTTTCGGACTGGCGATTGCAACCATGGGCACCGACGAATTCACCAACGCCTACCGCTTCACGTTCGGCAATTTCAACCTGACAAGCGGGCCGCATATCGTGCCCGTGGTGGTGGGCCTCTTCGCCCTCTCCGAAGTGTTTTTCCAGATCGAAGGCGGCAAGCTGCTGGACAGCCCGCAAATCCAGAAACTGCGCATCTCCTTTCGCGCGCTGAGGCTGATCACAGCGCATAAGGTTAACCTTGTGCGCTCGGCGCTTATCGGCACTTTCCTTGGCGCAATCCCGGGCGCGGGCGGCGATGTCAGCGCGTTCGTTTCCTATGCCGTTGCCAAGCGCACAGCGCGCCCGGAAGACGGCTACGGCGAGGGCGCTGAAGGCGGTGTCGTGGCGACCGAAGCGGCCAACAACGGCACCTGTGGCGGCGCGCTCATTCCATCGCTGTCACTCGGCATCCCCGGAGACGCATCGACCGCCGTTCTGCTGGCCGCGCTGTTCCTGCTGGGGTTCTTTCCGGGGCCTGAGCTGTTTCGCAACAACGCCGACATCGCCGGCGGCATCTTCATCGCCTATCTGGTCGGCAACCTCGTGTTGCTGGTCGCGGGCATCGTGCTGGTGCCATTCTTCGGGAGCGTGTTGAAACTGCCTAAGGCGTGGTTGTTGCCGATTGTTCTGCTGCTATCGACCGTGGGCACCTATGCGCTTCAAAACTCGGTCTTCGATCTCTGGGTCATGCTGGTTTTCGGCGCTATCGGCTACGGTCTTCGCCGTGCGCATTATCCGCTGGCACCGATCATCATCGGCATGATCCTCGGCCCCGTTCTTGAAAACAACTTCCGCCGCTCGCTGCTGATCTCGCGCGATGGGCTGAGCATCTTCATCGAGCGTCCGACCAGCGCTATACTCCTCGCGCTTGCGGCCTTGCTGGTCGCCTACGTCCTGTTCACGGTGATCCGCGGGCCTGCGAAACCCGATGCGAATTGACCCCCGGTTTGCTCAGGGGGTCCCGGCGACGGGGTTAACTTCACCCCCTTAGGGGCGTGGGCCGCGCGCTAAAACTGGCTGGCAAACGCGGCGGCGGCGCGCACTCCATCGATCAGGCGAATGCCGGATATCCGGGCCGAGCGCTGTTCAATATCGACCATGCCGCCGCACCCAAGCACAACCGTTTGAATGCCGTCATCGTTTGCCGCTTTTTCGATCTCCGCGACAACCCGGTTTGTGGCTGCAATGGGGTCTTGCTCCAGCGCCAGCACGGGAACACCGCAGGCGCGCACCTTGCTCAACTGCCCGCCCAGCCCGTAGGCGTGGATGTTCTTCTCCAGAATGGGAACCGAAACATCGAGCGTTGTCACAACCGAAAACTGCCCCCCCGCGAGCGCCGCAAGATGATAGGCGGCTTGGCCGATCCCGATCACCGGGCAGCTTGCGATTTTCCGTGCTTTCAGCAGCGCAGGGTCATCAAAACACCCGATGATGATGGCCGAGGCCCCTTGGGCAGAGGCATCCGCCACCAGCCGCAACAACGGCTTTTCGGCCAGAAGCCCATCCGCCTCCCCTTGAATGGCAGGCGGGCCATCATGCGATGTCCAGCCTTCGAACCGGGCGGAGGGGGCGGTTTCACGCGCTGTTGCCAACATGGCCTCGGTCATCGACACGGTGCTGTTGGGGTTGATCAGAACGATCACAGCATGCCCTTGCCCGCATCCGACCCGGCCCGCGCCTTCCGCCGTGTGCTCCAAAGCGCGAGGCAAAGGAACAGGCCGATCATCAGCAGCGAGAACACGGTTGTCAGCGTCCCCAACGCATAGAGCACCGGGGTTGTTACATTGGTTGTCATCCCGAAAATTTCCAATGGCAGGGTGTTGTAACTGCCCGATGTCAGCAAGGTGCGCGCGAACTCATCATAGCTGAGCGTGAAGCCGAACAGCGCCACGCCAATCAGCGAGGGGCTGATGATGGGCAGCACCACGTATCGCAGGGTTTGCCATGAGGTCGCCCCCAAATCGCGCGCCGCTTCCTCATAGCTTTTGTCAAACCGGTTGAAGACGGCGAACATGATCAACAGGCCAAAGGGCAGCGTCCAGGTGAGCTGGGCGCCAAAGCCCGAGGTCGACCAATGCACCTCCAGCCCGGATTGCGAAAAGATCAGCCCAACGCCCAGCGAGATCAGGATCGACGGGATCACCAGCGAGGTGATGATCAGGTAAAACAGAATGCTGGAGCCTTTGAACTTCTTGCGAAAGGCCAGCCCGCCCATCACCGAAAGGATGACCGTAGTGACCATCACCATCAAACCAAGCACAAAGCTGCGGCGGAAACTGCCCCAGATATCCCCCACCGCCTGCTGTTCAAACAGGTCGCGGAACCAATGCAGCGACGTGCCTTGCATCGGGAAGGTCAGCCCGCCGCCGGGGCCTTGAAACGACAGGATCGCGATTGTGATCGTGGGGCCGTAAAGGAACAGCAGGAACAGCGCGAAGAACGCTGAAAGCAGGTAAAAAGAGCGGGGGCGAGGTTCCATTTTAAAGCTCCTTGCGGATATCGACGAACCGAAGCATGACCCCGATCACCAGCAGCACGGTGAGCAACAGCACCACCGCGGTGGCCGCCGCAGACGGATAGGCCAGCAGCGCGATATCGTTGGAAATGAGCCGCCCGACATTGGCCGATTGCGACCCCGACATGAACCGCACGGTGATGAAATCACCCATCACCAAAGTGACCACAAAGATCGTGCCGATCATGATGCCGGGCTTGGTGAGCGGGATGATCACGTTCCACAGGATCTGCGCGCCGGAGGCCCCCGCATCGCGCGCGGCCTCGATCAGCGATGTATCGATCCGCATCATCGTGTTGAAAATCGGAACCACCATGAACAGCGTGTAAAGATGAACAAAGGCGAGGATCACCGCGAAATCGCTGAACAACAGCCAATCCAGCGGCTGATCAATCACGCCCCATGAAATCAACGTTGAATTCGCAATCCCGTTGCGCCCCAGAAACGGAATCCAACTGATCATGCGGATGATGTTGGAGGTCCAGAACGGGATTGTGCAGAGCAGGAACAGGACGATCTGCCATGTTTGGCTGCGGACGTGGAACGCCAGAAAGTAGGCAACGGTAAACCCGATGCTCAGGGTAAAGACCCAAGTCAAGAAGGCGTATTTGAACGTGTTGAAAAACACGCGGTAGGTCACGTTGGAGCCGAACAGAAATTCGTAATTCCCAAGGTCAAACGCCGGGATGATCGAAAATTCAGTGGCCTTCCAGAAGCTGACCATGACGATCATCGCGATGGGCAACACCAGAAAGAACACAAGCACCGCCATAATCGGCAGGGCCATCAACCACCCAATAAAGGTGTTATTTTTCAGCATGTTGAGCCTTTCGGGAGGGCGGCAGGATGGGAGCAATTGCCCCCATCCCTTTGAGTATCAGGCCGCGATGAACTCATTCCATTTGCGGACCATGTACTGGTTTTCATCCATGACGGCGTTCCAGCAGGCGACAGCGCCCATGCGATCCTCAAACGACCCACCGTCGCGCACGTCACCGGCCTGGGCCAGGGCATCGCCGGTTGGCGAGGTGATGGTGTCGGTGGCGGGTTTGCCCTCGAACCAATAGCCCCATTCGTTCTCCGACATGTAGTTCTTCGAGGTTTCCGGCACCGCCGAGTAATACCCCTGCCGCATCAGGTAGCCACCGACCCAGCCATCGAGATACCAGTTGATGTATTCATAGGCCGCGTCGCGCTCCAACCCGGTCAGCGCCGAAGACAGGCCAATGCCACCGCCCCATGAGCGATAGCCTTCCTCAAGCGGTTGATACACACATTCCACGCCTTTGGATTTCACCGCCGTGATCGCCGGGGACCACATGGATTGGATCACAACCTCGCCCGAGGCCATCAGGTTCACGCTTTCATCGAAGGATTTCCAGAAGGCGCGGAACTGGCCATTCCGCTTGGCCTCGGTGAAGATTTTCATCGTCAGATCAATCTCTTCGCGGGTCATGTTGCCTTTGTCGGGATAGGTGTATTCGCCCATGCTTTCGACAACCATGGCCATGTCCATGATCCCGATGGAGGAGATATCAAGGATCGACGCCTTGCCCTTGAACTCAGGGTTCAGCAGCTCATGCCAGTTGTTGATGGGCCGCCCGATCAGATCCGGGCGGATGCCGAGCGTATCGGCGTTGTAGATGGTGGGGATCAGCGTCATCCAACCGGATTCATGATCAACAAAGCCGGTGCCATCCGGGCCGTCGGTGAAGCCAACGGTATGCGGCGCGGTGCCTTGGGCAATGCTGCTTTCAGGCGTCAGCTTGCCGCTGCGGAAGATACCAACGATCTTGTCGTAATTCTTGATCTTGGAGGTATCCATCGCTTGCAGGTTACCGGTGGGCCAAACCTTCTTGCAGATCCAGTATTCGATATCGGCGATATCAAAGCTATTGGGCTGGGTGGCTGCGCGTTGGGTCACGCTGTCACTGTCCAGCGCGGTCATTTCCAGCGTAAAACCAAGGTCTTCCTTCACCTTGTTGGCCACATCGTTCAGATTTGACACGCCGGTGCCAAACTGGCGCAATGTCACATCCTTGATGTTTTGCGCCCAGATCATGGGGGCACCAAGGGTGGTGCCCGCCGCAAAGGCAGCCCCGCCCTTCAGCAGGCTGCGTCTTGTTACTTTGGTCACGTGTTCTCTCCTTGTCAGGTGTTCGTTAGGCCGTAAGCTTGTGCAGGTTTGCATCGTCCCAGGTCAGACCAACCTGATCGCCCGGGTTCAGGGGATTTTCAAAAAACTCGGTTTCGGGAACCAGCGCGTTGATCTCCTGATCGCCCGCGATCATCGTCGCCACAGAGACATGCGCGCCCTGGTATTCAACGCCCAGAATATTGCCTTGCAGGTTGCCCGCACCCGCCTGCCCGATTGCAACAGCATCCGTGCGGATGGCAAAGTGCCCACCCGGCAGGGCGATCACATTATGCCCGCCAATAAACTGCGCCACGAATGCGGTTGTTGGCGCGTTGAAGACATCACGGGCAGATCCCGCCTGTTCAATCACCGCGTTGTTCATCACAACAATTTCGTCGGCCAGAGCAAGCGCCTCGTCCTGGCCATGGGTGACATGGATAAAGCTGATGCCCAGTTCGCGCTGGAGCTTGCGCAGCTCGCCGCGCATACGAATCCGCAAAAACGGATCAAGCGCCGATAAAGGCTCATCCAGCAACAGCACGTCAGGGCGGGTGATCAGGGCGCGGGCCAATGCCACCCGTTGCTGCTGCCCCCCCGAAAGCTGATCTGGCAGGCGATCGCTGAGCGCGCTCAGATCCACCAGCTCCAACATCTCGCCCGCCTTTTTCAGCCGCTCCTGCCGGTCCACACCGCGCATTTTCTGGCTGAAGGCCACGTTCTCCGCGACGCTAAGGTGCGGAAACAAGGCGTAATTTTGAAACATCATCGCCGTGCCGCGCTTGGCGGGGGGCAAGTGCGAAATGTCGGAACCACCCAGCAGGATCGAGCCATCCGAAACGGTTTCATGGCCCGCAATCATCCGCAGGGTCGAGGATTTGCCGCAGCCTGACGGCCCCAGCAAACAAGCGTATCCGCCCGGTTGGAACCTGTGGTTGATGGCATTCACCGCCACAGTCGCGCCATAGCGTTTGGTCACCGAGACCAGTTCCAGTTCTTTACGAATTGCGTTCATGTTACCCCCGATGCGTTGCCCCACTAACGGGTGAGGCAGGAAGCAAAGCAATTTCGAGCAAGCAGATTTTGGGGCGCTTGCGTGCCGCTGCCCAAAACTTTTGCTTTCCGGTTGGGGTGTGACGAAAAATTGGACACATAATTGTATACAATGCAGGATTGGATTGCATGCAGCGCCAAAGCCTTGAGGCCCGCCACAGGCTCTGCCATGTCCGATAGACAAGGAATAACCATGACCCGTAACACAGTTTCATCCCCCCCACCGCCTGCCAGTGACAGCATCGCGCAAGCCCTCTCGCTGGCCATCCACGAACACCGCCTCGCACCGGGCACCAAGCTGGGCGAGGGTGAACTGGCCGAAATTTACGGCGTGTCGCGCACCGTGATCCGCGCCGCATTGCAAAGCCTGTCGCATACCAAGCTGGTGGATATCCGGCGCAACAAGGGGGCGTCGGTGGCCTCGCCCTCCCTGAAAGAAGCGCGTGATGTGTTCGAGGCGCGTGAGTTGCTGGAACCCCGCACCGCTCGTAGTGCGGCCGCCCGCGCCACCGCCTCCGATATCGCCTTGCTGGAGCGGCACATCAGCGATGAACATGCCGCGCTTGATGCCTCCGATCCGGGGCGGGCGCTCTATTTGTCGGGCTTGTTTCACAATGAAATCGCCCGCATCGCGGATCAGACAACCATCGCCGGCTTCATCGAAACCCTCGTTGCGCGCTCCTCCCTGATCATTGCCCTTTACTGGCGCCGCGAAGCCGCCCTGTGCGAAAAGCACGCCCACCACGCCCTCGTGCGCGCCCTGGCCGACCATGACGCAACCCAGGCCGAGGCCCTGATGCGCAGCCATCTGGTTGATTTGCACTCAGCGCTTGATCTACGCGAACGCAACGCCCGCGCGCCATCGCTAAAGGCGGCCCTTTCGCAATGACCATCCGCACCATGACCGTTGATGATATGCAGATGGTCCTGCACTGGGCCGCAGGTGAAGGCTGGAACCCCGGACTGGATGACGCCAAGGCCTTTCTTGCCGCAGATCCCTCGGGCTTTTTGATCAAAGAGGTGGCCGGTGAAGCCGTTGCGGCCATTTCCGTGGTCAACCACGATAGCGATTTTGCCTTTCTGGGGCTCTACCTGTGCAAGCCCGCGTTTCGGGGGCAAGGCCATGGCATGGAGATCTGGCGAGCGGGCATCGCCCACGCCGGAGCCCGCAGCATCGGGTTGGACGGGGTTCCCGACCAGCAAGCCAACTACGCCCGCTCGGGTTTTGCCAAATATGGCAGCACCACCCGCTACGAAGGGCAAATCGCGCCCATGGCCGATCCCCGCATCCGGGCCGCATCACCGGGGGATATGCCCACATTAATTGCCCGCGACACCACGGCTTCCGGCATGAAGCGGGCCGCATTTGCCACCGCTTGGTTCAAAAACGGACCAACCCGGCAAACCATCGTTCTGGCCGAAGGCACCGGCATCCTCGGCTTTGCAACCTTCCGGCGCTGCCATCTCGGCAGCAAGATTGGCCCGGTTTATGCGGCGAGCGAGGCCGACGCACGCACGCTGTTGGCCGCCAACCCTTTTGCCCAATCTGGTGAGCCTTGCATGGTTGATGTCTATGACCACGACGCGCCACTTGCCTCGCTGCTGAAGGCGCTGAACTTTGAAGCAACCTTTGAAACCGCCAGAATGTTCACCGGCCCCCAGCCCGCATCCGCCCCCTCCCGGTTTCAGGCAATCGCGACGATGGAACTCGGGTAAACCGGCACGCCTCGGCCTAAAACGGCAAAAGCGATCACCCATTGCTCTGTGCCAAGGTCCGCTTTGGGAGAGGGTCACAAACCGCAACGCCCCGTGGGGAGCCTTGAAAAGCCGCATCGCGCCAGTGCCTTGTGCCGCCCCCCTTGCACCTTCTGCGCAGGCAGGCCGCGCGTCGCCCTAGCCCGCAATCCCCTGGATCACCAAAAAAATCACCGCCGAAAGCACCGCAGCGGCAGGCACGGTGATCACCCATGCCGCGATGATCGTCATGAAATGCGAGCGGCGCACCAGCTTGCGGCGGCGGCGCTCTTCTTTGGGCTGGGCGGGCAGTTCGGCCACGTTGCCGGTTCTGGCCCGCATCCGCCGCGCCGCGTCCCACTCGCGGAAAAAGCCCACGCCAAAGACCCCGCCCACCGCGATGTGGGTCGAGGACACCGGCAGCCCCAGCCAGCTTGCCACAATCACCGTGATCGCCGCCGAAAGCGCCACGCAATAGGCGCGCATCGGGTTCAGCTTGGTGATCTGGCTGCCCACCATACGGATCAGTTTGGGGCCAAAGAGGAACAGGCCAAAGGAAATGCCCGCCGCGCCGATCACCATCACCCAAAGCGGGATTGATACGGCATGGGTATAGTCCCCCGATTGCGAGGCCTGCACAATTGCCGCCAGCGGGCCAACCGCGTTGGCCACATCGTTTGCCCCATGGGCAAAGCTCAGCAGCGCCGCCGAAACCACCAGCGGGATGCCAAACAGCACCTTCAGCGATTTGTTGCGGTTTTCCAGCCCGACCGACTGGCGCTTCGTCACCGGAATCATCACCAGCCAGATCAAAATGCCAAGGGCGAGGCCGATCAGCAGCGCGGTGGGCATGTCGATCTTGATGAGCTTTTTCAGCCCCTTCAGCGCAAGGTACGAGGCAAAGGCCCCGCCCATGATGCCAACCAGACCCGGCACCCACCCCCGGGCGGCGGCACTCTTGTCAGGGCGGTAGATGATCCGCGCCTTGATGAACCACAGGAAACCCGCGGCAATCATCCCGCCCAGCACGGGCGAGATCACCCAGCTTGCGGCAATGGCGGCCATGGTCGGCCATGTCACGGCGCCAAAGCCCGCCGCCGCAATCCCCGCGCCCATCACGCCGCCCACAACCGAATGGGTGGTGGAAACCGGCGCACCGATCCATGTGGCAAGGTTCACCCAAAGGGCCGCCGAAAGCAGCGCCGCCAGCATCGCCCAGATGAACACCGAGGCCGATTGCAGATCAGCCGGAGAGATGATCCCCTTGGCGATGGTCGATACCACATCGCCCCCCGCCAACAACGCGCCCATGCTCTCGAAAACGACAGCAATCGCAATGGCCCCGCCCATGGAAAGCGCATTGGCCCCCACCGCTGGCCCCATGTTGTTGGCCACATCGTTGGCACCGATGTTGAGCGCCATATAGGCGCCAAACCCGGCGGCGATGACCACGATAAGAGTGTTGGTTGTCTCTCCGAGAAAGATCATCGCCAGCAGGCTGGCCAGCACCACAAAGACCAGCGCCACCCCGATCCCCATCAAGGGGCGCGACACGTAGCTTGTGGCCAGTTCGACATTGCTCAACCGGCCAAGATCGCGGTCAAGTGTCTCCAGATGGCTCTTTTCGTAGTCCCTCTCGGCCACGGCGGCTACCCTCCCCGGTGGTTCTGTCCGGGGGCTGCTAGCAGATATTTTCACGCAGGCATAGCGATAGCTTCAATCGGGCCGCGCTGCCTTGGCCTCAGGCCGACTGCACCAGCGCCTCATCCTCGAAATCGCAGAGAATCTCTTTCAAGTCAGGCTCATCCACCAGATTGGCGGCCTCATCCGGGCGCACCCAGCGGCGTGTGCGCTCATGCGCCTCGGGGAAGGTCTTGCACATCTGTTCAACTTCAACCGCATAAACCAGCGTTTCCACCTGCGCCGCATAGCCGCCGTTGAACCGCTTGTCATAGGTGTAGCTGCCAATGGCGTCATGGTTCACCCGGCCACGGCGCACGCCAGCTTCTTCCCAGGCTTCCTCAAGCGCCGCGCCCGAGCCGGATTTGCCGGCCATCGGCCAGCCCTTGGGGATAATCCAGCGCCCGGTGCCACGGCTGGTGATCAACAGCACTTCAGGCCCCGCCTCGCCATCGCGATAACACAGGGCCGCCATTTGCACTCTTTTGGGACGTTGCAACATCGGCTGGACAAAATCCGCCCAAAAACCGCTCAAAACTCGTTTCATCTTTTCTTACCCGCTCGGCATTTTTTTTGTGGTTATAGGCCTATATAGGCGGGATTTCAGCAAATTTCAATTGCCGCCCTGCCCACCCGCCTCTCACCCTGTGCGGAACCCCGCCCCGTGCGCCGCGTTAGGCTTCCAGCCCCAACCGAAAGCGCCCGATGCCAGATGAGCCTGTTTCCGCTTCGCCAAAGCCTCGCCCCGGCCTGCTTCTTGCGCTTGGCTGTTACGCCATTTTCGGCTGTGCCCTCTTCGCCCTGTCGATCCTGATCGCCGATTTCGTGGTGCCCGACCATGACTGGATCGCCGACACCATCAGTGATCTTGGCGCAGGCCGCTATGAGTTTATCGTCGATATCGGCATCTATGCCTTTTCCGCCTCGCTGATCGCCATCGCTCTTGCGGCGGCGCATCTGCACCTTGGCGGCTGGCGGTGGAGCGCCGGGCTGCTTGGCTTGGCGATCATGGGGCTGATCGTGTTTCTGGTGGGCGCGCGCAATGAGTATGGCGACGCCGATCAGGACGGCACGGTGATTCACATCTACCTTGTTTATGCGATCGGCGCGCTAACGCTTCTGGTGCCCTGGAGCATGGCCAAGGGCGCGGCGCGCGCGCACCCGCTTTACGGGCGCATCCTTGTTGGCCTGTCGCTGCTCTGGCTGGTTTCGGCCCCTCCCTTCTTTTTCCTGCCCACCGGGATTGATGGGATTTATGAGCGTTATCTGGGCCTTATCGCCATGGCGGCTGTCGTCACACTGGGCCATCTGTTCATCCGCCATGCAAAGCACATCCGCACCACCCATGAAGGAGCCCCCCATGTTCGTTGAAAACACGCCGCTTGATATCCTGTTGCGGGCGCTGCTCCTCTCTACCTTCGCGGTGTCCTGGGTCATCCTCGTGGTGCGGGTCATCGGGCTGCGCGCCTTTTCCAAGATGACCGCCTTTGATTTTGTCGTCACCGTCGCCATTGGCTCACTTCTGGCCGGGGCGAGCCAATCAACTGATTGGTCCGGCTTCGCGCAGGCCAGCCTTGCCAGTGCTGCCCTGCTTGGGGTGCAATATATCGTTGCCCGCCTGCGCCGCGCCTCCGAGGCCTTTGAGAACGTGGTGCAAAACGCGCCCGTCCTGCTGATGCGCGATGGCGAAATCCTCACGTCCGCCCTTTCCGCCACCCGCGTGGCCGAGGATGATCTCGTCGCCAAACTGCGCGAAGCCAAT
Source organism: Vannielia sp. (assembly GCF_029212645.1). Taxonomy (GTDB): domain Bacteria; phylum Pseudomonadota; class Alphaproteobacteria; order Rhodobacterales; family Rhodobacteraceae; genus Vannielia. Next base: position 112,536 of record NZ_JARGND010000002.1, on the reverse strand, counting down.
GTGCTCAACCTTTCGGAAGTGCGCGCCGTGGTGCTTGAAACCACCGGCGACATCTCGGTTTTGCACGGCGATTCCCTGCAAGAGCGGCTGCTGGAGGGCGTGAAACGGGTTGATTGACCCTCCACACCCCGCGCGCACCAATGCATAAAATTTCTACATCTGCGACGAGTTGCACATTGCCGTTGATGAATGTGCCGCATAAAAGCGGGGGAGAAGGGAGATTGGGGGCCTGTGTTGCGAACACACGGGCGTCCGGCGCACCCTCATGGATCAACACGAGCCAGGAGGCACCGTAATGGCGGACGCTACCGTTCACGGTCACGACCACGAGGACAACCGCGGGTTCTTTACCCGCTGGTTCATGTCCACGAACCACAAAGACATTGGTATCCTTTACCTTTTCACCGCTGCGGCAGTGGGCTTCATCTCTGTTGCCTTCACCGTTTACATGCGGATGGAGCTTATGGATCCCGGTGTGCAATACATGTGCGCCGAAGGGGCGCGTATGATCCCATCGGCCGAGGAATGTACCCCGAACGGCCACCTTTGGAACGTGCTTATCACCGCCCACGGCATCCTGATGATGTTCTTCGTGGTGATTCCCGCGCTGTTCGGCGGTTTTGGCAACTACCTGATGCCGCTCCAGATCGGCGCGCCGGATATGGCGTTCCCGCGGATGAACAACCTCTCCTACTGGCTTTACGTTGCGGGCACCGCGCTCGCAGTGGCCTCGGTGCTTTCGCCCGGCGGTAACGGCCAGCTTGGCTCGGGCGTGGGCTGGGTGCTTTACCCCCCACTGTCGACCAACGAAGGCGGCTATTCGATGGATCTGGCGATCTTCGCGGTCCACGTATCGGGGGCCTCGTCGATCCTTGGCGCGATCAACATGATCACCACCTTCCTCAACATGCGCGCACCGGGCATGACGCTCTTCAAGGTGCCGCTGTTCAGCTGGTCGATCTTCGTGACCGCCTGGATGATCCTTCTGGCCCTGCCGGTTCTGGCCGGCGCCATCACCATGCTGCTGACCGACCGTAACTTCGGCACCACCTTCTTCCAGCCGGGCGGCGGCGGCGACCCGATCCTCTATCAGCACATCCTGTGGTTCTTCGGCCACCCGGAGGTGTATATCATCATCCTCCCCGGCTTTGGCATCATCAGCCACGTCATCGGCACCTTCTCCCGCAAACCGATCTTCGGCTACCTGCCGATGGTCTGGGCGCTGATCGCCATTGGCGTGCTGGGCTTCGTCGTCTGGGCGCACCACATGTATACGGTGGGCCTGTCGCTGACCCAGCAGAGCTACTTCATGCTGGCCACGATGGTGATCGCGGTGCCCACGGGCATCAAGATCTTCTCGTGGATCGCCACCATGTGGGGCGGCTCTATCGAGTTCAAAACCCCGATGCTCTGGGCCTTCGGCTTCCTCTTCCTGTTCACCGTTGGCGGTGTCACGGGCGTGGTGCTGTCACAGGCGGGCCTTGACCGGGCGTTCCACGATACCTACTACGTTGTGGCGCATTTCCACTACGTGATGAGCCTTGGGGCGGTGTTCTGCATCTTTGCGGGCATCTACTTCTACTTCCCCAAGATGGCAGGGCGCATGTACCCCGAATGGGCCGGCAAGCTGCACTTCTGGGCGATGTTCATCGGCGCCAACCTGACCTTCTTCCCCCAGCACTTCCTGGGCCGTCAGGGCATGCCCCGCCGCTACATCGACTACCCCGAGGCCTTCGCCTACTGGAACCATCTCTCCAGCTGGGGCGCGTTCCTGTCCTTCGCGAGCTTCGTCTTCTTTATCGGCGTGGTGTTCTACTCCCTGCGCTACGGTAAGCGGGTGAGCGAGCCGAACCCGTGGAACGAGCACGCCGACACCCTTGAGTGGACGCTGCCCTCCCCGCCCCCGGAGCACACCTTCGAGATCCTCCCCAAGCGGGAAGACTGGGACAAGACCCCGGCACACCACTGACCGGCACACCACTGAAAGGTCACCCCCCATGCCCGTAGAACGGGTCTTGGATAGAACACAGGAAAAGGCCCCGGCAGCGCCCGGGGCCTCTTCACATACGCCCGCCACCGCGCTGCTCCAGCTGCACCTCTGGCCCCACCGCTCACTGCCAAAGGTCGGGTTCGCTTGGTTCATCGGCACCACCGCCCTGCTGCTGCTGGTGTCCATTACCCCCGCGCTTGGCACGCCCGTGCTTTGGGGCCTCCTGCCCTTTGTCCTCGGCGCGCTCTGGCTCACCTATTTCCTGCTGAACAAAAGCTACCGCGATGGTGAAATCCTCGAAGAGCTCACCCTCTGGCCAGACCTCATCCGCCTCAGCCACGCCGCCCCCAAAAAGCCGCTGCAAAGCTGGGAGGAAAACCCCCATTGGGTCAAGGTCGAGCTGCACGAAAAGGGCAGCCGCGTCCCCGCCTATATCACCCTCACCGGCAAAGGCCGCACCGTCGAAATCGGCGCCTTCCTCTCCGAAGACGAACGCCGCGCCCTGTTCAGCGAGCTAAACCGCCTCCTGCCCCTGCGCACCGTCTAGGCCCAGCGCCCTCTCGGGCCACCTCACGAGGCTTTTCACCACGCCGCCCACGCGCTAAGGCAACGCCATGGCCCAGCATCCCGCCACACCCAAAGCCAAACGCCTCGCCCTGCGCGCCGCCGCCGCGTTGCTCGGCCCCCGCACGGCCAGCCGCCTGCTGCACCCCACACCTTCCGAGCAAGCCGCCCTCACCCTGCGCGCCACCCCCCGCCAAACCGCGCCCGCCAACCCCACCGTCACCTTCCTGATCCCGCTGGTCGGGCGCCACCACGTTTCGGATTGGTCCGCCGTCGAGGCCCGCCTCACCGCCACCCTCGCCAGCTTCACCGCCCAAACCGCGCCCAACTGGCAAGCGGTGATCTGCGGCCAGGATGCGCCCTCACTCCCCGACGATCCGCGCTTCACCTTCCTGCCCTTCACCGAACCGACCAAGGGCAACGACAAATGGCGCAAGCTCGCACAGCTCTCGGCCACCCTGCCGCGCCTGCCCCATGGCTACGCCATGCCATTTGATGCCGATGATCTGCTCGCCCCCACCGCCGTGGCCGAAATGACCGCGCGCAAAAGCGCCTCCGGGTACCTCGTTACCACCGGATGGGTTTATGATGCGGGCACCAAAGGCCTCGCCCTCGCCTCGCCCCAATCCCTGCGCCAGCCGGGGCAAAAGGCGTTCTGGAAGCTCTGCGGCTCCTGCGCCGCCTTCCGCCACAGCGCCACGGCGGAAGAAGCCGCCTTCCTCACCGCGCTCACCCAGCACGAACACCGGATGTTTCCCTACCTCGCCGCCCTCGCTGGCCGCCGGCTGACCCCGCTGCGCGCCCCCGCCACGCTCTATATCCTCAACCATGGGGAAAATTTCGGCGCCCGCCGAGGCCGCGTGTCGTTCAAAACCCGCTTCGTCACCCGCTTCCCGGCCAAAAACCCAAGCGATGTCCTCGCCCGCTTCCCCATGCTCGCGCCATAAGGCCCCGCTGCATTTTCTTGCTGTAAATATCCAAACACCCCCCCAAGCCCCCGCGCCACGCCGGAGCGGCGCAAAAGGGGTGGGCGGGCGGGCTTTTGGGCCGCTGCGGGGTGGCGTGGGGGCTGTTCCACCGCCCAAAAACACGAAGGGCGGAGCATTGCCCCGCCGCTTCCTTCCTCCCTCAAGGCTCAATCAGACCAGCCGATCCTTTACCATCGGGCCAACCGCGCCAAAATCCATCTGGCCGGTGTAGCGCTCCTTCAGAACGCCCATCACCTTGCCCATGTCGCGGATGCTGCTGGCCCCGGTGCTGGCAATCGCCTCATCTACCGCGGCTGTGATCTGCTTTTGTGAAAGCTGCTGGGGCAGGAATTCCTCGATCACCCCAATCTCCGATAGCTCCTGCTCGGCCAGATCAAGCCGGCCGCCCTCTTCATAGGCGCGCGCGCTTTCCTGGCGCTGCTTCACCATCTTGCCAAGGATCGCCAGCACTTCGCTGTCGCCCACAAGCTCTTCACCGCCCTCGCCGCGCGAGGCGATTTCCTTGTCCTTGATCGCCGCACTGATAAGGCGCAGCGTCGAGAGCCGCTTGGCATCCCGATCCTTCATTGCAACCTTCAAAGCCGCCATGATGCGTGTCCGCATATCCATTGGTATCTCGTCCCCATTGGGCAAAATCAAGAGCGCACCCTACTGCCCCACCCCGCTTGCCGCAATGCCCGAAGCCACGGCACGGCCAGAAACATCCCCGCGCGCCCAAGTTGCAGGCATCTGCCCTGCAAAAGCCGCATATCCGCCAGCCTCTCTTGACCCCTCGGCCCCATCCCTCTACCTAAGCCCGGATTTACCTCGCACGTCCCAAGGAGTCGCCCATGCCCGGCACCGCATCCGCCCGCCCGACCGCCTGCCTCGCGCTCGCGGACGGGACGCTGTTTTACGGCCACGGTTTCGGCGCGACAGGCCAGCGCGTGGCCGAGCTTTGCTTCAACACCGCCATGACCGGCTATCAGGAAATCATGACCGACCCCTCCTATGCGGGCCAGATCGTGACCTTCACCTTCCCCCATGTCGGCAACACCGGCGTGACCCCGGAAGACGATGAAACCGCCGATCCGGTCGCCGAAGGCATCGTCGTGAAATGGGACCCGACAGAGCCTTCAAACTGGCGCGCCATCGAAACCCTGCAAGACTGGCTCACCAAGCGGGGCCGGGTTGGCATCGGCGGCCTTGATACCCGCCGCCTCACCCGTGCGATCCGCCAGCAAGGCGCGCCGCATGTGGCCCTTGCCCATGATCCCGAGGGCAATTTTGATATCGAAGCGCTGGTCGCCGCCGCCCGCAGCTTTGCCGGGCTTGAAGGCGTAGACCTCGCCCGCGATGTCACCTGCGCGCAAAGCTACCGCTGGGATGAGATGCGCTGGGCCTGGCCCGAGGGCTACACCAAGCGCGAGGGTGACGGTTTCAAGGTTGTCGCCATCGACTACGGCGCCAAGCGCAACATCCTGCGCTGCCTCGCTTCCGCAGGCTGCGATGTAACCGTTTTGCCCGCAACCGCAACCGCCGCTGAGGTGCTGGCGCACTCGCCGCAAGGCCTGTTTTTGTCCAACGGCCCCGGCGATCCGGCGGCCACCGGAGCCTATGCGGTGCCAATGATCCAGGACGTGATGGCCAAGGCCGATATCCCGGTCTTTGGCATCTGCCTCGGCCACCAGATGCTCGCTCTGGCCCTCGGCGCCAAAACCATCAAAATGAACCACGGCCACCACGGCGCAAACCACCCGGTGAAGGACCTGGACACCGGCAAGGTCGAGATTACCTCGATGAATCATGGCTTTACCGTTGATAGCCAAACCCTGCCCGAAGGCGTGCGTGAAACCCACGTATCGCTCTTTGATGGCTCCAACTGCGGCATCGCCCTTACCGATCGCCCGGTGTTCTCGGTGCAATACCACCCCGAGGCCAGCCCCGGCCCGCAAGACAGTTTCTACCTGTTCGAACGCTTCGCCTCTGCCATGCGCGCCCGCGAAACCGCCTGACGCCGCCTGAAACCGGGCAGAAGTCTGTCTCAATTAACGCTTCCTTAACTATGCGCACGCCAAAGTTATCCCCAGCGGGATTGCTGGCCCGCTTTGCGACTGCGCCTGTCGCGGCCCCTTGGTCGTGTCGGGCGGTTCCGGGGAAGGAAGACAGATATCATGCTAGGCCGCCCGCTGCCCGACAGCCGGGACATCGCGCCACCGCCCCTCTCTGAGGCTGCGGCATCCAAGGTGCCTTTGACCCTCGTTGCCTCGCGCAACCGCTCCCTGCCGCCCCCGCCCTCGCGCAGCCCGCTTGGCAAGATCCTTGTGCAAAGCGGCGCGCTTTCTCCGGGCGATCTGCTCACCGCGCTGGCCATGCAACAGCGTGAGGATGCCCGGCTGGGCGAAATCCTGCTCGCCCACGGCATGATCACCCCGCCGGCGCTTATGGCGGGCCTTGCGCAGCAATGGGGCGGGCGGATTATCCACCCGGTTGAAGATCCGCCCGATCCGCGCCTGGTTGATCTTTACGGCCCCGCCAACTGCCTGCGCGATGCGATTCTGCCCTGGCGGCGGCAAGGCTCTTTCACCGTGATCGTCACCGCCCGCCCCCACCTGTTTGCCCGCCACCATGAGGCGCTCACGGCGATGTTCGGGCCGGTGGTCATGGCGCTGGCGCAAGAGGCCGATGTGTTTCGCGCCGTCGAGCAAATCCGCGCCACAAGCCTCACTCACCGTGCCGAAACCATTGTGCCCACCGAAATGAGCTGCCGCGACTATGTGAGCCTGCGCAAACAGCGCGTTGTGCTCGCGCTGCTCCTCGCCGCGCTGGCCGTCACAATCGCCTTCCCGCAGGAGGCCTTTGTGACACTCTGCGCCTGGGCCGTGGTCACGCTGGTGCTGCAACTGGCCCTTAAAAACACCGCCGGGAGCATCGCGCTCTGGCGTCTCTGGGCCGCCCGCCGCGCCCGCCTTCAACAGGTGCGCAACGCCCGCGCCGTGGCCGCCAGCGCCCTCACGGGGGCCGAAACCACAGCCCCCTTCCCCGGCTTCACCTCGCGGCGCGCGCGCCCCGCCATCGCCCGCCTGCCGATGGTCTCTGTCATGGTGCCGCTGTTTCGCGAGGATGAAATCGCCACCCGCCTCGTGGCCCGGCTGGAGCGGCTGACCTATCCCAAGGAACTGCTCGATGTGGTGCTGGTCATGGAGGCCGAGGATGACACCACTCGCGCCATGCTCGCCCGCACCACCCTGCCGCCGTGGATTCGGGTTATCACCGTGCCCGCCGGGGCGGTGCAAACCAAACCCCGCGCCCTCAACTACGCGCTCGAATTTTGCCGCGGCTCGATCATCGGCGTCTGGGATGCCGAAGATGCCCCCGAACCCGAGCAGCTTCACAAGGTCGTCCGCCGCTTTCACGAACGCCCCCGTGAAGTGGGCTGCCTGCAAGGCGCGCTCGATTTTTACAACGCCCGCACCAATTGGCTATCGCGTTGTTTTGCCGTTGAATATGCCAGCTGGTTCCGCGTTGTTTTACCGGGGCTGTCGCGCATGGGGCTGGCCATTCCGCTCGGCGGCACCACCCTGTTTTTCCGCCGTGAGGCGCTGGAAGCGGTTGGCGGCTGGGATGCGCATAACGTTACCGAAGACGCCGATCTCGGGATGCGCCTGGCCCGCATGGGCTACCGCGCCGAACTGGTTGAAAGCACCACCTATGAAGAGGCCAACTGCCGCGCCCTGCCTTGGGTCAAACAACGCTCGCGCTGGCTCAAGGGCTACGCGCTCACATGGGCGGTCCACATGCGCAACCCGTTTCGGCTCTGGCGCGAGCTGGGCGCGTGGAAATTCGCTGGTTTCCAGCTGCTTTTCCTCGGCACCCTGTCGCAATTTCTGCTCGCACCGCTGCTCTGGTCGTTCTGGCTGGTGGCGTTTGGCCTCTGGCACCCGCTGCTTGGCGTGCTGCCACCATGGGCCTTCTGGGCGCTCGGCGGGTTGTTCTTCACCTCCGAACTCAGCACCATCGCCATCGGCATCCTTGGCGTGCGCCAAACCAGGCACAGCGGCCTTGGCAAATGGGTGCCCACGCTGCACCTTTACTACCCGCTCGGGGCACTGGCCTCCTACAAGGCCTTCTACGAGATCGTCACCAAACCGTTCTACTGGGATAAAACCGCCCATGGGCTGCACGATGAAGACCACAGCCATCACCCCGCATAACGCCATTTAAATCAGCGCCTTACCGCCCTATTCCCGTGCGGCATCCAGCTTGAGCCGCTGCTCGAAGGCGGTCGAAATGTGGTGCTTCAGGGCCGCGCCCGCCGCCGCCTCATCGCGCGCTTTCAAGGCATCCACAATCGCCTGATGCTCGGCCAGCGCCGTTTCGCTCCGCCCCTCTGCGGCCAGCGATGTGGTCGCCAGCAAGGCCATCGAGCGGTGCACCAGATCAAGCTGTTGCACCAGGAAGCGATTGTGCGAGGCAAGGTGGATCTGGCGATGAAACCGCCGGTTGGCCCGGCTCAGCGCCGAAGGATCGGCCAGCAGCGCATGGTCCTCCACCACCATATCGCCCAGCACCTTCACCTCTTCGGCGGTGGCATGGCGCGCTGCCAGCCGCGCCGCCAGCGCCTCCAACTCGGCGCGTACAACGTAAAGCTCGGCCAGCTCGTTATGGTCGAGCGCCGCGACAATCAGCGAGCGCCCGTCACGGGTGAGCATGCTCTGGGTTTCCAGCCGTTGCAGCGCCTCGCGGATCGGGGTGCGCGACACGCCAAACCGCTCGGCCAGCTCACTTTCCACCAGCCGGTCGCCGGGCTTGTAAAGCCCCACGTCAATCGCATCGAGGATCAGCGCATAGGCGTCCTTCTGGCTGGTTTGTCTCGACATTCACTTCCCTCGTCGCTGTTGCCGCGCGAGCCTAAGCGCCCCACCCCCCTGCTGGCAAGGCGCGGCTTGCCGCAGCCCATTGCATCCTGCGAGCTGCGCGCCTAGCGTCGCGCCATGCCACATGCCCACCTCTTCTCTCACGTCGCCACCTGGGTCTTTGATCTCGACAATACCCTCTACCCCCCCGAGGCGCGGCTGTTTGACCAAATCGAGGTGCGGATGACCGCCTGGGTCATGCAGGCTCTTGGCATCGCACAGCCCGAGGCCGACCGCCTGCGCAAGGACTATTGGGCCAAATATGGCACCACGTTGGCCGGGTTGATGCAGGTTCACGGCGTTGATCCCGCCCCTTACCTGACCGATGTGCACGATATTTCGCTCACCCACCTCAAGGCGGACCCGGCCCTTGCCGCCGCCATCACTGCCCTGCCCGGTCGCAAGATCGTTTTCACCAACGGCTCCGAGCCTTACGCCCGCCGGGTGCTCAAGGCGCGTGGCTTGCAAGACACCTTCGATGCGGTTTTCGGGGTGGAGCATGCGGGCTTTCGCCCCAAGCCCGAGCGCGCCGCCTTTGAAACCATCTTTTCCGCCGCAGGGGTGGAGCCGGGGCAAGCCGCGATGTTTGAGGATGATCCGCGCAATCTTGCAGCACCTCACGCGATGGGGATGCGCACCGTTCATGTGGCGCCCACGCCCGCCCCGGCCGATCACATCCACCATCACACGGCGGATCTCACCGGCTTCCTGTCGCGCCTCTCCTGATCGGGCCGCACGGTGCTTGCCCCGCCAAACCGCGCTTGCCCCGCCAAGCAACGCTCGCCCGGTTAACCCGTCGTCGTTTTGCATAAACGCATGTGCATGGGGTGTGCATCCCTTGTGCATCTCTTGTGGCCTGCACAAATTCGCGGTTAACGGCCCTGAGCGAACCCGCGCAACGGTATTTCTGCAAAGCCCCTGCGCCCAGATGCCGCTTGTCCAACCCGCCCCCTTCGCCCTACACCTGACGCATGTCACGGACCCAAACCGATATCCTCATCGCCGGGGGCGGCATCGCCGGCCTCACCGCCGCCGCAGCCTTTGCGCAAAGGGGTTACAGCGTCACCCTGGTGGCTCCCAAAGCGCCCCTGCGCGATGATCGCGGTGACCTGCGCTCAACCGCCTTTCTTGACCCGGCCATCACCCTCTTCGAGGAGGCTGGCCTTTGGTCCCACCTCGCCCCACATGCCCAGCCGCTCCAGCAATTGCGCATCGTTGATACCACCGGTTGGCCCCCCGAAATCCGCGATAGCCGCACCTTCGTTTCGCAGGATGAAGGCACCCCTCCGCTGGCCCAGAACCTGATGAACTGGCGTATCGCCGATGTGCTGCTAAGTGACTTGGAAGAAAGAGAAAATGTCACGCTTCTCTGGGGCAGCACCCTCACCGGGCTCACCCTTCGCGAGGCCCATGCCATCGCCCGTTTGTCGAGCGGTGAGAGCCTTGAAGCCCGCCTTGTGATCGGGGCGGACGGGCGCGAATCTGGCACCCGCAGGCTTGCCGGGATCGACGCCCAGATCAACCGGTTCGGACAAAAGGCGCTGGCCTTCACGGCCACCCACCCCGAGCCGCATCATGATGTATCGACCGAGGTCTATAACCAGGGCGGCCCCTTCACGCTCATCCCCCTCCCCGATCACGCTGGCAGCCACGCCTCCGCTGTCGTCTGGATGACCCCCGGGCCCGAAACCGCGCGCCTGCAAGCCCTTGACGATGAAGCATTTTCGCAAGAGGCCACCACCCGCTCTGCCAATGTGTTCGGCCCGCTCACGCTGGCCTCTGGCCGCGCCACCTTCCCGATCGTCACACTAAAGGCCAAGCACCTCACCGCGCAGCGTGTCGCCCTCGTGGCCGAGGCGGCGCATGTGATCCCGCCGATCGGGGCGCAGGGGCTGAACACCTCGTTGAACGATATCGCCGCCTTGGTCGAGGCCGTTAAACCGGGGCAGCTTGGCACCCGTCAACACCTTGATGCCTATGAAAAATCCCGCGCCAGCGATATCGCCGCGCGGGTTGGGGCCATTGGCCTTTACAACCGCCTCACCCGCTCCGGCCTGCCGCCGCTGCAAGGGTTGCGGTTGGCGGGCCTGCGAGCGGTGGCAGATATCGCCCCGCTCCGCCGCCGCGTCATGGACGCCGGAATGGGGCGCTAAAGCACCTTCTCCAGCACCTTGGCGAGGCGGCTTACGGTAGCATCAACATCGGCCAGCTTATCAAGGCCAAAAAGACCGATGCGGAAACTCTTGTAGTTGGCCCCTTCGTCGATCATCAGCGGCACCCCGGCGGCAATTTGCACCCCTTCGGCGGCAAAGGCCCGCCCGGTCTGCAGCTCGGCGTTTTCGGTGTAAACAACCACCACGCCCGGCGCCTCAAACCCTTGCGCTGCAACGCTTTTCAGGCCCTTTTGCGCCAAGAGTGCGCGGGCTTTGTCACCCAGGTCTTGCTGGCGGGTTTTCAGGACATCAAGGCCAATCTCCTGGCTTTCCTTCAGCGCATTGCGGAACACGCGTAGGCTGTCTGTGGGCATGGTCGCGTGGTAAGCATGGCCCCCCGCCTCATAGCTCTGCATGATCGCCAGCCAACGGCCCAGATCGCAGGCAAAACTATCGGATTTGGTCTCGGCCACCTTCTCCTCGGCCCGCGCCGAGAGCATGACCAACCCAGCCGAAGGCGGCGCCGACCAGCCCTTTTGCGGCGCCGAGATCAACACATCGACGCCAAGCGCCTCCATATCTACCCAAATGCAGCCCGATGCGATGCAATCCAGCACCAGCAAACCGCCCACAGAGTGCACGGCCTCGGCCAGCGCCGCAATGTACTCATCCGGCAGGATCATCCCGCTCGCGGTTTCAACGTGGGGGGCAAAAACCAGCGCCGGGGCTTCTGATTTGATGGCGGCGACGACCTCTTCAATCGGGGCCGGAGAGAACGGTGCCTGAGGGTCATTGCCCTCGCGCCGCGCCTTCATCACATGCTCATCGCTGGGGATGTTCCCCGCGGCAAAAATCTGGCTCCAGCGGTAGGAGAAAAAACCATTGCGGATGACCATGACGGCTTCGTCCCTGGCCAGTTGGCGCGCGACGGCTTCCATCGCATAGGTGCCGCCGCCCGGCACCACGGCCACCGCATGTGCGTTGTAGGCGGCTTTCAGGCCTGCGGAGATATCGCGCATAACCTCCTGAAATGCCTTGCTCATATGGTTGAGGGACCGGTCCGTAAACACCACCGAGAACTCCAGCAACCCATCCGGGTCGATATCTCCACGCAATGCGCTCATTGGTCAATCCTCCGGTTTTGACTGGGCTTTCCTAGCCCCTGCTGCGGCCATTTGGAATAGCCCGGATCGCGGCTCAGCGCCGCACAACGATCACATCGCAGGGCGGATTGCGGATGACGCTTTCGGTGAAATGCCCCAAAAGTGACGGCACAAATGCCGCTCGGCCATGGGCACCGATGGCGATCAGATCGGGCTTGAAGCGGTTGATTTCCTGCCCAAAGCTGGCGGTCAGCCCGCCCACCACGGGCATCGGCTTCACCAGGCCCTCGGGAAGGTCTGCCTCAGACCACCAGGCCTCAAGCGAGGTTTCCGCATCTTTTACGAAGGGCACCAGCGCCTTGGGGCCTCCGCCCGGCACCCGAGTAAGGCCTTGATAAGGCACATGAACGGCGTGGAAGGCCGCCATTTCCGCCTTGGGGGCGATCTGGCGCGCCTTGCGGGCGGCAGCGGCGCAGGCGGGCGACAGATCAACACCGCAGAGCACACGCTCATAGCCATTTTCCGTAGGGTCCCGCACCAGAAGCACCGGAATTTCGGTGGCCCGCACAATGCGCTCCATCGTCGTGCCGTGGAAAATATCCCAGATCGGCCGCTCACGGTGCTGGCCAAGCACAACGAGATCGGCCTTAACCCGGTCAGCGCGGGCCAGAACGGTGGCAACGGGTTCCCCCACCTCTACGATCACCTCAGCGCTATAGCTGGAAATGGACTTGCACACCTCGTCCAGCCCGGCTTTCGCTTCCGCAGCCATCTTGGTGGCAAGGCTGCCGGGCAGGTCATCGTCAACCACCGAACAGATCACAAGCCGCGCTCCACTGGCCTCAGCAAGGGCGTAACCGCAGTGCAGCGCAAGGTCGGAACGCGGGGATAGATCGGTTGCGACGAGAATAGCCTTCATGAAGCCCTCCAACACTTGATACTCCCTAAATATATGGGGATTTCAGGCGCTGCGAACAAGGCCGCCAAATGCCGCATCGACCCTTATTTTCAAAGCGGTCCGGGCCGTCTCTCCTCGGTCAACAGCACGTTGGCTTCCACGTTGCCAACCCCCGGCAGCGCCATCACCCGCCGCCGCAAAACGCGCTCAAAATCGGCCAGATCGCGCGCGGTCACACGCAGGCGATAATCGTAAAGCCCAAGCACATATTCCACCGATTGCACCTCGGGGATAGCGCTGACCGCCCGCTCGAACACCTCCAGCGAGACCAGCGCCTTGGTGGCCAGTTTGACCCCCAGAAACACCGTCACGCCAAAGCCCAGCTTCTCGGCATCCAACCTTAACCGCCGCCCCGAAATGGCCCCGGCCTCTGTCAGCCGCTTGATCCGCCGCCACGCTGCCGGCTGCGACAGGCCCAGCTTGCGCCCGACGGCCCCGGCACTTTGCCGACCATCCGCCTGCAAGGCCGCCAGAATTTTCCAATCAATGTCATCCAGGGCGAGGGTCATACCGGCAGCGCCTCTTCAGTCTTGATCCGGCTCACATGCATCAGCGCTTCGATTTCGGCGATATGGGGCAGCGCGATGATCTTGTCGCGATAGATCTGCGCCCAGTGGCTCATATCCCGCGCGATCACCTCAAGGCGCACGTCAACGCGGCCAAGGAAGGTTTGAATTTCGGTCACTTCGCGCAGCTCGCGCGCGGCGTTAAGGAATTCATCGAAGGCGCGTGGTAGGGTTTTGTCGAGCGTGAATCTCAGTGAAACCCTCACCGCAAAGCCAAGCCGCTCCCAATCAATCACCGCCTCCTGGCCCCGGATCACGCCTTCGCGCTCCATGCGCTCAACCCGCCGCCACGCCTTTTGCGGCGACAGGCCCACGCGCTCGGCCAGTTCGGCGGCTCTCAGGGTTGGTTCGGCCTGAAGGTGCCGCAGGATGCGCCTGTCGTGATCGTCAAGCATGATATTTCCGCCCGTTAGCCCATTCGTGAATGACTTTTTCACTCATGCGGCTGCAAACGTCAATTCCCCTCTCCCCTTTGCGGCCCCGCAGGGCTACAAACCGCGCCAATGAAACCACTCCTGGAGGGACCATCATGCGCGTTTATTATGACCGCGATTGCGATATCAACCTGATCAAAGACAAAAAAGTAGCCATCCTCGGCTACGGTTCCCAAGGCCACGCCCACGCGTTGAACCTGCGGGACTCCGGCGCGAAAAACCTCGTCGTCGCCCTGCGCGAAGGCTCCCCCTCCGCCAAGAAGGCCGAAGGCGAGGGCCTCAAGGTGATGGGCATTGCAGAAGCCGCCGCCTGGTGTGATCTGATGATGTTCACCATGCCCGACGAGCTTCAGGCCGAGACCTGGAACAAATACGTCAAGGACAACATCCGTGAAGGGGCCGCGATTGCCTTTGCCCACGGCCTCAACGTCCACTTCGGCCTGATCGAAGCGCCCAAAGGTGTTGATGTGATCATGATGGCCCCCAAGGGCCCCGGCCATACCGTGCGCGGCGAATACACCAAAGGCGGCGGCGTGCCCTGCCTCGTGGCCGTTGACAATGACGCCTCCGGCAAGGCGCTGGAAATCGGCCTGTCCTACTGCTCCGCCATTGGTGGCGGTCGCTCGGGCATCATCGAAACCAACTTCCGCGAAGAGTGCGAAACCGACCTCTTCGGCGAGCAGGCCGTGCTTTGCGGTGGCCTTGTCGAGCTGATCCGCATGGGCTTTGAAACTCTCGTGGAAGCCGGTTACGCCCCCGAAATGGCGTACTTCGAGTGCCTGCACGAGGTGAAGCTGATCGTGGACCTGATCTACGAAGGCGGCATTGCCAACATGAACTACTCGATCTCGAACACCGCCGAATATGGTGAGTATGTTTCCGGCCCGCGCATCCTGCCTTACGAAGAGACCAAGGCCCGCATGAAGGCCGTGCTGACCGACATCCAATCGGGCAAGTTCGTGCGCGACTTCATGCTTGAAAACGCCGTTGGCCAGCCGTCCTTCAAGGCGACCCGCCGCATCAACGACGAGCACAGCATCGAAGCGACCGGCGAAAAGCTCCGTGGCATGATGCCCTGGATCTCGGCAGGCAAGATGGTCGACAAAGAGCGCAACTGATTTATAAGGATAGCCCCGGCAGAAGCGCCGGGGCTGTCTTGCTGTCTGGTGTCATGAACGAGTTTCCAAAGATAGAGCTGCGCGTCGCCACGCCGCGCGAGCGCCCGGCCATCGAAGCCGCCTGCCGCGAAACCTGCGACCGGCACGTGGCAAAGCTGCCGTTCGCGTTTCCAGCCAACACCTTCGAATTTTTTCACGGAAAATACATCGCCTCATGCTTCACCACGCCTGAAGGGCGCGACAGAAACGCCGCCGGCACAATTCAGGCGGCATTCCACGACGGTGAGTTCGCCGGCTACGTCATACTGGTGCAATCCAGTCTAGGCGGCAGCGGGCTAGAGATATTCGACATCCACGTCTTTGCGCCCCACCGCAGAAAGGGAGTTGGCCGCGCGCTGATCGAATGGTGCGAACACCGGGTCAAGATTCTGGACGCGCAAAACCTGCACGCGACGGCATGGATGCTTGAAGACGACCGCGAGGCTTTCTTTGAGGCTGCGGGCATGATGAAACTTTGCGAGGTCTTTAGAGCCGGGCCAGATCAGCCCGCTTGGCCCTATGTGTCTCCTGAGGAAATGCCGGAAAACCGCCCCAGCTGGGTTCATCGGGCATTGCGCGAACCACAAATATTGTGGGGTATTATCGTCATGCTGGCGATTGCCTTGGCCGCAACCTGACATCTTGAATGACCGCCAAACACCTGCACTAACGCAAACACCGTCGCTGCAGACCAAATGCGCGTGTCGGGCCTAGACATGAATGGGGCATACGCTGTTGCGTGAGGCCCTCCACCATTCCCGGTGCTATCCTGAGGAACGTCTGCAAAGGCTGACCTCGTAGCGCCCATGCGATGGCTCCCCTCGTTGTATATGCTCCTTCCTCTCCTCAGCCTGCGCCTCGCTGCATTGCGGCGAAGGGCGGGCCGCGTCGCAGCATAGCCTTTGATCAACCCCCCCCTGACTTGCAGCAAACTGCCCACTTTCGCGGCAGCGCGAAGCCAGCTAAGGCTGTCCCACCCTTCCCCACCCGCATCAAGAGGCCCCATGCAGACCACCCCCGAGATTACGGCCCGCAGTTGGGCGATGATCGCCACCCTCGGCCTTGTCTGGGGCGGCACGTTCATGGTGCAGAGCATTGCGCTTGAAACCACGCCGCCCTTTTGGGTTGCCTCGGCACGCATCGGCTTTGCCGCGCTGCTCACCGGCGTGGTCTGGCGGCTGCGTGGCGGGCGGATGTTCACCACCGATCAAACCGATTGGCCGAAGCTGGTGATCGTCGCGCTTCTATCTTCCGCCGTGCCGTTCATGTGCTTGAGTTGGGGCCAGCAGTTTGTGCCCTCGGCCTTTGCCGGGGTGTCCATGGCCACGGTGACGCTGTTCATCCTGCCGCTGGCGCATCTGTTCATCCCCGGCGAGCGGATGACGTGGCGGCGCGTTGTGGGCTTTATTCTGGGCTTCATCGGAGTCGCGGTGTTGATCGGCCCCGCCGCGCTGGCCTCCACCGGGGATCCGCTTGAGGGCTGGGGGCGGTTGGCCTGCCTTGCGGCGGCGGGGTGCTATGGTGTGTCGTCGATCATGATGCGCCGCCTCCCGCCGATTGACCCGGTTGGCCTCACCTTTGCGGTGGTTGCGATCGGTGCGTTTTTCGTGATCCCGATTGCCGCCGTCACCCATGGCGCACCGGAATATCCCGGCGCCAAGGGGCTCGCGGCCCTTGCGTTGCTTGGCCTTGTGCCCACCGCAGCGGCGAACCTGCTGCGCATCCTCGTGGTGCGCTCGGCGGGGCCGGTTTTCATGAGCCTGACCAACTACCTGGTGCCGCTGGTCTCAATCCTGTTCGGCTGGGCGGTCCTGAACGAGACGCTGCCGCCAAGCCTGTTTTATAGCATGGCGCTGATCCTCGCAGGCGTGTTCCTGAGCCAGTGGGGCGCGCTGCGCAGGCTCTTCACCCGCAGCTGACTCACGTTGCCTGCAAAGCCGCCTCAACCTCGGCAACGATGCCATCCACCGTTTGCGCAAGCAGGCCTTCGTCCTCGCATTCGGCCATCACGCGGATCAACGGCTCGGTGCCGCTTTTGCGGATCAAAAGCCGCCCTTTGCCCGCCAGATCGGCCTCTGCCGCGGCCAGCTTTTCCTTCACCTGCGTCAGCGAAAGCGGGTCTTGGCCCACCGCGTAGCGCACGTTTTTCAGCATCTGCGGCACCGGATCAAAGCTGCGGGTCAGCGCGCTGGCAGGCTGCCCGGTGCCGACCATCGCCGCCAGAAACTGGATGCCCGCCAGCAGCCCATCACCCGTGGTGGCATAATCGGTCATCACGATATGGCCCGATTGCTCGCCGCCAAGGTTGAAGCCCCCCTCGCGCATCCGTTCCACAACGTAACGGTCGCCCACCGGGGTGCGCTCCAGCCGCAAACCCTGGCCTTCAAGGAAGCGCTCAAGGCCAAGGTTGCTCATGACCGTGGCAACCAGCGACCCGCCCTTCAGAATGCCCAAGTCGCCCCAGCGTGCGGCCATCAGCGCCATCAGTTGATCGCCATCGGCGATTGCGCCGTTTTCGTCGATGATCATCACGCGATCGGCGTCACCATCAAGGCAAATGCCCACATCGGCCCCGTGGGCCACCACCGCATCTGCGGCGGTTTGCGGTGAGGTGGAGCCGCATTTCTCGTTGATATTATACCCGTTTGGCGACACCCCCAGCGGGATCACCTCGGCGCCCAGCTCCCACAGGACTTCGGGCGCGGTTTTATAGGCAGCGCCATTGGCGCAATCGACCACCACCTTCAGCCCGTTGAGCCGCGCGCCCTGCGGAAAGCTCGCCTTGGCCCGCTCAACATAGCGGAAGCGGCCATCGTCGATCCGCTTGGCGCGGCCGATGTTTTCTGCCGAAGCAGGCTCAACCCCCGCCGCAACCAGCGCTTCGATCTCCTCCTCGGCCTCGTCAGAAAGCTTGAAGCCGTCGGGCCCGAAAAACTTGATCCCGTTGTCGTAATGCGGGTTATGAGAGGCCGAAATCATGATGCCCAGATCGGCCCGCATCGACGAGGTGAGGTATCCCACCGCTGGCGTGGGCACCGGACCAAGCAGCAGCACGTTCATGCCGGTGCTGGTCAACCCTGCGGTCAGCGCATTCTCGAACATATAGCCAGAAAGGCGGGTGTCCTTGCCGATCACCACGCGGTGCCCGTTTGAGCCATCGCGGCGGAAGTAGCGCCCGGCGGCGGCCCCCAGCTTTAGCGCCATTTCGGCGGTCATCGGGGCTGTATTGGCCCGCCCGCGCACCCCATCGGTGCCAAATAATGTTCTGCCCATTGCTGCCCCCTCAAAGACCCCACTGCGCCATGGCAAGGCTTAGCCCCTGGCGCGTTTCATCTGCGTCATGCACCCGTAATAGCTGCACCCCCTCCCGCGCGGCAAGCACCGCGAGGGCCAGTGAGCCTGGCATTCGGTCTGACGCGGTGTCAGCTTCGCCGATGGTGCCGATGAACCGCTTGCGCGACACCCCAAGCAGCACCGGGCACCCCAATGAATGAAACAGGGAAAGGCGGGCCAGCAAGGCGAGGTTGTGCTCCACCGTCTTGCCAAAGCCGATTCCGGGATCGGCAATGATCCGCCCGCGATCAATCCCGGCGGCCTCGGCGGCGGCGATCTGGTTGGCAAGGTGGTCATACACATCGAGCACCACATCCTGGTAGCGCGGGTTGTGCTGCATGGTGTCGGGCGTGCCTTGGCTGTGCATCAGGCAGATCGGTGCATTGGCCTTTGCGGTGATCTGGGCGATCTTGGGATCATAGCGCATGGCGGACACATCGTTGACCATATCCGCCCCCGCCGCCAGCGCAGCTTCGGCCACGGCGGCCTTGCGGGTATCAACCGAGATGGGCGTGCTCACCCCTTCACGCCGCAGCGCGGCAATCACCGGGCAGGTGCGGGCAATCTCTTCGGCCACCGGCACCTCTGCGGCGCCGGGGCGCGTGCTTTCGCCACCGATGTCGAGCATGTCCGACACCCGCGCCATGCGCCGCGCCTCGGCAACCGCCGCCTCCGGCCCATCAAACCGCCCCCCGTCAGAAAAGCTATCGGGTGTGACGTTGAGGATCGCCATGATGCGCGGGCGATCCATGGACAGGCCCGCCACATCCTTGCGCGGCGCGGTAAGGGCGTGGCGCTCGGCCTCGGTGAGGGCAGTCACAGGCTGCACCGTTGGGGCCGCGTTGCGCGCCAGCACTTCAACGTGGGTGAACCGCCCCCAGCCATTTGCGAGCGTCAGCGCGCCCTCCGGGCGGGCGGGGTCGACCATCACGAGGGGGCGGATATAGCGGTGCGGCGCGGCCATCATGGGGCAAGCTCCAGCCTGTCGGGACTGTTCCCACCCAGCGCCAGAAACTGCGAGGCATTGACGCGGGCGGCAAACCAGCGGGCAAGGTCTTCGGCCCCGCCCGAAGGCACATCTACGCCCGCGAGCACCATTTTTGAAGGGGCCCATACCGCCAGATTGCCCCGAGCGATGCACCAACTCAGCTCGCTGCGCGATCCGGCCACCACACAGCGCGCATCGCGCCCCGCCAAAACCCAGGCGTTTTGCTCCATCGAAAGCAAGGCAACCCGCGCCGAAGCCTGCTCGCCCAACGCCTCTGGCCGCTCTGCGGCATCGGGGGCCAGTATCACAGGCTGCCCCGCCACGGCACATTGTTCCAGCCACCCGCCAAGCCGGGCATCGCCCAGGGCGGCGCTGCTGACAAACACCACAACAGGGCGCTTTAGGTCATGCGCCAACTCGGCCCGCGTTTCACCCCGGCCGCGCACGATCTCAACGCCCAGGGTGTAATCGCCGCGATCAAGCTTTTGGATCCGGATGAAAACCCGCGCAGCCCTCGGCTCTTTCAAAACCGTTGCCGCCACCCGCTCGGCCAGCGTTTCCAGCAACTCAAGGCGCTCGGCCTTCAAGGCACCGTCAATCGCATCAACAAGCGTGTCATAGCTGACGATCCGGTCAACATCGTCGTCCAGCGGCGCCTCTCCGAGGACGACCTCGACCACCACGTCAAACTTCAGCCGCTGCTGCTGGCCGCGTTCCTCGTGGTATGCCCCGATCTCGACCTCGCAAACATAGTCTCTCAGGGCGATCCGATCCCTTGCGCCCATCGCTTGGGCGCGGTCCTCCAAAGAAGAAAAGGCGAGGCTGGTTTCATCCATGCCTCGCCTCTTGTCACGGCCCAAAGGGGAGATCAATCACTCAGATGACGCGCACCTGCGTGCCAACCGGCGTCAGCTCGAACAGCTCCGCGATCAGCTCGTTATAGGTGCCAATGCAGCCCGACGAGGAGCGGCGGCCAATTTTGCGTGTGTCGTGAGTGCCGTGGATCAGGTAGGCGGGCCAGCTCAGGTACATCGCGTGGGTGCCAAGCGGGTTATCCGGCCCCGGAGGCATGTAGTGCAGGTTCGGGTCACGCTTCTTCATCGAGGCGGTTGGCGTCCAGTCCGGGCCAACGCGCTTGCGCACGATCTTGGTGTAGCCGGTGCGCTTCATCTCGTCGGTCAGCGGCACCGAGGTGGGATAAACCTTGTAGGTGCTGCCATCGCCCGACCAGAAATGCAGCGCGCGGCTGACCGTGTCGCAAACGATGGTCGCCTTGCCGAGAGTGTCAAAATGGTCGCGCCAATCCTGGCTTTCGAAGGACGAGGTATTGCGGCGCACCGAATCCTGGCTGCGAACCGAATTGGGATCAAGTGTTTCGGCCAGAAGCGGGCTGGCGGCAGCGCTTGCTGTCAAGGCTGCCGTGCCGGCCAGAAGGCCACGGCGGGTGATCATTTTGGGGAACATATGGGCCTCTTGTTTCTGCTGCGCGATTTGGCTTGACCCTATCCGCGCCGCAGGGTCGGATTCCAGTCAAATATGCGTGAAATAGAATGTTTTAGGGCACCGTTGCCTGCAACGCATGGCCACCGCCCGCGCGTCAGGAACGCGGGTGGCGGTAGAAGTAATGCACGCCGATATGCGCGGTGCGCGGGAAGGTGCGGGCCCAGCGCGGGTTCACGGCGTTGGTGTGATAGTGGGTCGCGCCGCCGGTCAGGTTGCGAGGCGCACCTTTCAGCATCAGCCAGGCGATCTTTCCGCTGCGGGCGAAGGCTGCCTTTTCGCGGACCTTGTCCGACAGGCCATCGCAGGTGTAGGTAAACTGGCACTGGTATCGCTTGCCGGTGCCCTGATGGATCACGCCGCACACCGTATTGGGGTAAAGCCCCGATTTGGCCCGGTTCAAGATCACTTCGGCAACCGCAAACTGGCCCTTCACCGTTTCACCGCGCGCCTCGTGGTAGAGCGCTTCGGTGAGGCACTGCCATTCAGCCCCCCCCTTGGTGACAACGGGCTGTTGATCGACCCAACGGCGTGAATAGATAACGGCCACACTGCCCGGTTTGGCGATGGCCCCCTTTGGTGTGGAAGACAACCGCTTGATGCGCTTGCCCGGAACCGCGCGGAAAGCGCGGCGTTCCTGGCCCAGCAAATCGTCGAGCCGGGCGTCAAGCACCGGGTCGGCGGGTGCATCATAATCATTGGGGATCACATCGGTCGGCACGGTTGCCGTTGAGAGGATCACCTCTGCCTTTGCGGGTGTGTGAGCCATGGCCATGCCACAAAAGATGGCGGCCAGCGCGAGGGGGATCCGGCGCAGTCCAAGCATTTCAGTCTCGTTTCAAGCGGCACGTCCCAGGCTCGTGCCAAGCCGAGGAGGGCGATAGCGGATCAAGGCAGGGTCTGTCCAGTGCTTGTCGCCAAGGTGGAAACAATCAGCAGGGAACGGCGTAGATTGGCCGCAGTTTCGTGGATAATATGAGTAAATTTTGTGGAAAACTTACACGATTGGGTCGCGGACCTCATCCATTCTGGAGCGAATCGCCAGGTGCCCGGCGGCCAGTCTGGCGACAGGCACACGGAACGGCGAGCAACTCACATAGTCAAACCCGGCGGCGCGACAGAAGGCGATGGTATCGGGGTCTCCGCCATGCTCACCACAGACCGAAATCGTCACCCCCGGACGTGCAGCGCGGGCACGCTCGGCCCCAAGCATCAAAAGCTCCCCCACACCCTCCTGATCGAGCGTATGGAACGGGTCTTCGGGGAAGACCTGTTGCTGAACATAGGCCCCCATGAAGCGGCCCGCGTCATCGCGGCTCAAACCATAGGTCATCTGGGTCAGATCGTTTGTGCCAAAGCTGAGGAATGTCGCGTGGCCCGCGATATCGCCCGCCCGCAGAGCCGCACGCGGCGTTTCGACCATGACACCGAGGTGATAATCAAACTCGGCCCCTGTTTCATTGTGAACGGCGGCGGCCACGGCATCAATCCGGGTCTTGATCAGCTCAACCTCGCGGCGGGCAGACACGAGCGGCAGCATGATTTCCGGCACCACCGGATCGCCGCTTTTGCCTGCGGCGACCGTGGCTTCAAAGATCGCGCGCGCTTGCATGTCGTAAATCTCGGGCAGGGTCACGCCAAGGCGCACCCCGCGCAGGCCCAGCATCGGGTTGAACTCCGCCAGCGCCTCAACCCGGTGGATCACATCCGAAAGCGGCAGGTCCAGCACCTCGGCCAGCGCCCGCATCCCTTCCCGATCCGAGGGCAAAAACTCATGCAGGGGCGGATCAAACAAGCGGATGCACACCGGCTGGCCCGTCATGATGGAGAACAGCTGGGTGAAATCCTCGCGCTGCATCGGCAAAAGCTGGTCCAGCGCGGCACGGCGATCGGCCTCGCTGTTTGCAAAGATCATCTCGCGCATCACCATCATGCGCCCCTCTTCGAAGAACATATGCTCGGTGCGGCAGAGGCCAATGCCTTCGGCCTTGAACATCCGCGCCGTTTGCGCATCTGCCGGGGTATCGGCGTTGGCGCGAACCCCGATATCGCGCACGTCATCAGCCCAGTTCAGCAAGGATTGGAAGGCCTCGTCGAGCGCCGGTTCGAGCATGTCCACATCGCCCGCCAGCACTCGCCCCGAGGAGCCATCAATTGTCACCGTCTCGCCCTCATGCAAAACCAGCCCCTCGGGGGTGCGCAGGGTTTTGCCACGGGTCGAAAGACGGATGCCAATGGCCCCAACGATGCAAGGCAGCCCAAGGCCACGGGCGATCACCGCCGCGTGTGAGGTCATCCCGCCACGTTCGGTGAGGATGCCGTTGGCCACATGCATCCCGCGAATATCCTCCGGCGTGGTTTCGCGCCGCACCAGAATGCAAGGCTCGCCCTGTGCCGCGCTGGCCTGCGCGGCCTGGGCCGAAAACACCAGTTTGCCCACTGCGGCACCGGGCGAGGCGGCGATCCCGCGCACCAGGGTTTCATGCTTGGCCGTAGGGTTGATTTGCGGGTGCAAAAGCTCTGGCAGGGCGCGTGGCTCAACCCGCAAAACCGCCTCTTCACGGCTGATGATCCCGTCTTCGGCCAAGGCCACCGCGATTTTCAGGGCGGCGCGCGGGCTGCGCGACACCCGCACCGCATCCAGCACCCGCAGCCGCCCCTGCTCAAGGGTAAACTCGATCTCCATTTCCTCGCGCAACCGCGCGCGGCAGATCTCGGCCATTTCTGTCAGCTGGTCAAAGATTTCGGGCTGCTCATCTTCAAGCGACGGGCCACGCTCATCCTTCAGCAGGTAAAGCGCCCCGCCGTTGGCCGATAGCGCATCGCGCAGGAAGCTCTGCCGCAGGTAACGGCCTGAAACGGCGCGCTTGCCGGTCACGCCATCAACAAAGCGGATAACGCCCGAGCCGCTTTCACCGGGGCCAACCCCAAGCGACATTTCCTGCACCACAAGGCCAAGGCCCGCATCGGTGGGGGCGCCACGTGCCTGGCGCAGCAGCCGCGCCGTTGTGCCTTCCCACGCCCGCGCCATTGAGCGAAGCACCTCCAGAAGCTGCACTTTCGGGTCTTGCGGAAAAGGCTCATCGGCCTCTTCTTCATAGGTTTCAAGCACACGCTTCAGGCGCGTCGTCGGGTCATCTTCGCTGAGGTCAAAGGCATCGGCATCGAGGCGGGCGACATGCGCCGCATAGGATTGGATGAACCGCAGATAGAGCATCGAAGCCGCCTCATCGCCCAGCGTTTGGCTGAGCTCCAGATGGCGGTGGTCGTTCATCCCGATGTTCAGGATCGCCCCCGGCCCGCCCCAATCAGGGTCCTGGCTGGAGGGGCGCACGCAGAGCAGAGGTGTGTCACCAAACACGGCCAGCAGCTTGCCCGCGTCAAGGCTGGGGCCGCCCGAAGCGAGCCGGTGAACCTGATCGAAAGACAGCGCCACGGTGCGCGGCACGGGCAACCCCAAGCGGATCAACCGCTGCAAACATTTGGCGCGCCCACCATGGGTGGACCCGTGCATTGGCGCTTCCGGCGTGATTTCCGCATATACGGATATGTTCGCGATTTTCTGCAATGCAGCAATCCCTTCTGCCGGGGGAGCATAGCCTTCATCCGTCATCTGGCAAGAGGACGTTAGGCGCGGGTTAACGCTATCATTCATTCAAGGCTCAAATTAGCCCTCCAAACGCGACAAATCCGCCACTTGGGAGCACACCTGCCGTGTGCGGTGCAGCAGATTGAGCCTGTTGCGACGCAAAACTTCGCTCTCGGCATTCACCTGAACGCCCTCGAAAAAGGCATCAATCGGCGCACGCAGGGCGGCGATGCGGGCCATGGCGGCGGCAAAATCCTCGGCCTTGAGGGCGCTGGCGATGGCGGGTTCGGCGGCATCCAGAGCCGCGAACAGCGCCTTTTCCTCGGCCGCTTCGGCCAGTTTCGCCTCGGGGCCGAAGGAATACTCCACCCCATCAGCCGCTTCCGCCTGACTGAGGATATTGTTGGCGCGTTTGAAGCCCTGAACCAGGTTTTCCCCGTCCTCGGTGCCCAAAAAGGCCTGCAAAGCCTCGGCGCGCGAAACCAGCAGCGTCAGATCATCATTGTGCGGCATGGCAAGGCAGGCGTCGATCACATCATGGCGGATGCCCTGGTCGCGCAGGTGCACCTTCAGGCGATCGTGGATAAAGGCGAGGAGGTCATCAGAGGTGTCAGGCAGATGGGCTGTCACCTGCCCAACCCACGCGGGCGCATCGCCTTCGATCTTGTCAATCAGCGCCCGCACAGCCGCGCCAAACACCCCGTGATGGGCGATTTCGTCCAGTACGGCCGCAAGCAGGGCCTGCTTTTTCTCGTCGCCCTCTTCGATCTCGTGGCGCAGCAGTTGCGCGTCAATCACCCGATCAAGATGCACACGCAACCCGTTGGAAAGCACGAGCCGGATCACCCCCAGAGCGGCGCGGCGCAGGGCGAAGGGGTCTTTGCTGCCGGTCGGCTTTTCGTCGATCGCCCAGAAGCCAGTGAGCGTGTCGAGCTTGTCCGCCAGAGAAACCGCCACCGAAACCGGTGCTGTGGGCACGGAATCCGAGGGGCCGAGCGGTGAGTAGTGCTCCTCACAGGCGATAGCGACCTCATCGGGAAGGCCCGCCGCCTTGCTGTAATAGCGGCCCATAAGCCCCTGAAGTTCGGGGAATTCATAAACCATCTCAGAGCTGAGGTCGGCCTTGGCAACCTTGGCCGCCTGCGTGGCAAGGGCACGATCCGCGCCCACCATCGGGGCCAGCGTTGCGGCAAGGGCGGCGATCCGCTCAATCCGGGCGGCTTGGCTGCCGAGCTTGTTGTGGAAGGTCACGTTTTCCAGCCGCGCGGTCCAGGCTTCTAGCCCTTCGCTTTGGGCAACGCGCAGGTCATTCTCCCAGAAAAACTTGGCATCCGAGAGCCGCGCCGCCAGCACTTTTTGGTTGCCGGCAAGGATAGTTGCGCCCTGGTCGGCGGCCTCCATATTGGCGACGGTCACGAAGCTCACGATCTGGCCCTTGGCGGCATCGCGCACCGAAAAGAACTTTTGATGCTCTTTCATCGAGGTTTGCAGCACTTCCGGCGGCAAGCCGTGGAAATCTTCGGCAACGTCACCCAGCAGCACGACCGGCCACTCAACAAGGCCGGATACCTCGGCGAGCAACCCCTTGTCCTCAACCAGTTGCAACCCCTTGGCAAAGGCCAGTTGTTCGGCGTCATGCGCAATGGTTTCAGCCCGCTCAGCGGCGGACAGGATCACATGGGCGCGCTTCAACTTCGCCTCGTAATCCTCGAAAGAGCTTACCGAAAATGACGCAGGCGCCAGGAAACGGTGGCCTTTGGTGGTGTCACCGGCGCTGATCCCGTCAACCTCCATTGGCACCACATTTGTCCCGGCCTCATCGCTCAAAATGCAAAGGATAGAGTGCAATGGGCGCACCCAGCGCAGGCTGCCCGCGCCCCAGCGCATGGATTTTGGCCACGGGAAGTTGCGAATGGCGGCTTCCAGCACCTCGGCAATGATCTCTTCGGCGGGGCGGCCCGGCTTTTCGATCACCGCAAAAAACACGCGGCCCTTTTTGTCGTCCCGCTCTTCAAGCTGCTCACGGCTGAGGCCGGTTGAGCGCAAAAAGCCCTCCAGCGCCTTTTCGGGGGCGTCTACGCGCGGGCCTTTGCGCTCTTCGCGCGTTGCCGGGCTCATCGCGGGGAGGTCTTCAACCGCAAGCGCCAGGCGGCGCGGCGTTGAAAACGCATGTGCGCCGCCATAGGTCAACCCGGCTTCGACCAGCCCGTCTGTGACCAGCTTTTGCAAGTCCTTCGCGGCCCGTGCCTGCATCCGCGCCGGGATTTCCTCGGAGAAAAGTTCGATGAGAAGATCAGCCATCACTCGCCTTCCTGCGGCATCTCTGCCTCTGTGTCGTCGCTTGCCGCATTGTCGCCCTCGCCCGGTGGGGGTGGGCACCCCGGCGGCGGCGGCTTTCCGTCATACACGGTTTGACCGCATGTGTTGATCTGGTGCCAGATGTAGCCATGCCCGTCCTCGGTGATCGCAACCACCCGGTCGATGCCGTATTCAATGTCTCGCTGGCCAACAAAGGCCAACGCCGCGCCACTTTCCAGCGCCGCGCCAACCACCGCCGCGTCATAGCACTCAAACCAGCCCGGCCCGGTGAGCGGCACCGCGCCCTCATAAGGCTCATAGGTTTCGGTGAGCATCGAATGGCTCATCGGCGTGGTGAAACAGGCCCGGTAGCGGATCGGCGAGCTATCGGCGTCAATCGCTTCGAAGTTCTCTGCGATGATCTCCTCGGGCGCGCCGCTCATCAGCGAGGTCAGCTCTACCGCAGGCGCGTTTTCGGCCAGTTCGACCTCTTCGTAAAAGGCATAAACCTGGAGGTAATAGACCGCCACGCCCACGATGAAGGCTGCCACCACGATGACTCCCGCTGCAATCTTGCCGTTCATTGCGCCGCCGCCGGCTCCGCTTGCCAGCCCCCGGCTTCGGTTTGCACAAAGGCATCCGCACAGGCCTTGGCCAGCGTGCGCACCCGCCCGATATAGGCTTGCCGCTCGGTGACAGAGATCACCCCGCGCGCATCGAGCAGGTTAAAGATATGGCTGGCCTTGATGCACTGGTCGTAGGCGGGATGCGCCATCACGATCCGGCGGCCGGTTTTGGGGTCATCCGCCGGAGCATCAAGGATGCGTTGGCACTCGGCCTCGGCGTCCTTGAAGTGCTGAAACAGCGTGTCGGTATCGGCCAGATCGAAGTTCCAGCGCGAATATTCGCCCTCGGTCTGGCGAAACACGTCGCCATAGCTGAGCGCAATATCCGCCTCGGGATCGTTGTAGGGCATGTCCATCACATGATCGACGCCCAGCACATACATCGCCAGCCGTTCAAGGCCATAGGTCAACTCCCCCGAAACGGGGTGGCAATCATGGCCGCCAACCTGCTGGAAATAGGTGAACTGGCTCACTTCCATCCCGTCACACCACACCTCCCAGCCCAGCCCCCAGGCGCCAAGGGTCGGGCTTTCCCAGTCATCCTCGACAAAGCGGATGTCATGCAGGGCGGCATCAATCCCGATGGCCTTGAGCGAACCAAGATACAGCTCTTGCAGGTCAGGCGGCGAGGGTTTGATCAGCACCTGATACTGGTAATAATGCTGCAAACGGTTGGGGTTATCGCCATAGCGCCCATCGGTGGGGCGGCGGGAGGGCTGCACATAGGCGGCGGCCCATGACTTTGAGCCAAGCGCGCGCAGGGTGGTGGCGGGGTGGAAGGTGCCGGCCCCGACCTCCATGTCATAGGGTTGCAGAATGGCGCAGCCCTTGGCCGCCCAATAGCTCTGCAACCGCAGGATCAATTCCTGAAAGGAACGGGGTTTCTCGGTCGTCTGGGCCTCTGCCATGGGCTTGCTCGCGCCTTTGTTGGTGTGCTCTGCGCTTCAATAGTAGCCTGCCCTGCCCCGGTCAAACCGATTAGCTGTGGCAGGGCTGCACCGCCGCCTTCGCACACGCAAAATTGGGGTGCGCCTGCTGTTGCGCCTGCTATCTTGTCACAAACGCAAACGGGCATGGCATTTCACGGCCCGCAGATGAATAGGACGTTTCTCGCAATGCTGCATTTTGCTTCACGCATTTTTATTGTTTTTACCCTCGCCTTCACGACCCTGCTGATAGCACCGCGCCCGGCGGAGGCGCAAAGTACCGTTTGGCTGCAAGTTGAGGCGCAGCCAACCCTTGCCGAAGCCGAGGCCCGCGCCCGCGCCTATGCCGCCGCTTTCCCCAATATCTCGGGCTTCCGGATGCGCTCTGGCTGGTATGCAATCGCCATTGGGCCCCTCACCCGCGCCGACGCCGACCGCCAGCTTGCTGCCCTGCGCCGTGAGCGGCTGATCCCCGGTGATAGCTTCATCGCCTTCCCGCAGGACTTTCGCCAGCAGTTCTGGCCCGTTGGGGCCAGCACGCTCAACGATGCGCCGATAACGCCCGCCACCACCCCGGATGCAACCGCCATGACCGCCGCCGCCGAAGCAGGCGAAGCGCAGGTGGTGGCCGAGCCTGAGCCCGCGATCCCCGCCAACCTGCCCGATGAAACCCCGCGTGAGGCGCGCCGCTCGGAAGCGCAACTCACCCGTGCTCAACTGATGCAATTGCAAGAGGCCCTGAAGTGGGAGGGCTTTTATGACGGCGCGATTGACGCCGCCTTTGGCCGCCGCACCCGTAACTCCATGGCCGCCTGGCAAGAGGCACAGGGGATCGAGCCAACCGGCATCCTCACCACACAGCAACGCGCCCGCCTCATCGCCGCCTACCGCGCGCCGTTTGATGCGCTTGGCATGGCGCAACTGGTGGATGACCGCGCAGGCATCCAAATGCTCGCCCCGATGGGTGCGGTCGCCTTTGACCGGATCGAGCCGCCTTTCGTTCACTACAAAAGCACCACTGAGGATGACATTCGCCTGATCCTGATCTCTCAGGCCGGCGACCAGAACACCCTGTTTGGCCTTTATGACATCATGCAAACCTTGGAGATCGTGCCACCCGTGGGCGAGCGTGATCGCCGGGACCGCAGCTTTACCCTCACCGGGCAAAGTGCCGATCTGCACAGCCACACCCATGTCGTGCTCACACCGGGCGGGGTGAAGGGCTTTACCCTGGCCTGGAAGCCCGGAAATGCCCGTGTGATGGGCCGGATCGTGACCGAAATGCGCGAAAGCTTCACCCCCACCGCCGCCGTGCTGCCTTACAGCGCAGGCGACGGGGGCGAGGACCAGCGGATAGATCTGATGGCCGGGCTGGAAATTCGCACACCCGAGGTTTCACGCTCTGGCTTTTACGTCGACCAAACCGGCAGCGTGCTCACCACCACCGATGTGCTCGGCACCTGTCGCCGGGTGACGCTCGACAGCGACGTGGAAGCCGACGTGACAGCAAAAGACGACACGCTCGGCCTTGCCCTGCTCACCCCCCGCACCGCGCTGACGCCGCTGGAATACGCGCATTTCGCCCATGCGGTTCCGCGCCTCAAATCAGAGGTCGCGGTGGCTGGCTACTCCTATGAAGAGGTTCTCTCGCTGCCCACCCTCACCTATGGCACGCTGGATGATATTCGCGGGCTGGAAGGGCAAACCACCATGCAGCGCCTCGATGTGCCCACCCTGCCCGGTGATGCCGGTGGCCCGGTGTTTGATGCCTCTGGCGCGGTGCTTGGCATGTTGCTGGCCCGTGATGACAGCGGCGCACGCAAGCTGCCCGATGCGGTGCAGTTTGCCGCCAATGTGCCCGCGATCGCTGAGTTTCTGTCGTCCAACGGGCTGTCTCCCGCCGTCGCGGATGATGCCACCGCAATGGCCCCGGAAGACCTGATGCTGCGCGCCGAAGACATCACCGTGCTGGTAAGCTGCTGGAAATGAACCCGGGTGGCTCCGCAAGCGGAGTCACCGTCCTTCAGCCCCGCAAAACCTAAAGCGCCAAGCCAAAAGCTGTGATTCAGGTCATTGGCGGCACGCTTTAACCGCGCCAGAAGGTCACCGTGAAAAGCGCGTAGACGGAAAGCACCTCCAACCGCCCCACCAGCATTCCGGCGGTCAGCAGCCACTTTGCGGTGTCATTCAGGGTGGAAAAGTTGCCTGCCGGGCCAATCGTGTCGCCCAAGCCGGGGCCGATATTGGCAATCGCCGTCGCCGCGCCTGAAACCGAGGTGGTAAAATCCAGCCCCGTGAAGGTGAGCAACACAGAGAGCCCGCCAAGCGACACCACGAAGAACACGAAAAAGCTCATCACCGATGAAAGCACGTCCTGCCCCACCGGGCGGCCATCGTATCGCGGGGTAAATATCCCGGAGGGCGAGTGGATCTTTTGGATTTGCGAGCGGATCGAGGCAAACAGCAGTTCGTAGCGAAAGATCTTTACCGAACAGGCCGTTGACCCGGCGCAACCACCGATCAGGCCGATGAAAAAGAACATCACCACCAGAAAGCCGCCCCACTGCATGTAATCCACCGAGGAATAGCCCGTGCCCGACATGATCGAGGTGATGTTGAACAGCGCCTCGCGCATCGCCTTCTCCCAGTGATGCGGGAAGATCGAGGTCAAAACCAGCGTTGTCACCAGCACCAGAAGGCCGATGATCGCCAGAAACACCCGCACCTGGCTGTCGCGCCACAGCGGCACGGCGGAGCCGTTGATCAGCTGCACGTAACGTACAAAAGGCAGCGCCGCGAGGATCATGAAGATCGAAGCCGCATACTCGGACGGGCCGGAAAACTTGCTGAAGCTCGAGTCATAATTGGAAAAGCCCCCGGTCGAAACCGTGGTGAGCGCATGCACCACCGCATCAAACCCCTGCATGCCAAGGAACAGGTAGGTGATCATGCAGGCCAGGGTTATGCCGATGTAGATCACCGAAATCTGCGCCGCGATCTGGGTGGCGCGTGGCAGGATCTTCCCCATCGTCTCAAAGGCTTCGGAGCGAAATATCTGCATCCCGCCCACCTTCAACTCGGGCAGGAACACCATCGCCACAACGATGATCCCGATGCCGCCAAGCCATTGCAGGATACCGCGCCACAACAGGATGCCACGCGGGAGAGTATCAAGGCCGGTAAAAACCGTGGAGCCCGTGGTGGTCAGCCCCGACATCGACTCAAAGTAGGCATCCACAAAGCGCGCCTCTGTCGCGCCGAACACAAACGGCAGCGAGGCAAACAGGGGCAATACCGTCCAGACCAGCGTGGTCAACAAAAAGGTCTGCCGGATCGTCAGCCCCTCCCCCGTGCCATTGGCGCAGGCCAGCGCCAGCAACCCACCGGTCAGGATGGTAATCACCGAACTCTCAAGAAATACCGGCCACTGGCCGTTCCCCATGTAGAGGTCCAGCCCCATGGGCAGCAGCATCATGAGGCCAAGAACAGCCGAAAGAAGGCCAATCACATAGCCAACGGGGCGCATATCGAACATGGTCAAACGGTTGGCGTGGGGGGGGCGAAGTGTCAAGCGGTGCAATGCATCCCTGCGCCGCTCTCGCTCTCTTCTGGCGGTCCCCCCTACCCCATCCGCTCCGAGGCATAGCCCCCCGGACTCGCCGGGAATACCACCGTTTTGGTGCCATTCAGCAGCACCCGGTGGTGGATATAGGCGTGGATGGCCCGCGCAAGGACCTGCGCTTCCACGTCCCGGCCAAGGCTCACGTAATCGGCCGAGCTTTGCGCGTGGGTCACGCGCACGGTGTCCTGCTCAATGATGGGCCCTTCATCAAGATCAGCCGTCACAAAATGCGCCGTCGCCCCGATCAACTTCACGCCACGCTCAAACGCCTGCTTGTAGGGGTTGGCGCCTTTGAAGCTTGGCAAGAACGAGTGGTGGATATTGATGATCCGGCCAGACATTTGCTGGCACATCCGATCCGACAGGATTTGCATGTACCGCGCCAGCACGATCAGTTCGGCCCCGGTATCCTCGACCACCTGCATGATCTGTGCCTCAGCCTGCGGCTTGTTTTCCTTGGTGACCTTGATGTGATGGAACGGGATATCGTGGTTCACCACAACCTTCTGGTAATCCATGTGGTTGGAGATCACCCCAACAATCTCGATCGGCAGCGCCCCGATCCGCCAGCGATAAAGCAGATCATTCAGGCAATGGCCAAACCGCGAAACCATGATGAGCACCTTCATCTTGTGCGCGTCATCATGAATGGCCCACTCCATCTCAAAGGCCCGCGCCACCCCTTCAAACGCCTCGTGCAGCGCCTCCGGGGTCTTGCCCGCCTCCGAAACAAAGCTGGTGCGCATGAAAAACGTGCCCGTGCCCGGATCATCAAACTGCGCACTGTCGGTGATGTTGCAGCCCTGCTCGGCCAGAAAGCCGGAAATCGCCGCCACAATGCCACGGGTCGAGGGGCAGGTGACTGTCAGGGTGTAGGTGTTCATCAGGCAATCCTTCATCCGCAGGGGTGTTGCCTCGCCAATAGCACCGATTTTAGGAGGGTCAATCAGGCCGGGGCAACCATTGGGCCCTGTTTTGTACCTTGCAGGACTTTTGCGCCTTGCAGGACCTTGCAAAACCCCACCGCCGCCGGTCTGAACCCCCCGCGCCCATCGCCAACACCGCCAAAAGCGGCAGCAAATCCGGGTGCGTCGCTGTGGCACGTCGCGTCAAGTAGCGAAATGTTTAGCCGTTTTCACGCGTTGATCGTCACGGGGCAAGCTCAGGCGCGCTCGGAATATTCCATCGTTTCGGTGTTGACGACGATGTCTTCATCCTGCCCGACGAACGGCGGAACCATCACCTTCACACCGTTGTCCAGCACCGCCGGTTTGAAGCTGTTGGCCGCTGTCTGGCCCTTCACCACCGGCTCGGTTTCCACCACCTTGCAGGTCACCTTCTGCGGCAGCGAGGCCGACAGCGCCTCGGCATCGTAATACTCGATCACCACGGTCATGCCATCTTGCAGGAAGGGGCGGCGATCCCCAAGGATATCCGACGGCAGTTCGATCTGCTCAAACGTGTCATTGTCCATAAAAACAAGCATCCCGTCGCTCTCATAGAGAAACTGCTGGTCCTTCTGTTCGAGCCGCACGCGCTCCACCTTGTCAGCCGAACGGAAGCGCTCGTTCAGCTTGGAGCCGTTGCGCAGGTTCTTCATCTCGACCTGGGCAAATGCGCCGCCCTTTCCGGGCTTCACATGATCCACCTTCACAGCGACCCAAAGGCCATCGTTGTGCTCCAGGATATTTCCGGGGCGGATCTCGTTTCCGTTGATCTTCGGCATGTGGCAGACCCTTGTGAAAAACTTGAAAGCGGTTGGGCGGCACCTATATCTTGACCCTGAATGGCTGACAAGCCGACGACGGCAAGTAAGAGGTGACGCATGGTTATGCACCGGGTGCATGGCTGCCATTCCCCAGGCGGCATATCGAATCGCGGGAAAACCTTCATATTCGGCCCCACGCCATATCCGAAGATCAAGAACAATAAGGAAATCGCATGAACGACTTTGTCGACGGCACGGCATTCAACCACGAACAAGGCTCCCGCGCTCGCAAGCTCTTCGCAGCTGTGGTGCTCGCCGCCTTGGATGATGCCATTGCGGATGACAAGAAATACGGCAACGGCCCCGAGCAGATCGCGCGTTGGGCGCGGTCGCGTGATGGCCGTGAAGTCCTGAGCTGCGCCGGGATCGACCCTAACGAGCGGGTTGTGAGCGGGCTCATGGAATTTGTCGGTAAAGGTGTTCGCACCTCTGTTGCGCTGTCGCGCGAAGAAAGCGAACGTCGCCAAGCCGCCGAACAGGCCGAAGCCGCCTGATCTTCAGTTTCTTTCTCTATCGCAAATGAGAAACGCCGGCCCTGGGGGACCGGCGTTTTTCATGTCTGGACCTTTTTCATCTCTGGACCACCGAAAACGGGGCGCAGGGCCTCAGCGAATGCCGCGGGTTTCCAGAGCGCGCTGTATTTCGCGGCGCACCAGCTTGCGCACATTTTGAGTAATGCGCTCGCCGAGAGCACCCCGAAGCTCTTCGCGCACGATCCCAGACACCAGTTCAGTGAGCCGGGCTTCATCAATCAGCGCGGCCTCGCCGGGCAATGGATCGTTCAGCGCGGCCGCCAGGGCCGCCTCGTCAAGGCCGTCCTCGGCCTCATCAAGCGCAGGCTCCCACGCAGGGCCGTCATCTTCATCAAGCACCTCGCCCGCACCCACCGCCTCAGGCGTGGCCTCTGCCGCCGCTCGGGGGCCTGTGTGCACACCCAAATCATAGGCGGCGAGTGCCGGATCTTCCGCATCGGCAGGCTCCGGGTGGAGCCGCGCCACAGGCTCTACCGCATCGCGCGCGGCAGCGTGGAAAACAAAGTCCTGAGGGGCGTCCACCTCTTCGGTGGCAGGCTCAACTGCCGGGTCTGGCAACGCCTCCCCTTCAAGCGCGTTCGGGGCCTGTGACGCCCTGTGCCACGCCTCCTCCGACTCGCTCAGTGCCTCATCCCCCTCTGCCTCGGGCAGAGCGGCGTCACCACCAAGCGTGGCGTGTTCCAACGCGTCGACCTCCCCCGCCATTTCCTCAGCGGCAGCAGAGGCTTCACTCGCCCCACGGGAGCGCATGAACAGTATCTGCCCGGAGGGCACATCCGGTGTGGAAAGGTCAATCACCCCGTCTTCGCCCTCAGCGTCAGACGGCCATTCAAATTGTTCCTCACCTGCGGCGATCTCTGATCCATCCGGCTCGAAATCACCGCCCTCGAAGGCCGCTTCCAGCTCTTCGACCCGCATTTGCAGGTCTTGATCTTCCTCATCGGCAGCGGTGTCCGCCAATCCAGGCGCACCTTCAGCCTCAACGGCAGCGGCTGCCCAGGCTCGGTCCAGGGCTGTTTCATCGCTGGAGGCCTCGCCGCTGGCGTTGGATTCCGCTACAGCACCCGCATCCATGGCCTGCTCACCAGTCGGCTCAGCCTCTGCCGCCGTCTCTTCCACCCGCAAGGCAGGGGTCAGGACCAGGGCATTGTCGGTCGCTTTAGCGGTATTTGCGGCGTCCGGCGTCGTGGCCTCTGCCTCGGCGGGGCGGCTCTGCTTTTCAGAGACCAGCCGGCGAATCGACGACAGCACATCCTCAATTTCGACATTCGACATCGGATCAGCCATGATCGCCCCTCGCCCCGTATTGCGCCATCTCAGCCCACTTTACTCTGCCCACAGGGCAACAGCGCCCTCCCCTGCCCCTGCTTTTTGGCGGTCGTGGCGCAAGAGACACGCCACGACCGGCAGAGCCAGCGCAGGCTGGCAAAAGGTTACTGTCTTGAAGCTCTGCGCACAACAGGCAGCGCGGCAAGGGCGCGGCGCGGTTACTCCTTGCCCAGCCGTTCCAGCACCCGGTCAAGCTGCTGGCCCTGCTTGGAAAGCCCCGCAGGCGCGGATTTGACCGCATTGTAATATGCGGCAGGATCATAGGTTTGGATACCAAGGCGCAAATGCTCCACTGTCATCAAACCCATCGCAGAAAGAAGTGAATAAAGTGCTACGTATTGTCCGGAACGCGCCGAAATACGGGTGCTGCGGGCATCAAGCAGGTCTTGCAGCGCATCCAACACATCCAGCGTGGTCGCGGCGCCAAGCTGCTGCTCCTCCTGCACCCCCCGATAGGCGACATTGGCGGCCCTGATCTGCTGGTCCGTTGCCAGAAGCTGCGCATTGGCAACCCGCAGGTTTGCCCAATAAACCCCGACGAGCTGTTGCACGTTGTGGGTGGTGCTGAGCAACGCCGCACGAGAGGAATCACGGTTGGCCTGCGCCTTGCGCTTTAGCGCCGAGAACTTCCCGCCGCCATAGAGCGGCTGGGTCATCGCGACCCCGTAAGAGGATTCGTCGTTGCCATCGTGGTCAAACTTCAGGCTTGCGGAGGCGTTGACCGAGAACTTCATCGCCGCTTCAGCCTGCTTCACGGCCAGTTCGGCGGCAGCCACCTGGTGCTGGGCCTGCCGGATCAGCGGATGGGTGCGCACGGCAACAGCCTGTGCGGCATCAAGGCTGGCGGGAATTTTGGGCAATGCGGGCGGCGGAGCCAGCCCCTTTGGGTAGCTGCCCACAGCAACCCTGTAGCTCTCGCGCGCCACTTCCAACGTGCCGGCTGCCGCCGCAAGGCTTGATTTTGCCGCAGCGAGCTGTGCCTCGGCCTGCGCCACCTCGGTGCGGGTGACTTCGCCCACCTCAAACCGGTCCCGCGCGGCGCGAAGCTGTTGCGTGGTGAGCCGCACGTTGGATTGCTCCAAGGCAAGGGTTTCAGAGGCTTCCGTTACATCCATGTAAGCGGTCAGCGCCGCAAGCAGCACCTGTTGCTCGTAGTTCATCAGCGCTTCACGGGTCGCCAGAACCGCTTCCTTGAGCCCTTCGACAGAAAGCCGTGTCACGCCGCTATCATAAAGCGTCATCTCGGCGGCAAGCGCCACGCTGCCGCTGAGGTGATGCCTTGCAAGGGCGCTCGACGACGCGGCGGCAGTAAAGGAAATCACCGGTCGCAGAGAGGAATAGGCAATCGCCACATCTTCATCTGCCGCCCGCAAGACCGCACGCTGCTGATCAAGAATGTGGGAGTGCCGATAGGCGGTGATGAAAGCATCCGCGAGGGTTTCGGCACTACCGGCAGCGGGGGTCATGACAAGCCCCGCCGAAATGGCTAAAACGGTCGCGCGGCGTTTCAACCCTGCAAACATGCTCATCCTCATCTCACCTTATCTTTTGTTCTGCGCCGTTATGGCGTCACCCGGCCTGCCCTAGAGGGCAAAGGCCGCCTCTTTCTCGAATCCTTTGAGCACCGGCGCCGCGGCATTGAAGCCCCAACGCCACACCAACCGATCCCCAACCCGTTGACCGATTTTTACCGTGCCCAAAGCACCATCCATCACCAATACAGCAATCCGCCCGCCATCTTTTAGCTGGGCCTCGATCGCCTCGGGCAAAACCTCGATGCCGCCTTCAACAATGATCACATCGTAAGGCCCATGCTTTGCGGCCCCCTCGGCAAGGGGCCCGGTCAGCACCACGGCATTCATCACACCTTCGCGCGCCAAGGTCGTTTCGGCCTCGCCCGCCATCGCTTCGTCTTCCTCAACGGCAACAACCGTGTCAGCCAGTTGCGCCAGAACGGCCGCCGAGTATCCAAGGCCACACCCCAGATCAAGCACCATCTCCTCAGGCCCGATATCAAGCGCATCGAGCATCTTTGCAAAGGTGCGCGGTTCAAGGATGACCCGCCCCGGCACAAGGTCAAGGTTATCGCCAAGATAGGCCGCCTCACGCTTGTCGTCGGGCACATAGACCTCGCGTGGCACGGCCTGCATGGCGTGGATAATGGGGAACTTGGTTACATCCGACGGGCGAACCTGCGTGTCGACCATCATTGTGCGGCGGGTGTCGAAATGGCTCATGGGAAGGGAAATCACCAGTTTGCTTGTTTGCAAGAGGAATTGCATGAAATGCCCGCCGAGGCAACACGGCCAATCAGCGCAACACCACACAATTCCATCCCTCCCGGTGCGCCCCCGCACGATTGCGCCACATAAGCCCCCGCAGGAGCCTTGCAGCACCCCGCTCAGTGTTGTATCTGGCCCAAATCAAACCACGGACGGCGAGTTGGCGGAGTGGTTACGCAGCGGATTGCAAATCCGTGTACACCGGTTCGATTCCGGTACTCGCCTCCATTTAAGATCAATGACTTAGACGGAAGCCAAGACGCCGCGCCCGCGCCGTCTAAATATTCTGCTTTTGTTCCGCCCTCTTTCGCTGGGCCTCAATGGCCCTTACGCGCTGCCGAACCTCTGTCTGACGTCAGCACTGATAATCACGCTCCACTGCAACATCTGCGCCACTTGCATTGCACTGGTCTATCGTGGTCTCTCGCTCCCAAATTCACTTTAGGAGCGCACTAGGCAAAATGTATGTCATTACTCTCTCAGCCATCCCATCGAGATTCGAACGCTTACAACCTGTCCTTGAAGCTCTGGTGGGACAGAATGCGCCTGCGGATCGTGTGATCCTCTACATTCCGAAGCGCTATCGGCGTTTCCCGGACTACGACGGTTCGCTTCCCCAAGTTCCGCGCGGCGTGGAGATCCGGCAGACTGACGAAGACTACGGGCCAGCGTCCAAGGTGTTGCACGCAATTAAAGACTTCCGCGACGAACCAGAAACAGATATTTTGTTCTGCGATGATGATTGCATCTATCTCCCCGATTGGTCGGAGAGGTTTTTGAAGGCCAGACAGAAACACCCCGATAACGCCCTGTGCACTTCGGGATGGAATCTCCCATTCTTCGATTTGGCCGGTGATCCCTACGCACCGCGCCCACGAGCCATCTCGACCCATCGCTACTTCAACCCCGGTTATACCATCCGGAAACTAGGCACGATGCTTCGTACGGGTCGCACGAAGCTTGGGCGTCATGAGAAGCCGTGGAGAAACCAGTATCTGCGCTCCGGATATGTAGATGTGGTTGAAGGCGTCGGGGGTGTGATGGTCCAGCCTCGCTTCTTTTCCGACGAAGTATTCGATATTCCCAAGGTGCTATGGGCCGTCGATGACGTTTGGCTTTCAGGGTGTGCGATGAAGAACGGCCACTCTGGCTGGGCCATATCGCATGGCGCGCGGTATCTGCATACCCAGCAGCGCCACGTCGATGCTCTCAACCAGGCTGTGATCGATGACGCCAACAGGTACGAGGCCAACAGACAATGCGCCCTCTACATGAAAAGGGTTCATGGCATCTGGGGCGGCGTTCAGGCGGGCGATGAAAATTTGGACGTTGCTTAGATTTGAGACGTGATTTTATGACTTCTGCCGCACAGCAGAATTGCAAGCGGTCGTAATGGGCAGCGCTAGGCGATCCTATCGCTCAGATTTGGCCGCCGCGATGATCTCTGATGCCACAGTTGAAGACCCCCACAAACCCGAAAGGTCGCATGAAGACCGGACCAGAAACGGGATGAATTCCAAACGGGACAATACAATCCCAGTTGGGGGCCACCCAGGGGGGTACTCCAGCGAACGACCGGTTTGGCGGGCCGCAACGCGGCATCCTAATTGGTTGGTCAATGGCAGCAGCTATGGGCTGAAAGCCGCTTCGGTCGCGCTAAATTTCAGTTATCTGCATCGGTATGCGTCCGCGTGAGTGACGGTGCCTGTCCGTCGTCAGGGTTTTTGGCACCAATGGCGGCGCAAACTAAGAGAGCGTTTGGCTCATCTGGTTGGTTTGATTACGCGGCGTTCTGGCGGTGATGCAAGCGTCGCGCTTCGAGTGTCTTTCGTTTGATCCTTTCCCTTTGTTTTAGAATGGCTTTGTCACGGCCGAAGTAGACGTCGGAAGGTGTGACGTTGTTGATGCTCTCATTGTAACATTGGTGATTGAAGTGATCGACGAAGGCTTCGATTTGAGCTTCGAGGTCACCCGGAAGGAAGTAGTTTTCCAGCAAAATGCGGTTCTTCAAGGTTTGAGGCCATCGTTCGATCTTACCTTGGGTTTGCGGATGATATGGCGCGTGTCCGTCGTCAGGGTTTTTGGGACAGATGGCTGCCTTGATGACGATGAACGCAGGACGGGTGATCAGATCATGCGCCTTCAGCACCCGATACACAGTGGATTGCACCGCGTCCGGCACGGCTGCCTGCTTATGTTCAGCAATCAGAAACGCGGTGTAGAGGATCCGAACTTGGCACGCGAAAGTTAACTGGACTCGTCATACTGCGTCACAAGGGCGTAGGACCTCCAAAGACCGCTACGGTCCTGGCTCACGATAACTTACGTTGTAGCGTAATTATCAAAATTTTGCGCTTCAGCGTAAATTTCACACCGATTTCTTGCTTTGTCCTCAAGGTCGATCAACACGAGGCGATGCACAAAACTAGCAAAGTCGCTTTGCAAGCCCACTGGCACGCCCTGTCGACGCCTTCGTGCTCAACGCATCTAAACCAAGTCGTCAGCTCCCCCAGTTAACGCTCGCGCCATATCCGCTTCCTCGTGCTCGTGGCAGGTCCGTGCGCCCGGGTGAGAGTCCAAGCAGCTGCTGAACGGCACGCACGAGCGAAAAGATACCCTTCTTCGCCGGCAGGCTCTGACCGAGCTCAAGGAGGATTGATCAGCAGACTGCTTCCAGTGTCGCGCATACGGCCGTCACGGAGTCCTCAGCGTCATCTTCCGCGTTCCGGATTGCGCGGTCGATATCGCGGCTGACACTCCCAAAATCCAGCGCTGTGGTCTTGTCAGCAATGGCGATAGCGGCATCGGAGCGCCACGCCTGCCGAACTCTGGGCCAGCACCAATCCACACAACGCGAGGTCCCGCGAGGCCAAGCTGATAAAGAACGGCTGACCGTGAATGTGATCGATCTGGCCCGGCAATATGGCCGCTATGGCTATCGGGTGATGGCTGGTGTGCTGAACAATGCCGGCTGGCATGTGAACCATAAGAGGGTTGAGCGGATATGGCGGCGCGAGGAACTGAAGCTCCCAGGAAAGCAGAGAAAGAGGAGGCGGATATGGCTGGACCCCTTTGGGGATAGGTGCAGTCCGGCCCTAAGCCCGTTTGTGCCCCACAGCCAGTTGCAGGACTACTCTTTCGTCTCTGTCGTCTGCCTACGCGCAGGCGACCAACCCAGCCTCGCGATACCGGAGCAAAGGAAAACGCCCACCGAAAAGGTGGGCGCTCAGACCTCTTGAAAACTGCCGCTCTTACATGCGCGAGGCGACGTTTTCCCAGTTGACCAGCTTGTCGAGGAAGTTGCTCAGGTAAGCCGGGCGTTTGTTGCGGAAATCAATGTAGTAGCTGTGCTCCCACACGTCGCAGCCAAGCAGCGCGGTTTGGCCAAAGCAGAGCGGGTTCACGCCGTTCTCTGTTTTGGTCACCTTGAGCGAACCGTCGCTGTCTTTCACCAGCCAGCACCAGCCCGAGCCGAACTGGCCTGCACCTGCGGCGGAGAACTCTTCCTTGAATTTGTCGACCGAACCGAAAGCCTCTTTCAACGCAGACTCAAGCTCACCGGGCATACCGGCGTTGCCGGGGCCCATCATCTCCCAGAACTGGGTGTGGTTCCAGAATTGCGAGATGTTGTTGAAGATGCCGTTCTGCGCCACGGAGGAGGCATCATAGGTGCCCTTGATGATCTCTTCGGCAGATTTGCCTTCCCACTCGGTCCCGGCGATGGCCTTGTTGCCGTTGTCAACATAGGCCTTGTGGTGGATATCGTGGTGATATTCGAGGGTTTCCTTGGACATGCCATGCTCGGCCAGTGCGTCATGGGCGTAAGGAAGATCGGGAAGTTCGAAAGCCATTGGAGCCTCTCCTGTCTGTTGAATGCGCTTGTGGGGATAAAGAGCACGGTGGCGGGCAAGGTCAAGGGCTGGAGGGGCAGATTGGGCGGCAAATAGCCGGGAAAGGCCCGGAAACGGTGGCTAGAATTGTCAGCGGAGCGGAAACAACGCCGTAAGCGGGGGGTGACTTCACCTCTATCTAAGGTATGCTGAGAGAAACCCGGCCATCAGCGCCGGGAGGGTCTGCTGGCCGCTGTTGTGCCTCTGTTAACTTTGCAGGACTAGGCTGAAGGCCAGCACCACGCACGAGGTTTGGGCCGCACAGGCAGGCCCATGAGCACAGGGGAGCCCGCGCCAAGGGGGCAGCAGCCGATGAGTGACGGCGAGACATCCAAATTTACCATCCTGTCGATGATGAAGGACGAGGGCCACTGCTTGCTGGAGTGGGTCGCTTACCATCGTCAGGTTGGTTTTGATAACATCTGCGTTTACACCAACAACTGCAACGACGGCTCTGACAAGATGCTGAAACGGTTGGAGGAATTGGGTTATTGTCATCACTATGACAATGAGGTGCCAGAAGGCAAAAAACCCCAGCCCAACGCCCTGATGCTGGCGATGAAAAACGAG
Source organism: Vannielia sp. (assembly GCF_029212645.1). GTDB lineage: Bacteria > Pseudomonadota > Alphaproteobacteria > Rhodobacterales > Rhodobacteraceae > Vannielia. The sequence goes on along the minus strand of NZ_JARGND010000002.1, from coordinate 70,473 downwards.
CAGGTGCTGAACTCTGAGTGGATCCTCACCATGGATGCCGATGAGTTTGTTTCAATCAAATGCGGCCGTGGCAAGATTTGGGATCTGGTGGAGCAACTGCCCGCAGATACCGATGCAATCAACATCACCTGGCGGTTTTTTGGCTGCAACGATGTGGTGGATTGGAACCCCGGCCTTGTCACCGAAAGCTACACCCGCGCCGCGCCGGACCGATTTCGCAAGGGCTGGGGCGTCAAAACGATGTTCAAGCCGTTTGAGGAGATGAAACTCGGCATCCACCGCCCGCATATGAAGGGTGCCAAACGCCTGCCCGAGCGCGCGCAGCAGATGCTTGAGCAAAAGTGGGTCAACGGCTCTGGCGAGTATGTGGACAATGAGTTCAATCTCTCCGGCTGGCGCTCGAACGGCAAGTCGCTGGGCTATGATCTGGTCGAGTTGAACCACTACGGCGTAAAAAGCTACGAGGCCTATCTGCTGCGCCGGATGCGCGGCAATGTGAACAACAAGGCCGACAAGTATAACGCCGGCTACTTCGCCATTTTCGACCGCAACGAGATCAAGGCCACCAACGCCACCCGCCATGCCCGCGCCACCAAGCGGCTCATGGAAGCTATGTTGAAGGATGATGAACTGCGCCGCTTGCAGGAAGAGGCGCTGATCTACCATTACCACCGGGTTGAATCGCTGCGCCACACCGGCGAATACGATCAATGGCTGGAAGAGCTGCGCGAAGCCTCCGCCATCCCGATCGACAAGCTGAACGAGGTGCTCTTTACCAAACACCTGCCCAAGATCTGGCAACAGAAGATCAAGGAAATGCAGGAGGCCGGGGTGCCTGATCGGGAGATCGCGCTGCTGGTCGCGGGCACCAAAAACGCCAAGATGCGCGTAAAAAACGAGCGGGAACAAGCCCTTGCCGCCGCCGCTGGCGAGGGAGAGCAGGTCGAAGACCGGATTTCCGACGAAGAGGCGATCCCCGAAGAAACCCGCGTTCTGATCGAACAGAAGATGCGTGAAGGCCATGCCGAAATGGCCGCCATGCGCGCCGAAAAGGCCGCCACTGCGAGCAAATCAAGCAAAAAGGGTGAAACCGCTGCCACCCGGATTGGGGGTGCGCCCCCAAAAAGGTCACGCTCCGCCTCGCCAGCCGAGGCCGGAGCGACCCCAGCGAAGAAACGGGTCCGGGTCAGGATCCTCAGCGACACCCCGATCAAGGGAAGGCCCCCCGCCGAATGAACAAGCACGCCCCACAACGCAAGATGGTCCTCACCGCGATGAAGAACGAGGGGCCTTATCTGCTGGAGTGGATCGCCTATCACAAAATGATCGGCTTCACCGATTTCCTCATCTATTCAAACGATTGCAGCGACGGCTCGAACCTGATGCTCAACCGGTTGGACCAGCTTGGCGTGATCCGCCACTTTGACAATCCGCTCGGGCCAAGGATGGATCCGCAGCGCGCCGCCTATAGCCGCGCCAACAAGGACGCATTGGTGCGCGAGATGGATTGGCTGGCGGTGATTGATGCCGATGAATTCCTCAATATCCATGTGGGCGATCACTCGATTGACGCGCTGGTTGAGGCCTGCCCGCCGGGCACCGAGGCGATCTCGCTGAACTGGCGGTTCATGGGCTCAAACGGCCATGCCCATATGGCGCCAGACGAGCTTGTCACCGAGCGGTTTACCCAAGGGGCCACCCTGCTGGAGCCAGAAAACGGGCTGTGCTGGGGCTTCAAAACCGTGTTTGATCCAAAGCGGTTCGGCTATTTCGGCGTGCATCGCCCGAAGTTCGAGAAAAAGACCGAGATCGTGCCGGGAATGCGCTGCTGGGTGAATGGCGGCGGGGAACGGCTGGATGACAAGATCCTTGAAAAAGGCTGGCGCTCAAACAAGCACAACGTGAGCTACGAGTTTGGCCAGGTGAACCACTACGCGATCAAGAGCCGCGAGGAGTTTTTGCTTAAACGCCTGCGCGGCACCGCCAACTCCAAAAACACCGACCGGATCGATATGGGCTATTGGCACAAGAATGATCTGAACGCCTGCGAAGACAGCTCGATCCTGACAGATGGCCTCGCCGAAGCCGTGGCGGAGCTGCTGCGCGATGATGACCTCGCCGCGCTGCATCGCGCCTGCCTTGAGACCTGCCGACGCTCGATCGAGTATCAAATGCAGGACCCCAAGCTCGCCCACTTCATCGAAACCGGCGAGTATGAGGAAGAAGAGACGGACGAGAAAAAAGAGGACGGCAAGAAAGATCGAAAGAAGGACGAAAAGGCCGCCTAAACCTTTGACCTATATGGAGAAATAGCCAACCTCGCCACCCGGCTCCGAGGCCTCTTTCAGCAGGTCGAACGCATAGTCTGCAACCGAGCGGAAGCAGATCAGATGCGCCGTTTCCTCGGCTTCAAACCAGAAGGCGGCGGCGATCTGGCCTAGGTGGGTGCGGCGAAACTCTCCTGACGGCAGGGTCTCGGGCGAAAGGTCAGCCGGGGTAAGCTTGGCTAGCATGTCGCGCAGATGAGCGCCTTTGAGCGTAAAAGCCGCGCGCATGTCAGACACATCGGCAACAAGCGCGTGCTGCGTGGCCAGCGCCTCTGCCAGCGCCGCTGTGCGCTCGGCGGCCTCGGCCTGGGGCACGAATAGCAACAGCTCATCCGGCGAAGCCCATGCAGCGCCGCCATCTAGGCCACCTTCGATGCGGCGGGCGGCGGGCATCCCCTGCCCTGTTGCCGCTTCAACGGCCTCTGCCACGGTGGCATTGGCGAGGTCGCCGCGCAGGGCGATCATGCCGGTTGGCGCCACCTCGGTGAACGAGACATAGCCCTTGAACCCGGCCCCACCGAGCGGGGTGTGCAAACGCGCTTCAGACATTTTGTTTCTCCCCTTCCGGGTCATAGAGCACCGGATCAACCAGCTTGGCCTCTATGGTTGAGCCATCAACCTTGTTGAACTTCAGCACCTCGCCCATGCGGTCCGGCCCATGGCGCACAAGGCCCATGGCGATGCCGCGCCCGAACGTGGGCGAATGGTAGGTCGAGGTGACGCGGCCTTGCGTGTTGCGCTGGCCGTTCTCATTGGCGCCCTCGTCCAGCGCATAGGCGCCGTCGGGGAGCGTGGAACCATCAAGGGTTTGCAGGCCGACCAGCTTCCAACGATCAGGATCGGCCATATGGCTGCGCTCCTGTGCCCGTTTGCCGAGGAAATCCTCCTTCTTCTTGGAGATTGCCCAGTGAAGATTAAGATCCTGCGGGATCACCGTGCCATCAGTCTCATCCCCGATCATGATGAAGCCCTTTTCGGCCCGCAGAATGTGCAGCGCCTCGGTGCCATAAGGGGAGATGCCCCATTCAGCGCCTTGATCTACAAGTGTTTTCCACAAGGCGAGGCCCTGGTTTGCGGGCACGGCGAGCTCATAGCTGAGCTCACCCGAGAAGCTGATGCGATAGGCGCGCACCGGAAGGCCAGCAAGCTCCCCCTCCACCCAGCCCATGAACGGCAGCGCCTCTTTGGAGACATCAAGGCCGCCGAGTTTTTCAAGCAATTTCCGGGCGTTGGGGCCAACCACGGCGATCTGGGCGTAGGCTTCGGTGAGGTTGGCGGTGTAAACCTGCCAATCCCACCACTCGCATTGCAGCCAATCCTCCATATGGGCATGGATGTGATCGGCGCCGCCGGTGGTGGTGTGGACCAAGTAGCTGTTTTCGCTGAGCTTTGCGACAACGCCATCATCGATCAGGAAGCCGTTTTCGTTGCACATCAGGCCATAGCGGCATTTGCCGGGTTTCAGGGTGCTCATCATGTTGGTGTAAAGCATATCAAGAAACTTGCCCGCGTCGGGGCCTTTGACGAGGATTTTGCCGAGGGTGGAAGCATCCAGAAGTCCAAGGGATTCCCGTGTGTTACGGACCTCTCTTGAAACAGCTTCTTCGCGGGTTTCGCCCGGTTTCTTGTAGCAGAAGGGGCGGCGCCATTGGCCGACGGGCTCGTAATCGGCGCCGTGGGCATCATGCCAGGATTGGATCGGCGTTTTTCTCAATGGTTGGAAGGTGTTACCGCGTGCCGGGCCTGCGATGGAGGCGAGCGAGATGGGGGTGTAGGGCGGGCGGAAGGTGGTGGTGCCGGTCTCGGGAATCGGCTGGTTGAGCGCTTGCGAAAGCACGGCGAGGCCGTTGATATTGCTTAGCTTTCCCTGATCCGTTGCCATGCCGAGGGTGGTGTAGCGTTTGGTGTGCTCGACGGATTTGTAGCCTTCCTGGGCGGCCAGCTCGACGTCACTCACTTTAACATCGTTCTGGAAGTCCAGCCACATCTTGGATTTTTTCGCTTTTCCTGCCCCTTGCGGCATGACCCAGACGGGGGCCATTGGGCCTTCATCATCGTCGGTGGCGCTGGCGGCTTTGGGGGCGGTGACGCCGAGCGCGGCGGCAGCGGATTGTGCTGCGTTTTCAAGCACATCAGCGGATCGCATGGCGCCGGACGCAATGCCGGCGGTGCGGACGTATTGCGCGCCTTTGTCATCGGTCGGGAAACGGGTTTCATCGGGGTGGAAGTGGAAATAGTCGTTTGACCACAATAACTTACCACCACAATGGCTCCAGAGATGCACCACCGGGCTCCAGCCGCCGGACATGGCTAAGGCATCGCACGCTATGCTCTCGAGCACCGCGCCCTCACCCGCTTGCGCGCAGATATCAACGGATTTCAAGCGCTTGCCGCCTGAAGCTGAAGCGATGCCTTTGCCGGTTTCGACGCGGATACCGGCGGCTTTTACGGCCTCCACAAGGGGGCCGTTAACCATGGCGCGGGCGTCGATCACGGCGGGGACGGTGAGGCCCGCTTGGTGAAGGGACAGCGCGGTGCGGTAAGCATCATCGTTATTTGTGACGACCACGGTGCGATCACCGGGGCTGACGCCGTAGCTTTCAACGTAGTCGCGCACGGCCGAGGCGAGCATGACGCCGGGGGTATCATTGCCCGCAAAGCTGAGCGGGCGTTCCAGCGCGCCGGTGGCGGTGATGATCTGGCCAGTGCGGATGCGCCAGAGCCGGTGGCGGGGGCCACCAGTGGCTGGGGCGTGATCGGACACGCGCTCATAGGCGAGCGCATAGCCGTGGTCATATACGCCTGAGCCCATGAAGCGCGTTCGCAGGGCGACATTGGGATATTCTGTTAGCTTTTCAACGGTTTCGGCCACCCATTCGGCGGCGGTCTTGCCCTCGATCTTGACACCATCCACCACGGCACGCCCGCCCCAATGGGCCTCTTGCTCGATCAGCAGCACCTTGCGGCCGGTTTCAGCGGCGACCAGGGCGGCCTGAAGCCCGGCGATGCCGCCGCCCACGATCAGCAGATCAAGGTGGATATGAAAGTGCTCATAGCGGTCAGGATCGCCCGGTTCGGTGGGGCGGCCAAGGCCCGCGCTTTTGCGGATGATCGGCTCAAACAGGTGTTTCCACGCGGCGCGGGGGGCCATGAAGGTCTTGTAATAAAAGCCTGCGGGCAGAAAGCGGGAGAGTTTGCTGTTGATCGCGCCAATGTCAAAATCAAGGCTGGGCCAGTGGTTTTGCGACTCGGCGATGAGGCCGTGAAACAGCTCGGTGGTGGTGGCGCGTTGGTTTGGCTCAAAACGAGTGCCCTCGCCCAGACCGACCAGCGCGTTAGGCTCCTCCGCGCCCGAAGCGACCACGCCGCGCGGGCGGTGATACTTGAAGCTGCGGCCCATCAAGAGCTGGTCATTTGCGAGCAGAGCGGAGGCGAGGGTATCGCCTTCAAACCCGTGCAAACGCTTGCCATTGAAGGTAAATTCAACCTGGCGGGCGCGGTTTAACCGGGTGCCGCCCGTGGCGAGACGGGTGCTCACTTGAAGCCCTCCCACGCGGGGTATCGGGATTTGATCGCCGCGATCACATCGGCGGGCGGCTCATGGGCTTGGGCGGGATAGGTGCCAAACACCTCCAGCGTGGCGGTGTGGCGGGCGGCGATGAACCATTTGCCGCAACCCATGGCATGACGCCACCGCTCAAAATGCACGCCTTTCGGATTTTTGCGCATGAAGAGGTAACGCTCAAACATCTCGTCACTGTCGCCGGGGCCGGAGCGGGTAAGATGGGCCTCGCCACCGTTAACAAGCTCACTCTCGCAGGCCTCGATCCGGCAGGCGGGGCAGGTGAATTTCAGCATGGGCGTTTACCAGTTTGGAGCGGCGTTAATTGCAAAAAGCGAAGGGGCACAAGTAATGCACAAGCGATGCACACTCCATGCATACGCGTTTTTTGAAAGGGCGTTCGGTGGCTCAAAGCGTTACCCCGCCGTTCAGCCAGCGCAAAAACATGTCGCCAAAACCCCATTGCAGGGTGGCGACGGTGAGCAGCGCGACATTGAAGGTTGAGTTCAGATCGGCCCGCTGGTGCAGCGCGTCAAAGTTGCGCTCCTCGGTGAGGAAATCGACGACATAGCCCTCGGAGGGGATATCGGTTGGCTCGGTGCCCGAGCGCATGACCTCCAGCTCAACGCCAAACTCATGCAGCATCCGCTCGACCGAGCGTTGGCGGGCGAGTTCGACCTGAAGCATCCGGTCACTGAAGAACAGCACCGAAGCGGCAACGCCGAGAGCGCCGAAGCGGTGGAAGAGATCGGGGTTGAGTTGGCCGAGCACAGAGCCGAGCGTGCCAATCGCCCAAGCGGCGAGGCCCACGATGGCCATGGCACGGGCAAGACGCTGGTATCGGACGCGCTGCGCGGTCATGGCCGCGCCTGCGAAGTAAGGCGCGGCCATTCCCGAGTGGTGGCCCCCCGCTGTGCGAGGGAGCCGGGGGGGTTAGTTGCCTTCGGTTGCCGGGGCATCCGTTGCAGGTGCATCTGTTGCAGGTGCGTCAGGCGCAGGGGCATCTGCGGCGGGGTCATCTGCCGGGGCCGTCTCGGTGGGGGCGATATCGGTTGCGCCGCCGCCGTCGGGTTCGGTTTCGATGGTGACGGATGTATTGGTGTCTCCTGCCGGCGTGGTTGTGGTTGCGGTGTCATAGCCGAACAGGAAATAGGCGATGACGCCGACCGCAACGACGAGCGCCCCGACAATGAAGAAAAGCGTGCTGTTGCTGCCGCTGTCGCGGGCGGGTTGGCTATGGGGCGAACGATCATCGTGTTGGGCCATTGGGTGCCTCCTGTGCGTTTTCTCTCTGGAGCGTGCGCGCAGGGTACACGCGCCGCATTCCTGTGAGAAACACCGCGAGGGCGGGAGCGGTTCCCGAGCGGATTTGGGCTGAGCAGGGTTTTGCCGATGAACATCAGTGCGCCACCCCTGCGGCAACGCTTTCGTCGATGAAGCGGCCTTCGCGGAAGCGATCAAGCGAGAAGGCGGCGGTGAGGGGGGAGTGGCCCTTTGCCATGAGTTCGGCAAAGCCCCAGCCCGAGCCGGGGATCGCCTTGAAGCCGCCGGTGCCCCAGCCGCAGTTGATGAAGCAGCCGCCAAGCGGGGTGGCCGAGAGGATTGGGGAGCGGTCCCCGGTCATATCCACGATGCCGCCCCATTGGCGCAGCATCTTGAGGCGCGAGAGCATGGGGAAGGTTTCGATCAGGGCGCGGGTGGTTTCTTCGATATGGGAGAAGGAGCCGCGCTGGGTGAAGTTGTTGTGGTTGTCCGCGCCGCCGCCGATGACCATTTCGCCCTTGTCGGATTGCGAAAGGTAGCCGTGCACCGTGTTGGCCATGATAACGCAATCAAGCGCCGGTTTGATCGGCTCGGAGACATAGGCTTGCAGCGCCACCGCCTCGATCGGGAGCCGGAAGCCCGCCATTTCGGCCAGTTGGCCAGAGTGCCCGGCGACCACGATGCCTAGTTTGGAGCAGCCGATGTGGCCTTTGGTGGTGTCAACGCCGGTGACGGTGCCGCTGGCGCTGCGCACCCCGGTGACCTCGCAGGTTTGCAGGATGTGTATCCCCATGTCCGAGCAGGCCCGCGCGTAGCCCCAGGCGACCGCATCATGGCGCGCCGTGCCCGCGCGGGCCTGCCAGAGCGCGCCGAGAACCGGGTAGCGGGGGCCATCAATGTTGATGATCGGGGCGATTTCCCTGACCCGGCCGGGGGGGATATACTCGGTCGTTACCCCTTGCAGGGCGTTGGCCTGTGCGGTGCGCAGGTAGCCGCGCTTTTCATGCTCGGTCTGGGCCAGCATCATCACGCCGCGTGGGCTGAACATGACGTTGTAGTTCAGGTCCTGGCTCATGGTTTCGTAAAGGCTGCGGGCTTTCTCGTAGATCGCCGCCGAGGGGTCTTGCAGGTAATTCGAGCGGATGATGGTGGTGTTGCGCCCGGTGTTGCCGCCGCCAAGCCAACCCTTCTCGATCACCGCGACATTGGTGATGCCGAAATTCTTGCCAAGGTAGTAGGCCGTGGCCAGCCCGTGCCCCCCTGCCCCGACGATCACCACATCATAGTGCTCACGCGGTTCGGGGCTTTCCCAGGCCTTCTCCCATCCGAGGTGCTGGCGCATGGCTTCGCGGGCGATGGCAAAGGCGGAATAGCGGCGCATGGGCGGGTGTCTCCGGGGCGTGGCGTTCTCTTGGTGTAATGCCTTTCAAACGGCGTTTGCAATTGCGGCGTAGCGACCGGATGGCCCCCGATTGCGACCATGTGTCGGGGCGTGATGCCGCAGGGGCTGGCGGCGCGGGGCGCGGGGCGATACATCGGAGGGCATGAAACGGAGGGGTCATGGGCTTCTGGATAAGTGCATTTGCATTGGTACTGCTGGTGGTGGCGGTTTTGGCGCGGGCCATTCTGCGCGGCGGGCGCGGGGCGCAGGCCAGCGCGCAAAGCGGCGAGGTGCCCGAGATTGCCCTTTACCGCGAGCAGCTGGCCGCGGTTGAGCAGGATCAGGCCGCAGGCCGGGTTTCAGCCGAGGAAGCCGAACGGCTCACGCTGGAAATCCAGCGGCGCATCCTTGACGCCGACAAGGCCGCAAAGGCAGAGGCCAAGCCAAAGGCCGCTCCCGGTGGCACGAACCGTGGGCTGGTGGTGACGCTGGCGGCATTGCTGGTGGCCGGTGCGGGCGGGCTTTACTGGCAGCTCGGCGCCCCTGGCTACCCGGATATGCCGGTGGCCAAACGGCTTGGCGCGGCGCAGGAGTTTTACCTCACCCGCCCCAGCCAGGCGGTGATGATCGAGCGGATCAATAGCGAGACCGCCATGGCCGGGTTTGCTGACCCGGACGTTGACCCGGAATTCCTTGAGCTGATGGAAAAGCTGCGCCTCGCCGTGGAAACGCGCCCCGATGATCTGCGCGGCCATGAGCTGCTGCTGCGCAATGAGGTGACGCTGGGCAACTACGGCGCGGCGGCCATAGCGCAGCAAAATGTGATCCGTCTTAAGGGGGGCGCGGCAACGAGCGAAGATTTCCTGCTGCTCGCCCAGCTTTGGATCACCGAGGCGCGGGGCTATGTGAGCCCGCAAGCGGAGGGGGCGCTGAAAGAGGCGCTGAGCCGCGACGAAAACAACCTTGCAGCCCGGTATTACTGGGGCGTGATGCGCGCCCAGACCGGACGGCCTGATCTTGCCTTTCGCACTTGGCGCCCGCTTGCGGAGCGCGGCCCTGCCAATGCACCATGGATGCGCGACTTGCGCCAGCAGATCCAGGTGGCGGCACAGGATGCGGGCGTGGATTACCAACTGCCCGCCCTGCCCCCGATGGCGGGCGCGCGCGGCCCCTCGCAGGAAGATATGGCGGCGGCGGCGGATATGAGCCCCGAAGACCGCCAGCAGATGATCCGCGGCATGGTTGAGCAGCTCGAAGGGCGGCTGGCCGATGAGGGTGGCCCACCCCAAGACTGGGCCCGGCTGATCGGCGCACTTGGGGTGTTGGGCGATACCGAAAAGGCCAACGCTATCCTGACCGAAGCGCGCGCGGTGTTTGCCGCACACAGCGAAGGGCTGGCGATGATCGAGGCGGCAGCGGCACAGGCCGGGCTGGGCGAATGATCTGCGAGGACACCGCAGAGTTTGCCACCGCCCTGCCCCCACGCGGGGCCTTGGCGGGGCTTGATCTGGGCACCAAAACGATTGGCGTGGCGGTTTCAGACGGGTTGCGCAGCGTCGCCACGCCGCTTGAAACGATCCGGCGCAAGAAATTCACCCTTGATGCCGAGGCGCTGCTGGCGATCCTTTCCAAACGCGAGATCGCGGGCATCGTGCTGGGCCTGCCGCGCAATATGGACGGCTCAGAAGGGCCGCGCGCCCAGAGCACCCGCGCCTTTGCCCGCAATTTCGCGCGCTTGAGCGATTTGCCGATCGGCTATTGGGATGAGCGGCTTTCAACGGTGGCCGCCGAGCGGGCCTTGCTGGAAGCCGATACATCGCGCGCCCGGCGCGCCGAGGTGATTGACCATGTGGCGGCGGGCTACATCCTGCAAGGGGCGCTGGACCGGCTGCGCCATATGGCAACCGAATGACCGACGATCTGTGGAAACGCGACGAGATTGAAAGCCCCTGCGTGAATATCTGCGTGATCCAACCGGAGTCACGCCTTTGCACCGGGTGTTTGCGCTCGATTGACGAGATCACCCGCTGGGGCGCGATGACGCCGGAAGATCGCCAGGCGGTGATCGAGGCGCTTCCAGAGCGCAAGGGGCTGCTGACAAGGCGGCGCGGCGGGCGTGCCGGGCGGTTGAAGAACGGCGGCTAGGCTGGCGTTTCGGCACGGTTTATCAGGCGGCAAGAGAGCTTTCGGGGAGGGCTGTGAGGGCGCGGTCCAGCACCTCCAGCCCGGCGCCCTCACGGTGCGCCTCTTGTGACAGAACCCGCCGCCATGCCCGCGCACCGGGCCGCCCGGTGAACAGCCCCAGCATGTGCCGGGTGATCTGCGCAAGCTTGCCGCCCTGCGCAAGATGCGCGTCGATATAGGGGCGCATCGCCTTGACCACACTGGCGCGGCTGCGCCGGGTGGGGGGCTGGCCAAAAATCACCTCATCGGCGTGGAGCAGCAGCCCCGGATCGTGATAGGCCGCCCGCCCGATCATCACCCCATCCATCCCCGCCGCAAGCTGCGCCTCAGCCTCGGCCAGCGTGTTGATGCCGCCGTTGATGGAGAGGTGCATCTGCGGAAAGGCGGCTTTCATCGCGTGGACCAGCGGGTAATCCAGCGGCGGCACATCGCGGTTTTCCTTGGGGCTGAGGCCCTGAAGCCAGGCCTTGCGGGCGTGGACCGTGGCGCGGGTAATCCCGGTTTTCTGCAACATTTCAAGGAAGTGTGGCAGGGTTTTTTCCGGATCTTGCTCATCCACGCCGATCCGGCATTTGGCGGTGACAGGCACGTTGACAGCCTCGCGCATCGCGGTGAGGCACTCGGCCACCAGATCAGGCGACTTCATCAGCACCGCGCCGAAGGCCCCCGATTGCACCCGGTCCGAAGGGCAGCCGATGTTGAGATTGACCTCGCCATACCCCGCCTCCTCACAGAGCCGCGCCGCTGCTGCCAGTTCGGCAGGCTCGGAGCCGCCCAACTGCACCGCAACGGGGTGTTCGGCGGGATCAAACCCCAGCAAATGCAAGGCCCCGCCGCGCACCAGGGCCGGGGCCGTGACCATCTCGGTATAGAGCAGGGTTTGAGAGGTGAGTTGGCGGTGAAAGAAGCGGCAATGCCTGTCGGTCCAGTCCATCATCGGGGCGACGGACAGCCTATCTGATTGATATTTCGTCATATTTACAATATCACCAACTCATTGCGCGGCGGCATGCGCCCTCCACTTTGCGACCGATACGCCCCTTTTTGCCACGTATCGACCGCGTACTGCACAGATAGAGCACACGAAATGGCGACCATATCAACGCGTCCTTCCGGTTTCTGGTAGTTCCAGGTCAGCCGCAAAGAGCACGACATCGGTGAGCCCTTTCCGCGGCGCGGTGACGCGGAGCTTTGGGCACAGACCATTGAGGGCAAGATCAATCGGGGCGAACCTATACACACTTGCGCCGCCACAGCCAAGACATTCAAAGGTCTCGCAAACGTCGGGGAGCGCTCGTCAAGTTCACTCGTCAGTGTGCCAAGGAAGAGGCTCTCCCGCCTTTGTGCCGCCCCAAGGGCCGGTTTAGGCCACCCTTTGACCGCAGGCGACCAGGCTTTTCCAGGTGAGGATTGAGGATCGCCGCCGGGCCGGGCCGCCCCGCCAGATTTGACTGCCGGGCTGGGG
>NZ_JARGND010000002.1:35767-58191 GCF_029212645.1 Vannielia sp. | reverse complement strand
TTGAGGATCGCCGCCGGGCCGGGCCGCCCCGCCAGATTTGACTGCCGGGCTGGGGATGATCTTGTTTCCAATCAGGCGAGCTTTGTCACCGGGTCAACACTTTGCGAGGCCTTTTCACCCGCGCGCCTTACGCCGAAAACCACAGCCCAGCTGCACGTCAGCCATCGTCGCTCTGGCGAAAGCCGCTTTTCAGCAGCTCCACCGGCACCGAAATATCATTTGGGTCATCCCCCGCGCGGATCGAGAAGATCCCCTGTGGCGGCATCGCCGGAGCCTTGGGCTTTCCGGGCAAATCAAGGCTGTCCGGGTCGTCGCCCGCGTTGATGGTAAAGCCGCCCTGCCCTTCATGGCTGGCGAAATCCCAGCGATCCACCGGTGAAGGGATGCGCCGCCAGCCCTCTGTCACAAACACCGTCGCCGTGCCGCAGCCCGGCCAGTGCTTGCCCATATCGCCCACCATCACCACCGGCACGCCATCATAAACGATGTCCTCGGCCCCTGTGGTGATTTCCCCGGTCACAAAATGCGGGCAGCAAGCGTTGCCCAGATCAACCTTGGGGATGCGATAGCTTGCGCCCACTGTCAAAATGCGGCGGCCCTGATAAACCGGCCCATGGTTTTGCGGCACCGACACATGGCCAATCCCCCCCTGGCTCACAACCTGCGCGCCTTCAAAGGCCACATAACGATTGTGCCGCACCAGCCATTCCAGGAACAGGCCGATCTCTTCCTCGAACATGCCTTTCATCTCGATCATGGTGCATCTCTCCCGCTGTGGCCGCTGACCTCATCGCGCGTGGCCCGTGCCCAGCCTAGGGATGCGCGGCCCCCGGCTCAAGGGCCAGCAGGGCCGCATCGACAGGAAACGCCAGAACCAAAGCACCCTCTGGAAAGGGCACGTGTCATGGGCAAACGGATAAGCGGGCAATAGCGGTTGGCCGCGAAAGGCAGGTCAAACCGCCCCGCGCGCCCTGGCTGGCGGTTCAACCTCTCGCTGTCAAATATCGAGCTTTTCGCACAGCGTCGCCAGCGTGGCCCGCGTCTCTGGCCGCCAATCCCCGCCACGGGCGCGAAACAGCGTTGCCTGCGAGCGGTGGATCAAACCATCTTCCAATATTTTCAGATGGTTGGCCCGCAGCGTATCCCCGGTTGAGGTGATATCGGCAACGGCCTCTGCGGTCTCGTTCTTGACCGTGCCTTCGGTCGCGCCCTGGCTATCAATCAGCGCATAATCGGCCACACCCGCCTGGCGCAGGAAATCGCGCACAAGGCGGTGGTACTTGGTGGCAATCCGCAGCCGGTGGCCGTGGGCCTCCCTGAAGGCGCTGGCCGCGGCATCCAGATCGTCCAGCGTGTCGACATCGGCCCAGCAGGCCGGAACCGCGATCACCAGATTGGCCTGCCCAAAGCCCAGCAGCGCCAGTTCCTCAACCCGCTGCTCCCAGCCCGCCACCTTTTCGCGCACCAGATCAGTGCCGGTGACGCCAAGGTGAATGCGCCCATCGGTCAGCGCGGCGGGGATTTCTCCGGCGGAGAGCAGGTGCAGCTCCATCCCGTCGACCCCCTCAACCGCGCCCGCATATTCGCGCTCCGATCCCGTGCGCCTCAAGGTCACGCCGCGCGCGCCAAACCAGTCAAAGGTTTTTTCCATCAGGCGCCCTTTCGAGGGCACGCCCAGCTTCAGCACGCTCATCGGCCCGCCTCCCCGGCTGCGATTTCGGCCAGCAGGGCCGGGCGGATCACCGCGCCTACCGCCGGAATTTCACGGCCCTGCCCCAGCACCCGGCATAGCGCATCATAGCGCCCGCCCGAGGCCACAGGCGGCAGATCGGGGCGCTGCGGCGCGTAAAAGCCAAAGACGAAGCCATCGTAATATTCCATCGATGTGCGCCCATAGCTCGCCTCGAATTCCAGCGCGGCAAGGTCAATCCCCGCATCCGCCAGCGCATCAAAACGGCGGGCGAGCGCATCAAGCGCGGGCAGGATTGCGGGCAGATCAACCGAAAGATCGCGCAGATGGGCCAGTGCATCGGCAGGCGCGGCGCGCACGCCAAGCAAATCATCCAGCAGCCCCATTTCTGTATCGCTGATCGGCGGGGCGGCGGCATCGGCCTTGAGCCGCGCCATCCGCGCCAGCACCTCATCGGGGCTGCGCTTGCCCATCATCACTCCGGCTGTTGCCAAAATCTCTTCGGCAGGCTCATTTTCCAGCCGTTTCAGCAGCGCCGCGCGGCTTGGTGCGGGGGCAACACGGCCGCCAAACCGCTCCAACAGCGCACGAAAGCGCCGGGGCCGCCACAGGTGGCGCATCAGCGCGCCCTTGCGCTCTGGCGTGGTGGACAGCCCCTCAACCGCCGCCCGCAAAACGCCAATATCGCCCATCGCGGCCCTCAGGCCCCGGCCCTCCAGCGCGCTGGCGATCAGGGCAAAAACCTCGGCATCCGCCGCCGCCCGATTGCCGCGATCAAACAGCTCGTAGCCCACCTGCTCAAATTCGCTGGCGCGCCCGGTGTCCTCTTCCTGCATCCGAAAGACCGTGCCCGCGTAGCAATATCGCGCCGGTTCCTGCCCCTCGGCCATGTGCATCTGCACCACCGGCACCGTGAAATCGGGCCGCAGCATCAACTCGCCGCGCATGGGATCATGGGTCACATAGGCGCGGGCGCGAATGTCTTCGCCGTAAAGGTCAAGCAGGGTGTCCGCCGATTGCAGCACAGCGGCCCCCACGCGGAGGGCCCCCTTGCTCTCAAACAGCGCCACCAAGCGGGCCACTTCCTCGCGCGGCACTTCCTTTAGCATCAAAGCGTGCGGTCCAGCATCTTGCGGACCTCCTCCACCAGCCGCTCCAGCGGAACCTCAACCTGCGCCGGTTGTTCGGCCCATTCCTCACGGGTCAGCCCCTCGGCGAGCTTTGCGCCAAGCACCAGGTCCTTTAGCTGCACAACGCCGCGCTCGGCCTCGACGCCGCCCTGGATCACCGCCAGGGGTGAGCGGCGTTTATCGGCGTATTTCAATTGGTTGCCAAAGTTCTTGGGGTTGCCAAGGTAGCACTCGGCGCGGATGCCCGCAGCCCGAAGCTGCCCCACCATCGCCTGATATTCGGCCATCCGGTCCCGGTCCATCACCGTCACGATCACGGGGCCATCCGTGCCACCGCCCACGCGCCCCTTGGCCCGCAGCGCCGCCAGCAGGCGATCCACCCCAATCGAAACCCCCGTCGCCGGAACAGCTTGCCCGGTGAAGCGCTTCACCAGATCATCATAGCGCCCACCCCCGGCCACCGAGCCAAACTGCTGCTTGCGCCCCTTGTCATCGGTGATCTCAAACGTCAGTTCCGCCTCAAACACCGGCCCGGTGTAATAGCCAAGGCCGCGCACCACGCTCGGATCTACCTCAATGCGATCAGGCCCATAGCCCTGCGCCTCCAGCAGCCCGGCGATTTGCTCCAACTCGGCAATCCCCTCGGCCCCGACGGCGCTTTCACCCACCGCGACCCGCAGGTTGGCAAATGTCTCCTCGGCGCTTGCCGCTTTTGAGGTCAGGAAAGCCACCACCGGATCAGCCTGCGCCGCGCTCAGCCCAACGCCCTCGATGAACGCGCCAGACGCATCCTTGCGCCCCTTGCCCAAAAGCTCGCGCACACCGGCCTCGCCAACCTTGTCAAACTTGTCGATGGTGCGCAGCACGGCATCGCGGGTGCCCTCGCCCTCAAGGCCCATGCACTCCAACACCCCGTTCAACACCTTGCGGTTATTGACCCGCACAATGTAATCGCCGCGCTCAATGCCCACGGCCTCAAGCGTATCGGCCAGCATGGCGCAAATCTCGGCATCCGCCGCCGGGCTGGCGGAGCCAACCGTATCCGCATCACATTGATAAAACTGGCGAAACCGCCCCGGCCCCGGCTTCTCGTTGCGCCAGACCGGGCCCATCGCAAAGCGGCGGTAGGGCGAGGGCAGATCATTGCGATACTGCGCCGCCACCCGCGCCAGCGGGGCCGTCAGATCATAGCGCAGCGCCAGCCAGTCGCCATCTTCCTCCCAGGCAAACACGCCTTCATTCGGGCGGTCCACATCGGGCAGGAACTTGCCGAGCGCCTCAACGGTTTCCACCGCCGATGTCTCCAGCGGATCAAACCCGTAAAGGCGGTAAACCTCGGCGATCTGGCCCAGCATCGCGTTGCGCTCTTCCACCTCCGCGCCCATGTAATCGCGAAAGCCCTTGGGCGTTTGCGCCTTGGGGCGCGGCTGTTTTTTCTGTTTCGCCATCGCGGGGAGGCCTCCATGAGCGGTCGGGCGCGGCATAGCTTATGGCGGGCGGTTGAGCAAGGTCGCGCGGGGCTTGGCGCGGCGGCTCGGGTGGGCTACCACAGGGGCCATGAGCACCGAGAAGATCGAAGAAGAACTGGCCCATCTGGCCCGCGCCATCGAAGACCTGCACGAGATGGTCGTTGACCAGGGCGCGCGGATGGATGTGCTGGAGCGTCGCGTGGCGATGTTGCTGGAGCGCGCCGCCGTCGCCGAGGCGCAAAATACCGGCGGCGTGGTGATCGGCGATGAGCGCCCGCCGCATTACTAGCGCCCGGCCCCTTACAGCGCGAAATCCCGCACAAAGCGGCTACTTTACCGCCTGCGCCTCAAGCTTTCCGGCGTGCAGCAGCATCTCCATCTGGCGGCTTTGCCCGGCAGCGGCATAGACGCTGAGGAAGGCGGTGGCGCGTGACAGTTTCTGCACCCCGCGCTCGCTGCAAGGCCCCTTGGCCGGGCAGCTGCGCGCCCGCAGCTTGCGATAGGCGCGGTCGGTTTCGGCCATGCCCGGCGCGGCCCCGCCGCCGCCGTAATAAAGCACCTCGTAAACATCAATCGCGCCAAACAGCGCCACCGCTCCGGTTGCTTGGCGCGCACAGCCGTCCTTGAAGCCGGTCACAAAGAAGTTGCGCGCCCCGGTAGAGCCGGGCGCGGCATCATAGAGCGTGTATTTGCCCGAGGTTTCGATCTTGTGGCCCAACGCGCGCCTGCCCAGCCCGCAAGCCACCGCCACCTGACCGAAGGGCAGCAGCACATCGGGGCCGGAGGGGGCGGAGGGGGCGGTTTCCACCTCTGCCTTGCGGCGGCCAAAGAGGCCCCTGCGCTGGCGCGGCGCGCCCTCGGGTTTTGCTTCAGGGGCTGGCGCGGCCTCCGCCTCTTCTTCTGGCTGCGCAGCAATGGTCCGCTCAGCCGACAGATCGGCCACGCTGCGCTTCACCCGGCTGAAAAACCCGCGCTTCTGTGGGGGCTGCGCCTTTGCTGCGGGTTCGGCCCCCTCCTGCGTTTCGGCCACCTCGCTTGCCTCGGCCACTTCGCTCGCCTTGGGCAAAGCCACCAGCACATCACCCACCGCCGCCGGGTCTGGCGCGGGCTGGTCCTCACCCCGCTCAATCGGCGCAGGAGCCCCCGGCACGCCAAGGCAGCCGGAGGTCAGCGTGCAAAGCATCAGAACGGGAAGGGTTTTTCGCATCACGGGCTCAAACATCCTCAACCGTCACCACCCCGCCGAGGGATTTGAGCGCGCTCTTGATCTGCGGGTTGATGGGATAGTCACCCTCCAGCTCAAGCACCACCTCGCCCGGCAGATCGTGGGCCATCAGGCACAGGCTCACCGCGCCCCGGCTGCGCACCGTGCCATCTGCGGCGGCGCGATCCAGCAGGCCACGCACCTGCGGCGCTGCCGTGGGATCATCAAGGAACAGCCGAATATCCTGCCGCCCGGTATCGGCGGCCACCACGTCAATCGGGGCAACCGAACGGCCCAGCAGCTTGAGCTGATCAGCTTCCATCGTGGCCTCGGCGGTGATCACCACGTTTGACCCCGCCTCCAGATGATCGCGGCTCTTTTCAAGGGCTTCCGAGAACAGCGTCACCTCGTAAAGCCCTGTTGGGTCTGACATTTGCACAAAGGCAAAGCGGTTGCCGCGCGCCGATTTGCGCTCTTGCCGCCCGGCCACCGATCCGGCGAGTTTTACCACCGCCGGACCACGCTCTACCTTCTTGGTGACCTGCTCCAGCGTCAACACATTCTGCCGTTTGAGCGCGCCCATGTAATCATCAAGCGGGTGGCCGGAGAGGTAAAAGCCTATTGCCTTGTGCTCCTCGCCCAGCCGCTCGCCAACCAGCCAATCGGGCATGTCGGGCAGCCTCGGCTCGGGCAAATCATCGCCCGCCTCGCCAAAGAGCGACACCTGATTGGAGGCGCGTTGCTCGTGGATCGCCGCCGAATAGCCCACCAGCGCATCAAGCGCGGAAAACACCCGGTGGCGATTGGGATCAAGCTGGTCAAACGCCCCCGCCCGCGCCAGCATCTCCAACGGGCGCTTGCCGACCCGCTTCAGATCAACCCGGCGGGCAAAATCATAGAGCGACACAAAGTCCTTCCCGTCGCGCGCCTCCACCACCAGCCGCATCGCCTCACCGCCCACGTTTTTCAACGCGCCCAGCGCATAAACCACCGCGCCGTCCTTCACCGAGAAGGTGGCGAGCGAGCGGTTTACGCAAGGCGGCACGATCTCGATGCCAAGGCCACGGCGCACCTCCTCGGCATAAACCGCCAGCTTGTCGGTGAGGTGGATATCGCAGTTCATCACGGCGGCCATAAACTCAACCGGATGGTTCGCCTTCAGCCATGCGGTCTGGTAGCTCACCACCGCATAGGCCGCCGCGTGCGACTTGTTGAACCCGTAGTTGGCGAACTTTTCGAGCAGGTCGAAAACCTCCGAGGCCTTCTTCTTGTCGACCCCGTTTTCCATCGCCCCTTTCTCGAACTTGGGGCGCTCCTTGGCCATTTCCTCGGCAATCTTTTTGCCCATCGCACGGCGCAGCAGATCGGCGCCGCCAAGGCTGTACCCCGCCATCACCTGGGCGATCTGCATCACCTGCTCCTGGTAGACGATGATGCCTTGGGTCTCTTCAAGGATATGGTCGATCAGCGGATGCACCGAAGCGCGCTCACGCACCCCGTTCTTCACCTCGCAATAGGTGGGGATATTCTCCATCGGGCCGGGGCGATACAGCGCCACCAGCGCCACGATATCCTCGATGCAGGTGGGCTTCATGCGCCGCAGCGCATCCATCATGCCCGAGCTTTCCACCTGAAACACCGCAACCGTCTTGGCGCTGGCATAAAGCTTGTAACTGGCCTCGTCATCCAGCGGGATCGAGTTGATCTCGTTCACCGCGCCCTCGGGCGGCTCGTATAGCTCGGTGCCGTCGGGCGCTATGTGAATGGGCCGCCCGTTGCCGTTGATCAAGTCCACCGCGTTCTGGATCACGGTGAGGGTTTTCAGGCCGAGGAAGTCAAACTTCACCAGCCCCGCCTGCTCAACCCACTTCATGTTGAACTGGGTGGCCGGCATGTCAGAGCGCGGGTCCTGATAAAGCGGCACCAGCTCATCCAGCGGCCGATCGCCGATCACCACACCGGCGGCGTGGGTCGAAGCGTTGCGCAACAGCCCCTCCACCTGCTGGCCATAGGTCAACAGCCGATCCACAACCTCCTCGTTGCGGGCCTCCTCGCGCAGCCGCTCCTCGGTGGCCAACGCCTTTTCGATGGAAACCGGCTTCACCCCCTCCACCGGGATCATCTTGCTCAGGCGGTCCACCTGCCCATAGGGCATTTGCAGCACGCGGCCCACATCGCGCACCGCCGCCTTTGACAGCAGCGCGCCAAAGGTGATGATCTGCCCCACCCGGTCACGCCCGTATTTCTCCTGCACATAGCGGATCGTCTCTTCCCGCCGATCCATGCAAAAGTCGATGTCAAAGTCCGGCATACTCACCCGCTCGGGGTTGAGAAACCGCTCAAACAGCAGCGCATAACGCAGCGGATCAAGGTCGGTGATCGTCAGCGCATAGGCCACCAGGCTACCAGCGCCCGAGCCACGCCCCGGCCCGATGGGAATGCCGTTGTCCTTGCTCCATTTGATGAAGTCGGCCACGATCAGGAAGTAGCCGGGAAAGCCCATGCCCTCGATGATATCCAGCTCAAAATCGAGCCGCTCCTGATAGGCCTCCACACTTGCCGCATGGGGGATGATCGCCAGCCTTGCCTGTAGCCCCTCGTTGGCCTGACGGCGCAGCTCCTCCACCTCATTGTCGGCAAATTTCGGCAGGATCGGATCACGCCGATAGGCCATGAACGCACAGCGACGGGCAATTTCCACCGTGTTCTCAAGCGCTTCGGGCAGATCGGCAAAAAGGGTCGCCATCTCCTGCGCCGATTTGAAGTAATGCTGCGGGGTCAACCGGCGGCGCGGTTGTTGCTGGTCCACATAAGCGCCCTCGGCAATGCAGATCAGCGCGTCATGGGCCTCGTAGATTTCGGACTTGGGGAAATACACATCATTGGTCGCCACCAGCGGGATCGCCTTGGCATAGGCCATCTCGATGTGCCCGCGCTCGCTGGCCTTTTCGGCCTCGGGCAGCCCGTCCTCTCCGGGGTGGCGCTGAAGCTCGATGTAAAGCCTGTCGCCAAAGATCGCCGCCAGACGGTCCACCAGCGCCTCGGCCTTGGGCCTCTGCCCGGCCCTCAGCAGCCGCCCCACCGGGCCATCCGGGCCACCGCTCAGGCAAATCAACCCCTCGCCATGCGCCTCAAGCTCATCCAGCGTCACATGCGGCAAGGTCCCGTCGGCGCGCAGATAAAGGCAAGAGTTGAGCTTCATCAGATGCTCATAGCCCCGCTCGTTTTGCGCCAGCAGCACCAGCGGCGCGGGTGGCACCGGCTTTGCGCCCTGAACCACTGGCACATACTCCAGATCAACCTGGCAGCCCATGATCGGCTGAATACCCGCGCCCGAAAGCGTGACACTGGCCTCAAGCGCGGCAAACATGTTGTTGGTGTCGGTCACCGCCACCGCCGGCATTTCGGCCTTGTCGCACAGGCCCGCCAGTTTCTTGACCGGCACCGCCCCCTCCAGCAGCGAGTATTCCGTATGAACGCGAAGGTGTATGAATCGGGGATCAGCCATGTGCCCACAGTATGTGGACGGCGCGGCAGTTTGAAGTAGTCTCACGCCATGACCCTCGCCACCCTCCTCTCCCGCCTCGATGCCAAGGCCCACGCCGCCGCCGATTGGGGCGCCGTCGCCGCCTATATCCCCCAGTTGGCCTGTGTGAACCCGGCGCAATTTGCCATATCGGTCGCGCTGGCCGATGGCTCTCTGGTCTCTGCCGGGCAGGCGAAAACGCGCTTTTCGATCCAGTCGGTCTCGAAGGTCTTCACGCTGGCCTGCGTGCTGTCGCGCATCGGCGAATCGATCTGGGCGCGCGTCGGGCGGGAACCGTCCGGCGACCGGTTTGATTCGATCCTGCTGCTGGAGCAGGAGCAAGGCCGCCCCCGCAACCCCTTCATCAACGCAGGCGCACTGGTCACGACCGACGAGTTGCTCGCAGGCCGCGCCCCGCGTGAGGCGCTTTCAGAGGTGCTCGAATTTCTGCGCGTCGCCTCGGGGGATGACGATATCCACATCGACAGCGCCGTTGCCGCCTCCGAGCAAGCCACCGGATACCGCAATATCGCACTCGCCAACTACCTGAAAAGCTATGATAACCTCATAAATGAGCCGGATCTGGTGCTCGGCACCTACTTCCACCAATGTGCCATTGAAATGACAACCGAGCAGCTTGCCCTCGCAGGCCGCGGAATCGCCGGGCTGCCGGGGGCGCCGCTTTTGCTTTCGGCCCGCAAACGCCGCCGCCTCGCCGCCCTGATGATGACTTGCGGCCACTATGATGGCTCTGGCGATTTTGCCTTCCGCACCGGCCTGCCCGGCAAGTCCGGCGTGGGTGGCGGCATCCTTGTGGCGGTGCCGGGGGTGGCCTCCGTCGCCGTCTGGTCGCCGGGGCTCAACGCCTGGGGCAATTCCAAGGTCGGCACCGAGGCGATCGAAACGCTGGCCCATAAGACAGGCTGGTCGGTCTTCGGCTAACGCCCCTCGGCTTCCCCCCAGCCACTCGCCCAACGGGATGGCGGGTGGGGCGTCGAGGCCGCAGGCCGCGCGCGTCAGCCCGCCGATCCGCACAAAAAACAGGCAAAACATCCCCGCTGCCAGCAAATCGGGCAGTTTTTTCCTTGCGTCCCGCCCCGTCCCGCCGCCACACTCCCTCGGCGCGAGCTGGCCTTCTACGCCGCATCGAAGGTCCGCATCGGGGATGAATTGAGTAAGGCGGCAGGTTTTCGTATGAACATCACGTTTCTTCTGAACGGAGAGACCGTGGAGCTGCGCAATGTCGCGCCCACCACAACCCTGCTCGACTGGCTGCGCGAGACGCGCGCCCTCACCGGCACCAAGGAAGGCTGCAACGAAGGCGATTGCGGCGCCTGCACAGTGATGACGCGCGCACCCTCCGGCCCCTGGGCCGCTCAAAACGCCTGCATCCTGCTGCTGCCCCACCTGCATGGCCGCGAGCTGCGCACCGTCGAGGGCCTCGCCCCGCTCGAGGGCGGCCTGCACCCGGTGCAGGAAGCGATGATCGCGCACCACGGCTCGCAATGCGGCTTTTGCACCCCCGGCTTCATCGCCTCCATGGCCGCCGCCCATGCCGAGGGTGCCGAAGACCTTGATGACCGCCTCGCCGGCAACCTCTGCCGCTGCACCGGCTACGCTCCCATCATCCGCGCCGCCCGCGCCGCCGCCGCGCAGCCCGTGCCCGCCCACCTCAAAAACAGCCCCCCCATCACCGCCCCGCCGCAGGCCGAAATCCCCGAAAGCGGTGATGAACTGGCCGCATGGTATGCCGCCCACCCCGAGGCCACGCTGATCGCCGGGGCCACAGATGTGGGCCTCTGGATCACCAAGCGGCTGATGGAGTTGAACGAGGTCGCCTTCCTGCATCGCTGCGCCGATCTGGCGGGCGTTACCGTAACCGATGACGAAATCCGCATCGGCGCAACCACCACCATCGCCGCCGTGCGCAAGGCCATTGCGCCGCACCACCCCGGGTTTGGCGAGTTGCTGCGCCGCTACGGCTCCGAGCAGGTGCGCGCGGCGGCCACTATTGGCGGCAACATCGCCAACGGCTCACCCATTGGCGACAGCCCCCCACCCCTGATCGCGCTTGGCGCCACCCTGCACCTGCGCAAGGGGGACACCCGCCGCAGCCTGCCGCTTGAAGATTTCTTCATCGCCTATGGCAAGCAAGACCGGGCGCCGGGTGAGTTTGTCGAGGCCATCACCCTCCCCCGCCAGCCCGATACCCTGCGATGCTACAAGCTCTCCAAACGGTTCGATCAGGATATCTCTGCCGTTTGCGGGGCCTTCAACATCACCCTTGCCGAGGGCCGCGTCGCCTCTGCCCGCATCGCTTTTGGCGGCATGGCAGGCACCCCGGCGCGAGCTAAATCCACCGAAGCCGCCCTCACCGGGCAGCCGTGGTGCGAGGATACCATTTCCGCCGCAACCACCGCCCTCACCAGTGATTACGCCCCGATGGACGATATGCGCGCCTCTGCCGCCTACCGGATGGAATGTGCGCAAAACATGCTGCGCCGCTGCTTTTTTGAAAGCCAGGGCACCGCCACCAATGTGCTGGAGGTCCAGCCATGAGCGTTGCCAAGCCACTGCCCCATGATGCCGCCCCGCTGCATGTGACCGGCGAGGCCCGCTATGTGGATGATATCCCCACCCCGGCCAATTGCCTCCACCTCGCCTTTGGCCTCTCGACCATCGCCCATGGCACCCTCACCGGGATGGACCTTGCCGCCGTTCGCGCCGCCCCCGGTGTGGTCAAGGTGCTCACCGCCGATGATCTCCCGGCGGCAAATGATGTGTCCCCCTCGGTGCATGACGAGCCGCTGCTTTGCACGGGCGAAGTGCACTATATGGGCCAGCCGCTCTTTGCCGTGATCGCCACCAGCCACCTCGCCGCCCGCAAGGCCGCGCGGCTGGGGGAGTTGCGCTACACCGAGCGCCCCGCCCTGCTCACCATTGATGATGCCCTCACCGCCAATTCCCGGTTTGAGGAAGGCCCGCGTGAATATGCCTGTGGCGACCTTGCCACCGGCTTCGCCGCCGCCGAAACAACCGTTGAAGGCAGTATCGAGATTGGCGGGCAAGAGCATTTTTACCTTGAAGGCCAGGCCGCGCTTGCCCTGCCTCAGGAGGGTGGTGATATGCTGGTCCACAGCTCCACCCAGCACCCCACCGAAATTCAGCACAAGGTGGCCGAGGCGCTTGGGGTGACGATGAATGCCGTTCGGGTCGAAACCCGCCGCATGGGCGGTGGCTTTGGCGGCAAGGAGAGCCAGGGCAACGCGCTCGCCTGCATTTGTGCCGTGGCCGCCCGGCTCACCGCACGCCCCTGCAAGATGCGCTATGACCGCGACGATGACATGGTGATCACCGGCAAGCGCCACGATTTTCGCATCACCTACCGCGCCGGGGTTGATGGCGAAGGGCGGCTCATGGCGGTGGATTTCACCCAATACGCCCGTTGCGGATGGGCGCAGGACCTGTCGCTGCCGGTGGCTGACCGCGCCATGCTCCATGCCGACAACGCTTATTACATGCCCAATGTGCGGATCGTTTCGCACCGGCTGCGCACCCACACCCAGAGCGCCACTGCCTTTCGCGGCTTTGGCGGGCCGCAGGGGATTGTGGGGATCGAGCGGGTGATGGACCATCTCGCCGCCGCCACTGGCATGGACGCGCTGAGGCTGCGCCAGAAGAACTTTTATGCCTCCGGCGGGGATATTTCAGGAGCATTGAGAGGCGCAGAGGAAGAAGACGTGCAGCTTGCGGCTTCGCCCGAAGGCGAGGATCTGGCGAGCCGGGGGGCCGCAGGCACAGTGGCTCCCGGAACGGTGCCGGATGCGCCAAAAGCCCCCGCCGCAGCGCAGCTTACCCCCTATGGCCAGCCGGTTACCGATGCGGTGATCACCGAGCTGGTGGCCTCGCTCGCCGAGACGGCAGGCTACCCCGCCCGCCGCGCCGCGGTGGCCGCGTGGAACGGTGCCAACCCGGTGCTGAAGAAGGGCCTCGCGCTCACCCCCGTGAAGTTTGGCATCTCCTTCACGCTGACGCATCTCAACCAGGCCGGGGCGCTGGTGCATGTGTATCAGGATGGTTCCATCCACATGAACCACGGTGGCACCGAGATGGGCCAGGGCCTGTTCCAGAAAGTGGCGCAGGTTGCCGCCAGCCGCTTTGGTGTGCCGATGGCGCGCGTGAAGATCACCGCGACCGATACCGCCAAGGTGCCCAACACCTCGGCCACTGCCGCCAGTTCGGGCAGCGATCTCAATGGCATGGCCGTTGCCGCCGCCTGCGATGAGCTGAAGGCGCGGATCGGCGCTTTTCTGGCCGAAGCACGGCAAGCTCGGCCGGACGAGGTGCGCTTTGAGGACGATCATGTGCATGTTGGCGGTGCCGTGATCCCCTGGGGGGAGGTCGTGGCCGAGGCTTACCTGGGCCGCGTTTCGCTTTCGGCGACGGGCTATTACAAGACGCCAGACATCTCGTGGGACCGGATCAAGGGCGAGGGCCGGCCGTTTTTCTACTTTGCCTACGGGGCCGCGCTGACCGAGGTGGTGGTGGACACGCTGACCGGCGAAAACCGCATGTTGCGTACCGATATCCTGCATGATGCCGGGGCCTCGCTGAACCCGGCGATCGACATTGGCCAGATCGAGGGCGGCTTCATCCAGGGCGCAGGCTGGCTCACCACCGAAGAGCTGGTTTGGGATGATGCGGGCCGCCTGACCACCCACGCGCCCTCCACCTACAAGATCCCCGCCTGCGCCGACCGGCCCGATATATTCAACGTGGCGCTTTGGCCCAACAGCAACCCCGAGGCCACGATCTATCGCTCAAAAGCGGTGGGGGAGCCGCCGCTGATGCTGGGGGTTTCCACCTTTCTCGCCCTTTCGGATGCCTGCGCGGCTTGTGGCCCCGGCTACCCGGCACTGGAGGCCCCGGCGACGCCGGAACATATCCTCGCGGCCATCAAGCGGGCGCGCACATGAGCTTTGATCGCGCCGCCCTTGCCGCCGCTATCGCCGCCCACGGCCCGGTGGCCCGCGTGGTGGTGATTGCCGCCGCTGGCTCCACCCCGCGCGGCACCGGCACGGCGATGCTGGTCTGGGAGGGCGGGCAATCGGGCACCATCGGCGGCGGCACGCTGGAATGGGAGGCCGCCGCCATGGCGCGTGCCCGGCTGGCGGAAGCGCGCGCCGCCACCGTGACCCTGCCGCTTGGCCCGGCGCTGGGCCAATGCTGCGGCGGCTCGGTCACGCTGGCGATCGAGCCTTTCACCTCGGCCCCGCCCGAGGCCGCCACCTATTCCCGCCCGCTCACCGGTACGCCCCAGCCGCTCTCGGCGCGGCGGGCCATGGCGCAGGCCCGCAATGGCCAGGCCCCCGGCCTCACATGGGCCGATGGCTGGCTGACCGAAGCCATGGCCGCCCCCCGCGTGCCGCTCTGGATCTGGGGGGCCGGGCATGTGGGCCGCGCCATGGTGGATGTGCTCGCCCCAACCGAGGCTTTCACGATCACCTGGGTCGATACCCACGCCTCGCGCTTTCCCGACACCCCCCAAACCACCCTCGCGCACCCCGCCCCGCAAACCCTTGCACCCAAGGCCCCGCCCGAGGCGCATCACCTGATCCTCACCTACTCGCATGAGCTCGATTACGCCCTCTGCGCGGCCCTGCTGAACCAGCCCACCGCCTCCATCGGCCTCATCGGCTCGGCCACCAAATGGGCCCGCTTCCGCCGCCGCCTCATTGCCGCTGGCCACAGCGATACTCACCGCATCACCTGCCCCATCGGCGACCCCGCCTTGGGAAAAACACCGCAAGCCATTGCGATTTCTACCGCCGCGCGGCTACTCTCTGCACTGCGGCACGCGGCATCAGACCATGGCCGCGCCGGGACAGATAAGGGAACAGTCACGCGATGAGCGAGCTTTTTGCCGCCCACGGCCTGCGCAAGGCCTACCCCGGCGTCATCGCCAATGACGATGTGTCCTTCTCCATCGACACCGGTGAAATCCACGCCTTGCTCGGCGAAAACGGCGCTGGCAAATCAACGCTGGTCAAAATGATCTACGGGCTGGTCAAGCCCGACGCCGGAACCATGACCCTGCTCAATGCCCCCTACGCCCCGCCAGAACCCCGCGCGGCGCGTGGTTCCGGGGTGGCGATGGTGTTCCAACACTTCTCGCTGTTTGATGCGCTCACCGTGGCCGAAAACGTCTCTCTCGGGATGGAAAATCCGCCCGCCGCTTCCAAGCTCGCCCAGCGCATCACCGATGTGTCCGAGGATTACGGCCTGCCGCTCGATCCGCACCGCACCGTTGGCGATTTGTCGGCGGGCGAACGCCAGCGGGTTGAGATCATCCGCTGCCTGCTGCAAGACCCGCGCCTGCTGATCATGGATGAGCCGACCTCGGTGCTCACCCCGCAAGAGGTGGAAATCCTCTTTGCCACCCTCGAAAAGCTGCGCGCCGAGGGCACCTCGATCCTTTATATTTCCCACAAGCTCGAAGAGATCCGCGCGCTCTGTGACCGCGCCACCATCCTGCGGCTTGGCAAGGTTGTGGGCCACGCCAACCCGCGTGAGAAATCCGCCGCCGAACTGGCCGAGATGATGGTGGGCACCGCGCTGCACCGCCCCGAGCGCGAGCTTTCGCCCCCCGGTGAGGTTGCGCTGGAGGTGGCAAACCTCACCCTGCAACCGGCCAATCCCTTTGGCACCGCGCTGCGCGATGTTTCTCTCAGCCTGCGCAAGGGCGAGGTGCTGGGCATCGGCGGGGTAGCGGGCAACGGGCAGGATGAGCTGCTCGCCGCCCTTTCCGGCGAGGCGCTTTGCGCCGCCGATGAGGTCAAGCTGCATGGCCAGCCCATTGGCCGCCTCGCACCGCCCGCGCGGCGCAAACTTGGCCTGCTCAGCGCCCCCGAAGAGCGCCTTGGCCACGCCGCCGCCCCCGATATGAGCCTTACCGAAAATGCCCTGCTCTCGGCCAACCTGCGCAAGCACCTGTCGCGGCGCGGTTTCATCAACTGGGGGGCCGCGCGGCGCTACGCGGAAGAGGTGATCGAGGCTTTTGATGTGCGCACCCCCGGCCCCCATGTGGCCGCCCGCGCGCTATCGGGGGGCAATCTGCAAAAGTTCGTCATCGGGCGCGAGATCGAGCAGGCCCCCGAGGTGCTGGTCGTCAACCAGCCCACATGGGGGGTGGATGCCTCTGCTGCCGCCGCCATCCGTCAGGCGATCCTTGATCTGGCCGCCGAGGGCTGCGCCGTGGTCGCCATCAGCCAGGACCTTGATGAACTGATGGAAATCTCCAGCCGTTTTGCCGCGCTCAACGGGGGGCGGCTTTCAGAGCCGGTTCCGGTGGATGACAGCCTCACCATGGAGCGCATCGGCCTGATGATGGGCGGCGCGCATGATATGGAAGTCGCCCACAACCACCCCTCGCAGGTGCCCGCATGATCCGCCTCGAAAAACGCGCACAACCCTCAAAGGTGTGGACCTACGCCACCCCGCTGCTGGCCGTTGTCCTCACCATGCTGGCGGGCGGGCTGCTGTTTGCGGCGCTGGGCAAAGACCCGGTGCTGGCGATCCGCACCATCTTTTATGAGCCGCTCTTTGGCCAGCACGCCTCGTTCTACCTGCCGCAACTGCTGGTGAAAGCCGCGCCGCTGGTGCTCATCGCCATCGGCCTGTCGCTGGGTTTTCGGGCGGGCATCTGGAACATCGGCGCCGAGGGGCAATATATCATCGGTGCGCTGTGCGGCGCGGGCGTTGGCCTGGCGTTTTACCCCACCGAAAGCGTGCTGATCTTCCCCCTCATGGTGATCGCCGGGGGCTTGGGCGGCTGGGCCTGGGCCATGATCCCGGCTATCCTCAAAACCCGCTTTGGCACCAATGAAATCCTGGTTTCGCTCATGCTGGTTTATGTTGCCGAAAAGCTGCTGATCGGCATGTCCCTCGGGTTGATGAAAAACCCCGAAGGCTTTGGCTTTCCCGGCTCGCGCAACCTTGCGCACTACCCCTCGGCCACCTCTTGGATTGATCAAAGCCTCGGCCTGCACTGGGGTGTTGCCGCCGCCCTCATCGCGGTGATCGCGGCCTATATCCTGCTCACCCGCCACATGCTTGGCTTCAACATCCGCTTGGCCGGGCAGGCCCCGCGCGCCGCGCGGTTTTCCGGGGTCAATCCCAACCGGCTGGTGGTGTTCTGCCTTGGCACCTCGGGCGCTTTGGCCGGGCTTGCGGGGCTGTTCGAGGTCGCCGGGCCAACCGGCTCTGTCACCGACAGTTTCAACGTGGGCTATGGCTTCACCGCCATCATCGTCGCCTTCCTCGGGCGGCTGCACCCGGTGGGCATATTGCTGGCGGCGCTGCTGATGTCACTCACCTATATCGGCGGCGGCATCGCGCAATCGCAGTCCGAGCTTCAGCTCCCGGCGGCGGCGATCCAGCTCTTTCAGGGGATGCTGCTGTTCTTCCTGCTGGCAACAGACCTGCTCACCAATTACCGCCTGCGCCTCACGCGGGGGGCCACCGCATGAACCCGCCGCTTGACCACGCCGCCGCCTTCGCGGCCCGCCTCCCCGCACACGGAGCCACCTGATGGACCTTTCGGCAATCAACCCCGTCCTGCTGCTGGCCTCGCTCATGGTCGCCGCCACGCCAATCCTGCTGGGCGGGATCGGCGAACTGGTGGTCGAAAAATCCGGCGTGCTCAACCTCGGCGTTGAGGGGATGATGATCACCGGCGCCATCGCAGGCTTTGCCGCCACCATCGAAACCGGCTCCCCTGCACTGGGCTTCCTGATCGCCGCCGTGGCGGGGGCCGCGCTGTCGATGCTGTTTGCCCTGCTCACCCAGTATGCGCTGGCCAATCAGGTTGCCTCCGGCCTCGCGCTCACGCTCTTTGGCCTCGGGCTTTCGTCGCTGATGGGGCAAGGCTATGTGGGCCTCAAACCGCCCTCCACGCCCAAGCTCGATATCCCCCTGCTCTCAGACATCCCGTTCCTCGGGCCGGTGCTCTTTCAGCATGATCCGATGGTCTATATCGGCATCGCCATCGTGGCCGCCACATGGGCCACGCTCAAATATTCGCGCGTCGGGCTGGTGCTGCGCGCGGTGGGCGAAAACCACGATGCCGCCCACGCGCTTGGCTACAAGGTGCGCCTCGTGCGCTGCGCGGCCATCGGTTTTGGCGGGGCCATGGCGGGGCTGGGCGGGGCTTACCTTTCGCTCGTCCGGGTGCCGCAATGGACCGAGGGCATGACCGCCGGCGCAGGCTGGATCGCGCTCGCCCTCGTGGTCTTTGCCTCGTGGAAACCGTGGCGCGTGATGGTGGGTGCTTACCTCTTTGGCGGCATCACCGTGCTCCAGCTCAATCTTCAGGCCGCCGGGGTGAAGATCCCCGTCGAATACCTCTCCATGTCTCCTTATATCATCACCATCATCGTGC
The DNA here is from genome assembly GCF_029212645.1 of Vannielia sp. Classification (GTDB taxonomy): domain Bacteria; phylum Pseudomonadota; class Alphaproteobacteria; order Rhodobacterales; family Rhodobacteraceae; genus Vannielia. Next base: position 39,733 of record NZ_JARGND010000002.1, on the reverse strand, counting down.
TGGTGATCATGTCCTCCGGTCGCGGCAAGGCGGCGCTTGGTGCGCCCGCCTCGATGGGCCGGATATTCCACGCCACCGGGTAGAAATCCGGGGCATCGACCAACCAGACCAACAGAAAACCACAACAGGGAGCACCCTACCCATGCAAAAAAGAACCCTCCTCAAAGGCGCCGTCGCCGCGCTGGCGCTGGCTGCAAGCCCCGCCTTCGCCGAAAGCCACGGCGGCGAGAAAACCAAGGTCGGCTTTGTCTATGTCGGCCCGATCACCGATGGCGGCTGGACCCAGGGCCACCACCACTCCGCGACCGAAATGCTCAAGGAACTCGGCGAAGACAATGTCGAGATGGTCTACCAGGAAAACGTCGCCGAAGGCCCCGACAGCGAGCGGGTGATGACCCAAATGGCGCTTGATGGCGCCGATATCATCTTCACCACCTCGTTCGGCTTCATGGACCCCACCATCAACGTCGCGGCCAAGTTTCCGGACGTGAAGTTCGAGCACGCCACCGGCTATAAAACCGCGCCCAACGTGTCGGTCTACTCGGCCCGCTTTTATGAAGGCCGCGCCATCCAGGGCACCATCGCGGGCCAGATGACCAAGAGCAACGTCGTAGGTTACATCGGCTCGGTGCCGATCCCCGAGGTGATCCGCGGCATCAACTCCGCCTATATCCACGCCAAAAAGGTAAACCCCGATGTGCAGTTCAAGATCGTCTGGATCTATGACTGGCTCGACCCCGCCAAGGAGGCCGACGCCGCCAAGGTGCTGATCGAACAGGGTGCCGATGTGATCCTTCAGCACACCGACTCCACCGCACCGCTCGCCATCGCCAAGGAAGCAGGCAACGTGATCGGCTTTGGCCAGGCCTCCGATATGTACGAATATGCGCCCTCCCCGCGCGTGTCCTCGATCATCGACAACTGGGCACCCTACTACACCGCCCGCGTGAAGGCGGTGATGGACGGCACATGGGAAACCACCAACACTTGGGACGGCATCGGCCCGGGCATGGTTGGCATCGGTGAAATCACCGACGCAGTGCCCGCCGACGTGAAAGCCCAGGCCGAAGAGATGAAGGCCGCCATTGCCGCAGGCACCTACCACCCCTTCACCGGCCCGCTCAAAAAGCAGGACGGCTCCGATTGGCTGGCCGAGGGCGAAGTCGCCGATGATGGCACTTTGGCCGGGATGAACTTCTACGTTGAAGGCATCGAAGGCGACATCCCGCAGTAAGCGCGCCACCCTCCTGATCCCAAGGGCTCCGCCACACCCGGCGGGGCCCTTTTTTCGTGAATACCTGCACCTCACCGCGACGGAAAACCATCTTTTCATCGTTACATTCATGCATTCAAATGAGTGCCTGAACATGGAGGATGACATGACCACATTCAAAACGCTGTCCCTTTCCGCCGCTGCCCTCGTTTTTGCTCTACCGGTGCTGGCGCAAAACACCCCCGGCGCGCATTTCATCGAAAATTGGGACGCCGACGGTGACGGCAAGATCTCCCTCGCCGAAGCCACCGAAAAACGCACCGACATCTTCACCATGTTCGACATGGATGACGACAACAGCCTGAGCGCCAGTGAATACGACGCCTTCGACGAAACCCGCGCCGAAGACTTCGCCAACAATGCCCAGCCGCAAGCCGGTCAGGGCATGGGTCAGGGCCAAGGCATGGGCCAGGGCCCAGGTCAGAACCAACAAGGCAAGGGCATGGGCCAAGGTCAGGGCCGGGGCAACAATCGGGGCGTCACCCTTGGGGATTATGTGCAATCCATGGACCGCTCCTTCGTGGACGCCGATAAAGACGGCACCGTCACCCGCGCCGAGTTTGAGGGTTTCTCCGCCGAATGGTTCGCCGCCCGTGACCGCAACAGCGATGGCTTCATCACCGAGGCAGATTTCGGCCCCACCAAGTAAGCCAGCCCCATTCAAAACGCCGCAAAGGCCCGGCCAAACGCCGGGCCTTTGTCATGCCGGGGTAAAATGGAGTGACCGCCGCATTTCTTTGCAACCTGAGGGCGAAATATGTATAATAGGGGAGGGAACGCGCTGGACTATTACCGATGTCGAAAAGGATATTACATGCCACGTTACATTGTAGATACCGGCAAAATCGAGCTCTCCAAAGACCGCCAAATGGAGCTCAACAAGAAGTTGCAACAAACCGTTTTGGGCTACATGGCCGAGCACGCCGACTTCCAGCACAAGCCATGGAGCGGCACCTTCCCACGCGAGTGGATGGGCCTGCTCCTGGATGAGCGGCTGGAGGCGCTAGAGCAAAACCACGCTCAGATCACCAAACAGCTCGGGGCGCATCGGTGAGCACTCCACCCCGCTTCAGTTGTCCTTCGGCGCCATGTGCGCCGGGGGCTACATTGGTGGGGGCGATGGGCTCAAAGGGGCGGTTGCAATACATGCGCACCCCGATGCAGGTGGACGCAGGCTTTGTGCGCCGCGCCCGCGCCCATGGTTCGCCGGAAGCCCGGATGCGCTTTTCTTCGCCCTGCGTGGAAGGCTCGTGCCAGCAATGGACGGGCGAAGGCTGCGGCGTGGTGTTGAAGGTGCTCGCCGCGCTCGACGGGGCCGATCTGCCTGCCTCGGTGGGTCTCCAGCCCTGCGTGATCCGCGCCAGTTGTCGCTGGTGGGAAGAAAAGGGCGCCCCGGCCTGCGAGGCTTGCCAATATGTCGTGACGGACCAGGAGGCGCTTGCTGCCGAATAACACCGGGGAAGGACGCCCGCCGCCCTCCCCCCCTGATCGCCAGCCGTAAAGCGATTGAGCGCCGCTGGCGCATTCCTCTTAATTGCGCTCCGCGCGGGGGATATTTTCAGCAAGAAAATGCTCATTCTTTGCAGAGCGGGTGGTGCGGACCGCCGGTTGCCGCATTTTTGACCATCCGGTAAATCTCAGCCCATTGCCAAGCCCCCCACCCCATGCCACCCTTGCCCCGAGGAGGCCTGCCGCCCGTGACCACCATCAAAGAGAAAACCACCGCCGCCGCCCAACTGCCGCAGCTGGCCCTTGCCCGCAATCCGGGCATGGAGCTTGATCTGGATTGGGTGATGCGCCAGGAGGCCAATACCTCAGCCATCGAGCGCCGCGCCGCCACCCTGCCGGGCCGCCGCTCGGTGAAAAAAGAGTTTCAGGCCGCGTGGCTGTGCAAGGCGATCACCCTGATTGATCTGACCACCCTCGCCGGGGACGACACGCCCGGCCGGGTGCGCCGCCTTTGTGCCAAGGCCCGCCATCCGGTGCGCGCCGATCTGCTTGCGGCATTGGGGATGGACGGTATCACCACCGGCGCGGTCTGCGTGTATCACGAGATGGTCGAGGTCGCCGTTGAGGCGCTGGCAGGATCAGGCATCCCGGTGGCGGCTGTCTCCACCGGCTTTCCGGCGGGCCTGTCGCCCTTTGCGCTGCGTTTGGCCGAGATCGAAGAGAGCGTGAAGGCCGGGGCCGATGAGATTGATATCGTGATCTCGCGCCGCCATGTGCTCACCGGCAACTGGCAGGCGCTTTATGACGAAATGCGCGCCTTTCGCGCCGCTTGCGGCCCGGCCCATGTGAAGGCGATCCTTGCCACCGGCGAGCTTGGCACCCTCAAAAACGTCGCCCGCGCCAGCCTCATCTGCATGATGGCGGGGGCGGATTTCATCAAAACCTCCACCGGCAAGGAAACGGTCAACGCCACCCTGCCCGTGAGCCTCGTGATGATCCGCGCCATCCGCGATTATTTCGAGGCCACTGGCATCCGGGTGGGCTACAAACCCGCTGGCGGGATCTCCAAGGCCAAGGACGCGCTGGTGTATCTTGCCCTGCTGAAGGACGAGCTTGGCCCGCGCTGGGTCCAGCCGGATCTGTTCCGCTTTGGCGCGTCCTCCCTGCTCGGCGATATCGAACGCCAGCTCGAACACCACGTCACCGGCGCCTACTCCGCTGGCTACCGTCACGCGATTGGATAA
>NZ_JARGND010000002.1:22642-35667 GCF_029212645.1 Vannielia sp. | reverse complement strand
GGCAGCGCCAAGGATATCGACGCCGCGCTCAAGGCCGCCCGCAAGGCCCAGCCCAAATGGGCGGCGCTTTCGGGCCACCAGCGTGCGCGCCACCTCTATGCCCTCGCCCGCCTGCTGCAAAAGCACAGCCGCCTGTTTGCGGTGCTCGAAACGCTGGATAACGGCAAGCCGATCCGCGAAAGCCGCGATATCGACGTGCCCCTTGCCACCCGCCACTTCTACTACCACGCGGGCATGGCCCAACTTGCCCCCACCGAGCTGGCAGACCGCGCCCCGCTTGGGGTTTGCGGCCAGATCATCCCGTGGAACTTCCCGCTGCTGATGCTGTCCTGGAAAATCGCCCCCGCGCTCGCCATGGGCAATACCGTGGTGCTGAAACCGGCCGAATTTACCTCCCTCACCGCGCTGCTCTTTGCCGAAATCTCGCTTGAGGCAGGCGTGCCCCCCGGCGTGATCAACATTGTCACCGGCGACGGCACCACCGGCGAGGCGCTGGTTGCCGCTCCGGTCGATAAACTCGCCTTCACCGGCTCCACCAGCGTGGGCCGCGCCATCCGCGAGGCCACCGCAGGCCGCGCCATCCCCCTCACGCTGGAGCTTGGCGGCAAGTCGCCCTACATCGTGTTCGAGGACGCTGACCTTGACAGCGCCGTCGAAGGGCTGGTCGATGCGATCTGGTTCAACGGCGGGCAGGTGTGCTGCGCGGGCTCCCGCCTGCTGGTGCAGGAGGGCATCGCCGAGGCCTTCCACACCAAGCTGCGCGCCCGCATGGATGGGCTGCGCATTGGCGACCCGCTGGATAAAAGCATCGACGTGGGCGCCATCGTTGACCCGAGCCAGCTAAAAAACATCACCGATATGCTCGCCGCCAACACCGAGGGCGAAACCTACCAAGCCGCCTCCCCCCTGCCCGCGGGCTGCTATTATCCGCCCACCCTCATCACCGGCCTCACCCCGTCTGCCCCGCTGATGCAGGAAGAAATCTTCGGCCCCGTCCTCGTGTCCACCACCTTCCGCACGCCCGACGAGGCGATCCAACTCGCCAATAACACCCGCTACGGCCTCGCCGCCTCGGTCTGGTCCGAAAACATCAACCTCGCGCTGCATGTCGCGCCGCAACTGGCCGCAGGCGTGGTTTGGGTGAACGGCACCAATATGTTTGACGCCGCCGCAGGCTTTGGCGGCGTGCGTGAAAGCGGCTTTGGCCGCGAGGGCGGATGGGAGGGGCTGATGGCCTACTCCAGGCCCGCCACAGCGCCCAAACCCGGCAAATCCCCCGAGGCGTTCAGCGGCAACGGCGCGCCCGCCGATCCACTCGACCGCACCGCCAAAATGTATATCGGCGGCAAACAGGCCCGCCCGGACAGCGGCTACTCCACCGCGATCCACTCGCCCAAAGGCGCGCTGCTGGGCCACGTTGGCACCGGCTCGCGCAAAGACATCCGCAACGCAGTTGAGGCCGCCGCCTCTGCCGCTGGCTGGGCCAAATCCTCAGCCCACCTGCGGGCGCAAATCCTCTTTTATATCGCCGAAAATCTCTCCGCCCGCTCTGGTGATTTTGCCAGCCGGATCAAGGAGCTAACCGGCAAATCCGGCGCACCAGAGGTTGAGGCCAGCATCTCGCGCCTGTTCTCCTATGCCGCCTGGTGCGACAAGCTCGACGGCGCGGCCAAGCCGGTGCCCCTGCGGGGCGTCGCGCTGGCCCTCAACGAGCCGGTGGGCATCATCGGCGCGCTTTGCTCCCCCGCCCAGCCGCTGCTTGGCCTCATCTCCGCCATGGCCCCCGCCATCGCCATGGGCAACCGGGTTGTGCTCGCCCCGTCGCAGCCCTTCCCGCTCGCCGCGACCGATTTTTACCAGGTGCTCGATACCTCCGATGTGCCCGCAGGTGTGGTCAATATCGTCACCGGCCCGCACGGCGATCTGGCCAAAACCCTGGCCGAGCATCTCAATGTCGATGCCGTCTGGAACTTCTCTGACCCCGCCCTTGATGCAACGGTCGAAAGGGCGGCGTCCGGCAACCTCAAGCGCACCCTCTGCCAACAGGTTGATTGGGCCGATCCGGCCACCGAGGGCCGCGATGTGCTCGCCGCCGCAACCGAGGTCAAAACCGTGTGGATTCCCTATGGCGTCTAGCGCGGCTGAGCGGCCCGCAGGCCCCCCGCGCGCCGCGTTCACACCTGCCACCCATGCGTTTTTGCATATGCATGGATTGTGCATGGGTTGTGCATCCCTTGTGCATGCTCTCTTTTTACGCTTAACGCCGCTGCGCAGCCCCAACCCTTGCGGTTTTGCATGAGCGTGGACCCCTACAATAACGTCGCCCACACCCCCGGTGCCGCCGAATTTCCGGTGCGCTGGGAAGATGAAGCGCGTGAATATCGCGCCATCGAAGCCGCCTTGGGCCGCGCCCGGCTCAACCAGCCATACGGCACGCATCCCAATGAAAAGTTTGATCTTTTCTTCCCCAACAGCGCCCGCCCCAAGGGGCTTGCGGTGTTTATCCACGGGGGCTATTGGCGGCGTTTCTCCCGTGGCCATTTCTCGCATTTCGCCGCCGGTCTCACCGGCAATGGCTGGGCCGTCGCCATGCCGGGCTATCCCCTTGCGCCAGAAGTGAAAATTCCCCAAATCACCGCCTCTGTCGCGGCCTCTGTCACCGCCATTTCAGCCCTCTTGCCCCGCCTGCCGATCAGCCTCGTTGGCCATTCCGCCGGTGGCCATCTCGCGGTGCGGATGCTGGATGAAACCCTGCCGATCCCGGCCGAGGTTCGCGCACGGTTTCAACGGGTTATGGCCATTTCCCCGGTTACCGATCTGCGCCCCCTGCTTGAAAACCAGATCAACCAGATCCTCGCCCTCACCCCCGCCGAGGCCGAGGCCGAAAGCCCGGTCAATCAGCCCGCGCCTGCCCTTCCGGTCCATACCATCGTCGGCAAATCCGAGCTTCCCGCCTTTCGCGATCAGGCCCGCTGGCTGGCCGAAGCCTGGCCCAAAAGCCGCCTCACCGAGCTTGAAAATGCCCATCATTTCAATGCGCTAAACTTCCTGACAGAGCCGGAGCATCCGCTCACCCGTTGGCTCATTCTGGACGAAGGGGCCGAGCAGCCAAACAGGCCCGCCCCCTCCGCCTGACACCACGCTCAGGGTTGGGCACCAAGCCACCACCACATCGCCGGGCACCCGGCGCAGCGTCATCTCAGGTCCGCCAAAAAATCGGCGAACGTGACTGGAAAGATTGGAAAATCGCAATTTCCGCGCAGGCCGCAGCCCCGGATTCATCGGAAATTTACGCCTTTCCTCTAGCGTCCCTACTGGGGAGTGGCCCCAGCCTCTGCCCAAACTCTACGCGAAAGTGGTAAAAACCTAAAGTGCGCGTCACACCACAAACCCGCGAGGGCCGCGAGGCACGGGTTTGCTGGCGAGATCGGATGAAGGAGTTACGCTAAGACCCTGATAAAGCGTCCAAAATCTCTGACGCCGCATCACCGGGGCTGCGCTTTCCCTCTGCAACCTCTTCGCCCATCCGCGCCATCCGCGCGGCCAGTGGTTTGTTTTCCGTGAGCTGCGCCAAAATCCCCTGGCGCACCTCTTCCTCAAACCAATGCTTCGCTTGCTCGGCTCTGGTTTGGTCCCAAATTCCATGCTCCCGCCGCCATTTCGCCAGCGTTTGCATCTCTTCCCAGGCCACCTCCAGCCCGGTGCCCTCCACCGCCGAAACCATCATCGCCTTGGGGAAGCCTTCCGGATCTTGTGGCCGTTTGCGCAGCAGTCGCAACGCCCCGGCATAGTCCGCACAGGTGCGCATCGCCACGTCCTTCAGCGGCCCATCTGCCTTGTTTATAAGGATGATATCGGCGATCTCCATGATCCCGCGCTTCACCCCTTGCAGCTCATCCCCGCCCGCCGGAGCCAGCAGCAGCAAGAACAAATCCACCATGCCCGCGACCATCGTTTCCGATTGGCCCACGCCCACGGTTTCGATCAGAACCACGTCAAATCCCGCCGCCTCACACAGCGCCACCGCCTCCCGAGTCCGCCGCGCAACCCCGCCCAAATGGCTTCGTGCAGGCGAGGGCCGGATAAACGCCAACGGGTGGCGTGAGAGCCGCTCCATCCGCGTCTTGTCCCCAAGGATCGAGCCACCAGAGCGCGCCGAAGATGGGTCCACAGCCAAAACGGCAACCTTAAGCCCCTGTTCCACAAGGAAAAGACCGAAGGCCTCGATGAAGGTGGATTTGCCCACACCCGGCGTGCCCGAAAGCCCGATCCTGAGCGCCTGATGCGTCTCATCGGCAAGCTCTGCGGCCAGCGCCGTGGCCTCTTCACGGTGATCCGCTCGCGCGCTTTCCACCAGTGTGATCGCCCGCGCCAAAGCCCGCCGTTCGCCTGCTTTCACCCGTGCCGCCAGATCAGCCAAGTCTATCGTGCCCATGCTGCCCCCATCGGTTTTCCCATGGTTTGCCCCGACGCGGCGGGGTATGTCCAGTGCCCATGAGCAAGGACGCAAACACAGCAGGCTGGGGTCTGCCGATTGACCCTGTGTTGCCCGAGGTCGTGGCCGCACTGGCCAGCGGCGGGCTGGCCGTGCTTCAGGCCCCTCCCGGCGCCGGTAAAACCACCGCCGTGCCGCTGGCTTTGCACGCTGCCGGGCTGGCCAAAGGCGGCAAGCTGCTCATGCTCGAACCCCGCCGCATCGCCGCGCGCGCTTCAGCCGAGCGGATGGCCGAGATGCTGGGCGAACCTCTTGGCCAAACAGTGGGTTACCGCATCAGGGGCGAGGCCAAAACCTCCGCCAAAACCCGGATCGAGGTGGTGACAGAGGGCATCCTCACCCGCCTCATCCAGTCAAACCCCGAGCTTCCCGGCATCGCCGGCGTCCTCTTTGACGAGTTCCACGAGCGCTCCCTTCAGGCGGATCTCGGCCTTGCCCTCGCGCTTGAATTGCGCGAGGCCCTGCGCCCCGATCTGCGCCTGCTGGTGATGTCGGCCACCCTCGATGCCGCTCCGGTCGCCGCACTGATGGGCGGCGCGCCGGTGATCACCGCAAAGGGCCGCAGCTACCCGGTGGAGCCGATCTGGGCCGAGGCCCCCGTCCCCGCCGGAACCCGCCTTGAACGGCCCATGGCCGACCTGATCGAGCGCGCCGCCCGCGAAACCAGTGGCGGGCTGCTCGCCTTCCTCCCCGGTGAGGGCGAAATCCGCCGCACGATGCAGGCCCTCCAGGGCCGTTTGCCTGCCGATATCACCCTTCATCCGCTCTATGGCGCCCTCCCCTTTGCTGCCCAGCGCGAGGCGATTGCCCCCGCAAAACAAGGGCGCAAACTGGTGCTCGCCACCGCAATCGCCGAAACCTCACTCACCATCGAGGGCATTCATGCGGTGGTGGATTCGGGCCGCGCCCGCCGCGCCCGGTTCGATCCCGGCACCGGCATGTCGCGGCTGGTGACAGAGCCGGTGAGCCGCGCCGAGGCCGAGCAGCGGGCAGGCCGCGCGGGCCGCCTCTCGCCCGGTCGCGCCTATCGGCTCTGGACCAAGGGCGGCCACGGCGCGCTGCCCGCCTATGCCCCTGCCGAGATCGAGGCGGCCGACCTCACCGGGCTGGCGCTCGAACTGGCGCTTTGGGGCGGGGCAGAGGGCTTGCACTTTCTCACCCCCCCGCCAGAGGGCACCATGGAGGCCGCCCGCCGACTGCTCACCGAGCTTGGCGCGCTTGATCCTGCGGGTCGCATCACGCCTCATGGCAAGGCGCTCGCCGCCACTCCGTTGCATCCCCGCCTCGCCCATATGCTGGCGCTGGCTGGCCCCAAGGCCGCCCCCCTCGCCGCCCTTCTGGCCGAGCGTGACCCCCTGCGCGGCGCGGGCACCGACCTTGCCAAGCGTCTGAAAGCCCTAAATAATCCCACCAGCGCCCCGCCGCAGGCCCGCCCCGGCCTCAAACGGATCAGCCATGAGGCCCGCCGCCTCGCTCGCTTTGCCGGCCGCGAAACTGCCCTCACCACGCCCCAGGCCCTCGCCCTCGCCTACCCCGACAGGATCGGCCTACGCCGCCCCGGTGACATGCCCCGCTACCTGCTCTCCGGCGGGCGCGGCGCGGCGATGGATGCGGCGGATGATCTGGCCGGGCAGCGCCTCATCGTGGTCGCCGATATCGAGGGCGAGGGGCGCGATGCCCGCATCCGCCTCGCCCTCCCGATCAGCGAGGGCGCGCTGCGCGATACCCCCGGCCTCACCCCGGCCTGGCATGACGTGACCGAGTGGTCAAAGCGCGAGCGGCGCGTCATCACCCGAAAGCAAGAGCGTCTCGGCGCCCTTGTGCTTGATGATCGCCACTGGCCCGACGCCCCGGATGAGGCCGTGGCCCGCGCCGCGCTGGAGGGCCTGCACGATCTGGGCCTGCCCCTCACCGCCAAGGCCCGCCGCCTGATCGCCCGCGTCGCCCTCGCGCGGGCCGATGGCGCCAACCTGCCCGATTGCACCCCAAAAGCCCTGCTGGCCGAGGCCGACACATGGCTGCTGCCCTACCTCACCGGCCTGCGCACCGCCGCTGATCTCACCCGGCTCGACATCACCGAACCGCTCAAGGCGCACATCGGCTACAGCGGGATGCAGGCGCTCAACAAGGCGGTGCCGCCCGCCTTCACCACCCCGCTGGGCCGCTCGATCCCGATTGATTACGCAGGCGAAAACCCCGAAATCTCGCTGCGCCTGCAAGAGATGTTTGGCCAGGCCACCCACCCCACCGTGGGCGGCCAACCGCTGCGCGTCACCCTGCTCTCACCCGCAGGCCGCCCGGTGCAAACCACGATGGACCTGCCGGGCTTTTGGGCCTCCTCCTACGCCGATGTGCGCAAGGACATGCGGGGCCGCTACCCGCGCCACCCATGGCCCGAAAACCCGCTGGAAGCCGATCCAACCCTGCGCGCCAAACCCCGCAAATGATTGATAGTCCCGCCCTTTCGCACTAGGCAAAGCCCATGCCCCGCTACGCTTTTCAGATTGAATATAACGGCGCGCCCTTCAAAGGCTGGCAGCGCCAAACCGCCCTGCCTTCGGTACAGGGAGCCGTTGAGGATGCGCTCGCCCGGCTGGAGCCCGGCCCCCACACCATCGCCGCCGCAGGGCGCACCGATACCGGCGTGCATGGCCTGGGGCAGGTGGCCCACGCCGATCTCGCCAAACCGTGGGAGCCGTTCCGCCTGCAAGAGGCGCTCAACCATCACCTGAAGCCGCTTCCGGTGGCGGTGGTGGCCTGCGCGCAGGTGGCGGATGACTGGCACGCGCGCTTTTCGGCCAGGGCGCGGCACTACCTCTTTCGCCTCGTCACCCGCCGCCCGCCGCTCACCCATGATGCGGGCCTTGCCTGGCAGGTGCCCGGCCCCCTTGCCCTCGCCGCCATGCAGCAGGCGGCGCAGCATCTGCTCGGCCAGCATGATTTTACCACCTTCCGCGCCAGCGAATGCCAGGCGAAATCCCCGGTCAAAACGCTGGACCGCCTCGACATTGCAGAAATCGCCTACCCCCAAGGCCGCGAGTTCCGCTTTTCCCTTTCGGCCCGGAGTTTCCTGCACAATCAGGTTCGCAGCTTTGTTGGCACGCTGGAGCGGGTTGGCGCCGGGGCCTGGGCACCTGATGATGTTTTAACCGCTCTGCAAGCCTGTGACCGCGCCCAATGCGGCCCGGTTTGCCCGCCTCACGGGCTTTACTTGCGCTCGGTCGATTATGATGAGCATGTTTTTGGCGGGTAAGGGGTGGCCTCGCAACCGCTCAAAAATCGCTCAAAAATCGGCGCGTTTCAGGGCCGCTACATCATAGCCCGCCCAGTCAAGGATCTCTTTCGCCGCCCTCAGCCGGTCTGGCCCGATGGCACCGCGATCAAGGATCACGCCAAACTGCCCCGAGGGGGTGCCCAGCACCAAGGTGCGGTAATCGGCGTCATGCCAGAGCACCCACCAGGGCGCGTTCATCCGCCCGGTAAGCCCCTCCGGCTCCATCCGTCCGGGGCCGGACGCCTGCAAAAGCGCCGCCCCTGCCCCGCTTTCCAGCCGCACACCACCGGCAACGGGGGTAAAGGTTGCGCGGCAAATCGTGCAGGGGCCGCGCGGGCGAAACGAGGCAACCTCGCGCCACTCGCCCTTCAGCCGCGCCGGATCAAACAGCACGATCGAAGAGATCGGCGCGTTAAGGTTTCGGTATGCCCCCTTCGGCGCAGAGGGCTGCACGCAGCTGGCCAGCAGCAACGGCAACAGCAGGGCGGCAGCGCGGGCTATTCGATGCAAATTTTCACCACCCGGCCATTTTCAAGCGCGTCATAGCAGCCAAACAGCGGCTGAACCGGGGCACAGGTGCGCGATTTTGCAAAGCAAATCCCCTCGCAATCAGAGCTGTCATCGCAGGGTTTGTTGGCATCCCGCGTCGGTGTCACGCACACAAAAGTCCCGCCCTCGCTGCGGCGGACAAACCTGCCTTTCGCCTTTGTGCATTGCTTTTGCTGGCTCACCAACGCTGGCGGAATCGGCGGTGGCGCGGGCTTTTCGGCCTCGGGGGCCGGCTCTGCCGCCTCATCCGTCGCTTCGGCGTTTGAGAGCGGCTGCGGGGTGCTTGGGTCAGGCTGGGGAAGCAGATCGTCAGCCTCATCAGGCGTGCGCGCCGCTTCGGGTGGCGCCAGCGCCGGATCGGGCCTGGCCTCTTTTCCGGGGCGGGATCTGGGGCGGGTCTGGTCTGGCCCGGCAACAGGCGCATCGGCGGCGGCGGTTGGATCCACCTCAGCCTCCGCCGCGCCATCCCCGGGCATGCAGCCGGTGAGCGCAAGGCACCCCGCCAGCATCGCTGAGTAAATCACCGCCCGCACCGCGCGCCCCTTTGCCCTTTTCATCGCGCCAAACCCTGCCCAGATGTGCCGCTGATGTCCAGTCACAACCGCTATATCTGGGGTGGTTCCGGCCGCTTGAGCCGCAACATCCGGGCGCGGTAAACCTCGCCGATCCCCTGCATTGGGCCTTCCCCCAGAACGTGGACACTGCCGCACGCCGCGCCTCCGTCGGCACGCCAAAGATCGCCGACCCCATGAAAGGCCGCGATGCGGCCCAAGCCAGCGCAAAATGTATTGGATCAATCCCACGCTCAGAGGCCGGTGCCACACCGGCGCTCATAGCGGTTTCGCCAACGTCATGCGCTCTCCCAGACCCGCGTTTGGTGAGGCGCGGGCCCTCTGACCGAGCGCCATTCGGTTTGCGTGCCGCGCTCAGCCTCGCTGGTTCGGCGGGCAAATGTCATGGCGCAAAGGCATTAGGTTGGCACCGTAGATCGGCACCACCAAGAATGCGGTAATGTACGGGATATCTGTCCCTCTAGCGGTATGAGTCGTGGTGCAATGGAGAGCACGGCCCCGTTGGCAAGGCGCAGCAGCACGGATCAATGCGAGGTCGGAGGCACCGTTGAGGCCGTTTTGCCGGGAGGCGGTGCAATCTCGGTTTCGCGCGTTATGTAAGAAAGCGCCAATACCCCCAAACCAATCAGCGAGCCGCCCATGTAGGCCACCAGCAGCCATAACCAATGCGGATCGAACAGGCCCCAGACAGCAACCACGCTGCCTATCCCGAACACGAACAATATTGCCACCGCAGCCAACAACAGCATGTCTCCCGCACAGCCAATTCAAGCTCCATTTGAGCCGGAATAGGTTTCCAATTCGTCACTATTTGGGTGAAACAATGACAGCTTTCGCCAACGGCAATCTTCTGCTCTCACGTCTCTTGTGTTGCCAATCATTGGGGGGGGCAGCTATTGAAAACAAGGTAAAAATGCGCCGCACCGCGGCATGGAACCGTCCATTTCAACGCGGTGACAGGCGAAAAACCACGCCGATGCTACGGCGCAGCATAGTGCGGCAAGCTGTAGCCAAGCCTGCCGCCGGATGATAGGAATTGCAGCGTATGTCGGGCCTTACACATAACACCCCTGCGCCGCTCATCGTCTTTACAGACCTTGATGGCACCCTTCTGGACCATGAAACCTATAGCTTTTCCGCAGCGCAGCAGGCTCTCGAAGCTGTGAGTGCGGCAAATATCCCCCTGGTCCTCGCCTCCTCCAAAACTGCCGGAGAAATGGCCGATCTGGCTCAAAGGCTTCCATGTTCCCCGGCGGCGCTGATCGTAGAAAACGGCGCAGGCGTGGTTTGGCCGGGTGAGTCTCTGGCCGCGCAAACCCGCCACGCGGAGCTGCTCAGCGCCCTCGCCAGCCTGCCGCCTCAGCTGCGTGCCGGCTTCTCTGGCTTTTCGGAATGGGGCGCTGCGGGCGTGGCGGCCGATACCGGCCTGCCCCTTGACGCCGCCGCCAAGGCCGCAAAACGCCAGTTCTCCGAGCCAGGCCGCTGGCAGGGGGATGAGGCCGGGCAATCCGCCTTTATCGCGGCCCTCGCGGCCAAGGGAATCACCGCGCGGCATGGCGGGCGTTACCTCACCCTGTCGTTCGGGGCCGACAAGGCCAACCGCATGGCCGAGGTCGCCGCCCGCCTCGCCCCAAAGGCCCGCCGCATTGCCCTTGGCGATGCCCCTAATGACGCCGCCATGCTTGAAGCCGCCGACCTCGGCATCATCGTGGCCAACCCGCACGGCACCCCCCTGCCGCCGCTCAAGGGAGAAGGCGCAGGCCACATCCGCCGCACTTCCCTGCCCGGCCCGGAAGGGTGGAACCAGGCGCTGTGCGAGATACTTATATCACAAGGGCTCCTGCCCGCCGAACAGACCTGACAAGAGGGACACCAGACACTTGGCCGATTTCCATCAAAGCGGTTCCGTCGCCACCCTGCACAACCTGCGCACCCTCGATCCCGCCGCCATGGCGCGCGAGCTGAAGGTGATCGCCAGCACCCGCAAGATCACCCTGATCCTGCCATCGCTGTTTTCCGAGCTGGAGGGCGAGGCGCTGCCTGCGATCCTTGATGAGCTGTCACAGGTTGAGTTCATCAGCCACATCATCATTGGCCTCGACCGCGCTGATGAGGCGCAATACCGGGAGGCCAAACAGTTTTTCTCGCGGCTCCCGCAAGAGCATATGGTGCTCTGGAACGATGGCCCCCGCCTCACCGCGATTGATGAGCGTTTGCAAGCCCTTAACCTCTCACCACAAGAGCCGGGCAAGGGGCGCAACGTGTGGTTCTGCATGGGCTACGCGCTGGCGCAGGCGGATAGCGCGGTGATCGCGCTGCATGATTGTGACATCCTCACCTACAACCAGGATATGCTCGCCCGCCTCGTTTACCCGGTCGCCAACCCCAACTTCCCCTACCAGCTTTGCAAGGGCTTTTACCCCCGCGTCGCCGATGGCAAGCTGAACGGGCGTGTCTCCCGCCTGCTGGTCTCTCCCATCCTTGTGGCGCTGAAAAAGGTGATCGGCGATCACGATTACCTCGATTACCTGCGCGGCTTCCGCTACCCGCTGGCGGGCGAATTTGCCATGCGCACCGGGATCCTCTCCGATATGCGCATCCCGTCTGACTGGGGGCTTGAGATTGGCGTGCTGTCGGAAGCGTGGCGCAACCTCAGCCCCAAGGCCGTGTGCCAGGCCGAAATCGCTGACCGCTATGACCACAAGCACCAGCCGGTGAGCGAGGAAGACAGCTCCACCGGCCTGTCGCGCATGTCGATTGATATCTGCAAGGCGCTGTTCCGCAAGCTCGCCGCCGATGGCACGGTGTTCACGCCAAACCTGTTCCGCTCGCTCAAGGCCACCTACTACCGCACCGCGCTTGATATGATCGAAACCTATGCCAATGACGCCGCAATGAACGGCCTCCACGTGGACCGCCACAAGGAGGAAACCACGGTTGAGCTGTTTGCCGCCAATATCGTTGAGGCCGGCGCGATCTTCCTCGAAAACCCGATGGAAACCCCCTTCATCCCCAACTGGAGCCGCGTCCACTCTGCCGATCAGGACCTGATGCGCGACATGGCAAAGGCGGTGTTGCAGGACAACGCCGAGTTTGGCTGAGGGGGGGCAAGGGCGATTTGGGTTCAAGGGAGCAAATGGCGGGAGAGAGCTCAATGTGTAAGATACTGCGCATTGCATGAATGACCGCTCATGAGAGCTACCAAAAACCTTTAACAACCACGTAGGTTTTGAACGGGGTTTTTGGCAGCGTCAATCGGGGTAGTTTTCGCGTGTTCCAAAAAGGAGGGTTTTTGGAACGGCTCTGATGCCTGCTATGAAGGTTTACGACTTACATCTGATACATTAATTTGAATTTGTTTTTGCTGTCTCAATTTGCGCTAGCAGCGCGTCCCACCGCTCTGAGCGGTCGCTGTTTTGTAAGGACAGTGCAACAGACTCGCCCAATCGCTCCAAGTCGCGTCCGTCTCGCTTGTGATCGTCTATATCCATATCCAAGAAACGAAGTGCTTGATCGAAATCTCCTAAAGCAATTGCCGCACCCCACGCCCCACCAGCTGATATTTGTTGGCCTTTGCGTGATGCTAAATCTTTAAAGACCACGCGCGAAAAGAGGGATACTTCTCTGACTGCGCTTAGGAAGTCGACTTCAACCGTCGCTGAGCGCTCTTCATAAGGTTTAATGAGCGATGCCTCTAATTCTCTGACAGCCCTTAGCAATATACGAGACGATGCGATCTTATCCATTCGTTCAAATGTCCTCATTTCTTTGTGGGTCCGCGCTCAAATCTGAGCTTTGTAACGTCTACGAGATTTCTCCCAAAAACCACCGTTTGTGGAACTGTTCGCCGAACCGGGCATTGGTGCGTCTGCCGCAAACGGCAGAAAATCCCGCCTTCCGGGCCTCTGCACAGCCATAAGCCAACGTCCGGAGCCACGCGCCCCGACCGGACTCAAGCCGAAGGCGCCGGTCGAGCGCCTGCCCGTCCGGCGGGCTGGCGCTTCCTCACCATCAGCGCATCGAATGACCGGAAGATGACCTTGCAACCATAAAGCGCTTCCGAATGACCATCATAGCACCATCCCACGGGCCGGCGCGCGACCGTCTTGGGTTGGCGCTGGTTGGATGGCAGAAA
>NZ_JARGND010000002.1:0-22542 GCF_029212645.1 Vannielia sp. | reverse complement strand
CACCCCTCACCGGGTGTTTGAAATCCAGCGGCACTGGTAGGGCGCAAATTCGATATCGCCGCGCGCGGCGTCAATGGTTTCGCCCGAAAGCAGATCACACCACTGCGCGCCGCCAATCAGGTTGATCGACACCGCAGGCAGGCTGAGCGGCTTGTCGCTCAGGTTATGCAGCGCAAAAATAGATTGCGAGCGGTCAAGGCTTTGCCGCCACACGCCAAATACATCCTCCCCCAGTTGCAGGGTGAACTGCGTCGCGTTGGGGTGAAAGGCAGATTGCTTGATACGCACCGAAATGCGCGCCTTCAGCTGCTCCAGCACCTTGTGATGCACGCTTTCGGGGTCTTCCAGCTCGGCCCGCAGGGTGGGATAATCCCAGCGGTGGCGGTTGATCGCACGGTTGATCCCGGTCTTCTCCACCCCGTCATGGTCATTCGGGGTGCCCAGCAGGGAATGGATGTAAAACGCCGGAATCCCCTCAAGTGACAGCACAATGGTTTGCGAGCAGAGGAACCGCTCCAGCTGCCATTCATCCGGGCCGTTTACCGTGCCCTTCAACGCTTCAAAATAGGTGATGTTCAGCTCATAGGGCTTCTCGCCGCCGCCGGGCAGCGAGCGCATCGAAATGAGGCCACCATGGGCCTTCACGGCCTCGATCACCTCACCCAGATCCTCCTCCGAAAGCAGCCCCTCCACCGGGCGCATCCCAATGCCATCATGGCTGGCGGTAAAGTTGAGGTAAGCGCACCCAAGCTGCGCGGGCGGCATCGCCATCAGCCATTGGTTCAGCGCCCGCGACGTACCGGTGAGCAGCGCATGCATGATGAGCGGCGGCAGCGAGAAGTTGTAAATCGCATGGGCTTCGTTGCGGTTGCCGAAATAGCTGAGGTTTTCGGCGTTGGGCACATTGGTTTCGGTCAGCAGGATCATCGGCTCGGTGGCATAGTCAAACAGCAGCCGCATCAGCCGCACAATGGCATGGGTCTGCGGCAGGTGGATGCAATTGGTGCCGATCTCCTTCCACAGAAACGCCACCGCATCGAGCCGGATCACCCGCACGCCATTGTCGATGTGCAGGCGGATGATGCGCAGGAATTCCAGCAGCACCTCCGGGTTGGTGAAATCAAGATCCACCTGATCATGGCTGAAGGTACACCACACATGCCGCACCCCGCGCGAGGTATGCACCTCTCTCAATAGCGGCGATGTGCGCGGGCGAACAACCTGGCTCAGATCATCATGCGGCGAGGCCTCGTAGAAGAATTTGTCATAGGGTTCATGGCCTTGCAGATAATCGGTGAACCACTTTGAGTGGCTCGACACATGGTTGAGCACAAGGTCCGACATCAGCTTGAACTCATCGGCAATGCGCCCGATGTCAGGCCAGTCGCCCACCGTCGGGTTCACCACGCGGTAGTCGGTCACCGCAAACCCATCATCCGATGTGAACGGAAAGAACGGCAGGATATGCACCCCCGAGATCACGCCCCGCAGGTAGCGCGACATGAAATCATGCAGCAGGTCCAACGGCTTGTGTGATCCATCCACCAGGGAATTGGCGTAGGTGATCACAAGCGTATCCGCCTCGCTCCACAGCTTGTTGCCCGGCGTGCGCGCCCGCGAGCGCACCGAGGCCCCCTCAGGCCAAAAGGCCTTTTGCACCTCCCTGGCAATCGCATGGGCGTTGTGATCAGGATAAATCTGTTCGAGCAACGTGATGGTTTTGACGTTGACCGAAGGTGATACCGTTTTGGGCATTGCGCGCGTCCCGAAGCTTGGGGTTTCTTCTGGTAAAGCACCAAAGCCAAAGCGCCTTCAAGGCACGGGAGCCATAAAATGCCCCGCATCATGCAGCTGCCGCTTTTCTAGGCAGTTGTGGCACCGCGGCCTTGGTGCAGGCGCCTAGCTTCCCCAGGTTTTCGCCATCACCTTCAGCCAGTTGCCATGCGCCAGCTTGGCCAGCAGCACATCATCCACCCCATGCCCGCGCAGTTCATCGCGCAGCCAGTTCAGCCCGGTGCAATCGCCCATCTTCTCGGGCAACAACGCGCCGTCGAAATCCGAGCCGAAGCCCACGTGATCTTCGCCCAGAATGGCGATCAGGTGATCGAGGTGGCGCATGATCACCTCGCCCGGCACATCCGCGCGCATCGCCCCGTCTTCCCGCAGGAAAGCGGCGGCAAAGTTGATGCCCACCATGCCGCCCGTTTCGGCGATCTGGCGCAACTGGCGGTCGGTCAGGTTGCGCGCATGCGGGGTCACGGCATGGGCGTTGGAATGGGTGGCCACCAGCGGCGCATCGCTCAGCGCCGCCACATCGTCAAACCCCTTTTCGTTGAGGTGGCTCAGATCCACCATGATCTTCAGCCGGTTACACTCGGCCACCAGCCGCTTGCCCGCCTCGGTCAGCCCGGCCCCGATATCGGGCGAGGACGGATGTTTGAACGGCACCCCCTCGGCAAACACCGTTGGCCGCGACCAGACCGGCCCAAGCGAGCGCAGGCCCTGCGCATACAAGCTCTCCAGCTCCACGCAGGACTCCGATACCGCCTCGGCCCCCTCTATGTGGATCACCGCCGCCATGGTCTCGCCGTCCAGCGCCGCCTTCACCTCATCCGCATCGCGGCAAATGGTGATCGCCCCCGCCTGCTCCAGCGCATCCAGCGCGCCAAAGCCCGCCTGCACAAAATCCCAGGCCTCGTCCCGCCTGAGCGGCGCCGGGAGCGGCAGATCATAAGGCGGATTGGCCATCACTTCAAAACTCGACGCACCTTCCGAAGGGCTCGGCACGAAGATCGCAAAGAAGCCGCCGCCAAAGCCGCCCTTCCTGGCGCGCGGCAGGCAAATATGGCCGCTGTCCACGCCCTGCACAATCTCCTCGGCCGTCACCTTATGGGTGAGCAGGCGCAGCAGCAGGTCGTTGTGTCCATCAAAGAAGCGGGGGGTTGGCCAGCCAGTCATCTCGGTCCTTTCGCGGCGATTTGCGGCAAGGCTGTCACCCCATTGCGCCGGGTGCAAGCCTTCCCTCGCCGCGCATCCTGTGGCAGGGAGAGCGCAGCAACGGATGGAGGCCAGCATGGGCAGCGTGAAGATCGCAGATTTCGAGATCGCCAACGACAAGGGCCTCGCCCTCATCGCAGGCCCCTGCCAGTTGGAAAGCCATGACCACGCCCGCATGTTGGCCGAAAAGGCTGGCGCGGCGGCGGCAGCGGCTGGCCTGCCCTTCATCTTCAAAGCGAGCTATGACAAGGCCAATCGCAGCTCCCTCACCGGCAAGCGTGGCCTCGGGATTGATACCGGGCTGGAGATCCTTGCCGCCATCCGCGAAGAGTTTGGCTGCCCCGTCCTCACCGATGTCCACTCCGCCGAACAGGCCCGCCGCGCCGGTGAGGTGGTGGACGTGCTGCAAATCCCCGCCTTCCTCTGCCGCCAAACCGACCTGCTGCTTGCGGCAGGCGAGACCGGCAAGGTGGTGAACGTCAAGAAAGGCCAGTTCCTCGCCCCGTGGGACATGACCCATGTGGCCGATAAGGTCGCCTCCACCGGCAACACCCGCATCCTGCTCACCGAGCGCGGGGCCTCCTTTGGCTACAACACCCTCGTGAGCGATATGCGCGCCCTGCCGATCATGGCTGAAACCGGCTATCCCGTGGTGTTTGACGCCACCCATTCGGTGCAGCAACCGGGCGGCCATGGCACCTCCAGCGGCGGGCAGCGCGAGTTTGTCGCCACGCTGGCCTCGGCGGCGGTGGCCGTTGGGGTGGCGGCGGTGTTCATCGAAACCCACGAAGACCCCGATAACGCCCCCTCAGACGGCCCCAACATGGTGCCCATCACCGAGCTTCCTGCCCTGCTCAAGCGGTTGAAGGCGCTGGATGAGGTGGTCAAATCCTGATGCGTCACATTCAAACATTCATGCATTGATATAGATCAATCCTCCTTGCCCCCTCCCCCGCTAGGCTTTTTGCAGCCTGGACGAGTCTGCAACGTGGAGGAGCAAAGGATGAGGCCATATTCCCTATTGGGTGCTGCCGTCTTGAGCCTTGGGCTTGCCCTGCCGCTCCTCGCGCAAAGCACAGCCGAGGCCCCCGAGGCCCCGCAACTTTCAAAAAGCACCACCGATCACTCAAAACTCAAGCCGCTGCAAAAGCAGTTCACCTCCGGCCCCGAGGTCACGGCGGCCTGTATCACCTGCCACACCGAGGCCGACGATCAGGCGATGCACGCGATTCACTTCACATGGGAGTTCACCCAGCCCGAAACCGGCCAGATGCTCGGCAAGCGGCACGTCGTCAATTCCTTCTGCGGCAATGTTGCGGGCAACGAGGCGCGTTGCACCTCCTGCCACGCGGGCTATGGCTGGGAGGATATGAGCCAGCCGCCGCCCCAGCAATCCACCGCCGTTGATTGCCTCGTTTGCCATGACCGGTCTGGCCAATATACCAAAACCGCCGATGATGCGGGCTTCCCGCCGCTGGCCCCGGTGGCCAAGGGCACCAAAACCATCACCGGCGCAGATGCCTGGCCGGTTGATCTGACCAAAGCCGCGCAATCGGTAGGGATGCCGGGGCGCGACAATTGCGGCAACTGCCACTTTTACGGCGGCGGCGGCGATAACGTGAAGCACGGTGACCTCAGTTCAGCCCTCTATGAGCCCGCCCGCGAGGTGGATGTGCATATGTCCGCCGATGGCGCCAATTTCACCTGCTCCGCCTGCCACGTTGCCGACCGCCACTCATGGGCCGGCTCCCGCTACGCTGTAACCGTGTCGCGCGAGGATGCCCCCCACAAGCCCGGCGCGCCCCGCGATATCGCCAGTTGTGAAAGCTGCCATTCCAGCGATCCGCACCCGGCCTCGCTCATGGGCCTCAAGCTCAACGATCACACCGATACGCTGGCCTGCCAAAGCTGCCACATCCCCGAGTTTGCCCGCGGCGGCGTGGCCACAAAAACCTTCTGGGACTGGTCTCAGGCGGGCAAGCTGAAAGACGGCAAGCCCTACCACGAAGAGGATTTCATCCAGTCAGACGGCAAGCACCTGCACAGCTACCTCTCCACCAAAGGGGACTTCAAGTGGGAAGAGAACGCCAAGCCAATCTACGCATGGTTTGACGGGCAGGTTGAATACACCACCGCCGATCGCACCATCGACTCCACTAAAACCGTTGAGGTAAACATCCTGCACGGCGATCCCGAGGATGGCCGCTCGCGGATCTGGCCCTTCAAGCGGATGGAGGGGCGCCAGGCCTATGACAGCGAGTTGAACCGCCTCGTCTATACCCACGTCTGGGGCCCCACCACCGATACCGCCCTCTGGACCAACTTTGATTGGCCAAAGGCCATCGAGGCCGGAATGAAGGCCGCAGGCGCGGAATATTCCGGCAGCTACGACTTTGTCGATACCTATATGTACTGGCCCATCACCCATATGGTCGCCCCCGCCGAAAAGGCGCTCGAATGTGAAAGCTGCCACGCCCCCGACGGGCGGATGAGCAATCTCGCGGGCGTGTTCCTGCCGGGCACCAACCCCAACGGGCTGATTGCGATCCTCGGCAAGCTTCTGGTGCTGGCCACCCTCGCCGGGGTGCTCGCCCATATCGCGATCCGCATCTTCTCTGGCAAGAAAGGTGGCCCCGATGTCTAGGCGCTGCGTCAAGGTTTACCCCGTTTTCGAGCGGTTCTGGCACTGGACCCAGGTGCTGCTCATCACCATCCTGCTCATCACCGGCATGGGGCTGCACGGCATGCACCACCTGCTGCCCTTCGGCCCGGCGGTGATGATCCACACCATTACCGCCCTCACCCTGCTGGCGCTCTGGATCTTTGCCACTTTCTGGCTGTTCACCACCGGCACATGGAAGCAGTTCATCCCCAGGATCGAAGGCATGATCGAGGTGGCCCGGTTTTACGCATGGGGCGTGTTTCGCGGTGAGAAACACCCCTATAAAAAGCTGTTCTGGCGCAAGCATAACCCGCTTCAGGCCGCCACCTACTTTGGCCTCAAGTGGTTTGTCTTTCCGGCGATCTGGGGCACCGGCTTGCTCTACCTCGGCTATGCGCTCTGGGAAGATGCAATCGCGGACTCAAGCTGGTGGCTGTCTGTCGTCGCCAACCTCCACCTGCTCGCCGCCTATGTGATTGCGGCCTTCATCATCGTGCATGTCTACCTGCTCACAGTCGGCCACGGCTTTCGCAGCCACGTGCGCCCCATGGTCACCGGCTATGACGAGATCGAGCTGACCGCCGAGCAGGAAGCCTACCTTGAAACCAACGAACCCGAACGCCTGAGGCACGCCCGCGCCACCCCCGCCGAATAACCTTTTGGCGCAAAGCCGCAGGCAAGGCACGCAAGGCGCGTCGCGCAACCAGGGGCGCCCCATGCGGATGGCTCTTCACTGAGCAGATCAAACCCCTGCTGGCGGCACCGCGGCTAGGCATGTTGCTCAAAAGTGGGAACCGGTTTTGAGCTTCTCGACATGCGAAATCAATAAGTTAGAGCGTGTCGCGTGAATTCGAATGAACGCGACACGCCCTAGGGCGCTGGTTTGGCCGCAAGTTCCGCCTTGATCCAGTCCTCCAGCGGTGTGTCAAAACTTTGCAAAATGTATCCCAGCGTCGAGTAAAACCCGACCGTCGCGATCAAATCCATCATCCCCTCAACGCCCACCAGCGCCACCACGGCGGCTTGCGTTTCCGCGCTCAGCCGCTTGGCATCAAACAGCTCATCAACCGCGCCTGTGAGCACCGAATCATCCGCCGCCATCTCGCCCGCATCTCCCTTGATGCTGGCGATCCTCGCCTCGTCAAATCCCAGCGCCCGCGCCCGGCTCACATGATGCACCCACTCATAGGCGGCTCCCAGCCGATGCCCCGTTCGCAGGATCACAACCTCCGAAAATGCCGGCCCAAGCGCGGTGTCCTTAACCACATGCTGGCGCAGATCCGCCCAGGCGGACAGCAGCGCCGGGTGATGCGCCATTACCCTGTAAACATTGAGCTTTCCGGCAAAATCATCGCGCAGATGCATCGCCTCTTCGGGCCAGTTTTCCTGGCTGATCGGGAGCAGTTTCGGGGCATCAGACATGCGCACCTCATGGGGCTGAAAACACCGATATCTGCCCATAGTCCCGGGCCAAAAGCAAGGGCGGCAAAGAACAGTGGATAATTTTTCAAACTCGTGTCTTGATCGAAAAAGCAGAATCGCCTAACTGCGGAATTTAATGCAAGGTCACGTCACAGACCCAGTCACGTTACAGACAAAACCGGAGGCCGCCATGCTTACACGCGATGAAATGATCCGCGAAGTCCAGATGCGCAGGGGCAACTGGCCCGGTCTGCTGGCTGTTTATGCGATTCTTGTGGGCACCATGGCGATGACCGCCATGGCAATTGTCTAAGGCGCACCGCCTTCTCCTAAAACCCGCCGCTAGTTGCCGCCCGAGGATACCTCGGCGGCCTCGCCTATATTGTCCACACCACGCTCTTCCAGCAGCGAGGTCAGCCAATTCGGGTCCATCTCGGGCACCGAGCTGAGCAGCAGGTCTGTGTAGGGGTGGTGCGGCGGGGTGAACATTTCGTCCTTCGGCCCCTGCTCCACCACCTTGCCGTGCTGCATCACCACCACCTCATCGGCGATTGAGCGCACCGTCGCAAGGTCATGGGTGATGAACATATAGGCCAGCCCAAGCTCGCGTTGCAGCCGGTCCAGCAGCTTCAAAATGCCCTCGGCCACAAGCTGGTCCAGCGCGCTGGTCACCTCGTCACAGATGATAAACTCAGGCTCCGCCGCCAGGGCACGCGCAATGCCGATCCGCTGCTTCTGCCCGCCTGAAAGCTCTGGCGGGGTGCGGTTGTAGTATTGCGCGGGTTCCAGCTCGATCAGATCAAGCAGCTCATCCACCCGCTGCTTCAGCGCCTGCCCCTTGAGACCGGAGTAAAACCTTGCCGGACGGCCAATGATTTCCGAAATTTTCACCTTCGGGTTCAACGCCGTATCGGCCATCTGATAGATCATCTGCGCCTGGCGAAGCTGGTCGCGCGTGCGGTGGCGATAATCCGGCGGCAGCGCCTCTCCCTTGAACAGGATTTCCCCCTTGGAGGGCGGCAGCAGCCCGGTGATACAGCGCGCGGTGGTCGATTTGCCGGAGCCGCTTTCCCCCACCACGGCCACCGTCATGCCGGGGTAAATGTCAAAGCTCACATCATCCAGCACCTTCTCGCCCCCGGTGTAAGAGGCATCAATCCCCTTCACCGAAATCACCGGCGGGGTGCCATCGGTGGGGCGAGTTTTTTGGGGCCGCTTGAAGCTGCGCACCGCCCACAGGCTCTTGGTATAATCCTCCTGCGGGCTTTCCAGCATCTGCTCGGTCGGGGCCTGCTCCACCTCTTCGCCCTTCAGCAGCACCTTGATGGTATCGGCCATCTGCGCCACCACCGCAAGGTCATGGGTGATGTAGATCGCGGCGGTGTTGAACTGGTCCACGATATCGCGAATGGCGGCAAGCACCTCGATCTGGGTGGTCACATCCAGCGCCGTTGTCGGCTCATCAAAGATGATCAGGTCAGGCCGGCATGACATCGCCATCGCCGTCATCGCCCGCTGCAACTGCCCGCCCGATACCTGGTGCGGATAGCGAAAGCCAATCTCCTGCGGGTTGGGCAGGCGCAGCCGCTGGTAAAGCTCAATCGCGTCTTCCTGCGCCTCCATCCGCTTCTTGATGCGGTAATGCACCGGCGCCTCAACGTGCTGGTCAATCAGCTTGTGCGCCGGGTTGAAGGAGGCCGCCGCCGATTGCGCTACATAGGCAATGCGCGAGCCGCGCAGCGCCCGCCTGTCGGCTTCCGAAGCGGTGGTCAGCTCCATCCCGTCAAACTCGATCGAGCCGTCCGAAATGCGCGTACCGTCGCGGGCATAACCCATGGCCGCCGCGCCGATGGTCGATTTGCCCGCGCCGCTCTCGCCGATCAGGCCCAGCACCTCGCCCCGGTGCAATGTCAGATCAACGCCCTTGATGATCGGCACCCACTCCTCTTCGGAATAGCCCTCGATCTTGAGGTCCTTGATCTCCAACAGGATGTCGGATTTGCGAAATCTAGCCATAGTCTATTGCTCCTTCAGGCCGGACGAGCGGAACAGCATCCAGTCGACCACGAAGTTGACCGCAACCGTCAGCAGCGCAATGGCAGCAGCCGGGATAAGCGGTGTGATGTCCCCAAACGAGATCAGCGTTGCGTTTTCGCGCACCATCGAGCCCCAGTCCGCCGTGGGGGGCTGAATGCCAAGCCCAAGGAACGACAGGCCCGCGATGAGCAGGAACACAAAGCAAAACTCCAGCCCGAATTCCGCGATCATCGGCGCGGTGGCATTGGGCAGGATTTCGCGGCGCACAAGGTACATATCCCCCTCGCCACGCAGCTTGGCGGCTTCGATGTAATCCATCACCACGATGTTGCCCGCAACCGCGCGTGTCAGGCGGAACACCCGCGGGCTGTAGATCACCGCGACCACGATCACGATCACCGCCAGATTGGTGCCAAGGATCGACAGCATCAGCAGCGCAAAGATCAGCGACGGGATCGACATGATCACATCCGCCAACCGGCCCATGATCTGGTCAAACCACCCGCCTTTTACCGCCGCCAGCAGGCCCGCCATGGCCCCCATCACGAAGGCCAGCACGGTGGCCAAAAGCGCCAGCCCCACCGTGTTGCGCGCGCCGTAGATCAGCCGCGAGAACACGTCTCGCCCAAGCTGGTCAGCGCCCAGCAGCATGTTGGCGTCTGCCGGTGCAAAGGCCGATGAAATCACCTCGGCCTCGCCATGCGGCGCGATCCAGCCTGCGAAAATTCCGGCAATGGCATAGGTGAAGATCACAAACATCCCGAAGGCCGCCGTCAGCGGAGCGGTGCGCAGCTCACGGGCCAGGTTTGGCCCCGAGATGTTCACCAGGAACTCGCGGAACGCGTAGGAAATCCCGGCGGCCAGCGCCAGAATTCCCACCAAAATGGTGATGGTGCGCAACGCGCCCGCGCCCCCGATGATCCCCACCAGAAACGAGATGAGGGTGAGCGAGAAGATCCCCATGAAGATCGACCGCTTGCCAAGGTAGGCCGCCAGGCAGGAGGCCGCGATAAGAACGGCGTAATAGCCGGTGACAAAAAGGCTCATGTGCTCGCCCCCCTCACTTTGGATGCCGCAAGCGCGGATTGGTGAGGATCGCCCCCACATCCGCCGCGAGGTTCAGCAAGATGAATGTCGCCGCGAAGATCAGGCAACAGGCCTGCACAATCGGGAAATCGCGCTTTGAGACGGCATCCACCAGAAGCTGGCCAATGCCGGGATAAACGAACACCACTTCCACCAGCACCACCCCGGTGATGAGATAGGCAAGGTTCAGCGCCACCACGTTGATGATCGGCGCCCAGGCGTTTGGCAGGGCGTGATGCACAATCACCTTCCACGGCGGCGTGCCCTTGAGGCGCGCCATCTCGATATAGGGCGAGGCCAGCAGGTTGATGATCGCCGCGCGGGTCATCCGCATCATATGCGCCGTCACCACCAGCACCAGCGTGAGCGCGGGCAGGAAGGTGCGGTGCAGCAGCTCCAGCAGGCTCATGTCGCCGGTGAGCGAGGCAATCGCCGGAAAGGCCTTGGCCTTCACCGCAAGGTAGAGGATCAGGATGTAGCCAAGGAAAAATTCGGGAGAGGAGATCGAGGTGAGGGTCAGCACGTTGGCCACCCGGTCAAACAGCGTGTTGCGCAGCAAGGCCACCAGAATGCCAAGGAAAATCGCCAGCGGCACTGCCAGCACGGCGGCATAGGCGGCAAGGAACAGCGTGTTGATGAACCGCCCGGTGATTGCCTCGCTCACCCGCTCGCCCGAAATCAGCGATACGCCAAAATCCCCTTGGATCGCGCCGAACAGCCACTCGAAGTATCGCACCGGCGCTGGCCGATCCAGGCCAAGCTGGTCGCGCATCGCGGCCACGGTTTCTTCGGTCGCGCCCTGGCCCAGCACCGCCTCGGCCACGTCACCGGGCAACAGCTCGACAGCGAAGAAGATGAGCACCGATACCACAAGCAAGGTTATCAGCCCAAAGCCCAATCGCTTCAGCACGAGCCCTGTTAAGTCCCCCATTGGTCCCTCCGATCATGGGTTGCCACGTGCCCCATTGGCTTTGGAGGTCGCGGCAGGTGTCTCTGGCCCCGGCGCTTTTGCACGCCTGTTTTGCTCTGGGGCAGAGACGATGGCGGCCCGGCACGCCATCCGCGCCGGACCCTCTCGTTTTTATGGCCGATCAGGCGTTGAACCACCAGCGGCTTGCCGCCCGTGCGCCATCGCATTCCCAGCTTGCAGCCAGGTTTTCGGGCGTACCCACGTTGGCGCGGTTGGCATAAACGAAGTTGTTGAAGAACGGGATCACCGTGCCGCCGTCGTCCTTGCCCAAAATCGCCATCTCGCGGTACATCTCGGCGCGAAGGCCTTGATCCAGCTCGGATTTCGCCTGAAGCAGCAGCTCGTTGAAACGCTCGTTCTGCCAGTGGCTCTCGTTCCACGCGGCGTCGCTCTTGTAGGCCAGCGTATACATCACGTCCGGCGTCGGGCGTGCGCCCCAGCTTACAAGGCACCAGGGCTTCTTGAGCCACACGTCCGAATAGTAGCCATCGTTGGGCTCGCGCACGACGTTGATGTTGATCCCCGCCGCCTTGGCCTGTTCGGCGTAAAGCACCGCCATATCAACCGCCCCGGCATAAACGCTGTCCGCCACGCTCAGGTTCACCGAAACGCCCTCGGCGCCGGCTTTCTTCAGCAGGCTCTTGGCCTGATCGGGATCGTATTCGCGCTGCTCAATCCCCTCGGGCCAGTAAGGCTGCGCGGGCGAATGGTGAAAATCGTTGCCCTTGGTGGCCGCGCCAAAGGCGATCTTCTCGATGATCTCGTCGCGGTTCATCGCCAGCTTCATCGCGTTGCGCACGTCTACATTGTCAAACGGCGCAACGTCACACATCATCGGCAGGGTAATCGCGCCCGCCGAGGGGACGTTGTGGATGGTGATGTTGGGATCACGCTGCATCAGCGCCATGGTCTTCAGCTCAATCAGCGAAACCGCGTCCACATCGCCCGTTACAAGCGCGGTCTGGCGCGCGTTGGGGTCGTTCAGAGTGAGCAGTTCGACCTTGTCGAAATACGCCCCCTCCCGGTGCCAGCCATCATGGCGCGACAGGCTGAACTGCACACCAAACTCGCCATTGTCGATCTTGTAAGGGCCAGAGCCATCGCCGGATTTCCAGTCAATCGTGCCATCTTCATTGGCCGGGCAAATCGCGAGGTGGTAGTCGGTCATCAACCACGGGAAGTCGGCATTGCCGCCGGTCAGCGCCACCTTCACGGTGTGCTCGCCTTCAGCGGTGACCTCGGTCACATCCGTCAGCAGCGCCTTGGCCGCCGAGGTGGTGGCCTCGCCACGGTGATGGTTGATCGAGGCAACCACGTCTTTCGCCGTCACCGGCTTGCCGCTGTGGAAGCTCGCATTCGGGGTAATCTCGAAGGTCCACTCCGAGGCATCCTCCGAGGCGGTCCAGCTATCCGCAAGGTCCGGGCCAAGCGAGCCGTCACCCTCGATCATCGTCAGATAGGAGCGGTGGGTGTGGGCGAGGAAAATCATCGTCCGCGTCACGTAGGTGCCCGGATCATGGGTGTCGCCGGTGTTGCCGTCATGCAGGCCCCAGCGGAAGGTGCCGCCACTCTTGGGTTGGGCGGCGGCCTTGGTGGTCCAAAGGCCGGTCGCGGTGGTGGCTGTCAGGCCCGCAGCAGCAGCGGTGTTAAGAAAATTACGGCGCGAAATCCGGCCCGTGCGGGCGGCTTGGCCAATTTTGTTGAGCAATGACTTGTCTGTTTTCGACATTGTGTCTCCCTGGGAGGCGTTGGTGTTGACCGCAAAATAAATCGGGTCGTCTTGCGCTGCCCGGAACCCTCCCCCAAGGGCCGCGCATCTGGTGTCTGCCTTTAGCAAAGCATGAAGAGCCTTGTTATTCTACCCGTCCTTCACAAAAAGATCATACCCTCCGGTGCATCTGTCAGGTAGAGTCAGCAGCGATGCTCCCCCTAAACCGGAGACGCACCAGCACTCGCTCTCTAGGTAGGGCGCTCTGAAAATAGTCAAAAAACGACATGCCCCACCCCCGAGTCGCCCCATGCGATGCAGGAAGACAGGCAGGCACCACGGAGGATATTTGATGTCTATCACCACAACTCGCCGCAACGTTCTGATGGGTGGCGCGGCTCTTGGCGGCCTTGCTGCCACCGGTCTTGGCCTTGCCCCCCGTCCGGCCCGCGCCCAGCAAAAGCGCGGCGGCACCTTCCGCGCCGCCAAGGGTCACGGCAGCACCACCGATACCCTTGATCCCGCCACATGGGACAACGGTTTCGTCATCGGACTCGCCTACGGTATGCACGGTTACCTGACCGGTTTCGCCACCGATGGCTCGATCGAGCCGATGATCGCCGAAAGCTGGGAGGCCAACGAAGGCGCAGACACATGGCGCTTCAAGATCCGCTCCGGCGCAACTTTCCACGATGGCCGCGCGATCACGCCCGAAGCCGTTGTCGCCTCGCTCAACTACCACCGCGGGGATGATACCACCTCAGCCGCCAAGCCGCTGCTCGCCGCCATCGTCGATATCTCCATCGAGGGCGATACCGTGGTGTTCAAGCTGGAGTCCGGCAACGCCGATTTCCCCGCCGCCTTCACCGATTACCACCTTGTCATCCTGCCCGAAGGCGATGATCGCGGCATTGATTGGCGCTCCGGCGTTGGGTGCGGTGCCTATAAGCTGGTAGAGTTCGAGCCGGGCGTCGTGGCCCGCCTGGCCCGCTTCGAGGATGATTACAACCAGGATCGCGGCTACTTTGCCGAGATCGAGATGCTCTCGGTCGTCGATCTCAACGCCCGCACCACGGCGCTGATCTCGGGCGATGTGAATGCGATCGACAAGCTCGACCTCAAAACCGTAAGCCTGCTGGCGCGCAACGCCGATCTCAATATCCACTCGGTCGCCGGCAACCAACACTACACATTTGCGATGTCCTGCAAAACCGATCCCTTCACCGATGTAAACGTCCGCCGCGCGCTCAAATACGGGGTCAACCGCGAAGAGCTGGTCGAGAAAATCCTGTTCGGCTACGGCTCCGTCGGCAACGACCACCCCATCGGGCGCGGCCAGCTCTATTTCAACTCCGAAATGGAACAAACCACCTATGACCCGGACAAGGCCAGGTTCTACCTCAAGGAAGCCGGGCTTGATGCCCTGTCGGTGCGCCTTTCCGCCGCCGATGCCGCCTACCCCGGCGCGGTTGACGCCGCGCAGTTGTTCCAGGCCTCCGCAGGGGCCGCCGGGATCACCCTTGATGTGAACCGCGTGCCCAATGATGGCTACTGGTCCGATGTCTGGCTGAAAGACCCCTTCTGCGCCGTTTACTGGGGTGGCCGCCCGACCGAGGATGCAATGTTCACCACCGCCTATGCCTCTGGCGCCGCCTGGAACGATACCTACTGGGAGAACGCGCGCTTCAACGAACTGCTGCTGAGTGCTCGCGCCGAGCTGGATACCGACAAGCGCCGCGCGATGTATTACGAAATGCAGGTGCTGCTCAATGAAGATGGCGGCGCGATCATCCCGATGTTCGCCAATTACGTCTTCGCCACCGGCCCCGGCATTGTCACCGGCAATGACTTCTCGTCGCACTGGGATATGGACGGCGAGCGCTGGATGGAGCGTTGGTCCTTCGCCTGATCGGCCTTCGGGGGCGCGGTGGCTTTCGCCGCGCCTCCAACCTTTTTAGCGGCTCAGCCGCAACAGCATCGCGCCCGCCAGCGTCATCGCGGTTGAAAGCACCTTGCCAAGGCTCAGCCGCTCGCCCATCGCGATCACCCCGATGAGCAGCGCAAAGATGATCGAGGTTTCCCTGAGCGCTGTAACAAGCGCAATCGGCGCTTGGGTAAAGGCCCAGACCACCAGCGCATAAGCCGCAAACGAGGCCCCGCCGCCAAGGATGATCGGGCCCGGCAGGGCAATCGCCCGGCGCATCAGGCCGGGGCGCGCAACCCCCGCAATGGCGGCAAATCCAACCGCATTCAGCACCGCAAGCGGGCCGTAAAAGCCAAGCGAGGTGCCCGCAATCCGCGCGCCCTGCCCGTCCACCAGCGAATAGGCGGCAATGAACATCCCCGTCACCACCGCCAGCCCCGCCGCCTTGCCCTGAAACGCCCCGTCACCGCGCCGCACAAGGCTGATCGAGGCAATGCCAACGCAGATCAGTGCCAGCCCCTGAAGCTCGATCAGGGTAAAGCTGGCCCCAAGAAACGCCACCGAAACCAGCCCCACGATCAGCGGCGAAACGCCCCGCGCAATCGGGTAAACCTGCGTCAGATCGCCAAAGCGATAAGCCTGCATCAGGAAAAGCTGATAGCCCAGATGCAGCGCCACCCCGGCCAGCAGCCACGGCCAGCACGCCAGATCGGGCATGGTGGTGACAGGCAACAACAGCCCCCCGGAAAGCCCCTGGCCCAGCACCACCGCGCCCATCGCGGCACCCTTGTCGGCCCCGCCCTTCACCAGCGCGTTCCACACCGCGTGCAGCAGGGCGGCAAGGATCACCACCGCAAAGACCGTGCCGCTCATCGCGCACCGCCTATGGTGCGCCGCGCCCTCACTCCAGCGCGTCCAGCACGTCGCGCAGCTTGCCCAAAAGCTCGTCAATCTGCGCCTTTTCGATAATCAGCGGCGGCGACATGGCAATGATATCGCCCGTCGTGCGGATCAGGATGCCCTTCTCATAAGCCGCAAGGAAAGCCGCGAAAGCCCGCTTGGTGGGCGCGCCCTCGATCGGCTCCAGCTCCACCGCGCCAATCAGCCCCTCGTTGCGAATGTCGATCACATGGCGCGCATCTTTCAGCGCGTGCAGCCCCTCTTCCCAATAGGGCGCAAGCTCGGCGGCGCGCTCAAAAAGCCCCTCCTCGCGGTAGGTGTCGAGCGTCGCAATCCCGGCGGCGGCGGCAATCGGATTGCCCGAATAGGTGTAGCCATGGAACAGCTCGATCAGGTGCTCCGGCCCCTGCATGAAGGCATCATGTATCGCTCCGCTGGCAAAAACCGCGCCCATCGGGATCACCCCGTTGGTCAGCCCCTTGGCGGTGGTCATCAGGTCCGGCTGCACCCCGTAATGCTGCGCCGCAAAGGCGCTGCCAAGGCGGCCAAACCCGGTGATCACCTCGTCGAAAATCAGCAGGATGCCGTGCTTGCGGGTGATCTCGCGCAGCTTTTCCAGGTAGCCCTTTGGCGGCACCAGCACCCCGGTTGAGCCTGCCACCGGCTCCACGATCACCGCGGCAATGGTTTCGGCGCCATGCAGGGTCACGATCCGCTCAAGTTCATCGGCCAGATTGGCCCCATGCTCGGGCTGGCCCTTCGACCATGCGTTCTCGGCCAGATGGGTGTGGGGCATGTGATCAACCCCGGTGAGCAGGCTGCCAAAAACCTTGCGGTTGTTCACAATGCCGCCCACCGAAATGCCGCCAAAGTTCACCCCATGGTAGCCCCGTTCGCGGCCAATCAGCCGGGTGCGCTGCCCCTCGCCACGGGCGCGATGATAGGCCAGCGCGATCTTCAGCGCGGTCTCCACACTCTCGGAGCCGGAGTTGGTGTAAAACACATGGTCCATCCCCTCGGGCGCAATATCCACCAGCCGGTTGGCCAGCTCAAAGGCAATCGGATGGCCCATCTGGAAGGCCGGGGCATAGTCCATCTCGGCCACCTGCCGCTGCACCGCCTCGGTAATCTTTGGGCGGCAATGGCCCGCGTTGCAGCACCACAGCCCCGCCGTGCCATCCAGCACCTCGCGCCCATCGGAGGTCGTGTAATGCATGTCTTTCGCGCCCACGAGCATCCGTGGGTTTTGCTTGAACTGGCGGTTCGCCGTGAACGGCATCCAGAAGGCGCTAAGATCGTTGGGTTGGTGGACGTTCATGCCGTGGCTCCTGTTGCTATTAAAAATGCGCGCCGCGCAGTCCCCCCAACCCTTGCGCCAAACACCCTTCCGGGTCCAGCCCCGGAGTTGACCATTTGGTCAGAATCGGCGTCTTCCCCCGGCACGCGGCCCGCCCCCGCACGGTGCATTAAGTTAATGCGCCCCATGTCGGATGACATGCGCATGGGTTGTGCATCCCTTGTGCATGGGGTGTGGCCCAATGCTTTTTGCGGTTAACGGCCGGAAATTAACCTTTCCGGCCGCTCTCGGCAGCTCAGATAACCGCCTCGAAAAGCGCGGTCACATTAGCCTCGGTCAGCGGCACCGGGTTGCCCCCGCAAGAGGGATCTTCCAGCGCCATTGCCGTAAGCTCCGGGATCCGGTCCCCGGTCACGCCCATCTGTGAAAGCCTGCGCGGGATGCCAAGCAAGTCATTGAACTTCTGCACAAAACCGCGAAACCCATCATACCCGCCGTCAATCCCCAGATAGCCCGCCGCGCGGTCAAACCGCTCGCGAATGATGGGTTCGTTAAGGTCCAGAACCGCTGGCATACACACCGCATTGGTGGTGCCGTGATGGGTGCCGAAAACCGCGCCAATCGGGTGCGAAAGCGCATGAATCGCCCCCAAACCCTTCTGAAACGCCGTCGCCCCCATCGCCGCCGCCGACATCATGTTCGCCCGCGCTTCAATGTCACTCCCATCCTCGTAAGCCCTTGGAAGATAATCAATAACCAGCCGCATCCCCTCCAGCGAAATGCCCTGGCTCATGGGGTGGTAATGCGGGCTAGAGAAGGCTTCGACGCAATGCGCAAAGGCATCCAACCCGGTGCCAGCGGTGATGTGCTTTGGCATCCCCACGGTAAGTTCCGGGTCACAAATCACCACCGACGGCAGCACCTTGGGGTGAAAAATGATCTTCTTTACATGGGTTTGCGAGTTGGTGATCACACTCGCACGCCCCACCTCACTGCCGGTTCCGGCGGTGGTGGGCACGGCGATGATCGGCGCAATCGCCTCCGCATCCGCCCGCGTCCACCAGTCTCCGACATCCTCAAAATCCCATACCGGCCGGCTCTGCCCCGCCATGAAAGCAACCATCTTTCCAAGGTCCAGACCAGAGCCGCCGCCAAAGGCGATCACCCCGTCGTGCCCGCCCTCGCGGTACACCTTCAGCCCCTCTTCGAGGTTGATCTCATTGGGGTTCGGGTCCACCTCGGCAAACAGCCCCCGCCCCAGCCCGGCAGCATCCAGAATGTCCAGCGCGGCGGTGGTAATCTCCATCGATTTCAGCCCCTTGTCCGTCACCAGCAGGGGGTTCGTGATGCCCGAGGCAATGCAGGCTTCAGGCAATTCAGCGAGCCGCCCGGCACCAAATCGAATGGCGGTCGGGTAGGACCAATTTCCAGTCAGGCTCATTTCGTGACCTTCTTCAGATGGTAGCTCTTGGGGCGCGTGAGGTTCTGGTAGCCAATGGCCGAAAGCCCCCCCCCGCGCCCGGTGTCCTTGCAGCCGGTCCAGCACAGACCGGGATCAAGATAATCCGCACGGTTCATGAAAACGGTGCCCGTTTCCAGCGCATCGCCAATCCGCGCCGCGCGATCCAAATCGGTGGTCCACAGGCTCGCGGTGAGGCCATAGCGGCTATCATTTATTAACCTGATGGCCTCATCATCCCCCGAAACCGGCATGATCCCGACTACGGGGCCAAAACTTTCCTCGCGCATCACCTCCATCTGGTGATTGACCCCGGTCAGCACCTGCGGCGTGAGGTATGCGCCGCCATCATCCGCCGGATCAAGCGGGATATGCGCCGTAGCGCCCGCCTTCACGGCGGCGTCGATCTGGCCGCGCACCGCCTCGGCAAAGCGCACGTTGGCCATCGGCCCCAATGTGGTGTTCGGGTCGAAAGGATCGCCTAGTTTCAAGGCCTTGGCAAAGGCGACGGCCTTCTCGACGAAGGCATCATACAGGCTGTCATGCACATAAATGCGCTCGATCCCGCAGCAGCATTGCCCGGCGTTGAACAGCGCGCCATCCATCAGCGTATCAACCGCTGCGTCAAGGTCGGCGTCTTCCATCACATAGCCCGGATCCTTGCCGCCAAGCTCGGTGGAAACCGGCACAAAGGTGCCCGCAGCCGCTTGCTCCATCGCCTTGCCACCGCCCACAGAGCCGGTGAAGTTGATGAAGTCGAACGCCCGGTCGCGGATCAGCGCGTCGGTTGTATCGTGGCTGAGGAACAAGTTTTGAAACACCTCCTGCGGCACCCCGGCCTCGTGGAAAGCCCGCGCCATCCGCTCGCCCACCAGCAGGGTTTGCGTGGCATGTTTCAGCACCACCGTATTGCCCGCAATCAGCGCAGGGGCCACGGTGTTAATCGCTGTCATATAAGGGTAATTCCACGGCGCGACGACAAAGACCACGCCCCAGGGAACGCGCCGGATGTAACGTTTGAAGGTATCATCCTCGCCCACCTCGATATCGGCCAGCGCGCTCTCGGCGATGCTGGCCATATAGGTGCCGCGCTCCTCAAAGCCGCCAAACTCGCCGCCATAGCGCACCGGGCGGCCCATCATGCGGGCCAGTTCGGGGACGACCTCATCGTTCATCTCGCCGACCCGCGCGATGCCCGCCAGCACCAGCTTGATCCGCTCGGCCAGCGGCCGTGCCGCCCACGCAGGCTGGGCCGCGCGCGCCTGCGCAACCGCCTCTTTCGCTTCAGCCACCGTTAGCGCGGGGCGCTCGGCAAAGACCGTTCCATCAATCGGTGAGATGCATTTCAACACGTCAGCCATGCTCAGGCCCTTTCAAATCCACGTTCAATTTCCCAGTCCGTCACGGCCCGGTCGAATTCTTCCTGCTCCCATTCGGCGGCGCGGGTGTAGTGGTCCACCACCTCATCGCTGAAAGCGCGGCGCAGCATATCGGAGCTTTTGAGCGTGACCATCGCATCCCTCAAGGTGCGTGGCACCTCGCTCGCCTCTCCGTCGCCATAGGCGTCCCCGGTGACAGGCGGGGCAAGCTCCAGCCCTTCCTCGATCCCGGCGATTCCTGCGGCCAGCAGCGCGGCCTGGGCGAGGTAGGGGTTCAGGTCAGACCCGCCGATGCGGCACTCCATCCGAACCCCCTTGCTGCCCTCACCGCAAAGCCGAAAGCCTGCGGTGCGATTGTCGACCGACCACACGGTTTTGGTCGGGGCAAAGGTGCCCGCCGCGAAGCGCTTGTAAGAGTTGACGTAGGGCGCAAGGAAGAAGGTGATATCGGGCGCGTATTTCAGCAAACCGGCACTAAAGCTGCGGCCAAGCGCCGAAAGGCCGTGCTCTGCATCCGCGTCGTAAAACGCCGCCTCACCGCCCTGCCAGAGGGACATATGCACATGGCTGGAAGAGCCAACGCTGCCCGCCGAAAGCTTGGGCAGGAAGGTGGCCGAAACGCCATTGGCCCAGGCAATCTCTTTGGTGGCATGTTTGGCAATCGTGTGGTGATCGGCGCATTCCAGCGGCCCGGCGTAGCGGATGTTCAGCTCCTGCTGGCCCTGTTCGGCCTCGCCCTTGGTGTTTTCAACCGGCACGCCCGCGCCGATCAGGTGGTTGCGCAGCGGGCGCAGGATCGCCTCTTCCTTGGTGGTCTGGAACAGGTTGTAATCTTCGTTGTGCCCGTTCAGCGGGGTGAGGGCACGGTAGCCCTCTTTCTGGTTAGTGCGATAGTCTTTCTCGTACAAGAAAAACTCCAGCTCGGTCGCCATTGCGGCCTGATAACCCAGCTTTTCAAGCCGGGCGACCTGCGCTTGCAACATGGCGCGGGGCGCGTGGGCGATTGGCGCGTGGTGGTGATGATCGAGGACATCGCAAAGCACCATCGCGGTGCCGTCCAGCCACGGCACCCGCCGCAACGTGCTGATATCGGGGCGCATTACATAATCGCCGTAGCCCGCCTGCCAGCTTGTTGCAGCGTAGCCATCGGGCGTGCTCATCACGAGGTCGGTTGCCAGCAGATAGTTGCAGCAGTGAGTTTCCTCGATGCTGTGCTTAAGGAAATTGCTGACGTGAAAGCGCTTGCCCATCAGCCGCCCCTGCATATCAACCAGGGCCACCAGAACGGTGTCGACCTCGCCGCTGGCGGCCAATTCCTTGAGGGTATCGAGCGTGAGATTGCCGGGCATGTCGCTTCTCCTGTCATGGCAAAGGGCGGCCCGGTGTGGGGCCACCCTGATCTTGTGGTCGTCAGTTTAGCCGTTGGTGTAGGGCGGGCCAGCCTTGTTGATGGTCTGGTTATACTCGCGGAAGATGCCAACGACTTTTTCGTGCACCTCGCCCTCTTCTGCGATCTCATCCCAGAACTTCACAGCGGCCTCTTCCACCACGGCCCATTCTTCGGCGGGAACGGTGCGCAGCTCAAGCTTTTCGCCGGTGGCCCGCAAACGGGCTTCGCCGCCCCAGTACCACTGGTTACGGTAGGTATGGCCCGCCTCGATTGCCGCCATCACGAGCGATTGCAGATGCTCGGGCAGTTCGGCCCAGCGCTCCTGGTTCACAAAGAACGAGCCGATCCAGGCGCCCGAGATGTTGTTGGTCAGGAAGTAGTCGGTCACATCCGCCCAGCCCACGGTGTAATCCTCGGTGATGCCCGACCAGCTCATGCCGTCCAGCTCGCCGGTTTGCACGGCAACCTCAGCATCCTCATAAGGAATGTTGACCGATACCACGCCAAACTGCGCCAGGAAGCGCCCGGCGGTGGGGAAGGTATAAAGCTTCAGCCCGTCCAGATCATCGACCGAGGTGATCTCTTTCTTGGTGTTGAAGTTACACGGGTCCTGCCCGGCGGCAGAGAGCCATTTCACCCCTACCTTGGCGTATTCCTCCTCCCAGATCTCCTTCAGACCATACTGGTTGAACAGCACCGGCACATCGAGGATGTGCTTGGTCGCAAAGGGAAAATACCCCCCGAACTGGCGCAGGGGCGTGGGCGAGGCCATGCTGTCATCATCCGAATGAACCCCATCAATGGTGCCGCGCTGGAGCGCCTGAAACAGCTCGCCAGTGGGCACGATCTGGTCGGCGTAAAACAGCTCGATCTCAAGCTGCCCTTCGGCGGCCTTGTTGATGTAGTCGATGATCGGCTTGGTCACATGCTCGCCCAGCGCCGCGCCGGCGTAGGTTTGAAAGCGCCATTTGATCGTGTCCTGCGCCTTGAGAATGGACGGCGCCGCCAGCGTGGCCGGGGCGGCCAGTGCCGCGCCCTTGAGGAATGTGCGTCTTGAAGTCGTCATTTTGGTCTCTCCATTGGTTCAGGTCTCGCGGAGCGGTTCATCCGCCCTCTTTTCATCTCATTTTCCGTAAACAAGGTCGGGCAGCCAAAGCGCGATTTCGGGGAACGCCATGACCAGCACCAGCGCACCGATCATCACAAAGACAAAGGGCACGATAGAGCGGTAAATGTCCTTCAGCCCAATCTCCGGCGGCGCCATTGCGCGCATCAGAAACAGGTTATAGCCGAACGGCGGTGTCATATAGG
>NZ_JARGND010000001.1:81722-146121 GCF_029212645.1 Vannielia sp. | reverse complement strand
CGCAGGATCGCGTAGAACGGCAGGAAGTACCATTCCGGCACAATGTGTGCGGGTGTCGAGAGCGGGTTTGCCTCGATGTAGTTATCGGGGTGGCCAAGATAGTTTGGCATGAAGCCGACGATGGCGAAGAACACCGCGAGGATCACCGCCAGGGCGAAGAGATCCTTGATCACGAAGTAGGGCCAGAACGGCAGCGTGTCTTTCTCGGCATCTTCCTTCGAATCGGTGCGCACCGGAACCCCGGTGGGGTTGTTGTTGCCGGTGGTGTGGAAGGCCCAGATATGCACCACCACGAGGGCGGCGATGACCATGGGCAGCAGGTAGTGCAGCGAGAAGAAGCGGTTCAGCGTGGCGTTATCCACCGCCGGGCCGCCCAGCAGCCATGTTTGCAGGCTTTCCCCGATAAAGGGGATCGCGCCGAAGAGGCCGGTGATCACCGTAGCGCCCCAGAAGGACATTTGGCCCCATGGCAGAACGTAGCCCAAGAAGCCTGTGCCCATCATGCAGAGGTAGATCAGCATGCCGACGATCCAGGTGATCTCGCGCGGGCTCTTGTAGGAGCCGTAGAACAGACCCCGGAAGAGGTGGATGTAGACCGCAAAGAAGAACAGTGAGGCGCCGTTCATGTGCAGATACCGAATGGCGTAGCCGCCGTTCACGTCACGCATGATGTGTTCGATCGAGGCAAAGGCCTGATCGACATGCGGCGTATAGTGCATTGCAAGGGTGACGCCGGTGGCGATCATCAGGACAAGGCAGAAAGCGAGAACAATGCCCCAGATCCACCACCAGTTAAGGTTTTTGGGGGTCGGGATCATCAGGGTGTCATAGGCGAGACCCACCACCGGGAGGCGGCTGTGAAGCCACTTCTCCAGGCGGCTCTTGGGTTCGTAGTGGTCGTGCGGGATACCGGACATGCGCGTTTCCTCTCCTTACCCGAGCTTGATGGTGGTTTCGTCAAGGAACTCCGCGATCGGGACCGGGAGGTTCTCTGGTGCCGGACCTTTGCGGATGCGGCCAGACGTATCGTAGTGCGACCCGTGGCAGGGGCAGAACCAGCCGCCGAAGTCGCCAGCGCCATCACCGATAGGCACGCAGCCAAGGTGGGTGCAGACGCCCATCATCACCAGCCACTCACCGTTTTCGTCGAGGGAGCGGTTTTCATCGGTGGCGGGCAGGCCGGGCTTGTTGGCGTTTCGGTCAACCGGATCAACCAGTTGCTCAACCGGGACCGAGCGCGCGTCATCAATGTCGGCCTGGGTGCGGCGGCGGATGAATACCGGTTTGCCGAGCCATTTGACGGTAAGTTGAGTGCCGGGCTCAACGCCGCTGACATCAACGCGAATAGAGCTGAGGGCGCGCACATCGGCGGATGGGTTCATCTGGTTTACAAGGCCCCAACCGGCGGCGCCAACGGCAACCGTGCCTGCGCCTGCGGTTGCGTAGTAGATGAAATCCCGGCGAGTGCCTTCGGGGTCGTGGGTGTCCGACACGGGTCGTTCTCCTTCTCACCGGCTCGAACCTATCGAGCCATGCACTGGCTGGCGGGCTTTTTGCAAAGGACGCCAGTTCGCGCGGTTATTATCGCTCTCCATCGCACCAGTCCAGCAGACATTCCAGCCCAGATGCGGCCAAGTGACGCAAAATCCTTGCAAACCGATGAAATATCGCCACGAAGGGCCAAATTTTTTTGCTCCTCACGCTGCGGTGTTTTCCATCTGGCGGAGGCTGTGCTAGGTCGACGCAGGACGCGCTGACGCCACGCCATTAGTTCGGAGCCACCAACCATGCACCCTCAAGCCCTTATCCGCCTTGCTGCGGTTTTCACCCTATTGATCGCTGCGGCCGTTCCGGCCAGAGCGGAGATCGCGCTGAGCTTTTACACCGGGTATCAGACCGCGCCCCATAGCCGGATTGAGGGCAATGACGGCACCTCGGATTTTTCGTTCTTGGCCGAGTGGGAAGGGCTTTCGTTCGAGATGCCGCCTTACTACGGCCTGCGTGCCGTTTGGTGGCGCAATGAGAACCTGGGGTTTGGTGCGGAGTTCACCCACACCAAGGTTTATGCCTCTGACGACACCCGCGCAGACAACGGCTTTGACAATCTTGAGCTGACGGACGGGCTGAACATTATCACCGCCAACATTCACTACCGCTGGCCGGGCCAGTGGATGGACGGCAAGCTGACCCCTTATGTGGCGGGTGGCATTGGTATTGCGGTTCCGCATGTAGACATTACCCCGACGGGCGGCGCGGAAACCTTTGAATATCAGCTCACTGGCCCGGCTGCGCGCTGGACGGCGGGTGTGTCTTACGCGATCAACGACAAGTGGGCGGTGTTTGGCGAATACCAGGGCGTTTACTCGTCCAACAAGGGCGACCTTGAAGGCGGCGGCGAGTGGGAATCAGACATTGTCACCAATGCGATCAACATTGGCCTGACCTATAATTTCTGAAGAGTCCGGGTGGGTTAGCGCCCACCCCACGGTGGCCAAAACGACGCCCTGCCGCGCTTTTCTTCAAGCTTTGGGCGGGGTTGTTGCCTGCATTGACGGGCGCTCGGAGAAGCGGGCGAACCAGTTTGCCAGCCCATCGTGACCGCTGCGCCAATCACGCTCTGGCAGACGATAATCAATATAGGCAAGGGCGCAGGCGAGGGCGATTTGGGCGGCGTCCAGACGGCCCGACAGGTGGCTTACCCAACGTGCATTCACAGCGTCGATCGTGCGGCTTGCCTTTTGCCATTGGGCCTCGACGATCTCGGGCATCTGCATGTTTTCAGGGCGTAAACGCCCCTCGTAGACCATTGCCACGCAAGCTTCGGAGATGCCGTGAGCCAGCGCCTCAAGGGTGAGCACTTCCCAGATCCGCGCCTCGGGATAGAGGGTGCTTCCGGCGTGTGCGTTCAGGTAGCGGCAAATCACCCGGCTATCCATCAGGGCGGGGCCATCGGGGCGCTCCATCACCGGAATCTTGCCCAAGGGGTTTTGCGCCAGAGGCATTGTGCCCGGCTCCAAAGGGGTGCCGGACGCGGGGACGATTTCGATATCGTCAACCAGCCCGGTTTCGTGAGCGGTGACCATGACCTTGCGAACGAAGGGGGAGGTTTGGCTGTGATGGAGGATGAATCCCATGGTTTTTTCCCGATGCGCGTTAAGAGAGCGGTTACCGTGGCGCAAGTTTACGCAAGCGACAAGTTAACCGTGAAAAGCAGGGGGCCACAAGGGATGCACAACCCATGCACAAGTGATGCACATGTCATTTGACATGGCGATGGCGGGTTAACGCCGCGCGCGCTG
Source organism: Vannielia sp. (assembly GCF_029212645.1). Classification (GTDB taxonomy): domain Bacteria; phylum Pseudomonadota; class Alphaproteobacteria; order Rhodobacterales; family Rhodobacteraceae; genus Vannielia. The sequence goes on along the minus strand of NZ_JARGND010000001.1, from coordinate 142,822 downwards.
GGGCTTGACGGGCCCCGCTGCGCTACAGTGTCGCGCGCATGTGTCCGGCGAGGGTGGCGACCTCGCTGCCGAGGTCCGCAGCCTCGGCCCCATCGGCGGCGCGCAGGCGCGCTTCGACGGGTTTGTTCTGGCCAAATTTCGCGGTGGTTTGGACGGCGGTGATGATGAGGCGGAAGGGCAGGATCATCCGCATCATCCGATCCAGCGCTTCGGGGGCCATCTTGCCGGTTTGCCAGACGGGCTTTGGCGCGAGGCGCGATTCGAAATGGGCGGAGAGGCGATCAAGGTGGGGGCGCAGGCTTTCGGGTGGCAGCGGCTCCAGCCGGCCTTCTAGGTGGGTGGCGAGATATTTCCATGTGGGCACCTGATCGGGCAGATTATACCAGTCGGGGGAGATGTAACTATCAGCCCCCATCACAGAGAGGCGGGTGGGCAAGGGCGCGGTGCAGGCGCGGGCCAGCGGATTGGAGCGCATGAGATGCAACTCTGCCGCGCCCTCGGTGAGCACGAAGGGCACATGGGCGACAAGCGGCAGAGGATCACCATTGGCGATGAGGGTGCCAAAGCCGCGCTCGGCAGCGAAAGCGAGCGCCGCGCCCTCGGGGGTGGCGTGGTAGATCGGGTTGGGGTGCATGGGAATGGACCTTCGCTGTGCCAAGAGATTGTGTGCCTCCGGCGGGGATATTTACAGCAAGAAAATGCGGTGCGGTCAGGCGGCGGTGAGGCGGTGGCCTTCGGTGCCGGTGATAGTGACCGGGAGCAGCGCCCCTTCGGGCTGGTCGGTGGTGAAGGTGACTTCGGCAAACTGCTCGGTGCGGCCCATGCGGGGATTTTCGGTGAGCACCATATGGCGGCGGCCCTGCTGCGCGGCGAGGTGGCGGGCCACGGCGGCCTCGCCAGCGGCGCGAAGCCGGGCGGCGCGGGCTTTGATGGTGGTGCCGTTCACCGCGGGCATTTTGGCCGCCGGGGTGCCGGGGCGGGGGGAGTAGGGAAAGACGTGCAGCCAGGTGAGGTTGCAATCATCGACGAGGCGCAGGGAGTCCTCGAAGTGGGCGTCGGTTTCGGTGGGGAAGCCTGCGATGATGTCGGCGCCAAAGGTCATTTCGGGGCGCAGTTTAAGCGCCTCTTCGGTGAAGCGGATGGCATCATCGCGCAGGTGGCGGCGTTTCATGCGCTTGAGGATCAGGTCAGCGCCATGCTGGAGCGACAGGTGCAGGTGGGGCATGAGGCGCGGCTCGGTGGCGATGGCCTGCATGAGGTTTTCATCCACCTCGATGGAATCAATCGAGCTGATCCGCAGGCGGGGGAGATCGGGCACCAGCTTGAGGATGCGCATCACCAGATCGCCCAAGCGCGGCTCGGCGGGCAGATCAGCCCCCCATGAGGTGAGATCGACGCCGGTGAGCACCACCTCGTTGAAGCCCTTTTGCACCAGCCGTTTGATTTGCTCGACGACGACGCCTGCGGGCACCGAGCGCGAGTTGCCGCGCCCGAAGGGGATGATGCAGAAGGTGCAGCGGTGGTCACAGCCGTTTTGCACCTGCACATAGGCGCGGTGGCGGCCGAAGCCATCAATCAGGTGGCCGGCGGTTTCGGTGACGGACATGATATCATTGACCTGCACACGCTCGGTTTCGCCGACGAAATCGGGCGCGAGGGAGGCCCAGGTGGAAGGCTGCATTTTCTCGGTGTTGCCGATCACATGATCGACCTCCGGCATCTCGGCGAAGGTTTCGGGGGCGGTTTGCGCGGCGCATCCGGTGACGATGAGCTTGGCGGAAGGATTCTCGCGGCGCAGTTTGCGGATGTCCTGGCGGGCCTTGCGCACAGCTTCGGAGGTGACGGCGCAGGTGTTGACGACGACAGCGCCGGAGAGGCCAGCCGCCTCGGCCAGTTCGCGCATCGCTTCGGTTTCGTAGGCGTTGAGGCGGCAGCCGTGGGTGGAGAAGGTGGGCGGGGTCATGGGATCAGCTGCCCGTTGAACACATGGGCGGTTGGCCCGGTCATCCAGACGCCATCCTCGCGCCAGTCGATATGGATGGTGCCGCCGTCAAGCGCGATGGTGACGGTGCGCGAGGTGAGGCCGCGCCGCGCGGCGGCCACGGCGGTGGCGCAGGAGGAGGAGCCGGAGGCCAGCGTGATGCCGGTGCCGCGCTCCCACACCCGCATCCGCAGGTGATCGGGGCCGATGAGGTGGGCGAACTGCACGTTGGTGCGCTCGGGGAACAGCGGATCATGCTCAAAAGCAGGGCCGAGGGTGGCGAGATCAACCGCCTCGGCATCGGGCACGAAGAAGGTGCAATGCGGGTTGCCCATGCTGGTGGCCGTGGGCGCGCCATCGAGCGGCAGCGCGAGGGTATCAACCTCATGGGCGAGGGGGATATCCTGCCAGGCGGTGAGCGGTGCGCCCATGTTAACCGAAGTTTGCCCCGCGCCTGCATCGACGCAGGGCAGTGTGCCACGGTCGGTTTGCAGGGTGAGGGCGCTTTGGCTGCTCTCCTCCATCAGGTAGCGGGCGATGCAGCGGGTGGCATTGCCGCAGGCGGCGGAGAGCGAACCATCGGCGTTATAGAAGGTCAGGTGAGCATCGGCGCCCTCGGCGGGGAGAATCACCGCAAGCTGATCAAAGCCGACGCCGCGATGACGGTCCGCCAGCATGGTTGCCAGGGCGGTGGTGACAGGGGGGCCGCCCGCGCGGTGATCGAGCACCACGAAGTCATTGCCCAGCCCGTGCATCTTCATGAAGGGCAGGCCGCGAGGGGGAGCGGTTTTGCGCATGGATGGGGATATACAGGCGCAGGATGCGGCTTTCTAGCCCGGTGAGGCAGATTTGCGCTTTACCCGCGCGAAGGGATTGCCTAGAGACCGGACTTCAGAGTGGGCCGTTAGCTCAGTTGGTAGAGCAACTGACTTTTAATCAGTAGGTCGTTGGTTCGAACCCAACACGGCTCACCATTTTACACTGACATATGACAGGCGGGTGCCTTGGGCCTGCTATCGCGCGGGGAGCCCTAGGAGGGCTGCGAGGGGCTGTGATCTTTTGCGGGCCGTTTGAGGATGCCTGTTTCGGTGGCCAATTCGAGGGCCTGCCGATAATCCTCTCCCAACCGGTTTTGAAGCATGTCTCGCTGCTCGGCGGTGATCTGTGGTTTTGCGGCTTGCTTCAGGCGAACCGCATCAAACTTTTCGCGCAAAAACCGCCGTGCGGCAGGCGGAAGGATGCGGTTTGCCAGCAATCGGAACCGGGAGGTCCGATACTGCGCCACCATGCGGTTGATCCGGGGAAAACGAGCCTCGGCATAGGCATTTTTGTTCGCGGTTTCGGCGTTTTGAGACGAATGCGATAGATCAATCCCCAGAAATTCGCCCAGGTCGTTGACCAGCCAATCGGGGTCTTCCTTGAGGTCGGAAAACAGGTAAACCCGCACCCGATCAGGCCCAAACGCCTTGAGATAGGCGTGCAACCCATCAAGATAGAGCGACCGACGCAGGATGCGGAAATGCTCGGCCCAAAGCGGGGTTGGATCGCTCATTTCGGCGTCTTCCTGGGCCAGAGCCTCTTCGAAGGACTCCGTGATGTAACCATCGCGTATGCCCATCAGGTAATGCGAAAACGCCCGCGACACAGGCTCGCGCAGAACCGCGACAATGCGCGAGTCCGGCGCGGCGGCTTTGATGCGCTCTGCGGTTTCGGGGGAGGACAGGTAATGCGTGCTGGCGTCGATCCGGTAGGTCTCATTCGTGGCGGTGGCGTAAAGCGCCTCATACTCTTTGCGCCCATAGACCAGCGAGGGTGGACGCACATCGGCCTCGCGAAACCGGACCATACGATCCGCCACAAGAAAATAGGCGGGCTCCTTGTTTTCCGGGCAGAAAATGGCCGGACTGGGCTTGAGCAGATCAAACAGAAAGGTTGTTCCGCTCTTGGGGGCCCCGACAAGAAAAAGGTTGGCGATCTGGCTCATGGGGCTGCGTTTCCTGTGGGGTTACTTACGGGAGCAAGTGGGCGCTTGCCGTCAGGGCGGGCATTACCAGAATCCTTTCACAGATCAGGGCGTTTCGAAAGGCCTGTAGGGCGAGGGCAGGGCGTGTGAGATGGGTTGCGAGAGCTGCGGTTCGCACCAAAATGCTGCACTGCAACATAAACATGATGGTATCGTGATGAGGGATGCTTTAGAAATGTGGCAAACCCGAAGGCAGACCCCGCTCATGCATGACACCCTCACCGCGAAACCTTACCGCCTTGTTTGGTTTCAACATTTCCACAAGGCTGGCGGCAGTTCGGTGATTGCAGAGGCTGGATTGAACGGGGAGCGGTTTTATCCGCGCCATTACAACGGCAACCCGGTGGATGAGAACGGCTGGGAAATTCCGATTTGGCGCATGGATGAAGCAGAGCAACGGGCTTTTGTGGATCACTGCGAAACGCTGGGTGTGACCTTTGTGGCGACCGAGTGGGGCAGCCAGATATACCCTGCGCTGCGCGATGATCCGCGCGTGTTTAGCCTGACGTTCTTGCGAGACCCTTGGGACAGGCTTGTTTCGAATTACCGGTATGCGATGGCACGAGGGAATGCGCCTGCGACGCCGATTGACCAATTTTTTCCGCACCATTCGTTGATGTTTCGCCAGCCAGAATACTATACCCGGATGCTGGCGGGCGGCCTTGGTGTCTGCAAGGCAGGTGATGCTGCTTTGGCGGCGGCGGCGGGCGAGGCACTGGCGGCGATTGATTTCCGGGCTGACCTTTACAACAAAAACGCGTTCCAGGCGCTGTGCCACCGGCTTGGCTGGACCAATCACGCCGTCGTTTCCAACAAGACGCCGGGGCTTGCCATGGGTGCGTTGCAACAGGCGGCACGAGGAGATTTCGGGTTTCTTTATCGCAATATCAAGCTGAGGTCGGAGCAGTGGAACGGCATCAAGGCGTTTCGGCCCAGATTTGAAGAGATGAACCCGCTGGATCGAGCCTTGTTTGACGGTCTGGAAGAAAGCTGCTGATGCTTAGAAGCAGTATTCAGGCTCTTGCGATCCGGCTGATGGGCACGGCCATTTGGGTTGTGCTCACGATGCTTTTGGCGCGGATGGTCTCGCAGGAGGCCTTTGGGGAGTTGTTCTTCCTGATCAACCTGACGATCCTTGGCGGCACCGTTCTGACGCTGGGGTATGATGTAATTTCCCTGCGGTTTGGAGCGCCGATGTGGGCGCAGGGCGAGACCGGTGGCATGCGGGCGCTGCTCGGGGAAGGAATGGGCATATCGCTTGGGGCGTCGGCCCTGCTGGCGGCGGTTCTGCTGGGGGGGTTGGCCTTTGGCGTGGTATCGCCGGTGACGGCCTCGGTAGGATCGGCAGCGCTGGTGGTTGTGGCGATTTTCCTGACGGCGATGATTGGGCTGAGCCGCGATATGCTGCGCGCGAGTGATCGGCTGCGGCGGGCGCTGATCGGGGAAGCCTTTGTGCGCACGCTGGTCTTTGCGGTGCTGGCGGCGGCCCTATTGCTCACCGGGCAAGCCACCGCGATTGGGCTGTTCGCGCTTTACGTAGTGGCGCTGTTGCTGACAGCGGGGCTACAGGTGAACTGGGTGCGCCAGGCGATTGGCGGGATCACGGCGGCGTGGCCAACACGCGTCCATCTGCCGGTGGCGCTGGCGGTGTGGCCGGGCACAGCCTCGGGCATCATTGTGATGCGCGCGCCGGGGCTGTTTGTGGGGATGCAATCGGGCCTGGTCGAGGCGGCGCTGTTCTTTGCCGCCGACCGGGTGGCGCAGCTTTCGTTCTTTCTGGTGGCGGCGGTGCGCACCGCCGTGGCCCCGGAACTGGCGCGCGCCGAAGCATCCGAGTTGCAGGAAACCGTTGCGCGAACGAGTGCTTTGATGCTGCTCTCGGGCATCTTTGGCCTTGTGGCGGTGATGGCCTTTGGCACGGCAATGCTTTGGGCGCTTGGGCCAAACTACTACGCGGCCTTCCCGACGATGGTGTTCCTGCTGATCGGCAACTCGATGACGGCGATCTTTGGGCCGTTTCAGGTGTTGCTCAACATGCGGGGCCGCGAGCGCATTGCATCGGCCATCGTGACCGCATCGGCGGTTTTGCTGGTGGTTTTGCTGCTCACCGCCACATCGGCGCAGGGCGCGGCGATGATTTTTGCCGGGGTGCAGGCGGTGGCCTATGCCATGGGCTGGCTGGCGGTGCGCCGCACGCTTGGGGTGAGTTGCGGCATGTTCGCGGTGAAAGCGCGCCACATCAAAGAGGTGCGCGCGGAGTTTGGGGCAATGGCCCGCAAGCTGACAGGAAAACAGCACAGGAAGTGACGCCGGCATGACTGCACAGACCAAACCGCTGATCGTATCGCCGATCGTGCCCACCATGGGGCGGGCCGAGGAGATCAGGCCATTGCTGGAGAGCTTCATGCGCCAGACCCGCAAGGCCGACGAGATCCTCGTGGTGGACCAGAACGAAGATGACCGTTTGGTGCCGATCCTTGCGGAGTTCCCCGATCTGCCGATCCGCCACATCCACGATCCGGCGCTGCGCGGGCTGAACAAGAGCCGCAACCATGGCTGGCGGGAAAGCAAGGGGGATGTGATCTTTTTCCCGGATGACGATTGCTACTATCCGGATGATTTCATCGAAAAGGCGCTGGCGAAGCTGGAAGAGACGGGTGCGGATGTCGTTACCGGGCGTTGCCCGGAGGGTCGTGGTGGGCGCTACCAAACCGAGGCGATGTGGGTGGACCGGCGCACAGTTTGGACGACGCAGGTAGAGTGGATCATGATTATGCGCCGCGAGGTTCTGAAAACCATCGAGGGCTGGGATGAAAACCTGGGCGTTGGCGCTGGCACCTTTTGGGGCGCTGGCGAGGCGCAGGACCTTTCGCTCAAGGCGATGGCTTGCGGATTTCGTGAATACTACGATCCAGAGATCATTGCCCACCATCCGCCGCTCAACTTGAGTGAGATGGATGCAAAGATGGTCGCGCGTGTATCCAGCTACTCCCAGGGTATGGGATATGTGTGGATGCGCCATGGATACGGCTTGGGCCATGCGACCCATTTCATCCTGCGGGCGCTTGGCACCATGGGCAAGGCCGCGCTCAAGGGAGAGCGCGCCAAGATGCAATATGGCTGGGGCGTGTTCAAAGGCCGGTTAAGCGGCTACCTGCGGGCGCGGCGCGAGGTGGAGCGCTATCACCCACCGGTTTCACCGGGCCTGCCCCTAGTTTGACGCCGCACTGATCGAGGTGGTGATAAGCGATGGGGTGATCTGGCGGATCACGCGGTTCCACCGGGTGACGGGCTGTTCGGCGACGAAGATCACATCATTCGGGCGCAGTTCAAACTGCGCGGCCAGGGTGAAGTTGGCGGCATTGCCCGCATCAAGGTGCCACGCCGTGACAGCGCCAAACTCGGCCGGGTTATTGGACGCTCGGAGCACATAGATCTGGCGCACGTTTCCGGTGAACACCGGCACGCCTTCGGCCGCTTCAAAAAGCGCATCGGCCAGGGTTGATTGCTGCTCGAAAGGCAAGGTGAAGCGGCTTTGGGTTTTGACCTCGCCGGTGATATACGCATGATCCCGCTTGATTGCGCCCAGATCGGCGCGGGCGAGATAATTTTGCCGTGCTTCTGTGAGCGCGTTGCGGCGGATGGCGATTTCGGTCGAGAGCGCGCCGAGAGCGGCCTGACGCTGCGAGCTGCGGAAATTGGCCAGCGCGATCTGCTGCTCGAAGTAGTCTTGCGCCTGCCCGAGATCATACTCGGTGTCTACGAAGACCGAATCTCCGTTGACCAGCCGAATGCGGCGGTGATCGGAGCGGGCATTGAACGCGGAAAGCGGGATTTGATAGAGTGTGCCGTCGCGGTAGATGCGGATCGCGGCGTATTCTTCATCAGCGACGTTGATACCACCGGCGGTGGCGAGGGCCTCATCCAGATACAGCGGGGACAGGGCGACAGGCACCACACCCGGCTTGCCAACAGCGCCGCCCACGGCCACGCGGCGGGCGTTGAACTCGGCGATTTCGAGCGAGAAGGTTGGATCAATCTGGCTTTCGACGAGGCGTTGAAACAGGGCGTTTTCGGCTTCTTCAACGGTCATCCCGGCGATTCTCACCCGGCCAACATTGGGGATGGCAATCGCGCCGTCATCCTGAACGGTGTAGCCTTGGCGCGCGTTTTGCGCGGCGAGCAGGCCGGTCAGCTCTGTGACCGAGTCGTTGCTGCGCGGCGTGGCCAGCAGGACCACATCGCTGATGCCGATGGTATAGGGGCCGGGCGCGGCATTGGGTGGCAGGCGGCTTTCAAGGGGACCGGGGCGGGCAGAGGCGGTGAGCACCGGCTGGGGGGCCGCGCCGCCCGTGCGCAGCCCGCTGCCGCCACCAGCGCCGGTGGTGAACACCGAAGGCAGGCCGCGCGGACGATAGGTAGAGCGATTGGCGAGGCGGGTTGTTTCGGCGTCTATCGGGACGACGCGAACGCGGGTGCCATCAACGACACCGTCGCGCACCTTGGGGCTGTGATAGACGGCCCCGCAGGCGGAGAGGGCCAATACCAGGCCAAATGTGGTGATCCAGCGCATCATCTTTGTCTCTCTTTCCGGCGTCATGGTCGTGTTTTTCATTTTCGGACGGTGCTGCGAAGCAGTTAATTCACCAGATCGCGGAGCACCAGCATCCCCGATACGGCCCCGGCCCATTGCCGCGATTGCACAATGCGGTCGCCGCGCAACCAATAGAAGTTGCGGAAGGTTTGATCGAGGCTGCGACAGTCTTCCTGCATCAGGCGGGTCTTTACCTTGCGTAACTGACCGTCACGGGTGGCGAGGTCAATCTCGGCGGGGCCTTGGGGGGATATTGTGCACAGGTAGGTGCGGGTAACGGCCCGGTACTCCCCTGTGAGGAAGGTTTGGAAGCGCTCGGCCACGCCACCGTTGCGGCTGCGCAGCAAGGCCGAAACCTGTGCAAGATCAGAGTTCTGGATATCGTTGCCAAGCCCGGCGGTGCCGGTCAGCAAACCATCGCGCATCCGCAGGGTGACCCCATCGGGGGTGACGTAGGTTTCGGCCCCGGCGCGGCGGGTCTTGAGCACGGCGATGGTGGGATTGCCGCCTTCAAGCACCGCGACCTGCTTCGCCGGAGCGCCGCTTTCGACCAGGCGGGCAAACTCAGCGGCGGCTTGGCGTTGCTCCTGCACCGGGGTGGGGGCGCTGGTGGTGCCCAGGCGCCCGCCGGTGGCGCAGCCGGTGATCAGCAGGCAGGCCGCAGCAACAAGGCCAAGGGTGGCGCGGCGCATCAGGGGGCGGGTGAAAGGCGATTTCATCGCAGGAACTTCCCCCAGCTGGCGGCCACCGCAGCGCCGCGATAGGGGCTTACGGTATCATAAAGGCGATTGCGCACATTGAGCCGCGCACCGCCGTCGCGCAGCACGGGGCGCAGGGTTTGGTTGACGGTGCGTAGCGTTGGCCGCCCGATGATCCAGGCCAGGGGCACTTCGATGAAGATGCCCTTGTCAAAGCTGCCTTCGCCAAAATCATCGTAGGAGACATCGGTGAAGGTGGCGAAGGCGCCAACGGTGAAGCCGTTGTTGAATTGCCGCGACAGGGTGAATGTGGCGCCCCAATCCCCGGCGAGGTAGCGACCTGCATCAATTTGGCCCTTATAGCCTTTGCCAAGGTCGTAGTAGGCAGAGGCGTGGCCTGTCCAGACGGAGTAATCCTGGAACGACAGCCCCTGATCAAACTCGCGCTGAACGGCGTAATTGATCTCGACTCCGAGGGCGAGGCGGCTGTTGAGCGGATACCAGAGCAGCTCACCCGAGACACCGCCGAACATGGCCTCAAGGTAGCCAACGGAGACGCGGCCAAACAGGTCTTTGCCGGGGCGGAACATATACTCGGCGGTGGCATAATCGAGCCGCAGATCCGTGCCCTGTGCGTAGAGCGTGGCGTCGGAGCGCACATGCGGCAGCACCGAATTGGACGTGCGGGTTGATTCCCCGATGGTATTCACCGCGGGTTGGCTAAGCTGGCCTGCGAAGGTGAGGCCGGGGCGCGGGGAATAGGCGGCAGAGAGGCGCGCTCCGGCGGCGTAGCGCAGCGGCTCGTCAGGATCGAACAGCGAGGTTGTGAGGTAGGGGGCGAGAGTCCACGAAAATTTGGGATAGGCGCCGGTGACTTCGCGGGGCCGGGGGGTGCTGACGCTGTCGCGGATATCTGAGCGGGCGAGCAGGTGCCATCCGCCCTCAAGGTCGGTTTCGAGCGCCTCCAGATCGCGGCGCGACAGGGTGATTGTGGTTTGCCTTTGGCCGTTGTTGCTGAGGGTGAGGGCAAATGTTTCGACGGATGGATGCGCGGTGTTGGCCATGAGGCGGAAGGTGCGGCCAGCCTCCTGTGCGCGGGCATTGAAGCGCTCGCTTTCGACCTCGGCGTAAAGCGTATCGCCGCGCCGCTCATAGCCCAGCAGCCGGATTGACTGCGCGGCGAGCCGTGCTTCAAGCGCATCGCGGGCCGCGTTGGCGGGGACGGTGGGAGCAGTGGCTTGGCGGAGGTTCCAGCTTTGCGCGGCGACGGTGTTGCGCGGCAGCAAAGTCGGTGGCCCGGCCTCCTGCCCGCCTTGGCTGCGCGGGCGGTTCGGATCAATCACGTAGGAGGCCGAAATGCCGATCGCGTTGCCGTAAAGATAGTAGGCCGACAGATCTACGCCGTTGCGGAAGGCGTAGGTGAGGCCAAAGTTATAGGCCGAGCTGGGCGCATCCATCGCGATCTGGCTCTCAAGCTCGTAGAGATCGCTGGAATACTCGGCAACAAAGGTGAGCTGATCAGACACGGCCCATTCAACCCCGCCAAACAGGGCGGCAGGCCCGCGAAACCACTGCTTTGCCGAAAATTGCCCGGTGCGGGTGCTGCTTTCGGGGCGGGTTTCAAGGGATTCGGAGAATACGCCCAAAGGGTTATCAAAGGTCCCGCGCCCGGCAAACCGGCCCCAGCCGATGCCGCCGGTCACACGAAACCGCGGGGTGATGTGCTTGGAGGCAACGAGATACTCGCCGCTATAGATCCCGGTGCCGCCAAAATCCCGCAGGCCAAGGGCGATGGCGGGCCAATACCCCTCTTCCTCGCGCAGCAGGAAATGCAGATCGAAGCTGCGGTCGTAATAATCCTGGCCCGCAAATTCGAGCCGCCCCTGCGCCGAGTAGCGGAAGGTGCCGAGGATGCGCGGGGTGATCTGGAAGGCCAGCGTATTGCGGGTGACGGGACTGTAGTGCGCCGTTGTCAGCGCAAGGCTGCCATCCGGCAAAACGCCGGCGGTTGGCATATCCACCAAGCCGGGGGTGCCATAAAACGACAGCCGCTCGCGGGCGGTGGCCCCATCTCCGGAACCGGCAAGCACGAAACCGGCCGATGCAACGGCAAGAGAAAGAACACGGGGCGTAGGAAACAAGGGCAGACTCCGGAGGTGCGGCTAATAGAGGGCTCCAGCCAGATTATCAGCTTGGCGTTTGAGCGCGTTTACCCACGGTAACGAACAGCGCTTTTTTGCAGATGTGGCGCGGCAATGCCACATCATTGGCACATCCGGGCGCCGCACGGTGGATTTTGCGGCTGTTTACGATTGGGGGGTAGCCTTTGGGAGTTCGATCTACTTGGCCCGGCCTGCAAATTTTGATGCGGTGCGGGCCTTCAATTTTAGAAGGAAGCCCCATGTTCGATCCGTTTGAAGACCGCACCCCGAGCGCTCAGGGACCGGCCAACGACCTTGCGCCTGTGACCCCTTCGGACAGCACCGATCTACCCTCGGTGGCGATTGCGCTTTACGTTGAAACCGCCGGCGCGCTTTCGTTTGTTTCGCAAGCTGGGGAAAGCCGGACTGTGGCGCTTGCGGATTTTGCGATCCTTCCGGTTGGCGTGCGCCGGGTGATGGCCACGGGCACAACGGCCGCTGGCATCCATGCCTTCGTTGTGGGGTAAGGCCGATGCACGAAATGAACCTGTCGATCATCGACGTAGCGCTGCGGCGCGGGGCTGGCAGCACGGGGCCACCGCCTGGGCCCGCCGTGACGGCGCTTGCGGATTGGGACCCTTCGGACCTTTCGACGCTCTATCAGGATGGCGCGATGACTGTGCCGGTGACAGCCAGTGGCGATCCGGTGGGGGCGGTGGCCGACAAGAGCGGCAACGGGTTTCACCTGACCCAGTCAGAAAGCGCGCGCCGCCCGGTCTATCGCACCAGCGGGGGGCTGCATTGGTTGGAGTTTGACGGCTCCGGGCAATACCTGAGCCGTGCCAGTTTTGCGGTTCCCGATACCATTTCGGTCGGACAGGCGTTCGAGGTGCTTTCGACGCCGCATCTGAACAGCTTTAGCTACATCTTTACCGGAAGCGGCGAGAAATTTGCCCGCCGGGCGCAGGTGGCAGGGCAGTTCCGCGGGACGTTTTTCAACAATGGGCTTAGTGTGGCGAGCCGGTCAGCATCGGAAGCCCCGGTTGATTGGATCGACGGCGCACCGCATGTATTTGCCGACGTTCTGGATGCCGGCGCCGGGGCGGTGGTACAGCGAGTCGACGGGGTTCAGGGGTGGAGCAAGAGCGGATACACTGGCCTTTCGATGTCTGACTATACCTTGCTTGTTGGTGTCAACGACTTCATCGCGCATCCCATTGAAATGAAACTTTATGGCATGACGGTTTGGACCAACCCGGCCGAAACTCAAGCCGCTGAGGCAAAGCTTGCCGCAAGAGCGAGAATGGCAATTTAGGGTGCCGCCGCGCTTGTTTCGGCGGCGGTGATGGCGGCAAGGACCTTTTGTGCCGCGCGCTCCCATGTGAAGCGCGCGGCCTGTGCCTTTCCGGCGGCGGCAAGTGCCTTGCGGCGCTCTGGATTGGCTTCGATCACCTCCAGCGCGGCGCGCCATGCGGCGGGGTCTTCCGGATCGGCGAAAAGCGCGGCGTCACCGCAGACTTCGGGCACCGCGCCGCCGGTTGTGACGATGGCCGGGCAGCCATGCGCCATGGCCTCAAGCGGGGGCAGGCCAAAGCCCTCGGTGAGGGATGGGAAGGCCAGCGCGGTGGCCCCCTGATAAAGCGCCACCAGTTCACCATCTGTCACACGGCCAAGGAAGCGCACGCCCTTGCCCTCAATCAGCCCGTGATCACTGAACACAGACGCATTGCCGCCCCCCGCCACCACAAGCGGCAGCGCACCTTCCGGGCGGTTGCGTGCGACTTCGATCAACATGGGCAGGTTTTTGTGCGGCGCGAGGGTGCCGATTGCCAGAAAGTAGCCCTGCGGGTTGAGCCGGTGGCGCGCCAATGTGCTCGCATCGGGTGAAATGCGGTGGATATGGTCAACCCCGTTATGCACCACGATGGCCTTGCCCGGCGGGACAACGCCATGGTCTTCAAGCTGGCGGCGGGAGAAATCTGACACGGTGAGCACCACCGATGCCCGTTTGGCGACGCGAGGTTGCAACAGGTTGTAGATCGCGCGGAACTTGCGGGAATAGGCCTGCGGCTGGCTGAACACCTGTGCATCGTGGATCATCACCACCTGGCGCGTGCGCCACACCGGGCCCATATTGCAAAAGCTCAGCAGCCAATCTTCGGGCGCGGTCCGCCAGAGCGCCACCTGCTCCCAGAAATAGCCATCGCTGGCCATGGTTGGGACCACATCAAGCCCGAGCAGCCCCGCGATGGCCTGTGCCGAGTTGTCACGCTCCTGCGCGCCTGCCTTGGGCAGCGCAAGGCGCAGGCGGCGGCTTGGCCCATCTTGCGTGGCCAGTTGAGCAAGGAGCGCGGTGGACAGTTCGGCGGCGACCCTATCGACGCCGGTCATCGGGCGGGACAGGAAGCGGCCGTTCAGGATGAGATCGCGTGCGGTTTGAGGCATGTGGCCCTTGATTTGTGCGGTTAAGTACGAGGCGCGGGCAGCAACCGGTGCCGCAGGGCGAATAGGGGGTCAGACGGCGGCAGTTTTCAAGGGTGGGGTTGGTCAGCCATGTTTGATGCTGCATTGCGGCAACGCTTGGCTATAATCGGCGGTAAATCAGGCGGCGTAGAGGCGATTTTTCTGCATCTGCAAAAAACCCGGCAACGAATGTGGATATATTGAAGCAGTTTACATAATCTCTGGAAAAAAGACGCCGGGGCGCACTGCCGTGTTCCGACCCAAGGAAGATAGGGACATTCATGATTTATCCGACAATTCTGTGTGGTGGATCGGGCACCCGGCTGTGGCCTCTGTCGCGTAAGAGCTACCCAAAGCAATTTGCCCAACTGTCCGGGGAGGAAACGCTTTTTCAGGGGTCGGCGAAGCGGATGTGCGGCGCGATTGGCGAGGAGAGCTTTGCCAAGCCGGTTGTTCTCACCGCATCGGACTTTCGGTTTATCGTGGTGGAGCAGCTTGCCGAGGTGGGCATTGATCCCGGCGCGATCCTGATTGAGCCAGAAGGGCGCAACACGGCGCCGGCGATCTTGGCGGCGGCGCTGCATGTGAGCGCGCAAGACCCGGAGGCGGTGATGCTGGTCTCGCCCTCGGACCATGTGATCCCCGACACGGCGGCCTTTGGCGCGGCGGTGGCGCGTGGGCTGAGCGCGGTGGCGCAGGGCAAACTGGTGACATTCGGCATCCAGCCAACCCGTGCCGAAACCGGCTATGGCTATCTTGAGCTTTCACAAAAGCCCGATGGCAGCGGCAGCGCGATTGATCTGAAGGCCTTTGCCGAAAAGCCCGATGCCGCACGGGCGCAGGAGATGCTTGGAGCCGGAAACTACCTGTGGAACGCGGGGATTTTCCTGTTTCGCGCGGCGGACATCATCAAGGCGTTTGAGGCCCATGCGGGCGGTCTTGTTGGGCCGGTGCGCGAGGCGGTGGATCAGGCCGAAGTCGACCTTGGTTTTTTGCGCCTTGCGCCGGAGCCATGGGCCGAGGTTGAGAACATTTCAATTGATTATGCCGTGATGGAAAAGGCCGATAGCCTTGCTGTTGTCCCGTTTGACAGCGGCTGGTCTGATCTGGGCGGCTGGGATGCGGTGTGGCGTGAATCCGGGCCGGATGATGCAGGCGTGGTCACATCGGGCGATGCCACGGCGATTGAGTGCGCCAACACCTTGCTGCGCTCTGACAGCGAGCGGCTTGAGGTGGTGGGCATTGGCCTCGAGAACGTGATGGCCGTGGCGATGAATGACGCGGTCCTGATTGCCGATATGTCACGCGCGCAGGACGTGAAGGAAGCGGTGGCGGCGCTCAAGGCCAAGGGCGCTTCGCAGGCCACGCATTTTCCAATGGACCACCGGCCATGGGGCTGGTTCGAAAGCCTTGTTGTGGGCAATCGCTTTCAGGTGAAGCGCATTCATGTGCATCCCGGTGCGGCGCTGTCGCTGCAAAGCCATTTTCACCGCTCTGAGCATTGGATTGTGGTGGAAGGAACCGCGCGCGTTACCGTTGATGGTGAGGTGAAGCTTGTGGCGGAAAATGAATCGATTTACGTGCCTTTGGGGGCCAAGCACCGGATGGAAAACCCCGGCAAGGTGCCGATGGTCTTGATCGAGGTTCAGACCGGCTCTTACGTGGGCGAGGACGATATTATCCGCTACGAAGATGTGTACGCGCGCGGCCAGGGTGCGAAGGGGTAAGCGCGGATGATCGGGCTGGCCAAGACTGCGCTGAGGTCATCGCGCCGGGTGCGCGAGCGGCTGACCCCGCATCGCATTTTGTTTCATCACATCCCCAAGTGCGGCGGCAGCGCCATCACCCGGCCATTTCGGATGCGCTCGGCACTGTCGTTTCACAAGGTGGATGAGGACGGCACGCTCAACATGGTCGATCCCGGCGGCGAGGTTGGGCACTTTGCGCGCCACGATGCGGCTTTTGCGCTGAAGCGCGATCTGTGCCGCTATTTTGCCACCACCGGGACGGCGCTGGTGCAGGCGCATGTGCCCTACTTTCCGGCCCGCGAGGGCGAGCCGCTGGACAGCTATGACCGGATCACGCTGCTGCGTGAGCCCAGGGCACGCTTCCTGTCCCATTACTTTTGGGACAAGGGACGCGACAATCAAAACGGGATTACCCTTGAGCTGGAAGAATTTCTGGATACCGAGCAGGCCCACGCCTTTGGCAGCCTGATGACGCGTTTCCTCAGCGATCATGCCTGGCCCAAGGCCTGCACGCCGGAGGCGGTTGAGGCGGCGGTGCAAAATGCCGCGCGATTCCGCATTATTGGTTTTCTTGAGGATCTGCCGAAGTTTGCCGAGGATGTGCGGGCGGGCTACGGCTGGAAAATGCGCTTTCCGGTGGGCAACAAGGGCTCGGTTTCGGACTATGACAGCATTCTCACAGGGCCATTGGCGGCGCGATTGGATGAGGTTTGCGCGGCGGATATCGCGCTTTACGAGCGGCTGTTTACGGCGGGGCGCTGAGGGGCCGCTGCGGTGCTGCCGTGGTCCGGGGACAGGTGCATTTGGGTGGCCGCGGTGCTGATCCAGAGCGGCCGCCGGGTGGTAACGGCCATGGCCGATATCAGCATTGAGGCGATGCCGGGATCAAGCAGCGTGCGGCTTGCGCCTTCACCGATCAGGTACACCGCGACGGCGGTGGTGGCTGCAAACCAGTGGTGGTAGTCGGCCGGGTTCTGGCCCTTGAGCCGCCCGCGCCCGCGCATCACCAGAAAAAAGAACAGCACAAACAGGATGGTGCCGGGCAGGCCAATGTTGCCAAGCCACACGAATGGCAGGCCGTTGGAGACAACAGATCCCGCGCCGGCGCCGAGATACCATGTGTCGCGCAGGGTGGTCAGGCTGAGCCGGAGGGAGGCGCTGCGCACCAGGCCGGAGTCGCTATCAGCCTTGTTGAACACCAGACTGTTGACCACATCCACCACGATTGGCCCTGCGGGCGTGAGGGCGAGGATTGCGCTCAACGAGAGCAGGAAAACGGCCAGCAGGGCGCCGATTCGGTAGGACGACAGCCGCGAAACCCGGCTGGCAAAGAGAAACCGCGCCGTGAGCACCGTGAAGGCGGCGGCAATGCACAGGAAGGCCGAGGTTGAGAGCGTTGAAAGCCCGGTCACAAACAACAGTGCAGCGAGGCGGAAGTTGCGCTTGCCGCCGCGCATCAGCCAAAGCGCAAAGAAGTAAGAGAAGAGGATGCCCGCGAGGATGCCGTAGCGCGATGCCTCAACCATGGCGCCAATGGTGCGATCAAGCCCGAGCATCTGGTGCGAATCGTTGATGCGGTAGCTGGCGGTTCTGACGATCGACAGGATCGAATCGAGCCCGATGATATCCGCCAGACCAAGGCCCGCGTGAACCGTCGCGGCGATTGCGAGGCCGCGATCAAGCAGCGCATAGCCGTGTTTCCGCCCAAGCCGAACTGCCACCACAAAGACCAACGCCGAAAACAGGGTGTAAGCGGGTTGGGTGAAGTTTGCAGAACTGGGGCGCAGCGGTGACAGGGAGAGGCCGGGCACGTTATTGGCGTAGCGTTGCTCGCCGGCGAACGTCAGGCTGGGGTTCACCACCCAGATATCGCGGAAGACGTTGGGCAGGAACAGGGCGGAGAGAAACACATAGCTGATAAGCAGAAACAGCACGGCCTGCTCAACCTCGACCCGGCCACGGGGCTTGGCCGAGGGTTTGCGCAGCAGCGCGGCGGCCCCGGCGGCGCCCATGATGAGTGCAAAGGCCAGATGCTCGGCCAGAATGTTCAGGCCCCCTGCGCTTAACACCGCCGAGGTGCGAAACGGCACCGACACGCAGGCGCACAAGAACGCTGCCCGCAACCCGCCAAAGGCAAAGGCCAGAGCCACCAGCATGGGCAGAAGGAGGGCGATCGGGTGGATGCTCACGGCTACTTTTACGCTGGATTTGCCAAAATCAGAAGACCATTTGCAGCAGAACTCAGGGGGTGGCGCGGCGTTTGCGTGGCCGCCCGAGGGCTTTGCCCGGAACCTCAATGTAGCGATAGGTGAGTGCTGATACCCCGATGACAATGGTAACAGTGGCGATGTTGAGCAGCGCGGCCCATTCGGTTTCGAGCGGAGGCCGCCCGTTCAGGCCCTCGATCTGGGCGGTGGGCAGCTTGACGATGTAGCGAAACACATTATCGACACCGGCCACGATGATCGCGTGGGTCATGTAGATCGAATAGGAAATCAGGCCGATAAAGCGGAATGCCTGTAGCGACATCAGCCGGGTCACCACGCCGGTGCTATTGGCGAACCAAAAGAGCGTTACGGCGAAGGTGGCAATGGTGATGGCCTGCACCGCCACGTTGCCGTGGGCGTAGGAGACCAGCAGGATGCAAAGAGCGCAAAGCGCAACCTCCACCGCCGACAGAAACGCCGGACCGACCGCAAGGGTGAAATGGCGGTGAAAGTGGCAGATCAGCGCCCCGGTGCAAAACGACAGAACGCAGCGCAGGAAGCCGTAATCATAGGTGAAGAGCATCCCGTGGCGCGTGTCCAGTGCCAGCCCGAGCCAAACCAGCAAAATTCCGGACCCCACCGCGCAGATGGCGAGGGTCAGGGGAAGGAAGCGTCCGGAAAGGGACACCAGCGCAAAAAACAGGACATAGGCCCAGAACTCCACGCTGATGCTCCACGAGGGGTAATTCCACGACAGATAGTCCAGCACATGCATCGAGTGGACGAGCGCGAGATTGGCCAGAAAGCTCTCGGGGTTGCTCGAAAGCGTGGGGTCTTCGCCAAATCCCATGGTGGTGTAGACGTAGAGTTTGGCGAGGATATAGGGCACCCAAACCAGTAGCAAAAACAGGTGTAGCGGGTAGAGCCGGGCGAGGCGGGCGCGCAAGTAGGGCCAAAACCCAAGCCCCTCGCGGATGCGGGCAAGATAGGCGTGGCTCATCACGAAGCCGGAGAGCAGGAAGAAGAAATCAACAAAGATTCCAGCGCCTTGCAGGAAGCTCAGCCGATCACCGTTGACGAAGCCAAGATGATAGAGAACCACCGAAACCGCTGCGATGCCGCGAAACGACTCGAGAGATGGGTAGAACGCGGGCGGGGGACCGGAGCGGCGCTTCAGCACGGCGGCACCCGCTGCGCCAAGGACAAGCCAGCGCCGCCGACATGAAGCGCCAGGATGAAAAGCGGGATGAGGAAAGGGTGCACGCCCAAGGTTATGCCTGTTTTTAGGGATCGGCTGCGAACATACAGGGTTTTGGGAGGGCTGCCATGGCACGGACTGGGCGCGCGCTTGCGATTACTTCCCGGTGCGGTTCAGCACCACGCTAACCGTGCGCAAGATGAGCGAGAGGTCTGACAGGAAGCCAAGCTGCCGCTCATACGTCTCATCATAATTGACCCGGTCCATGAAGGTGGTTTGGCTGCGACCGAAAACCTGCCACAGGCCGGTAATGCCCGGGCGCAAAGCGAAGTAAGCCTTGCCGCCGCCCTTGCGATAGAGCGTTTCCTGATCATCGGTGAAAGGGCGGGGGCCGACGAAGCTCATATCGCCCATCAGGATGTTGAAAACCTGAGGCAGTTCATCAAGGCTGGTGGCGCGCACAAAGGCCCCAACGCGCGTGATCCGGGGATCATTGTCGAGCTTCTGGTGGACGTGCCACTCATGCGCCATGGCGGGATCACGCGCGCACATCTCGTGAAGCACCGCATCCGCGTTGATGACCATGGAGCGGATCTTGAAACAGTTAAACTTGCGGCCATCCTGGCCAACGCGGACTTGAGTGTAAAAGCCCGGCCCACCATCTAGCCTGGTGAGGGCCCACAGGACCGCCAGCACCGGAAGGATCAGTGGCAGGATGAGAAGGGCAAATACGACATCGAAGATCCGCTTGCCAAGGAGACGGTAAACCTTGCTTGCACGCCGGGGCGGGAAAGCGACGGCTTCAGCAACACCAAGGTCTTCAAAAATGGCTGACTTCATCACGACACCCCCGTTCCAAGTACGCTTCCCGACTTGCGTAACATGGAATGCAATAAACATATTGCACTTGCAGCACATCCGGACGTTGACGTAGGGATAAGGACGATTTGACGACAAATCCAGCACAATTTGATGAAAGTTAAGGCATAGTTAATTCGCGCTAACGTTTACTAGACGTTGAATTAACCGGGTGCTGCGGTGAAAGATGGTGCAACCACGCGAGTCTCTCGAAATGCGTGCGAATCGCCAAAAATGCTCCCGCTTGGGGTATTTCCGCACAAAAGGATTCTGCGCCGCAGCGAAAGGTTTCGCAGCAGCGCGGTGTGTCATCAGGTTTTTGGAGTATCAGCGCGAACGGGACGCCAGGCTTGCGCAGGCCGGAACGCCAAGCGCGATGAGGTTGGCCCCGGACACCCGGAACATTCCCTTGGATTTTTTGCGACCCTCGGCAAGATACCAATCCGCCAAGACCGGCGGATAGTAGGAGGCAATGAGGCGCGAGAGGTAATCTGCCTGTTCGGGCGTCAAACTGCCGAACGCCATGCCCGGCGCATGAAACCCAAAGCTGGTTTGCGGCGACACGCAGACATCTTCGACGGCGAGATACATCGTGCAGGATGACAGGCAGACGCGGCCCCGAATCTCGACACGCTGATGACGTGCGCGGATTCTGTCGATCTCGCGCAGGCGCGCCCTGATAAAGCCGCCCTGATCGCTGCCAACGATGATTGTTGCGCCGTAGGGCGCCGCCTTTGCGGCCTCGGGCGGGGCAGCGAGGCTAAGAGTTAAGGCTGCCGTAAGTGCCACTGAGGTATTGCGAACAGCCAAGCGAAATTGCGACCGGAATCCGGCCAATGGAACGATTTTCATGATACACCACCATTTTCTGTGCTGCGCCTCGTTCAGCGTGAACCGGAGGTGCGGCCACGCTTGCGAAGACAGCATGACAATCGCTGGTTAAGAACAACTTAAGATTGTGGAAAAAATGCGGGTGGCATATGAATTTTTTGCCCTGAAACGCTGTCGGCCGCGCTCGTTGCTGAGCGCGGCCGACAGGGTTTCAATGCGAGCCAGAGGATGCGCCCCAAGCCGGGCCAAACCCTGGGTTGGCTGTAGTTAGTTACCGAAGGTGCTGTTGGCAGAGCCGCCGCCGCCACCACCACCCGCGCCAGCAGCGACCAGCAGGCCTAGCGGCACCAAGAGTAGCGGTGCGGCGTTCGTGGCCAATCCGGGAACGGGAAGGTTGGAGGCAGCACACTGGGCTTGGGCACGGTTTGCGGGATTGGTGCAATCGACTGGAGCAGCGTTTTGAGCGACAGCGGCTGATGCAACAACCGAAAGGGCGAAAGCGATTGAAATCCTGTTCAGGCGCATGATGGTCTCCATTTGATCTGTTCCTTGCGTAGCATTTTTGCACGTGCAGCGAAAGCGCTACGACCCACGATGGTGAATTGGCGATTGCCAACGGCGTTGAGGAGACGCAACTGGCGCATCTTTGCACTGGGACGAGTGTTTTTGTCGATTTTCATGGCAGGATTGGGCGGAATGTGGGAAATGGGGAGGGTGTGACGGCAATTTACAGCCAAACAGGATTTTTGCAGGTGCAGAAAATAGTGGGGCATCAGATTGCAGCAGGACGTTAACTTCTCCCGTGGTACATTGCAGGGCACCGCTGGCGGTGACGGGCAGAGTGGCGAAGATTACCTTAAAGTTGGTGATGCGTTTCGGACGATCTGGCGGGGCAAACTGCTGATCGCGCTGGTCGCGGTACTGTGCGTTATTCCCGGCGTTTACTATGCCTACTTTGGCGCGACCTCGATGTACGAGGCTGACACGGTTCTCAAGCTGAACACGCAGGAACAGACGGTTCTGGATATTGACCAGGTCATCGGTGGGCTGACCTCTGACACCAATCAGGTGAACTCGGAGATGCAGGTGCTCACCTCGCGGGGCCTCATGCAGCGGGTCGTGGAAAAGCTGAACCTTGTGGACGACCCCGAGTTCAACCCGCGGCTGCGCGAGCCGACCAGCCTTGATATTGTGCGTGGTGCGGTGCGCAACCTGCTGCTGGGCGAGGACGAGAATGCCACCTCGGCCACCGAAGAGATGCGCGCGCGCCGAGCCCGGGACAATGCCGTAAGGATACTGAGCCAGAAGGTGACGGTGCGGGCCGTGCCAAGCAGCGTGGTGTTTCGCATTGCCGCCTCAACCACCGATCCCGAAAAATCGGCCCGGATCACTGACACGATTGCCGAACTCTATATCCTGAGCCAACTGGAAACCAAATTCGAGGCAACCAAGCAGGCAACGGTTTGGCTATCGGAGCAGGTCGCGGTTTTGCGCGGGGATCTGGAGGCCGCCGAGGCGCGGCTTTCGGCGTTCAACACCGGGACCAACCTTGTATCGGTTGAAACGCTTCAGGCGCTTGAGCGCCAGTTAAAGGATCTGCGTGATCGGGTGGAAAGCGTCGCGGCAAACGCCGAGGCAGGCTCAAAGCAGGTGGCGGCGATGGAGCAGGCGACCACCGCTGCCCAAAAGGCGGAGATGGCACAGGACCCAACGCTCACCCATCTCTTGGCGCGGATCAACGCTGGCGATGCGGCGGCTGAGCAAAGTTTCAATGCGCGGTTCGAGGCATTGCTCACGGCCAAGCGCGTTGATCAGCTTCGCCGTGAAAACCAGCTTGAGGCGCTGCGCAACTCACGCGAGGTGCAACAGGACAGGATCGCGGCGCAGAATGCCGACCTGATCCAATTGCAGCAGTTAACGCGCGAAGCCGAAGCAACGCGCGCGCTATATGAGTACTTTCTGGCGCGGATGAAGGAAACTTCGGCGCAGCAGGGTATTCAGCAGGCCGATAGCTCAATCATCTCGCGGGCGGTGGTTTCGGGGGTTGCGACCTCGCCCAAGCGCAGCATGATCATGCTTGCCGCGGGCTTGTTTGGGCTGTTGCTGGGAACGGCGTTGGTGTTGTTGCGCGAAGCCCGCAACCGGACATTCCGGCTGGCGACTGACCTTGAGCGGATGACTGGCCTGCCGGTGTTGGGGCAATTGCCCGCTGTTCCGGGCCGGAGCCGCCTGAAAATGCTGCAACATATTCAGGCGAATCCCTCATCGGCCTACGCTGAAGCGCTGCGAAACCTGCGAACCTCTCTCATGTTGGCGAATGGTGAGGCGGCTGCGCCACAGGTGATCCTGTGCACCTCGGCGGTCCCTGGCGATGGCAAGACAACCCTGTCGCTCACGCTGGCACAGAACTTTGCGGCATTGGGCAAACGGGTGGTGCTGGTAGAAGGTGACGTGCGGCGGCGCTCGCTTCTCAAGTTCTTTGATGATTTGCCGAAAACCGGGCTTAGCGCGGTTTTGGCGGGTGAGGCGGATCTGGAAGACGCGACTTACCACAGCGATGATCTGAATATCGACATCATCGTGGGGGATCAGCATGAGGTGAACGCTGCTGATGCCTTTGCCTCGGATGGGTTTTCGAGCTTCATCGAGCGGCTGCGCGGCACGTATGATGTGGTGATCATTGATACGGCGCCGGTGCTTGTGGTGCCTGATGCGCGAATCGCCGCCAGGGTTGCGGATGCCGTGCTGTTTGTTGTGCGCTGGGACAGCACCTCGATGGATCAGGTGCAGGAAGGATTGCGGCTGTTCCGCCAGGCCGGGATTGGCGGGATCGGGATGGCACTGACGCAGATCAACTTCCGGCGGATGCATGATTACGGCTACGGCGGAAAATACGGTGCCTATGGTGCATATGGTGCAACGTACTACCAGAAGTGATCGGCCCGGATTGAAGATGAGCGCCAATACGATGAGCGGCTTTCTGTGGCGCAAAACCGGCGGAGCGGGCGGGGAGATGGTGCGCTGGCAAAGATTCCCGCTTGACCCTCCGCAGGTGATTGCCTAGAGAGCGGGCCTCAGAGTGGGCCGTTAGCTCAGTTGGTAGAGCAACTGACTTTTAATCAGTGGGTCGCTGGTTCGAACCCAGCACGGCTCACCACTGAAGTTTCATTTCGTGAGTAATCACGATTGAACCCCCTTCCAGCCATGGTCGTTTCTGCCGGTTTTCACTCCCAAACGCCTTTTGACTGGGGCGCTATGACTTTGGCGCATTGCGGCTCTTTCCCGATGGTACCGGAACACACAGCTCATCAGGCTCGCTCGATGAAGTGGAGGGCCGGGGCAGATTGGTGTGGTTGTTCTGCCGTGTGAAAAAAGTGAAGCAATTTCAGGCGATACCGCGCCCGTTGATCGCTACGATGGCAGGGAGCCACGCGATCGGGAGCCGATAACGGAAGGCCATGGAGCCGCCGGATTCAGAAACTTCTGTGCCGATGGGTGAGTGTGCCCCCCCGCCGGGATTGCTCTTGAGGCGGGGGAGGGAGGGCTTGGCGCGTCTTTAGCGGACGACGTAGACCGAGCATGTGGAGTGGCGCACAACGCGGGCGGCGTTGGGGCCGAGGAGGTAGTCTTTTATGTCGGGCGTGTGGGCGCCCAGAACGATCAGGTCAGCCCCGGCCTTTTCGGCGGTTTCCAGGATTTCGTGGTAGGCGTTGCCCACCCCGATCACATGGCGGATCTTGCCGTTGACCTCGGCACCAAGGGTTTGGGCGACGAGTGTTTTGAGCAGCTCCCCCGCCTTGGCCTTGGCCTTTGCAGTGTGATCGCTGCCGAAATAGCCGCCAACCACGGACATGCCATAATCAGGGATGACGGTGATCACATCAAGCTGGGCGCCTTCCATCTCGGCGAGCTTGTAGGCGCGTTCCAGCACCTTTGTCTCGGCTTTCGGGTTGGCGATATCAACGGCGCAGAGGACGTTTTTGATCATGCCGGAACTCCTTCTTCGACTTCGGGTTCTTTGCGGCGCATTTGCAGGAAGGCGATCAGGCCGAGCAGCAGCAGCGCGGGGATGAAGATCAGCTCCTTGGGCAGCCCGTGGACCGGGGCCTTGAGCGCGGTGACCGCCACCGGCGCATCGCCGTAGAAATCAAAGCTCGACAGATCGTCACCAATGGGGGAGCCAAAGCCCGGCTCGTCCAGTTTCATCACCTCGCCCTCGGGGAGGAGGATGAAGCCCATCGCATCAAGCCGCGCGGCAGCATCGGCCCCTTCGGGCACCGCGACGACCAGCGTGGTTTCTTTTACCTCACTGGTATCGAAGTCCGGGCCAGAGACGATCACGCGGAGCGAGTCCCCCGGTGTGGCCTCGGCGACGGCCTGTTCGAACTGCGCTGGCGCCATGTCACGGAACGGCGGCTGGATCATATCCATGAAGAAGCCGGGCCGGAACAGGGCGAAGGCGATAGCGAGCAGGGCCACCGTTTCCCAGATGCGGTTCTTGACGAAGAAGAAGTTCATGGTGGCAGCGGTAAACACGAGGATACCGATGGTCGCCACAATGAAGACGATGATGCCTTGCAGCCATGTCACATCAATCAATAGCAGATCGGTGTTGAAGATGAAGACAAAGGGCAGGGCCACGGTGCGCAGGCTGTAGAAGAACGCAGTGAAGCCGGTTTTGATCGCGTCGCCGCCCGAAACCGCCGCCGCCGCAAAGGAGGCGAGGCCCACAGGGGGCGTTACATCGGCCATGATGCCGAAGTAGAAGACGAAGAGGTGAACCGCGATCAGCGGCACCACGAGGCCCGATTGCGCGCCAAGCTCCACCACGACAGCCACCATCAGCGAGCTGACGACGATGTAGTTGGCCGTGGTGGGCAGGCCCATACCGAGGATCAGTGACAGGATTGCCACCAGCACCAGCATGGCGATGAGGTTGCCGCCCGAGAGGAACTCGACGAAATCAGCCATCACCTGCCCGATCCCGGTGAGCGAGACGGTGCCCACGATGATCCCCGCAGTAGCGGTGGCCAGCGCGATGCCGATCATGTTGCGCGCGCCGTCGATCATGCCAACGGCCCAATCCACCACGCCCTCTTTCCAGCGGCTCGAAGCATCGCTTTCGCCACGGAACATGGCCTTGAGCGGCTTTTGAGTGAGCAGGATGAAGAACAGCAGGAAGGTGGCCCAGAACGCCGAGAGGCCCGGCGACTTGCGCTCGATCATCAGGAAATACACCAGCACGATGATCGGCAGCAGGTAGTAGAGGCCGGATTTGTAGATCTTGGGGATCTCGGGCAGCTCGACCACTTCGGCGTTGGGATCATCAGGCTCAAGGTCATCGACGGTTGAGGCAAGATAGAGCAGCCCAAGGTAGATCACCCCGATCAGCGCCGCGAGCACCAGCCCCGAACCATCGGGGAGCATCGAGGTGATAAGCTGCACCGGGTATTTGGTGGCGTAGCAGAGCACCGCAAAGCCCGCGAAGAAGGCAAACATGCCGAGGATGGTGTTGAAGAGGTTCACCACCTTGTTGCCGATGGTCGGCATTTTGTTTTTCACGGCTTCCAGATGCACGATGTAGACCAGCGCGATGTAGCTGATGATCGCGGGCAGGAAGGCGTGGGTGATGACCTCGACGTAGGAAATGCCCACATATTCAACCATCAGGAAGGCGGCAGCGCCCATCACCGGCGGCATGATCTGGCCGTTGACCGATGAAGCCACCTCGACAGAGCCGGCCTTTTCCGCAGAAAAGCCTACGCGCTTCATCAGCGGGATGGTGAAGGTACCGGTTGTGACCACGTTGGCGATGGAGGAGCCGGAGATCAGGCCAGTGGCGGCAGAGCCGACCACGGCGGCCTTGGCGGGGCCGCCACGCAGGTGGCCAAGGGCGCCAAAGGCCATCTTGATAAAGTAGTTACCCGCGCCGGCCTTATCGAGCAGCGCGCCGAACAGCACGAAGAGGAACACAAACTTGGTGGATACGCCAAGTGCGATGCCAAACACGCCCTCAGAGGTGATCCACATATGCGACATGGCCTTGCGCAAGCTCGCCCCGGCCCAGCGGATCTGGTCGGGGACAACTTCGGAGGAGCCGAAGAACACATAGAGCAGGAAGAGGCAGGCCAGGGCCACCATCACAGGGCCAAGCGTGCGGTAGGCGGCGATGAACAGCAGGATCAGGCCCGCGAGCGCGGCGTAGGCATCTGTCTGGTCGGCGAGGCCACCGTTAGAAACGATCTTTTCGTAAAAGAAGTAGCCATACATCGCCAGGGCGGCACCGCCGACCCCGAGCACCCAGTCATACCAGGGCACCGATGTTTTGGGCGCCCGTTTGAAAAGAGGGTAGGCCATGGCGGAAAGGAAAATCGCAAAGGCGAGGTGGATCAGGCGGTCATTGTTGATCATGTCGCCGGGCAGGATGTAGGGCGACCATGGAGAGGCCAGCAGCACCTGAAAGATCGACCAGATCAGAGCAACAGCAGCGATGAACATACCAAGCGTGCCGGGCACCGAGCGCGCGCCACTGTCAGACGCGGCAACAAGCTCTTGTAGCTCGGCCTCGCTGAGGGCGTTGTTTTCCTTTGCAGACATTTGTTTCCCCACTGTCAGGCCATTTTTCCGGCCGGTCCCTGTTCGCGTTTTGCGTATTGGTTTTTTTGGTGGGCCGGGGGCGGCGCTGGGCCGCCCTCCGGCGTTTGCATGAAAGGGCTGTCGAGATTACTCGATCAGGCCTTTTTCCTTGTAGTACTTGGCAGCGCCATCATGCAGCGGAGCCGAAAGCGACTGCGTTGCCATCTCTTCTGCCGTCAGGTTGGCGAAAGCGGGGTGCAGGCCTTTGAAGTCTTCGATGTTCTCGAAAACCGAGGAGACAACGGCGTAAACCGCATCGTCAGACACCGCGTCGGAGCTGACAAAGGTGGCGCGCACACCGAAGGTTTTCACGTCGCCATCGTTGCCGCGATACATGCCACCTGGGATGGTTGCCACGGAGTAGAAGGGGAACTCCTCAACCAGAGCGGAAACCGCATCGCCCGACACTTCGACGAGCACGGAATCACAGGCGGTGGTGGCTTCCTGGATGGAGCCGGACGGGTGGCCAACGGTGTAAACCATCGCGTCGATCTGGTTGTCGCAGAGAGCAGCGGACTGCTCGGCGGCCTTCAGCTCGGTTGCGAGGGCGAAATCACCGGTGGTCCAGCCCATCTTTTCGAGCAGAACTTCCATGGTTGCCCGCTGGCCGGAGCCGGGGTTGCCGATGTTGACGCGCTTGCCTTTGAGATCGTCAAAAGTTTTGATCCCGGAATCGGCGCGGGCCACAACGGTGAAGGGCTCGGGGTGGACCGAGAACACGGCGCGCAGGCCTTCAAACGCATCACCCTCAAACTGCACGACGCCGTTGTAGGCATTGTACTGGATGTCGGACTGGGCGACGCCAAACTCAAGCTCGCCTTCCTTGATGGTGTTCACGTTGTAAACCGAGCCGCCGGTCGATTCGACCGAGCAGCGGATGCCGTGGTCTTTGCGGCCCTTGTTCACCAGACGGCAAATCGCCCCACCGGTGGGATAATACACGCCGGTCACGCCGCCGGTGCCGATGGTGATGAACTCTTCGGCCATCGCAGCGGGGGCCATGAGCGCCCCTGCGATTGCACCGATGAGGCCGAGTTTGATTGGTTTGGTCATATCGTTCTCCCTGATTGACACATTTTTATGCCGCTAAGGTGGACTCACTTTCCTCATGAGTCCACCACCTCGCCGAGCAGGCGGTTTTGCGCTTCGATCCGGGCGATGCGTTCTGTAACGGAAGGCCCGGCCTGTTTTGCAACCATCCCCATCACCGTTTCGAGCAGGAAAACCGTGGCAACATAGGACGAAAAGAAGCTGGGGCCGTCATCTGGCAGGATGAAAGCGGTGGAGGCATGGGGCATGGCCGGGCAGGCGCAGCTATCGGTGATGAGGGCCACATGCGCCCCGGATTTGGCCGCAGCTTCGGCTGCGCGAATCGAATTTCGGGCCGAGGGCGGCTTGGTGATGACCAGCATCACATCCTGCGGCCCAAAGCCTGCGAGCGAACTGGCGAGCGAACTCCCGCCTTGCCCCGCCATCTCCCATCCGGCGCCAAGGAAGCGGCCCATATAGGCGGCGTAAGTGGCCACCCCGAAAGAGCCAAGAGCGCCCACCAGCAGCACCCGCCGCGCCGCGCCAAGGCGGCTGACGAGCGCCTCAAGCTGGGCCGGGTCCACGGCATCTGTCAGCGCGGCGAGGTTGGCGGTGCAGGCATCACGATACCGGGTGAGGAAGCTTTCATCGCCGCCTTCCTCATGCTGAAGCGCACCCGCCCGTGCGGCAAAACGGCGGACCTTGAGCGCGATCTGCGCCCGAATGGCCTCGCGCAACGCCTCGAAATTGGCAAACTCAAGCGCGTGGGCGAGGCGGGTGAAGGTGGCCGGGGCCATTTGGCTTTCAGCCGCGATGGCACGCAGCCCACGGCTGGCGGTATCAACCGGGTTGGCCGCGATATAGGCGCCCGCTTCGCGCAAGCGCGGGCTGAGGGTGGTGAAATGGGCGGCAAATCGTTGATCGAAGGTGTCGGGCATGGGGCACCTGAAATGGGGAAAGTTGCCCAGCGGAGTGTTTCAAGTGTTTCATATATTGTCAACGGATGAAACATACGTTTCATGATTGGGGAGGATGAGCCACGCCAGGGAGCGATTCGCCATGACCCATGTTTTCCACCGCCAAACCGCCAAGGTTCCGCCTGTCGCCGCAAAGGGCGATGGGGCCTACATCATCAGCGCTGATGGCCGCCGGTATCTGGATGCCTCGGGCGGCGCGGCGGTTTCCTGCCTTGGCCATTCTGATGCGGCGGTGGCGAAGGCGATCCACGATCAGGTGGACGCGCTGGCCTATGCACATTCGGGCTTCTTTACATCGGATGCGGCGGAGCGGCTCGCGGAGCGGCTGGTGGCCCATGCGCCGGAAGGGATTGAATATGTGTATTTCACCTCCGGCGGGTCAGAAGCGGTGGAGGCGGCGCTGAAGCTGGCGCGGCAGTATTTTGTGGAAAAGGGCGAGAGCCAGCGCGTGAAGTTCATTGCGCGGCGGCAAAGCTACCATGGCAATACGCTGGGCGCGCTGGCCACTGGCGGCAACGCGTGGCGGCGGGCGCAGTTTCAGCCGCTGATGGTGGAAGGCACCCATATTGCGCCCTGCTATGAGTATCGCGGCCGCGCGACGGGCGAGACGGTTGAGGCCTATGGCCTGCGGGTGGCGGATGAGCTGGAAGCCGCGTTGCAAGCGGCGGGTCCGGAGAGCGTGATCGCCTTCATCGCCGAGCCGGTGGTGGGCGCGACAATGGGCGCGGTGCCAGCGGTGGAGGGCTATTTCAAGCGCATCCGCGAGATATGTGATCGCCACGGCGTGTTGCTGATCCTGGATGAGGTTATGTGCGGCATGGGCCGGACCGGCACGCTGTTTGCCTGCGAGCAGGACGGGGTTGCGCCCGATATCGTGACCGTCGCCAAGGGGCTGGGCGCGGGGTATCAGCCGATTGGTGCCGCGCTGTGCTCAGGCGAGATTTACAGGACCATTCAGGGTGGCACCGGGTTTTTCCAGCATGGGCACACCTACATGGCGCACCCGACGGCCTGCGCGGCTGCGGATGCCGTGCTGACCCGGCTGCTTGATGATGGGCTGGTGGGCCGTGTGGGCCGGATGGGGGCGGTGCTGCGCGGTGCGCTGGATGATGCCTTTGGCCAGCACCCGCATGTGGGCGATATCCGGGGGCGCAGCCTGTTCATTGGGCTGGAGCTGGTTGAGGACCGTGGCACCAAGGCCCCGTTTGATCCGGCGCGCGGGGTCAACAGGGCGCTGAAGGCGGCGGGTTTTGACGAGGGGCTGATGTGCTACCCGATGGGCGGCACGATTGATGGCCAGCGCGGCGACCATGTGCTGCTCGCGCCGCCGTTCATCATCACCGAGGATCAGGTGGGCGAGATCGTGGACAAGTTGGGCCGGGCCATGGCGCGGGTGCTTTGAGCGGCACCCGCAAAAGAGCCAGAGCGGTGGTGAGCCGGGGAGCGCAGTGCCCGCTGCCCGTCGATCAAGGGGTCGCAAAACCGGCCCACTTGCTCCGGCACGCCACCGCGTTTACCCCTTTTGCCAAAAGGAGCACCGGGATGATGGGACAAGACAAATCGTTGATCAAAGAGGTGCGGGCGCGCTTTGCCTATGTGGAAAGCGATCCGTTTTCCGGTGAGCGCATTTTCTTTGAAAATGCGGGCGGCGCGCTGACGCTGAATTCGGTTGTTGAAACCGCCGCAAAATTTGCCGCCATTCCTGACAATCAGGGGCGCGATAATCCGGCGGCCAAGGCGATGGGTGAGGTGATCGCCAAGGGCCGGGCCGATGCGATGGTGTTCCTTGGCGCGGAGCAAGGGCAGGTGATCGTGGGGGAAAGCGGCACCGAAATGCTGTTTCGCCTGATCCGCACCGCTTGCATGGGCACATCGGCGGGCAATGTGCTTGGCTCAACGCTGGAGCATCCGGCCAGCCGTTCTGCGGCAGCGCATTGGGCCAAGGCGGCAGGCAAAAAGCATGTGCTGGTCGCCCATGATGATGCGTCCGGCTGTGTGGGGCCAGACGCCTATGCCGCAGCCGTAACCGCAGATACGCAAGTGGCGACGATTGTGCATTGCTCCCCTGTCACCGGGATGGACGTGGATATTGCAGCGATTGCGGCGGTGATCCGCAGCGTCGCGCCGGAGTGCATTATCATCGTGGATGGCATCCAGCACGCAGCGCATGGGCATGTTGATGTAACGGCGGCGGGTGTCGATGGCTATGTGATCTCACCTTACAAGGTGTTTTCGCGCCATGGCTTCGGGCTTGCGTGGATGTCAGACCGGCTGGCCGGGTTGCCGCATGAAAGCCTGATCGGGGCTGATAGCTGGGAACTGGGCACGCGGGATGCCGGGGCCTATGCGGCTTTTTCCGACGTGGTGGACTACTTCGACTGGCTGGGCACCAAGCTCGGCGGCCCGGCAAGCCGGCGTGGGCGGATCGAAGAGGCCGCAGCGGCGATCAAGGCGCATGAAACAGACCTGACCGACGCCATGCTGAAAGGCGTGGGCAACCTCGCCGGGCTGGCGGAACTTCCCGGCGTTACGGTGCTTGGCGGGGTGGATAACCCGGCGCGGGCCGGTCTGGTCGCCTGCGCGCTGGAGGGGATGAGCGCTGAGGAACTGGTGAGTGCCCTGCGCGAGCGTGGCGTGCGCACCCATGCCCGGAAGGCTGATCACTACTCGGGCAATGTGCTGGCGCCGCTTGGAATGGCAGACTGCCTGCGCGTTTCGCTGTGCCACTATAACACCGAGGCCGAGGTTGCTGCCTTCCTCACCGCGATGGCCGAGATTGCCGGGCAGACAAGGCAGTAGATTCGCGCGGCATGTGCCACCCGGTCGGCATATGGCCAATGCGCCGGAAAGCAGCAGGGTAAGGGGGGTGGCGGCTTTGAAGACGGCTGTCACAGGTTGGCTTTCGACCAAACCGTATAGTAGATTACGATTGCGAGATGGCATGACCGTATATATAATTACGGCCATGCCATACTGGAGACAGCGATGAAAGCCGACCGTCGCACGAAACGAGAGAGCGAGATCATGGCCGCGGCCTATAAGCTGCTGGATGAGGGCGGCGCGGCAGGAATGTCGATGCTGGCCGTGGCGAAGGCGGCGAAGGCTTCAAACGAGACACTCTATAATTGGTATGGCGATAAGCTGGGCCTGTTGTGCGCGATGGTGGCGCGCGATGCCGAAGACCTGCGCCAGCAATTGGAGGCGGTGCTTGCCAAGGGAGATGCGCCGCTGGAGGTGCTGGATACGCTTGGCCCCCTGCTGCTGGAGGTGCTGACCTCACCCCGCGCCATTGCGTTGAACCGCGCGGCGGCGGCGGATGCGACGGGGGTCTTGGGTGCGGCGCTGGCGCAGGTGGAGCGCGGCAGTATTGCGCCGATGATCGGGGCGCTTTGCCAGCAAGCGCTTGATGATGGAGCGATGAAGGAAGGGGATGCGCAAAGCATCGCGGAAACCTACATGAGCCTGTTGATCGGGGATTGGCAAATTCGCCTTGTGGTTCAGTCGATGCCCGCGCCCAGAAAAGCCGCGCTGCGGGCGCGGGCGGACCGGGCGCTCATGCTCACCTGGCGGCTTCACGGCACAGCAAAGCCATGAGGCGCGTGTGATTATTCTTTAGGCAAAACTGTGTAACTTTATGTCTGCCGGGCAAAAATACCTTGCCCGAAGCGAAAGGCCTGCCAAGATTGCGCTCAATAGAGGAGGCTCAAGAGGATGCCGGACGCGGTGCGAAAAGTGCCGCTCGTGGCAAAAGGGCAGCCCATGAACACAAGGCGTGATGCAACGCCAGGTTGACCAATGCCGGGAGGACGATTGATGACGTTTTTTACCTTTAAACAGGGCCTATTGGCCGCCACCGCGCTGACCTTCAGCGCCGCGATGGTTGAGGCGGAGACCATCCGCTTTTGGACCACCGAAGAGCAGCCGGAACGGCTGGCAAAACAGGAAGAAATGGCCAAGGCTTTTGAGGCCGAATCCGGCACCAGCGTTGAGGTGATTCCCGTTACCGAGAGCGATTTGGGCACGCGGGCGACGGCGGCTTTTGCGGCGGGCGACCTGCCGGACGTGATTTACCATACGCTGCAATATGCGCTGCCCTGGGCCGAGGCCGGTATCCTTGATGCCGAGGCCGCCAGCGAGGTGATCGAAGACCTTGGCGCCGATACCTTTGCCCCCGGCCCGCTTGCCATGGCGGCGTTTGAGGATGGCACGGCCTCGGTCCCGGTGGATGGCTGGACGCAGATGATTGTGTACCGCAAGGACCTGTTCGAGGAGAACGGGCTGGAAGCGCCGAGCTCTTATGCCAACGTGCTTGCCGCGATCGAAAAGCTGCACAACCCGCCGGAGATGTATGGCTTTGTGGCCGCCACCAAGGTGGACGAGAACTTCATGAGCCAGGTGCTGGAGCATGTGTTCCTTGCCAATGGCGTGAGCCCGGTGGGGCCGGATGGCTTCAAGCCGCTGGATGTGAAGGCCACGACCGAGGTGCTTGATTTCTACAAGGCCATTGCCGAAGCCTCACCGCCGGGTGAGCTGTTCTGGAAGCAATCGCGTGAGCTTTACTTTGCGGGCCAGGCGGCGATGATCATCTGGTCGCCCTTCATCCTTGATGAGCTTGCTGGCTTGCGTGACAGCGCCCCGCCCACTCTCAACGATGATCCAACCAGCCCTGAGCTGGCCTCGAAAACCGGCGTTGTCACCACCTTCTCCGGCCCGTCCAACCCGGATGGCGCGGCCTGGGGCGACACGCGGTATTTCGGGATCACCACCGATGCGGACAGCGATGCCGCGATGGAGTTTGTGAAGTTCTCGATGGACAAGGGCTATATGGACACGCTTTCCATTGCGCCCGAGGGCAAGTTCCCCACCCGCCGCGGCACCGCCGATGAGCCGGACAAGTTCAAGGCGGAATGGTCGATGCTGGATGTGGGTGTGGATCGCAAAGCCCCGCTTTCCAAGCTTTACGCGCCGGAGATGATCGAAGAGATCGTGGTGGGCCTTGATAAGGCGCAGCGCTGGGGCGTTGAGGACGGGCAGCTTTCGCTGGCGTCCAAAATGATCAACGGTCAGGCGATCAACCGGCTGGTGCGGGAGTATATTGACGGCGAGCGCGATGCCGCAGCCACCGTTGAGATGATGAACGAGGAATTGGCCAAGGTCGATTGACCTTTGGCCAAGGGGCGGCCGAAGATGTGCCGCCCCGTTCCATCCCATGAGTGACACACCCCATCCGCCCAAGGGCAGCGGGCCGCTCGCCAGACGAGAGGCGCGGCTGGCCTGGGGCCTGCTGGCTCCGACGGTTATCAGCGTTTCGCTGGTGGTCATCCTGCCGCTGCTCACGATCTTCTGGATCAGCTTCAAACCGATTGGCCTAGCCGATCTGCGCGCGCCCACCCTGCGGGTGAACGAGCAGTTGCGCGATGCCGATGAGGCGGAGCCTTACATCCGCTACCGGGTGCGCAACACCAGCCAGGATATTGCGCTCACCTCGGCGAGCTTTCGGGACGCTATTCCGCAAGGCGTTCGGCTGGGCGCGTTGCCGGAGCAATGCACCTTTGAGCAGCAGGTTCTGGCCTGTGATCTGGGTGAGGTAGAGGCTGGCGGGCGCAGTGAATTGCGGGTACCGATCCTCACCAGCGATGCCGGGGCGGTGGAGGATGTGCTGGAAGACAGTGCGCCGCTGGTGCGCGTCAAGGCGCCGAATATCCTCACCAACCTTGATTTCACCCTCGAAAATTTCGCCCGCGTGTTTGATGGCGGCGAGTTTTGGCAGGTGCTGTGGGTCACGCTGGCCTATACGATTTTTGGCACCATCGGCGCGCTGGTGATGGGGTTGTTTGCGGCCATGCTGCTGAACAAAAGCTTCAGGGGGCAGGGGATTTTGCGGGGGCTTTACCTGTTCCCCTATGTGGCGCCGGTGATCGCGGTGGCCTTCACCTGGGTCACCCTGTTTGACCCGTTCAGCGGATCAGCCAATGCGCTGCTCATCCAGATGGGGGTGAGCGAGGGGGCGATCAACTTTTTTGGTGACAGGCCGCTGGCGCTGATCATGGTCATCATGTTCGAGATCTGGCGTTACTTCCCGCTGAGTTTCCTGTTCATTCTGGCGCGGATGCAATCCATTGATACCGATATGTATGAGGCCGCCGATATGGACGGTGCGAGCCCGTTTCAGAAGTTCTGGTATCTGTCGATGCCGCAACTTCTGGGCATCCTTTCGGTGCTGTTCCTGCTGCGCTTCATCTGGACCTTCAACAAGTTTGACGACATTTTCCTGCTGACCGGCGGCAACGCAGGCACCCGCACCTTGACGGTGAATGTGTATGAGCAGGCCTTTGCGATCAGCAATATCGGCGCGGGGGCGGCGGTGGCCGTGGTGATCTTTGGCTGCCTGCTGCTGTTCAGCCTGTTCTTCTTCCGCTTCATGAGCCGGGAGGAAGGTCTATGAGCGTGTTTTGGCGCGGTGGGCTGACCGGCCCGATCATTGGGGCGCTTTGGCTGCTGGTTCTGTCGGTGACGGTTGCGGTGGCGGTGAGTTTTGGCACGGGCGATGCGTTTCGCCCGGTGGTTTGGCTCTCTCTCCTTTGGGGCGCGCTGGGCGGGCTGGCGCTGGTGGCGGCGCGGCCCGGTGTGCCGGTTGCGGCACTTTCCCTGGCCGTGGTGCTGGGCGCTTTGGCTGCGGTGGGTTTTGGTCCGGTCGCCGTGGGCGAGAGCGTTGGCACGGGCTGGGAGATTGGGGTCAACGCGGTGCTGGGCGCGCTGTTTGGCCTTTCGGCGCGGGTTATCCTTGAGGAGGTGCCGGGGCTGGGGGCGCTCACGCGGCACCAGTTTGAAGATGCGGTGATCCGGTTTCTCACCGGGTTTGGCTATATCTTCTTTACCGCCATCGTGGTGATCCCGTTTTACGTGATGGTGATGACCTCGCTCAAAAGCCAACAGGCCCTGCTGCAAAATCCGCTCGACTTTTCGCTCGACCTGTCACGCGGGATGGAGCTGTTTCGCAGCTACCGTGAGCTTTTTGTGGATTACTCCTTTGCCCGCTACCTGTGGACCAGCTTTTACGTTTCGTGCCTGACGGTCTTTATCACGCTGCTGTTTTCGGTGCCGGGGGCCTATGCGGTGGCGCGGCTGCGGTTTAGCGGGCGGGCGGCGTTTTCACGGTCGATCCTGCTCATCTACATGGTGCCGATGATCGTGCTTGCGCTGCCGATCTACATTGCGTTCAGCCAGTTGGGGCTGCGCAACACGGTATTTGGCATCGTGCTGATCTACCCGGTCACCACCATCCCGGTGGCGCTTTACATGCTGCAAGGCTACTTCCGCGGCCTGCCCGCCGAGGTCGAGGAAGCCGGGCTGATGGACGGGCTTTCGCGGCTTGCGGTGATCTGGAAAATCACGCTGCCGCTGGCGCTTCCGGCGCTGGCGAGCGTATCTCTCTATGTGTTCATGATCGCGTGGAACGAGTTCCTCCTCGCCTTCATGCTGCTTGATGATCCCTCGAAATTTACCCTCACCCGCGCGGTGACGAGCCTCAACAGCTCGGAAGTGCCGCGACAGCACCTGATGGCAGGGGCGGTGATTGCGACCGTGCCGATCATGGCGCTGTTCCTCGGGTTGGAGAAATTCATGACCAAGGGCCTGACGGCCGGTTCGGTGAAGGGATGAGCGCGCTGGATGATGAAGCCCGCGCGATTCTCGCCACGAACGACCGGGGTGGCTACACCGTGCCGACCCATGGCCTTTATCCCTATCAGTGGAACTGGGATTCGGTGTTTGCGGCCATCGGCTTTGCCGAGCATGACATGGAGCGGGCCTGGGTTGAGATTGAAACCCTGTTCAGCGGCCAGTGGGAGAACGGCATGGTGCCGCATATCATCTTCCATCAGGTTGATCCGAGCTACTTTCCGGGGCCGGATGTTTGGCGCGGGATCGGGCCGCTGCCGTCTTCCGGGATTTCGCAGCCACCGATTGCCGCGACCTTCGTGCGCTGGCTGGCCGAAAAGGATGGCGCCTTTGCCCCCCGCGCCGAGGCGCTGATCCCCAGGCTGATGGACTGGCACCGCTGGTTCATGACGTGGCGTTGCGAGCGCGGGGCGATTGTGGTGACCCACCCGTGGGAGACAGGCCGTGACAATTGCCCAGACTGGGACGGCCCCTTTGCCGCCATAGAGCCGGAAGGGGTGGAGCAGTATTACCGCCGTGACACCACCCATGTGATCGAGGAAGAGCGGCCAAGGCGTTATGACTATGACCGCTACCTCTATCTTGTGAAGCTGGGGGCCGAGAGCGGGTGGGATGAAGCCTATCTACGTCAGGCCAATCCGTTTCGTGTGGCAGACCCGACGATGACCTTCACGCTCCTGCGCTCCTGCCGTGACCTGCGGGCAATGGCCGAGGAATTTGGTCTGGAGACCGCCGAGATCGACGGTTGGATCAAGACGATGGAAGAGGGGGCAGAGCTGCTGTGGAACGACGACGCCGCGACCTATGATTGCTATGATCTGCGGGCCGAAAAGCACACCGGCGTAGTTTCAAACGCGTCATTCCTGAGTTGGTATGCTGGCGTGGGGGGTGACCGGATGATGCCGCATCTGGAGCGGATCACCGGGCTGGAGCCGTTCTTCATCCCCTCCACCGACCCCGAGCATGAGGCCTATGAGCCAAAGCGTTACTGGCGCGGGCCGGTTTGGGCGATGATGAACATGCTCATCGCGCGTGGTCTTGCCGATGCGGGCCATGGCGATTGGGCGGGCAAGATCACCGAAAACACCCGCGCCATGATCGCCGGGAACGGCTTTGCCGAGTATTTTGACCCGCGCGACGGCGCTCCGGCGGGTGGGCGCAATTTTACATGGACGGCGGCGGTGTGGCTGGCATGGGCTTCGGCGACGACGGGAGAGAAGTTATGGGCAGCATAGAACTGAAAGCAGTCGAAAAATGGTTTGGCGATGTTCAGGTCATCAAAGGGGTGGACCTGAAGATCGAGGATGGGGAGTTCATCATCTTCGTGGGGCCATCGGGTTGTGGCAAATCCACCCTGCTGCGCATGATCGGGGGGCTGGAAGAAACCTCGCGCGGTGAAATCCTGATTGATGGGGCCGATGTAACGGCGGCGCCGCCCAGCAAGCGGGGGCTGTCGATGGTGTTTCAAAGCTACGCGCTTTATCCACATATGTCGGTGGGCGATAACATGGGTTTCTCTCTCAAGACGGCGGGCGCGCCGAAAGAGGAGATGGAGGCCAAGGTTGCCGAGGCGGCGCGGGTTTTGAAGCTGGAACCCTACCTTGAGCGGCGACCAAAGGACCTGAGCGGCGGGCAGCGGCAACGGGTTGCGATTGGGCGCTCTATCGTGCGGGACCCAACGGCCTTTTTGTTTGATGAGCCGCTTTCCAACCTTGATGCCTCGCTGCGCGTTGAGATGCGTTACGAGATCGCCAAGCTGCACAAGAGCCTTGCGACCACGATGATCTACGTCACCCACGACCAGGTAGAGGCGATGACTCTGGCCGACAGGATCGTGGTGCTGGAGTTTGGCAAGATCGCGCAGGTTGG
This sequence comes from Vannielia sp., assembly GCF_029212645.1. Lineage (GTDB taxonomy): Bacteria > Pseudomonadota > Alphaproteobacteria > Rhodobacterales > Rhodobacteraceae > Vannielia. Next base: position 103,889 of record NZ_JARGND010000001.1, on the reverse strand, counting down.
CTCGCCGCGTGAGCTTTATGAGCGGCCCGCCAACCTGTTTGTGGCGCAGTTCATCGGCTCTCCCAAGATGAACGTGATGCCGATCACCGCCAGCCTTGCGCTGAGCGATGTGCCAGAGGGCGCGGTGCAACTGGGGGTAAGGCCAGAGCATATTGAGGTGGTTGAGAGTGGCGGCACCTGTGACGGCACCATTGATGTGATCGAATATCTCGGGGCCGATACCTATGTGATCGTTGATGCGGGTGAAGCCGGGCAAATTACGCTGCGTGCGCCAGGCAACACAGGGCTAAAGGAAGGCACTGCGATCTCGCTTGGCTTCCCCCCCGAGAGCCTGCATTTCTTTGGGGACGACGGGGTTTCGATCCGCAGGTGATGAAACAGCGGCTGTCCCTTGCCGCCGCGCCCCGCCGAGCCTACATGGGACAGCATGCGCCATTTGATCCCCTTCATGCCGAAAATCCCGCTGGTGAACGTGGTGCGCCTGCAAGGCACCATCGCCACCGGCCGTGGCCGCCTGTCTGACGCGGGCGTTGCGGCCCCCATCGAGCGGGCCTTCACGCGGGGCAAGCCTGCTGCGGTGGCCTTGCTCATCAACTCGCCCGGCGGCTCGCCGGCGCAATCCTCGCTGATCGCGGCCCGCATCCGGCGGCTTGCGGCGGAAAAGGAGGTGCCGGTGGTGGCCTTCGTTGAGGATGTCGCCGCTTCGGGCGGCTACTGGCTGGCAACGGCGGCGGATGAGATTTTTCTGGATGAAAACTCTATCGCAGGGTCGATCGGGGTGATCTCGGCCGGTTTCGGGCTGCATGCCTTTATCGACAAGCACGGGATCGAGCGGCGGGTGCATACCGCTGGCAAGTCCAAAAGCTTTATGGACCCGTTCCGCCCCGAAAAAGAAGAAGACGTTGACCGGCTCATCGCCCTGCAAGAGGTGATCCACGGCAACTTCATTAATCAGGTCAAATCACGCCGTGCGCACCGGCTGAAGGAAGAGCACGATCTGTTCACCGGTGATATCTGGGTCGGCCAGCAAGCGGTGGATGTGGGCCTTGCCGATGGCATCGGCCACCTTGTTCCGGTGCTCAAAAAACGCTTTGGCGAGAAAACCCGTTTTAACGTGCTTGGTCCGCGCCGCTCGCTCTTGAAGCGGATTGGTGCGGAGGCCATGACAGGGGCCACGGGCGCAGTTGAAGAGCGTGCGCTTTGGGCGAGGTATGGGCTCTAGTGGTCATCAAGGCTGTCATTCTGTTTTTGGCGTTCATGGGCGTGCTTGCTGTGTTTGGCAAGAAGCGCACCACCAAGCCAAAAGCCACGTCCAAGCGCACGGAAACCGCCAGGAAGTGCCCCAAATGCGGGGCTTTCAAGATTGGAACAGGCCCCTGCGCCTGCGGAAAGAAGAGCTGACGGGTGGCGATTGATCTTCTAACGGCAGGCCTTGGTCTGGTAATCCTTCTTCTGGCCGGGGACGCGCTGGTGCGTGGGGCCGTCAACCTGGCGCTGCGCATGGGTATCCCGGCGCTGATCGTTTCGCTCACCATCGTGGCCTTTGGCACCTCTGCGCCTGAGCTGCTCATCTCGATCAACGCGGTGCGCGACAATGCGGGCGGGCTGGCGCTGGGCAATGTGGTTGGCTCCAACATCGCCAACGTCCTTTTGGTGCTGGGCGTGCCTGCGGTGATGACCGGCCTCGCAACCCGCGACCACGACACGAAGCGCAGCTTTCTCTTCATGATCGCCGCATCGCTGCTGTTTATCGTGGCCTGCTTCCTTGGTCCGTTGCGGTGGTATCACGGGCTCATCCTGCTGGTCGCCCTTGGCGGGGTTCTGTGGGATGCCACCCAAAGCGCGCGCAACCACCGCCGTGAACAGGCCACGCAAAACTACGGCGCGGATGAGCTTGAAGACCTTGAGGGCGCAGACCCAACAATGCCGTGGTGGAAGATCGCCCTGTTCACCGTGCTGGGCCTCATCGGCCTGCCGCTGGGGGCTGATCTGCTGGTGACGGCCTCGGTCAATATCGCTACCGATCTTGGCGTTTCCGATACGGTGATCGGCCTGACGCTGGTGGCCATTGGCACCTCGCTGCCTGAGCTGGCCACAACGGTCATGGCGGCGCTGCGCAATCAGGCCGATGTGGCGCTGGGCAATGTGATCGGCTCCAATATGTTCAACCTGTTGGCGATCATGGGCATTGCCTCAATGGTTGGCCCCATCCCGGTGGACCCTGAGATCATGCGCTTTGATCTGTGGGTCATGCTGGCGGCCTCGCTGGCGCTGGTGCCTTTCGTTTTCATGGGGCGCAACATGGGGCGGAAAATCGGCATCGGCTTTTCGGCGCTATACGTTCTTTACCTTGTGGTCGTGGTGGTCTGACATGCGGGCGCTGGTAACAGGCGCAGGCGGCAGGCTGGGGCGGGCGATGGCGCTTTGGCTCGGCCAAAATGGCTGGGATGTTGCCGTGCACTATGCCTCCAGCGCCGAGGGTGCCGCGGAAGTGGCCGGGCGTATCAAGGCGGAGGGGCGAAATGCCGTGACCCTGCAAGCTGATCTGCTGGATTGGGACGCCGCCGAACGGCTGGTGCCGCAGGCGGCAGAGGCGCTGGGTGGCGAGCTGACACTGCTGATCAACAACGCCTCGATCTTTCAGGACGATGATTTTGGCACCGTCACCCGCGAAAACTGGGAGGCGCATATGGGATCAAACCTGCGCGCGCCCTTGCAGCTGATCGGCGCTTTCGCCGCGCAGGCCCCCGAAGCACGGCGTGACGCGCATGCCGAGCCGGTGGCCCAGGCGCTGGTGGTGAACATGATCGACCAGAGGGTTCGCAAGCTGACCCCGAGGTTTGTGAGCTACACGCTCGCCAAATCCGGCCTCTGGACGCTAACGCAAACCGCAGCGCAGGGCCTTGCACCGCACGTTCGGGTAAACGCCATTGGTCCCGGCCCAACCCTTCAGGACGCGCATCAGGATAGCCAGTCCTTTGCCCGCCAGCGCGCCGCAACCGTGCTTGAGCGCGGCTCTGACCCGGAGGATATCATCGGGGCGCTGGCCTACCTGATTGGCGCAAAATCGGTTTCCGGGCAGCTCATTTGCACCGATGGCGGGCAGCATCTGGCGTGGCGAACTCCTGACGTTTGAGGCAGGAGAGGTTGCCCGCAACCCGACCGCTCAACGAAACTTATTCAACCGTCACCGATCCGTTACCTAAGCGTTACAAATTTCTTAATGAAATCAAAAATTTAGCGGGCGTCAAAAAATAATTCGTTTCAAAACAATGTGTTGATAGGGCCACGGCAAGTCGCCTACTTTTTGGGCATGTCGACGAATCCACTCGTTTTTAACGGGTTTTTCGCCCTCCCTGCATTTTCTCCAAAGACTTATCCACAGAAACGGGGGAGAGGTTTCCTCTTGCCCCGAGGGGGATACCATTGCAGCGATAGCAGGGAATCATGAGCGAGCGAGTATGAGCGAAACCAAGGCGGCGAAATCCGGGTATGAGGTGATCAAGGGATACCTGCGGCAGATTGATGGGTCGCCGGGGGTGTACCGCATGCTCGATGCAGAAAGCCGGGTGCTTTATGTGGGCAAGGCGCGCAATCTCAAGGCGCGGGTCAGTTCCTATGCGCGGCCCACCGGGCATTCGCCGCGGATCGCGCGGATGATCGAGCAGACCGCTTCGATGATGTTTCTGACCACGGCCACCGAGACCGAGGCGCTGCTGCTGGAGCAGAACCTCATCAAACAGTTGAAGCCGCATTACAACGTGCTGCTGCGCGACGACAAGAGCTTCCCCAATATCCTCGTCAGCAAGCAGCATGACTTTCCTCAGATCAAAAAGCACCGTGGCGCGAAGAAGGAAAAGGGCAGCTATTATGGGCCCTTCGCCAGCGCCGGGGCGGTGAACCGAACGCTGAACCAGTTGCAACGGGTTTTCCTGCTGCGCAACTGCACCGATGCCACCTTTGAAACCCGCAGCCGCCCCTGCCTGCTCTACCAGATCAAGCGGTGCTCCGCGCCTTGCGTGGGCAAGATATCCAAGGCGGACTACGGGCGGTTGGTGGGCGATGCCGAGCGGTTCCTGCAAGGCCGCTCGACCAAGGTGCAGGAGCAATTGGCCAAAGAGATGCAGGCCGCTTCCGAGGAGATGGAATTTGAGCGCGCCGCCGCGCTGCGTGACCGTATCCGCGCCATGACCAGCCTGCAAAGCGCCCAGGGGATCAACCCGCGTTCAACCCCCGAGGCGGATGTGATCGCGCTCCACATGGAGGGCGGGCAGGCCTGTGTGCAGGTGTTCTTCATTCGCGCCGGGCAAAACTGGGGCAACCGGGATTACTATCCGCGTCTTGGTGGGGCCGAAAGCCCGGCAGAGGTGCTGCAAGCCTTCGTTGGCCAGTTCTACTCCACCAAGGAGCCGCCGCGCCTTGTGCTGCTGAGTGATGACATCGAAGACCGCGAGGTGATGGAGGATCTGCTCGGCGAGACGGCCAAGCGCAAGGTTGAGATCATAGTGCCGCAGCGTGGCGAGAAGGCCGAGTTGATCTCTGGCGCTCTGCGCAACGCCCGTGAAAGCCTGGCCCGCAAGATGAGCGAAAGTGCCACGCAAACCAAGCTGCTGAAGGGGCTTGCCGAGGCGTTTGATCTGGCCGCCCCGCCACAGCGGATTGAGATATATGACAACTCGCACATCCAGGGCGCTCATGCGGTGGGCGGCATGGTGGTGATGGGGGCTGAGGGCTGGGTGAAAAGCCAGTATCGCAAGTTCAACATCAAGGGCGAAGAGCTGACCCCCGGCGATGACTTTGGCATGATGAAAGAGGTGCTGTCGCGCCGGTTCAAACGCCTGTTGAAGGAAGACCCGGACCGCCAGGGCGAAACATGGCCTGACCTGCTGCTCATTGATGGCGGCGCGGGGCAAATCAGCGCGGTGGGCGAGATCATGGCCGAGCTTGGGGTGGAGGATGTGCCCTTCATCGGCGTTGCCAAGGGCGTGGACCGTGACGCGGGCAAGGAAGAGTTTTACCGCCCCGGCCAGCGGGTGATGGCGCTGCGCCACAATGATCCGGTGCTCTACTTCATCCAGCGGATGCGCGACGAGGCGCACCGTTTTGCTATTGGAACCCACCGCGCCAAACGCAGCAAAAGCACCTTTGCCACCCCGCTGGATGAGGTGCCGGGCGTCGGCGCTACCCGCAAGCGGGCGCTGCTGGCGCATTTCGGATCGGCCAAAGCGGTGGCAAGGGCCAACCTCGCGGACCTGAAGGTGGTGAGTGGGATCAGCGAAGGGCTGGCGCAAACGATCTACGATTATTTCCACGAAAAGGGCTGACCGGCAGACTCGACAGCGCAGCTTGGCTTCGTCTAAGGTCGATCAGGGGAAATTTTGGCCCCGCATGTGTTTGACGCTCAATACCTTTTCGGGAGAAAGTTAATGGATATCTATTCGGCGGTCGATGGGACCGGCCCGGACGACAACTCCGACTATATGAAAGAATTCGCCAACAGCCACTGCAAGCGGCTTTACGCCGAGTGGCATGGCCGCGCCAAACGCTGGGAGCGCGGGCCGTCGCTGACAGGCAGTGAAACCCAATCGCTTGCCGTGCGGCAGGCTCGTTTTGCCAAAACCCAATATGATGCCCATCCGGGCAGCCGCATCTTTTTGGCGGGCTACAGCCGTGGTGGCGCGGCAGCGGAGGTGGCGTGCCACATTCTCAAGCGTGAAAACGTGCCGGTGCATTGCTTGTTGCTGTTTGATGCGGTCGATCGCTCCAGCGTTGATACCCCCGGCGTGCCGGACAACGTAGATCACTGCTTCCACGCCATGCGTGACCCGCGCACCGCCTCGCGCGAGATTTTCGGCAATTGCTCCACCGAAAAGCTGGGCGGCCGCAAGATGATCAAGCAAAAGTTTTACGGAACGCATGGGGCGATTGGCGGTGTTCCGCAAACCGAAACCGGCTTCCTGATGGATACCGTGGTGGAGCTGCACTTGGGCGGCGCAACGGCGATGTCGGCGCTTGGCGGGCTTGCGGGCACTTACACCGCCGCGCAAACCCGCAACACAAATGTGACCCCGGCGCAGAATATCCTTGCCTCGGCGCAGATCTGGATTTGGATGCAGCAGCACCTGCTGACGGCCCGCAACGCCACATAGCGACGTCAGTAGTGCTTTCGCCGGGCGGGGCAACACGCTAAACCTTCGGGTATGATATGGAACTTGCCCAATATCCTCACGGTCCTTCGGCTCCTCGCGGCGCCGGGGGTGGCCGTGATGTTCCTTTATTTCCACCGCCCCTGGGCGGATTGGTTTGCGCTGGTCCTGTTTGTGGCCGCCGCCGCGACCGACTTTTTTGATGGCTGGCTGGCTCGCAAGTGGGGGCAGGAAACCAAGCTGGGCGCAATGCTTGATCCGATCGCCGACAAGGCGATGGTGGTGATCGCGCTGCTGGTCATTACCGGCTTTTCGGGGATGAACCCGTGGATCCTGTTGCCCGCCACGCTGATCCTCTTCCGCGAGGTTTTCGTCAGCGGGTTGCGCGAGTTTCTGGGCGATACGGCGGGCACCCTCAAGGTGACCAATCTCGCCAAGTGGAAGACGACAGCGCAGATGGTGGCGATTGCCGTGCTGTTTCTTGGCACCGGCCTCGATTGGGTGGCGCGGGGTGAGATGGGGCCTTCAGGGCTGGCCAGATTCCGGGATGGTCCGGCAGGCTGGGCCACGGTGACGGGCATCTTGATTCTGTGGGTCGCCGGGGCGCTGACGCTGATCACCGGCTGGGACTATTTTCGCAAATCGGTGCCATTCCTGAAGGGGCCAAAATGACTGTGAATGTGCTTTACTTCGCTTGGGTCCGTGAGCGGATCGGCCTGCCGCGTGAAGCGGTGGAAACAGAGGCCGCCACGGTTTCCGAGCTGGTTGAAGAGCTGAAAACGCGCGAGGATCGCTACGCCGCAGCCTTTGCCGATGTGACAGCGCTGCGCGTGGCGCTGGATCAGGAGCTTTCTGATTTTGAGGCACCGTTGGCGGGCGTGCGTGAGATCGCCTTTTTCCCGCCGATGACAGGGGGCTGACCCTTGGCCGAAGTGCGGGTTCAGGCCGACAGCTTTGATGCGGGCGCCGAGCTTAACCGCTTTTCAGAAGCGCAGGCCGGCGCCGGGGCCGTGGTGAGCTTTACCGGCGTGGTGCGCGATGTATCCGGCGGGCTGGAGGCGATGGAGATCGAGCATTATCCCGGCATGACCGAAAGCGCGATTGCCACCATTGTTGATGAGTCCAAGGCGCGCTGGCCGCTGACTGGCGCGCTGGTGATCCACCGCCACGGGCGGCTTGAGCCGGGGGCGCAGATCATGATGGTTGCCACCGCTTCGGCGCATAGGGTTGCGGCCTTTGAGGCGGCGGAATTCCTGATGGATTACCTCAAATCCCGCGCCCCTTTCTGGAAAAAGGAAGTCACCCGCGAGGGCACCGGCTGGGTTGCCGCAAAGGATGAGGACGAGGCCGCGCTGACGCGCTGGTAGCCTCGGGCGATCACATTAATGCAGAGCGAAAGTGCTCGGTTGGCGCATGGGCGAGGGCCGAAGCGGTGGCAGTGGGGTGCTCGTCAAAATACCGCGCAACCAGTTGATAGGCGGCGCTGTAGCCAAGCCACTGTGGGTAGGCCCCGGTGCCAAAGAACCATTCATTATGATCATAGCCCGCGTCATCCCAAAGGCTGCGAATGGTTTCGCGGTGGGTGAGGAGCGCATCGGCCACGGCGGTTTCCCATGGCTCAAGCGGCAGGCCATAAAGCTCTTCAACGAAATGGCCCGCAAGGCCTTCGGTGACGAGCGCGGCGCCAAGGGTGCTGCCATAGCCCGGCCCATCCCAGCGGGCGGCATGGTGCATCTCGTGGGCCAGCATCCGCTCAAAGCTTTGCGCGGTGTTGCGCTCCAGCGCGGGGTTGTCGGGGTCCACTGTTACAAGGATCACACCGGGGCCGGGGGCGTGGCCCACATGGCCCTTTTGCGGAATCACATCGCGGGCGGCCCGAACCACCACATCCACCGGGCCAAGCGACAGGCGGGGCGCGACGCGGGCGTGGGTTTCTTCAATGGTGCGGGTGAGCCACTTGGCGTGGGCTGTCAGGGTGCCTCGGGCATCGCAAAGGTGCAGGGAGAGGGCGCTGTGCATCGGGTGAGGGGCCTCCTGCCTGGCTTGCGGTGCTGCGCCTCCAAAGCAAGGCGCGCGACGGGAGGCTGATTGGCGGCTGGGGTGGCGGGTGTCAGCCAGCCTGCTGCTGGCGTTCGATCCAGGCGCGCAGTTCTTCGGCCTCCTGGCGGGCGTCACGCAGCCCGTCCATCGCGGCGGAAAGCTCTGCCTCGGTCTGGCTTAGCTGGTTGGTCAACTCGGCCTCGCGCTGTTGCAGATAGGTGATCGCCTGATCGCGGGTTTCCTCGGCATCGTGGAGCGATTGCGCCATCTTGTCCAACTCACCCATCTCCGATTGGGTGACGCGGGTGAGCCGGTGAATCAGCCAATTGGCGAACCAGCCCAACATGAAGGCCACAAAAAGGATGATGGCCGTAACGACGATAAATTCGGATCTACTCACCCGTCTTCTCCACTTGCCCGTCTTCTGCTGCCGGGTTTGCTTCTTCTGCCCCATCGCTGGCCTCGGCGCCAGCCTCCTCGGTCACCAAACCAAAGGCAATGCGGCGGTTGGCTTCGCGGCCTGCTTCGGTGTCATTGTCAGCAATCGGGTTTTCTTCGCCGTAGCCGCGCGCCTCGATCCGCGAGGTCAGAACCCGGCGTGCCGCCAGCGCGTTCAGCACTGCTTCGGCGCGCTGCTGCGAAAGCTGCTGGTTCATCTCTTCGCGGCCCTGGCTATCGGTGTAGCCGCTGATCTCGATGTTCATTTCAACCTTGGCGCACTTGTCTTTCAGCACGTCGGCGATTTTGTCCATCACACCCACCGCATCGCCGGTGATCTCCACCGAGCCCGGCTCGAAGGTGATCTTGGTCGCTTCGTTGATCGCCTTGATCTTTGCAATGCATTCCTCAGCGCTGGGCAGGGCGGCGAGCGGATCAAGCGCCTCTGTATAGGTGACCTCGATCTTGAAATGCGCCCCCTCGCCAAGCCGCGCGGCAAGGTGGCGGGCGATCTCGGCCTTGGCCTCGGGGTTGCCGGTGAGGCCGCGCACCTCGATATAGCTGGGCTGCACGATCACCGAGCCATTGTTCACCTCGGAGAGTGCTTGCAGCCCGGCCAGCACGCGCACCGGCCAGCCATCGGGCAAGGCTGGGTCAATCCGGGTGGCAGCGTAAACCGCTTGCGAACCAAAGTGTGCCTTGGCAAAGCTCTCGACCGCCTCGCGCACCTGCGCATTGGTGACGCGTCCGCGCAACTGCACATTGCCCTCGGGGCTGCGGGTGGCAACAAACTCTGGCGGGCCATTGCCCTCACCCGTGCCATTCACGTTAACCTTTTCGGGCAGGGTCGAGGTGAGCGAGAACACGTCGGGAAGGTTGCTTTCCAACTCGCCAACCACCCGGTCAAAGGCGCTTTGCCCGGTGTCGGGCGTGGCCAGCAGCGACACATCGGCATCTGAAAAGGTGATCGAGCCACCGCCCAATTCGCCCACAGCCTTGATCCCCAGATCGGCGGCTTCGGCCCATTCGGGGGTGGGCACGCCAAGGCCGAGCACGCAATCTGCATCGCCCTCAAGCCCGGCGGCGCGGGCGGCGGCAAGAATGCGGCGGCGGCTGGCCTCGGTATCGGCGGAACAGGCATCAAACCGGGCGGTTCCGTTTTCGTCGATCAAAAAGCGCAGGGTGAAGGGGGTGATCACCGGGCGCGGCGCGGTGATGTTGATCCGCAGGTTCAGCCCATCGGGGGCGCGGCGCTGTAGCCTTGCCTCCAGCTGGCGCTTTTCTGAACCGGAAGATGAAATGGCGGTGATCGCAACCTGGTCCGCAGAGATCGAAATCTTGGAGCGGGGCAGCAATTCCAGCGCCTCCAGTCCAAAATCCACCGCATCGTCCCAGCCATCGGGCACAGGATAATCGGCGGTTTCCAGCAGATCGGTGACCTCGGTATCATCACCCGCATCGGAGATATCTTCGGCAAATTCCTCACGGTCGATTGTGGCCGGGATCAGCCCGATCATCGACACGCCATCGTCGTTGCGCAAAATCTCGATGGAGAACTTTGGCGCGGTGATCGGTTTGGCGGGCGTCACTTCAACCTGGTCGATAACGCGGGAGGCATCGACGACCTTGGCCGCGGTCGACAGCGCGCGAAAGCGGTCAGCCTCAGTTGGGGCGGTGCCGGACACTTGCACCTGTAGGCCATCGGTTTCGACCTTGGCCCAATCTGTTCCGGCTTCGATCAATGCGGTCTTGACCGCTGAGCGAGAGCCACTTTCGATCATCCCGGCCGCGGCGGTGGCGCTGACATAGCAAAGCCCACCTGCAACGATCAGGGTGGTCACGGTGATGATCCTGGAGCGAAGGGCCATGTGGTTCCCTGTGGTGGTGGTTGACAGTTCCTTTAGTCCCGCCAGCGCGGGGGTGCAATCATCGGCTGTTCACAGAAGGATGACGACGGCAAGAAACAGCACGGGCAGCAGCCCCGCATCCCGATTGGCGCGAAACAGCCGCAGGCACGTTTGCGGGTTGGCGGTGTCAAGCTGGCCAAGCTGCCACGCCATATGCCAGCCCATCGCCCAGGCCCCGCCCACCGCAAGGGCAAGCTGGAGCGGCGAGGCCGGATCAATCAGCGCGGCAATTACCGCCACAGTCAGCAGGGTGATGGTGAGCGCCAGAAACAGCCGCAGGATCGCGGGTGAGTTGTCTCCAAACAGCCGCGCGGTGGATTTGACCCCGATCAGCGCGTCATCTTCCACATCCTGGTGGGCATAGATCGTGTCATAAAAGATCGTCCAGGCGATGCCCGCCGCATAAAGAAACACCGGCGCCAGTGAGAGCGAGCCGGTGTGCGCAGCCCATGCCAGCAAGGCACCCCAGTTGAAGGCAAGCCCCAGGAAGATTTGCGGCCACCAGGTGAAACGCTTGGCAAACGGGTAGATCGCCACCAGCCCAAGCGATGCCACCCCGAGCCAGATCGCAGTGGCATTGAAGGTGAGCAGGATCGCAAGGGCGATGAGCGCCTGCACCCCCATCCAAACCGCCGCCTGCGCCACCGAAACCTGCCCCGAGGGGATTGGCCTTGAGCGGGTGCGGGCAACCTTGTCGTCGATGTCGCGGTCGGTGATGTCATTCCATGTGCAGCCTGCGCCGCGCATCAGCCAGGCCCCCAGAGCACAGCCAATGATGATCCACAGATCAAACCACCGCCAGCCGGTGGAAGCCGCCGCAAGCAGAACGCCCCACCAGCAGGGGATGAGCAAAAGCCATGTGCCAACGGGCCTGTCGGCACGCGAGAGGCGCAGGTAGGGGCGGGTGGCTTTGGGGGCCAGCCTGTCTACCCAATTGCCACTTACGGCGTCCGCAACGGCGGCTGTCTCTGGCGTTTCGTCGCTGGCGGTCATATCTCTGGCTCCATGGCACGCAAGGCAAAGGTCAGGCTCTATGTAGAGCACGCGCTGGGGGCGGGGCAAATGGTCCCTCTGTCGCGGGAGCAGGCGCATTATCTCTTTGGGGTGATGCGGCTTGGTGTGGGCGATGCGCTGTTCGTTTTCAACGGCGAGGCCGGGGAGTGGCGGGTTGATGTGGTGGAGGCGGACAAGCGCCGTGGTGTGCTGGCCTGCGTTGAGCAAACCGCCCCGCAAAGCCAGCCGCCAGACTTGTGGCTGCTGTTCGCCCCGATCAAGAAGGCGCGCACCGATTTCATCGTTGAGAAGGCGGCCGAGATGGGGGCGGCGCGAATTTGCCCGGTGCTGACCGATTTCACCAATGCTGAACGTGTGCGCGTGGATCGCCTTCAGGCGCATGCTGTTGAGGCCGCCGAGCAATGCGGCGGCACCTTTGTGCCCGAGGTCGCAGCCCCGGTGAAACTGGCCGATATGCTGGGCCAATGGCCTGAGGAGCGGCAGCTGATGTTTTGCAATGAAGGGCTGGTTGGCAGCGCGGCGGGCCTCTCGGGCAAGCCGGGGCCTTGGGCGGTGCTGATTGGCCCTGAGGGTGGCTTTTCGGAAGGGGAGCGCAGCCGGCTTGCGGCGATGGAGCAGGCGCACCCGGTATCGCTTGGCCCGCGCATTTTGCGGGCTGATACGGCGGCGGTGGCGGCGCTGACGATGTGGCAGATGGCGCTGGGAGATTGGCAATGATTCGCCCCGCTGTGCGCATCTGGCTCTACCGCTGGCGCGAGGTGCTGGTGGCGGGGGCGGTAATGCTGGCCGGTTTGGCGCTGGCGGCAACCTCATCAGGGTTGATCCATGTGGCCGGGTTGATCCTGGCGGCGCTGGGGGCTGTGGTGCTGTTCACGGCGGTGCAACGCGCCCGGATACAGCCGCGTTCTGGTGGGCCGGGGGTGGTGGAGCTGGACGAGGGCGCGGTGCGCTACCTCACGCCGGGCGGTGGGCTTACGATCTCGCTGCCTGCGGTGACCCGGATCGAGATAGAAACCACCGGCGATGGCCCTGGTGCCGATGATCTCTTCTGGATTTTTGAAACACCTGAAGGGGTTGGCCGCATTCCCGGCTCGGCGCATGGCTCTGATCTGCTGATCGACGCGCTCGCCAGCTTCCCCGGTGCCTCTTACGAACAAGTGATCGCGGCGTCGGGATCGGTGGAGCCTGCGCGCTTTGCCATATGGGCCAAGCCGCGCCGTCTCTTGCATTGACTTCACGCCGCATTCGTCCCAACTCTGGCGCTCCACGCAAGAGCGGAGCGCGCAGATGTCTATTCCCCAATCCGGCGGCGGGCCGATTGAACGGCACGAGCAGATGGCCGAGTACCTGGCCGAGGGCTGCAAGCCCAAGGAAGACTGGCGCATTGGCACCGAACACGAGAAATTTGGCTACTGCCGCGACACGCTGAAGCCGCTGCCCTATGAGGGTGAACGCTCGATCCGGGCGGTGCTTGAGGCGCTGCGCGACAGCTATGGATGGGACCCGGTTGAAGAGGGCGGCCACCTGATTGGCCTCACCAAGGACGGCGCCAACGTGAGCCTTGAGCCGGGTGGCGCGCTGGAGCTTTCGGGGGCCCCGCTGGAAACCATTCACCAGACCTGCGACGAGGTGAACGAACACCTGCGCGAAGTGAAGGAAATCTCTGACAAAATCGGCGTTGGCTTCATTGGCCTTGGCGCGGCGCCTATCTGGAAGCATGAGGAAATGCCCCTTATGCCGAAGGGCCGTTACAAGCTGATGAACGACTACATGCAGCAAGTTGGCACCATGGGCACAACCATGATGCGGCGAACCTGCACAGTGCAGGTGAACCTTGATTTTGGCTCCGAAGCGGACATGGTGCAAAAGTTCCGTGTGGCGCTGGCGTTGCAGCCTTTGGCGGTGGCGCTTTTTGCCAATTCGCCGTTCTTTGAGGGCAAATTGAACGGGCACAAAAGCTATCGTTCGCTGGTCTGGCGCAACCTTGATGATGCGCGCACCGGGATGCTTCCGTTTGCGTTTGACGAGGGCTTTGGCTTTGAAGCCTATGTGCAATATGCGCTCGATGTGCCGATGTATTTTGTGTATCGGGATGGAAAGTATATCAATGCCTTAGGCCAGTCTTTCCGCGATTTCCTCAAGGGGGAACTGCCCGCGCTGCCGGGCGAAAAGCCCACGCTGAGCGATTGGGCCGATCACCTGACCACGATCTTCCCCGAGGCGCGGCTGAAGAAGTTTATCGAGATGCGCGGCGCCGATGGCGGGCCGTGGCGGCGGCTGTGTGCGCTGCCGGCCTTTTGGGTGGGCCTCACCTATGACCAGACGGCGCTGGATGCCGCCTGGGACATGGCCAAGGGCTGGAGCGCGGAAACGCGCGAAGCGCTGCGCGTGGCAGCCTCGGTGGACGGGCTGCAAGGCGAGGTCGATGGCATGAAGATCCACGATCTTGCCAAAGAAGCCGTTAACATTGCGCACGCTGGCCTGAAAGCGCGGGCGCGGCCCGGCTCTGGTGGCCTGGTTCCCGATGAAACCCACTTCCTGAACGCGCTGCAAGACAGCATTGAGAGCGGAAAAACCCCCGCCGACGAGCTGCTGGAGCATTACCACGGCGACTGGAATGGCGATATCACCCGGATTTTCCCAGAGTACAGCTACTAACGTTAAGGCCGCGTGAATTGCGCGCGGCCTCGCATCGCTATGCCAGACGTTGTTCTTGACCCAACGGTAAAAGCTGGGCCACCATCCTCTTATTGTTCAAAAATACCATGCAAACAGGGGATTATTTCCATGCGTGACACCATTATCAAAATTGCAGAAGTCCTGATCTGGGTGGCCGGTGCGTTGGTGGCGATTATCGGCATCATCGGCGGTATCGTTGCCATTGTGCAGGGTGAATTGGCGGGGCTGGGCGCGATCTTTGCGGCGCCGCTGGTGGCGATCATCTACATGGCGGGGTTCTTCATTTTCATCGGGAATTACTACAACCGCCGCCGGATTGCCGATGCGGTCGAGAAGCTTGCAGCACGCGGCTAACCCGCTGGCAAATCACCCGAAAAGCCGCGCCTCACGGGGCGGCTTTTTGCTTTCCGGCGCCGATCTTTGGCTCGGTTCCGGCCTTGAGGCGGCGGATGTTTTCGGCGTGGCGCAGGTAGATCAGGGCGGTGAGCGCGATGCCAAGGAAAAAGCCCTGACCATAGCCCAGTGTGAACATGTAAAGCGTTGAAAGCGCGGCAGAAAACAAAGCCGCCATAGAGCTGATACGGGTGACAGCCGCCATCACCAGCCATGTGGCGCAGCAGGCAAGGCCAACCAGCGGTGCAAGGGCGAGCATGGTGCCAAGGAAGGTTGCCACCCCTTTGCCGCCCTTGAACTTGAGCCAAACCGGGAAGATGTGCCCCAAAAAGGCAGATAAAGCAGCCACTTGCGCCGCATCCTCACCCAGCACGGCGCGGGCGATCAGCACCGCGACGGCGCCCTTTGCGGCATCAAAAAGCAGGGTCAGCGCGGCGGCGGGTTTGGAGCCGGTGCGCAGCACGTTGGTGGCCCCGATGTTGCCTGACCCGACCGAGCGCAAATCCCCCAGCCCAAAGGCCCGCGCCATGACCATGCCAAAGGGCACAGAGCCAAGCAGGTAAGCCAAAATCGCGGTTAACGCGAGCAGCGGGGCAGCGGTGGTAATATCGGGCATTTGCACTCCTTCGTGGGATGGTATGCGCCAAAGGGCCCCCATCGGGCAAGTGTGTTAAAGCCGCGAGGATTCGCAAAAAGCGAAGGGCCACAAGGGATGCACAACCGATGCACAACCCATACATCTCGCTCTTGCGGCATTGCCCCCTTCCCGCAACGCGCGGTGAGGTAAGGCTGTGGGCGGGGCTTTAAGGCGCGGTTAACTGTGTTTTTGCACCGTTTTGGAGGCGTCGCGGTTAGTGGACGCGCGCGCCCGCCACCCAGGTGCCCAGCACCCGGCCCTCCATGCGCTGGCCATCAAACGGGGTGTTCTTGGATTTTGATTTCAGCGTCCAGCGATCAAGCACGAAGGGCGCGTTGGGATCAAACAGCGTAAGATCAGCTGGGGCTCCGGGGGTGAGGCGGCCCGAGGGCAGGCCCAAGCGGCTGGCGGGCCGAAGCGCCATGGCGCGGAAGAGTTGCGGCAAGCCAAGGTGCCCGGCATGAACAAGGCGCAGCGCGGCGGGCAGCAGGGTTTCAAGCCCCACCGCGCCAGAGGCGGCTTCCTCGAACGGCAGGCGCTTGCTTTCCTCGTCCTGCGGGGTGTGCATGGAGGAGATCACATCAATCAGCCCGGTGGCGACGGCCTCGACCATGGCAAGGCGGTCGTCCTCATCGCGCAGCGGCGGCTTTACCTTGAAGAAGGTGCGGTAGTCGCCCACGTCGAGCGCGTTGAGCGTGAGGTGGTGGATCGAAACGCCTGCGGTAATGTCAAACCCGTTGCCCTTGGCGCGCTCCAGCGAGGGCAGGGCGCGGGCGGCGGTGATCTGGTCAAAGTGGTAGCGCGCGCCGGTCATCTCCACCAGCGCCACGTCACGGTCGATCCCCATCCGCTCGGCCATGGGAGACACGGCGGGCAGGCCCATCAACGTGGCAAATTTGCCCGAGGTCACGGCGGCCCCGGCAGAGAGGCCCGGCTCTTGCGGGTGGCCGATCACCAGTGCGCCAAGTTCGCGGGCATAGGTGAGGGCGCGGGTGAGCACCTTGGTATTGGCGATGACCTTGTCGCCATCTGAAAAGGCCACGGCACCGGCGTCGGTGAGAAAGCCGATCTCGGTCATCTCGCGGCCCTCGCGCCCCTTGGTGAGGGTGGCCATGGGGGCGATGCGCACCGGCGAAGCCTCAGCCGCGCGGCGGGTGACAAACTCCAGCGTTTCGGGGCTGTCGATGCAGGGGATGGTATCGGGGCGCATGACCATGGTTGTCACCCCGCCCGCCGCTGCCGCCTGCCCGGCGGATTTGAAGCTTTCCTTATGGCGCTCGCCCGGTTCGCAGATTTTCACCCCCAGGTCGACGATGCCGGGCGCAAGGCAATGCCCGCCGCCATCGACAATCTCGGCCCCTTCGGAAGGCAGCGCCTCGCCCGCGCCAGAGACCCCGGCGATGTGCCCGTTTTCGACAAGCAGCGTGCCGGGCGTTTCGGTGAGGGCTTCGGGATCAATCAGGGTGACGTTGGTGAAGATTGTGCGGGTCATGTGCTGGGTTCCTTGAGCGCCTTGCGCGCCAGTTGATAGACCTTGCGGCCATCGGAGACAGGCTTTTGCCCAAAGCGCCTTTGGGCAAGGTCGCCGGGGCGGGCCACGTGGCCGGTGTTGGGGAGGCCTTGCCAGCCGAGGGGCAAGGCGCGGCTCATCGGCCTTTGCCCCGGATCGCGGTGAGGGCGGTTTCGGCGGCAATGGCATCAGCCTCCGACAGCCCGCCAAAGCCGATGGGATTGGGGGGGCCGCTGTGCTCTGTGTTGCTCCGTTGCGCGGTGCGGTGGGCGGGAACCTGGATCAGCACCGACCACGCACCATCCTTACCCTCAACCCGCGTGATCCTGCCGTCCTTGGGGATGGTAAAGCGCTTCAGATCGCGCCCGCTCTGAAGGATCATCGCGCGCGAACGGGTGACACCATAGCGGGTGCGGGCATTGGCGGCGCGGGCGTAGGCCGGGGCGATGAGGGCGAAGGCCACGAAGAGCCCGCCCGAGAGGAGCACAACGCCGAGCCAAGGGGCAAAGGGGCCCTCCATCTCATCAAGATTGGCGAGGCCAAGCGCAAGGAACAGCGCAAAGCAGGCGAGCATCCCCCAGCCCACAAAACGGATGATCGCAAAGCCCTTGCCAAGCGCGCGGGTGTGGGTGGGCTTGCCCTGCCATGTGAGCCTGTCGCCGGGCAGCAGGTGAGGGGTGAGGGCCGTGTCACTCATGCGGGGCCTCGCCTTTTTGGGCGGCGATCTGTGCATTGATCCGCCGCTTCATCTCGGACGCGTGGGGGATGTAGAGCGCACGGAATTTGGTGCCGCTGCGCAGGCGGATCCCCACAGAATACCACAGCCAGAGCGAGACATGGGTGATCTCCGAAAGCGCAATATCCACCACCTCGCCATCAGAGCCATGCAGGCGCAGCCGGTCCGGGAACAGCACCCAGCGCTCGCGGCGGTGACGCAGCCATTTTTGGTGGTCGTCAAACAGAAAGCCCCAGATCAGCGGGGTAACGAGGAAAATCGCCAGCGCGGCAAGCACCGCCCCCGAAAGGGTAAGCTCCACGAGGGTGCTAATAAAGGGGCTGAAGATTATCGCCGTGACCGCGCCCAAGGCGAAGTAGCGGATGATGAACACCCGCAGGGAGGGGCAGTAGGTGGCGATGGATTCAAGCACTGCGGCTACACCTCCACCGGGGCGGTCTCACGCTCGGCACGCAGGCCTTGGGCCAGCAGGTCCATCGCGGCCATGCGCACGGCGACGCCCATTTCAACCTGTTCCCGGATGACCGAGCGGTTGATGTCATCGGCAATCGCGCCGTCAATCTCGATGCCGCGGTTCATTGGACCGGGGTGCATGACGATGGCATCGGGGGCGGCGTGGGCGAGCTTTTCGGCGTTGAGGCCGTAGCGGTGGTAATATTCACGCTCGGACGGGATGAAGCCGCCGTCCATCCGTTCGCGCTGGAGGCGCAGCATCATCACCACATCACAGCCCGCGAGGCCCTCTTCCATATCGGTGTAAACCTCGCACCCGAGGTCGGCAAAGTCGCGTGGCAGCAGGGTGGCGGGGCCAACGAGGCGCAGGCGGTTTTCCATTTTATGCAGCAGCATGATGTTGGACCGGGCCACGCGGGAGTGGGCGATATCGCCGCAGATCGCGATGTTGAGCCGGTGCAGGCGGCCCTTGGCGCGCCTGATGGTGAGCGCATCAAGCAGGGCCTGGGTGGGGTGTTCGTGGCGGCCATCACCGGCGTTCAGCACCGCGCAGTTGACCTTTTGCGCCAGCAGGTCCACCGCGCCGGAATGCGGGTGGCGCACGACCAGCAGATCGGGGTGCATGGCGTTGAGGGTGAGGGCCGTGTCGATCAGGGTTTCGCCCTTTTTGATCGAGGAGGCCTGCATGACCATGTTCATCACATCGGCCCCCAGCCGCTTGCCAGCCAGTTCAAAGGAGGCCTGCGTGCGGGTCGACGTTTCGAAGAACATGTTGATCTGGGTGAGACCCGCCAGCGCATCGGCGTGCTTTTGCGGCGCGCGGTTGAGGGCAACGTAGCGCTCCGCCAGATCGAGGATTGCGGTGATCTCACCGGGGGTGAGCGTGGCGATGCCAAGCAGGTGACGGGCGCGCAAGGTCATGGATGTCCCCCAGTATTTTCCGGCAGCTTATAGCAGGGTTACGGGGCGCTTCAACATGGTGGAGAAAGGGCGTATGGCTTGGGCCATGGATGGGGATTTCGACAGATGGGCGATGCTGGCCGCTTTGGAGTGGCAGGCGGAGCTTGGCGCGGTGGAGGCGATTGGCCCCGAGCCTGTTGATCGGTTTGAGAGCACCAAGGCCGAGCGAGAGGCCAAGGCCGCCCGTGCCAAGGCCCCCGCCAAAGGCGCGCCGCCGCCGCCGGTGAAGGCCGTTGAGGTGGATGCCGTCGCCGTGGCAAAGGCCGCAGCAAAAGGCGCGGCCACGCTGGAAGAGCTGGCCGCCGTGCAGGAAGCCTTTGAACATTGTGACCTGAAGCGCGGGGCGCGGAACTTTGTGTTTGCCGATGGCGATCCGCGTGCGCGGGTGATGGTGATCGGGGAAGCGCCGGGGCAGGAGGAGGACCGCGAGGGCAAGCCGTTTGTGGGCCGCTCGGGGCAGTTGCTTGACCGGATGTTTGCCGCGATTGGCCTTTCCCGCCAAGCCCCCGATGCTGGGGCGGCGCTTTACATCACCAACGTGGTGCCATGGCGCCCGCCGCAAAACCGTGATCCGGAGCCGGGTGAGCTTGCCATGATGCGCCCTTTCGTGGAGCGCCACATCGCGCTGGTGGACCCGGAGTTGATTGTGTTGATGGGCAACCCCGCCTGCCGCGCGCTGATTGGCCGCGCCGGGATCACACGGCTGCGGGGGCGCTGGCATGAGCTGGGCGAGCGCCCGGTGATGCCGATGTTCCACCCCTCTTACCTGCTGCGCCGACCGGAGAACAAAAAGCACGCCTGGGCCGATTTGCTCACCATCAAGGCCCGGCTGGAGGGCATGGGATGACAGTGCGCGGCGGGGGTGTGGCGCAATGATTGACGGGGTGATGTTGCTCGCCTTCTTGCCCGCCGCCTTGGCGCTGAACTTCACGCCGGGGGCGGATATGATGTTTGTTCTGGCGCAGGGGTTGCGCGGCGGGCGGGGCGCGGCGATGGCCGCCAATGCCGGGATCGCGCTGGGCTGCTTTGGCCATGTGTTGGCGGCGGGCCTGGGCCTTGCCGCGCTGGTGCAGGCCGCGCCTGCCGCCTTTGACGTGATCCGCTGGGTGGGGGTGAGCTACCTGTTGTGGCTGGCGTGGAAGGCCCTGCGGGCCGCAGCGCCGGGCCGGGCTGATGCGGTGGGGCTGGTGCCTGCAAAGGCATTTGTGCAGGCGCTGGTGGTGAACCTGACCAACCCGAAGGTGATCTTGTTTGTGCTGGCCTTCCTGCCGCAGTTCGTAGACCCAACGCGCCCGGTGCTGGCGCAATTTCTGCTGCTTGGCGTGGTGCTTTCGGCGGGCGGATTTGTGGTGAATGGCGCGGTTGGGCTTGGGGCCGGCTCATTGGGCCGAGCCCTTGCGGGCTCATCCCGCTTCGCCCGCGTATTGGGCTGGGTTTCGGCGGGGGTATTTGGCGCGTTGGCGGTGCGTTTGGCGATAATGGAAAGGACATGACGATGGAAAAGCAGTTTATCCCGGTGCGCATTGCGGTGCTCACGGTTTCTGACACGCGCAGCCTTGAGGAAGACCGTTCGGGCGATGCGCTGGTAGCGCGGATCGAGGCGGCGGGCCATGTGCTGGCGGCGCGGGATATTGTGCGCGACGAACGCCCGGCAATAGCCGATTTGCTGCGGGCGTGGTGTGCCGAGGATGGGATTGATGTGGTGATCTCGACCGGCGGCACCGGGCTGACGGGCCGCGACGTGACAGTTGAGGCGCATCGGGATGTTTATGAAAAGGAGATCGAGGCTTTTGGCACGGTTTTCACCCATGTTTCGCTGGCCAAGATCGGCACCAGTGCGGTGCAGTCGCGCGCAACCGGGGGCGTGGCGCAGGGCACCTATCTGTTTGCGCTGCCCGGCTCGCCGGGGGCGTGCAAGGATGCCTGGGACGAGATCCTTGAGGCGCAGTTCGACTACCGCCACAAGCCCTGCAATTTTGTAGAGATCATGCCGCGCCTTGATGAGCACCTGCGCCGAAGCTAGAGTTTTTGGCCTCCGGCGGGGATATTTGGAGCAAGAAAATGAGCGGGCACCGGGGGAAAACCTGAAACGGTTGAGCGCCAGGCGGTTGAGGCGGGTAGGCGCTTTTGGCTTGGGTCCGGCCACAAAAAGCCTTTCCTGTGGCAAAAAGTTTCGACGGAAATGTTCTATTGCTGCGTAACAACGTTGTGGCTTTGGCTGAATCCGGCAAAAGGCTAGGGTCGCACAGATCGTCAACTGCACGGTAAGCCTATGAATTTCTTGCGTCGTTCCCTGATGGGGCTGTTTTTACTCTCGATCACGCTGGGGCTTTTGGCCGTGGCGGGCGCAAGCTTTTGGGGGGCGGTGCAGGAGCGGATGAACCGTGAGGCCTTTCAGCGGCCTGCGCGCGAACGTGTGGCCGGGGTGAATGTGCTGGCGCTGGAGTTTGGCTCTGCGGTGCCGGTGATGGAGGCCTTTGGCGAGGTGCGCTCGAAGCGGACGCTGGATATCCGGGCCTCGGCGGCGGGGCGAATTGTGGAGCTTTCCGAAGGGTTTACCGAAGGCGGCGCGGTGGAAGCGGGTGAGCTATTGGCGCGGGTTGATCCGGTGAATGCCGAATCTGCGCTGGAAGTGGCGCAGACCGATCTGGCCGAGGCCGAGGCGGAATTGCGGGATGCTTCGCGGGCGCTGGAGCTTTCGCGCGATGATCAGGCCGGGGCCGAGCGGCAGGCCGAGTTGCGCGAAGCCGCCCTGGCCCGCCAGTCCAGCTTGCAGGAGCGCGGTGTGGGCTCGGCGGCGGCGGTGGAAGTGGCGGCGCTGGCAGCCGCTTCGGCCGATCAGGCGGTGCTGACGAAACGCCAGGCGGTGGCGAGCGCCGAAAGCCGGGTGGATCAGGCGCGCAACAGCGTCTCCCGCGCGCGGCTGGCGGTGGCCAATGCCGAGCGTGACCTTGCCGATACAGAAATTCGCGCCGTGTTCAGCGGCACGCTGGCCGATGTGGCGGTGGTGGAGGGTGGCCTTGTGACCGCCAATGAGTTGCTGGCCTCCTTGATTGATCCCGAAGCGCTTGAGGTTTCGTTTCGTCTGTCGACCGCGCAATATGTTCGCCTTTTGAGCGAGGAGGGGCGGCTGATTGGGGCCGAGGTGGATGTGCGGCTTGATGTTTCGGGCCTTGATTTGCTGGCCACGGGGCAGCTCAGCCGGGTGAGCGGCGCGGTGGGCGAAGGCCAGACCGGGCGGCTTATTTTTGCCA
>NZ_JARGND010000001.1:25841-81622 GCF_029212645.1 Vannielia sp. | reverse complement strand
GTGGCTGAGCGGTCTCCGCTGATTGGCCCCGGTATCCGCGCCCGCGCCATTGGCCGCCCGCAGGAGGGCGCCGAGGCGGCCCCGCCTTCGACGCAAGAAGAGATGCTGGAGTTGACCGAAGAGCGCCGCGCCAGGCTGATCGCCTATGTGCAGGGCAACCAGCGAATGGCGGCTGATGCCAAGGAGCGGGTGCTGGCGATCCTTGCCCAGGCCCGCGTGCCCGCCGCCACGGTGGAGCGCCTCGAAAGCCGGATGGGGGGCTGATCCATGGCCAAGGCAGCGCGCGCGACGGGCATCCTTTCATACTTCACGCGACACCGCACGGCGGCCAACCTTGTGCTGGTGCTGATGATCGCCGCCGGGCTCGCCGCCTTTCCGCGGATGCGGGCGCAGTTTTTCCCCGATATCATCACAGATAGCGTGCGCGTTTCCGTCACCTGGGAAGGGGCGGGGGCCGAGGATGTGGACGGCGCCATAGTTGGCCTGCTGGAGCCTGCGCTGATGGCCGTAGACGGGGTGGAGGAGAGTAGCGCCACCTCGCGCGAGGGCGGGGCGACGATTTACCTGGAGTTTGAAGCCAATTACGACATGACCCGCGCTGCCGAAGATGTGCAGACGGCGGTGGATGGCATCACCAACCTGCCCGAAGATGCCGATGAGCCCACGGTGACACGCTCTGCCTGGCGAGACAGGGTGACGGATGTGATCATCACCGGCCCGGTCGGGGTGGAGCTTTTGGCGCGCTATGCCGATGAGTTCGTGGCCCGCCTGTTTGAGGTGGGGGTGACGCGCACCACGATCCGGGGGCTTGCCGCGCCGGAGGTGATTGTTGAAGTGCCCTCGGCCAAGCTCATCAACAACGATGTCACCATGGCCGAGATCTCCGCTGCCATAGGCGAAGAGGCGGAGGCGGATCCGGCGGGCGATGTAAGCGGGGCCAATGCCCGCGTGCGCACCGGCACCGCCAAGCGCAGCCCCGATGAGCTGGCTGGGATCGTGCTGAAGCCAGACCTGACGATTGGAGACATAGCGCAGATCCGGGTGGAGGGCGTGGACCGCGATCGCACCTATTTTGTAGGGCCAAACCCGGCGATTTCGGTGCGGGTGGACCGCTCGGCGCAGGGCGATGCGATTGATATTCAGCGCACCGTTGAGGAGGTGGCGAGCGAGATGATGCTATCGCTCCCCCAGGGCGTGAAGATTGATCTGATCCGCACGAGATCAGAGGCGATCGAGGGGCGGCTGAATGTTCTGCTGGAGAACGGGCTGACCGGCCTCGCGCTGGTGCTGCTGTTGCTGTTCTTGTTCCTGAACGCGCGCACGGCTTTCTGGGTGGCGATGGGGATTCCGGTGGCGATGCTTGCGGCCATTGCGATCATGTGGGTGGCGGGGCTGACGCTGAACATGATCTCGCTTTTTGCGCTGCTGATCACGCTGGGGATCGTGGTGGATGATGCCATTGTGGTGGGCGAACATGCCGATTTTCGGGCGCGCCACTTGGGCGAGGGGCCGTTTCAGGCGAGTGAAAACGCGGCCAGACGGATGGCCGGGCCGGTATTTTCATCGACCATCACCACCATCATCGCGTTTGCGGGCCGGATGGTGATTGGCGGGCGGTTTGGCGAGATGATCGCCGATATCCCGTTCACGGTGATCACCGTGCTGATCGCCTCGCTGATCGAGTGTTTCGTGATCCTGCCCAACCATATGGCGCATGCGCTGGCGGCCACCCAGAAAAAAGAGGCGTGGTATGACTGGCCGTCGCGGCAGGTGAACAAGGGCTTTGGCTTTGTGCGGGATCGGATGTTTCGCCCGCTCATGCGGCTTGTCATCATTGCCCGTTATCCGGTGATCGCCATGGTGGTGGTGCTGCTTGCGATGCAGGTGGGTGAGTTGGTGCGCGGCAACGTGGCCTGGCGGTTTTTCTCGGCGCCCGAGGAGGGCAGCATCTCGGGGAATTTCGCAATGGCACCGGGGGCGGAGCGGGCCGATACCGTGGCGCAGATGCAGGCGTTTCAGGCCGCTGTCGAGATGCTGGGCGAGGAATATGAGGCCGAGTTCGGGCGCAACCCTGTGGCCTATGCGCTGGCCGAGATTGGCGGCAACACCGGGCGCGGGCTTTCGGGGGTGGAAAGCAAGGATGAAGACCTGCTTGGCTCCATCGCCGTTGAGTTGATTGACCCCGATCTGCGGACCTACCCTTCATCGAAATTCGTGACCGACCTGCAAGAGCGGGTCGAGCGGCATCCACTGGTGGAGATCGTCGCCTTCAGGGGGTGGCGCAGTGGGCCGGGCGGCGATGCGTTGGATGTTGAGATTTCCGGCGCGAGCGTGGAAACGCTGAAAGCCGCCGCGCAGGAGTTGAAGGAGCAGGTGGCGCAGTTTGGCGAGGTTTCCGCAGTTGAAGACAGCCTGTCTTATGACAAGGAAGAGCTGATCCTTGATCTCACCCAGCAGGGCCGTGAGCTGGGCTTCACCATTGATGCGCTGGGGCGCACCCTGCGCAACCGGCTGGCCGGGATCGAGGCGGCAACCTACCCGGATGGCCCGCGCTCTGCCGCGATCCGGGTGGAGCTGCCCGAAACCGAGCTGACGGCTGATTTCCTTGACCGCACCATGATGCGCACCCCCGCCGGGGCTTATGTTCCGCTGGCCGATATCGTGAAGGTTGACAGGCGCACCGGCTTCTCGACCATCGCGCGGGAAAACGGCGTGCGGGTGGTGGAGGTGACCGGCGATATTGCCGATGATGACCCGACCCGCGCCGCCGAGATCACCACCCAGGTTTCCGAGGTGATCCTGCCGCGCATCGAGGAGGAGTTTGGCGTGGCAACCCGCATGTCGGGCCTTGCCGAGCAGGAAAACGAGTTTCTCTCCGATGCGCTGCTCGGCTTTGGCGCCTGCCTGATCGGGATTTTCCTTGTGCTGGCGTGGATCTTCTCCAGCTGGACGCGGCCTTTGCTGATCATGGCGGTTATTCCCTTTGGGCTGATCGGCGCGATCTGGGGCCACCAGCTATGGGGCATCCCGCTTTCGATGTTCTCGGTGGTGGGGCTGATCGGCATGTCGGGGATCATCATCAACGATTCGATCGTGCTGGTGACAACGGTAGACGAATACTCGCGCGAGCGCGGCCTGTTTCCCGCCATCGTTGACGGCGCGGCAGACCGGCTGCGCCCGGTGATGCTGACAACGCTGACCACGGTGATCGGCCTTGCGCCGCTGCTTTACGAGCCGTCCAGCCAGGCGCAATTTCTCAAGCCCACCGTGGTGACGCTGGTCTTTGGCCTTGGCTTTGGCATGGTTCTGGTGCTGCTGATCGTGCCGTCGCTACTGGCGATGCAGCAGGACATTTTGCGCCAATTTCAGGCGCTGCGGCGGCTCGGCTCGCAGCCCGCGCGCGCCCGTGGGGCGGCGGTGGTTGTGGGGCTGGCGGCGGTGGCGCTGCTGGTGTGGTTTGCCGCAACCCTTGGCGCGATGATCCTGACAGGCGCGCTTTGGGCCCCGCTCGCCGCCTTGTTGCCCGTAAGCGGCTTGGGCGCGGCGCTGGGGCTGTTCCTTTTGGGGGCGCTCTTGCTGGTGGTTCTGGCCTTTGCGCTGGGCGCGGCCACGCTGGCGAGAGGTGGGCGGCGCACGGCCTGAAGCGCCTTGCGTGCAATATGGATCAAATGGGGATCAAAAGACGCGGCCTTCACCCTTTGATCTTTGGGCCGACGACAGGCGCGCATTCACGGCGCGGCGGGCTGCGTTTGGGGCGAAATGCGGTGGATCCCCCATTGATGCCCCGCTCTCCCTGCAGATCAACGAAGCGCTGGCGGGCCAGCGGATTGCGCAAATACCAGCGCATGGTGCGGCGTATGTTCCCAGTTGGGAAAGATGGTGCTTGAACGGGGGTTTGCGCGGTATACCTGACTTCAAAGAGCAGAGCTTGGCCAGGCAGCGCGATCAATGCAAAGGTCCCTGTGTGGCCGAGAATATAACGCACTGGCGTCCTCTCGGGGCTTTTACGGTGCAGGTGGGAAACCAGAATGACTGATGCTGTCCAGAATGACGCCTTTGCAACCCCGGTTGACATGGTGGCGAAGGATCAAAATGTGGATCCGGGCCGGGGGCTGGACGAGCAAGAGGTTCTGAAACGCCGGGAGCAGCATGGCCTGAACCAATTGCTCGCCTCTGAAAAGCAAAACGCGTTTGCTATTCTTGCCCATCAATTCAAAGGCGTGATTGTCTGGCTTTTGGCTTTTGCCGCCGGGCTGTCGTTCTTTTATCAGGATTTTGCCGAAGGCATCGCGATTGTTGTCGTGCTTGCCATAAACACCGCGATCGGATTTTTCACTGAACTGCGGGCCGCCCGGTCTATGGAAGCCCTCGCGCGCATCTCCGAGTTTACCACGCAGGTGCGGCGGGGCGGTAAGGTGATCCGGGTTGACGCGCATGAACTGGTGCCCGGTGATATCGTCCTGTTGGAGGCGGGCGATGTTGTGACCGCCGATTTGCGGCTTGTTCAGGCGTCGAACCTGCACTGCGATGAATCCGTGCTGACCGGTGAATCCGTGCCTGTCGTCAAGCAGCTTGATCCTGTCGCGCCCAAGTCTGTCATCGGTGACCGCACGAGTATGGCGTATAACGGAACGGCGATTACACAGGGAACGGGCGAGGGCATTGTGACCGCCACGGGCATGGCCACCGAACTGGGCCGGATCAACCACCTTGTGCAAACGGCGGAATCGGTGGCATCGCCGCTTGAAAAACGTCTTGATCGGCTGGGGCACCGGCTGGTCTGGTTGACCTTGGCTTTGGCCGTGCTGGTTATTGGTGCGGGTATCCTGCGCGGTCACGAGATCGAGGCGATGATCCAGACGGGCGTGGCGCTGGCTGTTGCCGCCGTGCCCGAAGGCTTGCCGGTGGTTGCCACGCTATGCCTGGCCAGAGGCATGTGGCGCATGGCTGCGCGAAACGCGATTATCTCGAACCTGTCTTCGGTGGAAACTCTGGGCGCAACAACGGTGCTCCTGACAGACAAGACCGGCACGCTGACGGAAAACCGCATGACAGTGGTTCGCTATCTGACATCGGGCGCGGATATAGACCTCGACCGGAATGATGAGATGGTCCGGTTCAAAACCGGCGCGGGGGGAGTGGAGCCGCAAACCGATCCGCAGCTGGATGCGGTTCTGCGGGTTGGCGCGCTTTGCAACAACGCCGCGCTTGAGCAAGCAGACCAGGGCCCGCTGGGCGATCCAATGGAAGTGGCATTGTTGCAGGTTGCCCAAGATGCCGGGCAGGGCCGTGATACCTTGTTACAGACCCACGAGGAGGTGTGCGAACATGCCTTTGATCAGGACAAGAAGATGATGGCCACCGTCCACCGCGATGGAGATGGTTTTCTTTATGCCGCCAAAGGTGCGCCCGAAGCGGTTTTGGAGGTCTGCACCCGCGTTTTGGGGCCGGACGGTGAGCGCGATCTGGATGCTGCAACCCGCGCGCAGTGGCTAGAGCGCAGCCGGGCCGCAGCCAGTGATGGGCTGCGGCTTTTGGCCTTGGCGTCAAAACAGTCCGACCGCGAGGATATTGCCCCTTATGAGGGGCTCACGCTTGCCGGGATGGTTTGCTTGCGCGATCCGTTGCGCGCGGATGTTGCCGGAGCAATCGCAGCCACGCAGGCGGCGGGTGTGCGGGTTGTGATGATGACCGGCGATCATGCCGATACCGCCGCCGCCATCGCCCGCAAAGCCGGGCTGGGCAAGGCGGGGAACCTGACGGTTATGGAGGGGGCCGATCTGGATGCGCTGGAGTCCGCAGAGACGGACGTTTCCTTGCATGACCGGGTCCTGTCTGCCGATGTTTTTGCCCGTGTCGCCCCGGCGACCAAGCTGAAGCTGGCGGCGCTTTATCAACAAAACGGGCAGATCGTGGCAATGACCGGCGACGGCGTGAACGATGCACCCGCGTTGAAGCAGGCCGATATCGGCATCGCCATGGGGCAGCGCGGCACCGAAGTGGCGCGCGAGGCGGCGGATATGGTGCTGAAGGACGATTCCGTTGGGACGATCATAGCGGCGATGCGGGAGGGGCGGGTTATCTTTGACAATATCCGCAAGTTCGTTGTGTATCTGATGTCTTGCAATGTGAGTGAGGTTCTTATTGTCGGCCTCGCCGTTGGGGCAGGATTGCCGATGCCGTTGCTGCCCTTGCAGATTTTGTTTTTGAACCTCGTGACCGATGTTTTCCCGGCGTTTGCATTGGGCTTGGGGGCAGGTGATGAGCGTGTCATGCGCCAGCCTCCGCGCGACCCTGCCGAACAGATAATCGACCGCAGCCGCTGGATACTGATCGGCGTTCTGGGCGGCGCCATTACCGTGACCACGCTCGCCGCTTTCTGGCTGGCCCTGCACTGGCTGATGCTCCCGACCGAGGCGGCTGTCACCGTGGCGTTTTTGACGTTGGCGCTGGCGCAGTTGTGGAATGTGATCAACGTGCGAATGCCCGGCAGTGGCCTGTTCGTCAACGAGGTGACGCGGAATATCTGGGTCTGGGGCGCAATCGTTCTTTGCATCGGGTTGATTGCGGCGGCGTTCTGGGTGCCAGGGCTGTCGGAGATTCTGGAGTTGCCGGACCCCGGCCGAGCGGGCCTATTGCTGGCATTGGCAAGCAGTGCCGGACCGTTGGTTATCGGGCAGGCCTATCTTTATTTTGGGCCTAGGCGTTCGTCAGGTGGGTGAATGGCCACCGCGATATAAAGGGGCGCGCTAGCTGATGCTGTGCTTCATCAGGCAGTCTTTTGCTTCAGATACCCGACCAATGCGTCAAAGCTGCCCATCTGGGGGTAATCGGCTTCGGGCATCGCAAGCTCAAACCGCTCTCCCAAAGCGGTGACAAGGCGCAGAAAATCCATGGAGTCGATGTCAAATTCTTCGCGAAGGACGCCGCTGCGGTCTATGTCTTCCAACGCGATTTCCGGCGCGATGGCGTGCAGTTCCTCGGCGATGGCGGCTTCGGCTTCTTCATGGGTCATAGTGTTTCCGGTTCCTGTAGGTTGCTGTCAACGGCACGCAGAAAAAGCGCACCGCGATGTCCGTCGCTGACGCGATGATCGGCGGCCAGCGTGAGCGTCGTCGCAAGCTGTGATACGACTGCGCCATCCTTCACCATTGGTGTGGGGCGCGGCGTGCCGATCCCGACGATGGCCACCTGGGGCGGATAGATCACGCCGATCACCTCGTCGACGCCACGCTCGCCCAGGGAGGTCAGCGTGATGGTGGCGTCGGTCAATTCACGCGCCTTGAAGCGCCCGGCACGGACGCGCGCGACCAGATCGGTGAGGTCGGTCATCACCTCGGCGGCGGATTTGGTTTCGATGGCGAAAAGGGCCGGGGCGACAAGCCCGCCTGAACGGATATGAATGGCGACGCCCAGATTGACGGCTTTGGACGGATGAAACTGCTCCTCCGTGTAGTGACCATTGAATTCGGGGTATTTGCTCAACGCCAGTGCAATCGCCCGCGCGAACAGCGCGCCGGGCAGCATCCGCTCACGGGGGGGTCGTGTTGCGTTCAGGTCGGCCAGGAAGGCATCAACCGCCCCAAGATCAACACGATGCCTCAGGTAATAATGCGGGATCTCCCGCTTTGAGCGGGACATTGCCGCTGCGATGGCTGCGCGCATATCCGCAGCCGGGGCCGGTTTGCGCCGATCCTCTGGCGGGGTTTTCACCGCGCCGAGGTTTTCGATATCGTGCCGGGTCAGCACCTTGTCCGGCGGGGGTGAAAGCGCCCCAAGGTCGATCCCGCGTGATGATGCGAGCCGCCGGGCGGCTGGTGTAATCCGGGGGCGGGTGGCCGTGACCTTGCGTTCGGGGCGGTGGCTCGGCGTCAATTGGTCCGCGGGCGGCTGAATTTCGGGCGGCAGATCCGGGGGCTGCTCGGGTTCAGGCTCTGGCGGGACTTCCGGTGGAGGGGAAGGGTCAGGCGGGAGTGGTTCTGGCGGAATCTCAGGCGGCGTTTCGGGTGGAAGCTCAGGTGGGTTGCTTGGCGGCTCGGGTTTGCTGCCTTGCTGGTGCAACCGGGCAAGCGGCGTGCCGACCGGCACTTCAGTTCCCGGTTCGACCAGCCATTGATCAAGGATGCCGTCCTCGAAAACCTCCACCTCGATCACCCCTTTCTGGGTTTCAACTGCCGCAATGACATCCCCGCGTTGAAACGCCTCACCGGGGGCGATTGTTTGCTCGAC
The DNA here is from genome assembly GCF_029212645.1 of Vannielia sp. Lineage (GTDB taxonomy): Bacteria > Pseudomonadota > Alphaproteobacteria > Rhodobacterales > Rhodobacteraceae > Vannielia. The sequence continues at coordinate 73,393 of NZ_JARGND010000001.1, read as the reverse complement.
AAGCGTTCCTGCGGCCATGTCGGACCCGAGGGAGGGCATAAGATACTGGCTCATGCCGATGCCTCCATCAGGTGCAGAACAGCGTCAAGGATCTTGCCGGTCTGCGGGATTGCCGCCTGTTCCAGATGCTTTGGGTAGGGGATCGGCACTTCTTCGCTGCAAACGCGCGCAAGCGGGGCGTCAAGCTCGAAGAACGCCTCCTCAGCCAACCGCATGCCGATTTCGGCGGCAAGGCTGCCGCTGCGCCAGCCTTCATCCACGATCAACGCGCGGCGGGTCTTGCGGACAGAGGCAAGGATCGTCTCCATATCTAGGGGGCGCAGCGAGCGCAGGTCGATGACATCGGTGCTGATATGGTGCTCGTCAAACAGCCTTTGCGCGGCGTGCAGCGTTTTGGGCAGCGAGCCGCCATACGTGATCAGCGTCGCATCATCACCAACGTGGCGCACTGCGGCGCGGTCGATGTTGACGGCGCTCGGTTTTTCCGGGAGTGGGCCTTCGGAATTATAGAGCATGACGTTCTCGAAAATCAGCACCGGGTCGGGGTCGCTTAGGGCGGTTTGCAGCATTCCGTATGCGTCTTCGATGGTGGCCGGGGCCAGCACTTTCAAGCCCGGAATATGTGCAAACCAGCCCTCAAGGCTGTGGGAATGCTGGGCGGCCAATTGCTTGCCCGCACCTGTCGCCATGCGGATCACAAGTGGCACTCCGAACTGGTTGTTCGACATATGCCGCATGGTGGCGGCGGTATTCAGGATCTGGTCCAGCGCCAGCAGCGAAAAATTGACCGTCATGATCTCGACAATCGGGCGCATCCCGGCCATCGCCGCCCCGATCCCCGCGCCGGTAAACCCGGCCTCCGACAGTGGCGTGTCGCGGATGCGATCCGGTCCGAAACGATCAAGAAGGCCCATGCTGACCGCATAGCAGCCGCCATAGTGCCCAACGTCCTCACCCATCAGGAACACGCGATCATCACGATCCATGGCATCTGTCAGCGCCTCTCGCATGGCATCGCGATAGGTGAAGACCCGCAAAGACCCCGGCTCGGCTGGCGTGTCGGGTGGGGTGGGGCGCTCTGGTGAAAGGACGAAATCTGTTAGCGTTTCAATGGGTTCGTCGGTGGCGGCTTCGGCAAAGGCCACGGCTTCCTTGATCTCGGCGTCCACCTCGGCTTCGATTTCGGCGACCTCGCCGGAATGCAGCAGCGCGTTTTCTTCCAGCCATCCCTGAAAGCGCACAATGGGGCCCTTGGCGCGCCATTCCTTCACTTCCTCTTTGCTGCGGTAAAGCTGGGCGTCAAACATCGAATGCGCGCGAAAGCGGTATGTCTTGCACTCCAGAAATTGCGGCTTGCCGGTTGTGCTGATCGACGTCAGCGCGCGTCGCGCGGCGGCTTCAACGGCGACCACATCCATGCCATCGACAGTTTCGGCCTCCATGCCGTAGGTGGCTGCGCGGGTGGTCAGCCCGGTTTCCGCCTCTGTCAGAGCCAGAGCCGAGCCCATGGCGTAGCCGTTGTTTTCACAGACAAAAAGGACAGGAAGGTGCCAGAGGGCGGCCAGGTTCATGGCTTCGTGAAATTCGCCTTCTGCCATGGCACCTTCGCCAAAAAAGCACACCGTCACCGCGCGCGTTCCGGTCATTCTATCGGCCAGCGCCAGCCCGGTTGCCATTGGCAATCCGCCCCCGACGATGGCATTGCCGCCGTAGAAATTATGCGCCCGGCTGAACAGGTGCATCGACCCGCCGCGCCCGCCAGAGCAGCCTTCGCGCTTGCCGAACATTTCGGCCAGGACAGACCCCATGGGAACGCCGCGCACCAGCGCGTGGCCGTGTTCGCGGTAGGTCGCGACGACCCGGTCCTGCTCACCCAAAAGCGGGATGATCCCCGCCGCGATCGCTTCCTGCCCATCGTAAAGATGCAGGAAACCCCGGATTTTCTCACGGGTGTAATACTCGGCGCAGGTATCCTCAAAACGGCGAATGCGGATCATTTTCTTTAGAAGATCGCGCACATGGGCATGGTTCAAACGGGGTTTGAGATCGGTGGTGGTCATCGTTCATCGCTTTCCAGGGTTGAGATGTCACCTTCCGGCAAGCCCAGTTCGCGTGCCTTCAAGAGGCGGCGCATGATCTTGCCACTGCGGGTTTTTGGCAGGTTCTGGCGAAAGACGATTTCCTTTGGAGCAACGGCCGGGCCGAGCCGTTTGCGCGCGTGTCCGGTCAGCTCCAGAAGCAAGCTTTCAGAGGCCTCAAAGCCGGGTTTCAACGCGACGAAAGCCTTGACGATTTCGCCCGCCGTCTCGTCCGGCACGCCGATGACACCGGCCTCGGCGACGGCTTCGTGCTCCAGCAAGGCGCTTTCAACCTCGAAAGGCCCGATGAGGTGACCCGCGCTTTTGATCAGGTCATCGCCGCGACCGACAAACCAGAAATACCCATCTGCATCGCGCATCGCCAGATCGCCGCTAAGATACCAGCCATCGCGAAAGCACTTTTCATAGCGGGCCTGCTCATGAAGGTAGCCGCGCATCATCGAAGGCCAGCCCGGGCGCAATGCCAATTCACCAATCGCCATGGGCGCGGTCAGCTCCCGCAAGGTGCCGCCTTCAACCGCGACAATGCCCGCCTCGATACCCGGCAGGGGTTTGCCCATTGAACCGGGGCGCACATCCATCGCGGCGTAATTTGCAATCATGATGCCGCCGGTTTCTGTTTGCCACCAGTTGTCGTGGAACGGCATTGTGAAGGTGTTGTTTGACCAAATGACTGCCTCGGGGTTCAGCGGCTCCCCCACGCTTGCCATGAAGCGAAGGGCGGTCAGATCATGTGGTTTTGCAGCACTGGCCCCGGCCTTCATCAACATGCGAATGGCGGTTGGCGCGGTGTACCAAACGGTGACGGCTTCGCGCGCCAGGGTTGCATACCAGCGGTCAACATCAAATTCCGCCTCGTCGATGATCATCGTGACCCGGTTGGTCAGGGGCGCGATGATGCCGTAGGATGTGCCGGTGACCCAGCCGGGATCGGCGGTGCACCAATAGGTATCGCCGGGCCTGAGATCGAGCGCCAGCCGCCCGGTTGCATGATGCGCCACGACCGCCTGATGAACGTGGACAACCCCCTTGGGTTTCCCGGTTGTTCCGGAGGTAAAGTGCAAAAGCGCCGTCTCTTCGGGCTGCATCCGCTCGGTAGTGAAGGTGTCATTGGCGGCGTTCATGGCCGCGTTCAAATCAATCGTTGCGTCCTCGTCGCCATCAATCAGGAAGACGGTGCGCAGGTCTGGCAGGTTGCCCCTGATGCCCTTGAGTTTGCGGCGATAGAGCCGTGATGAGGTGATGATCGCATTTGCCTGACCGATCTCCATACGCGACTGGATCGGCTCTGGGCCGAAGGCCGAAAACAGCGGGCAAAACACGCATCCGGCTTTCAGCGTTCCAAGGGCCGCGATGTAAAGATCAGGCAGGCGGCCAAGCAGGGAATAGACCCGATCCCCCTTTTCAAGTCCTTGATTGCGCAGCACGTTTGCAAAGCGATTGGTCAGGTCCTGAAGTTCAGAATAGGTGATGTCACGGCTGTCGCCAGCCTTTGCGATCCAGCGAATGGCCACCTGCGCGCCGTGGCCAGCCGCCACATGCCGGTCCACCGCTTCATGCGCGATGTTGAGGCTGCCATCCCCGAACCCGTCGATGTCGCGCTCGGCGTCAGCCCAAGAGAAAGCGGCGTAGGCCTTTGCATAGTCCGGCATGTTGGCGCGGGCGCGCGTGCCGTCTGGCTTTATGATCGGGTCTGATGTCATGCGGGCGGCCCTCAGTGTGTGCATGGTGTTGAAGGCTAGGCGGTTGGTGCATTCGGGAACTGACAAAGATCAATTGAACGGCATCCTGACCCTAGAGCGCCATCAAAGCTCTGCCCCAAACGGAATGATATCTTTTTGGGCTGTCTGTCGTCAGAGATTTTGGAACCAGTGGCTTCCTGAATGAAGAGAGCGTTTGGCTCATCTGGTTGCTTGCATGGTGCGGCGTGCCGCGCGGGTGCTCCATTGCTTTGTCTTTCAGCCATTTAGCGAGATCATCAGCGTTCTCGGCCTGCACTCTGTCCCCCGCAAGCCGCGTTGTTCCGGCGTCCGTGAAGCCCTTCAACCACTTGGCGTACCTGCCCTGGGATATGCTTCGCGATGGCACAGCTCTGCTGTCCGCGCCGCGCAGCATTTCTGCCTCGCACTGCGCTCCGCCATAAGCTGTGATTCAGGTTTTTGGCGGAGCGCTTTAAAGCGCGATTTCGCGGGTGAGGCCGAGGGCGGCGCAAAAGGCCTCGTCATGGCTGGCGACCAGCAGCGCCCCTGTGAAGCTTTGCAGAGCGGTTTCCAGCAGTTCGACCGTTTCGATATCAAGATGGTTGGTCGGCTCATCCAGAAGCAGCAGCGCCGGCGGCGTGCCGCCCAGCGTGGCCGCAAGCCCGGCGCGTAAGCGTTCACCCCCCGAAAGCTGGCCCACCGGCGCATTGGCCGCCGTGTTGCGAAAGCCATAGCGGGCGAGCAGCGCCTGCGCCTCTTGCGGGGTGAGGTGCGGGGCGAGGCGGTGCAGGTTTTCAAGGATTGAGGCGTTGGGATCAAGATCGCCAATCTGTTGATCCAGCGCGGCAAGCCGCGGCGTGGTGGCGAGCTGCCCTGAAGCGGGGCTGATCTGGTCGCGCAGGGCTGCCATCAGCGTGCTTTTGCCCGCGCCATTTGGCCCGGTCAGCGCAACGCGCTCCCCCGCACTCAGGCTGAACGTGAGCGGCCCGAGCAGGAAGCCCGCGCGGCGCAGCGTGACCGCCTCAAGCGATAGCACAACCGCCCCGCCGCGCCCGGCTTCGGCGTCGATCCGCAGGCTGCGGGTGGGCGACACATGCGCCGCCGCCACGGCGCGCGCCGCCTCTCCCGCCGCCTCAAGCCGTGCGGCGCGGCGCGCATCGCTGCCAGAGGTGCGCCCGGCGCGATCTGCCTTGGCATCCAGCAGCACCTTGGGCTGGCCGCCACTGGCCCGCGCGGCGCGGCCCCGTGCATCGCGCTGGGCCTTTTTCTCGCGTTGGGCCTGAATATCCCGCTGGATGCGGGCCTCGGCGCGGGTGGCACGCTCCAGCTCTGTGGCGGCGCGGCTGCGGCGGGCAGCGCGGGCCTTGGCATGGGCCTGCCAGCCGCCTTCGGTGAGGTGAATGCCGGTTGGCGTAAGCTCAACGATCCGGTCCATTTGCGCCAGCAGCGCCCGGTCATGGCTGGCCACCACCGCCCCGCCGGGCCACTCGGCCAGAAGGCGGGAGACCAGCGCCTTGCCCGCGCGATCAAGGTTGTTGGTCGGCTCATCCATCAACAGGATATCGGGCGCCTCAAGGAGCAGCCGTGCCAGCCCAACGCGGGTGCGCTGGCCGCCGGAGAGCTGTGAAAGCGGCGTGCCCTCCACCGCGCCCAGCCCCACCCGTGCGAGGGCCTCGGCAAGCCGCGCGGGGGCCTCCCAATCGGCAAGGTCAATGTCATCCTCCAGCGGTGCGCCGCGCTCGATCCGCGCCAGCCGGGCCAGCGCCGCGCCCATCCCGGCGGCTTCGCGCACGGTGAGGGAGAGGTCATCCCAAGCCTGTGCCAGCATGCCGGTGCTGGCCTGCCTGTCGATATGCCCCAAGGCTGGCGCGGCCCCCGAAAGCAGGCGCAGCAGGGTGGATTTGCCCGCACCGTTCTGGCCCACGAGGCCGGTGCGCGAGGCCCCGAAGGTGAGGGTGATTTCCGGGGTGAGCGGCGATCCGTCAGGCTTGGTGAGCGGGACCGATTGCAGCGAAAGAGAGGGAGCGGGCATGAGACACCTGTGGGCAAGTCGCGAAAAGGGCGTGTGCGGTTTGCAGGGTGGTGTTCATGGGGGTGTCTCCTGTGACTGCACAGAAGATAGGCGCCTTGGTGGGGGCAATCAAGGTGGGTGGCCGGGACGGGCCAGAAGAGATGAGAGCTTCCGGCGGGGATATTAAAAGCGTCACGCCTTTAATCTGAGCCATCAGATAAAGGCGAGGCGCGCGCAACAGTCCTGCCTCGCACTGTGCTCTGCCAAGAGCTGTGAGTCAGGTTTTTGGCGGAACGCTTTAGCGCAAGAAAATGTGGGCCGCGTTTGGAGGGGGCGGTTTATCCCGGTGCGTGGCAGCCGCGAATATCCACCGCTGTGCGACGGCCCAGCAGGGTAAAGCGCAGGTTTTCGCGGGACAGCGCCATGGGCTTGCCCGACGGGGGAACCATATCGACGGTGGTGACGAGGGTGCCGCCTTCACGGTGCGTTTCGGCCTCCGAGGTCCAGATCCGGGGATCGCCCGGCTCGATCACCGCCACCTCATTGCCCCCAAGCGGCGGGGCGGGGATGCGGGCGGTGATGCGGATGCCATCGGTGATTGGCTCAATCTCGCAGGTGACACGGCCAATGCCCGCCTCTCTGGCGGTTTGCGGGCGGGCGGCCAGCGCGGCGGAGATCACCGCATCGCGCCCACCCTGCCCGGTGAGGGCTTGCGAAAACGAGAGCGCGGCGGGCACGCAGATTTCTTCACAAACCCCCAGCTCAACCTCGGCGTTGAGAATCATCGCCTTACCGGGGCGCTCGGGGCGCACTTCGATTGGCAAAACAAGTTCGCGCTTGTAGCCGATGGTTTGCATTCCCGAGCTTTCAAACACCTCAGGGCGCGGCCAGTGGTAGGTGACAGAGGCGAGGTTCTTTGAGCCGCCCCAATCAAAGCGCGGCGGGATGCCGGCCTCGCCGGGGGCGCGCCAGTAGGTTTTCCACCCCGGTTTGAGGGTAAGACGCAGGGCGACCATGCGGGTGCCCTCGGCGGTGGTCCATCCGGGCAGCACCTCGGCGCGCACCACATCAGCGCCCGGCACGGCACCGTAGGTTCCGGCGGTGGCGGGCAGGGTGAGGGTGGTGAGCAGGGCAAGGGCGGCAAGGAGGCTTTTCATGAGCGCGGAGAATACGGGCAGAGGCGCGCAGGGGAAATCACGAATGAGCGAGAGCGCGCGAGGCGTGGCTTATGTGACGCAGCCCCTTGCGCGGCGCCCTGTGGACCCCCATCATCAGGGGATGGACCTGACCGGAAAGCTCCTTGTTGCCATGCCCGGCATGGGTGATCCGCGCTTTGAGCGCAGCGTGATCTATATTTGTGCCTATTCGGACGAGGCGGCGATGGGGCTGGTGATCAACCGCACCGCGCCTGACCTGACGTTCCGTGATCTGCTGAGCCAGCTTGATATCGGCGAGGGGATCGAGGTGGCGCCCGCCAGTGCCCGTGCGCCGATCTACTTTGGCGGCCCGGTGGAGCATGGCCGGGGCTTTGTGCTGCATTCAGCGGATTACACCGCCGAAGGTTCGACGCTGATGTTGAGCCCCGCCTTTGGCATGACCGCGACCACCGACATCCTTGAGGACATTGCCCGTGGCGAAGGCCCGCGCGATGTGATCCTTGCGCTGGGCTACGCGGGCTGGGGTCCGGGGCAGCTTGAGGGGGAGATCGGTGAGAACGGCTGGCTCACCTGCGATGCCACCCCCGAGATCGTGTTTGGCACCGAGAATGGTGGCAAATGGGAGGCGGCGCTGCGCTCGTTTGGGGTGGACCCAAGGCTGCTGAGCAGTGACGCCGGGCGGGCTTGAGGCCGCAGGCCGCAAGAGATTTGTGCCTCCGGCGGGGATATTTTCTGCAAGAAAATGAACAGGGATGGCGCGCTGCGGTGGGGTGCGCCGAGCGTAGCGAGGCCACCGGGCTGCCCGAGCGCAGCGAGGCTACGAGAAGGCGCAAGCCTCAGCGTGGCGCGGCCGCGCGGGTGAGGCGGTCGTTTATGGCCTGGCCAAGGCCGTGGTTCGGGATCGGGGCAACGGCGATAGCCGCGCCGGGGGCGGCGTCCAGAGTGTGCAGCATTGTGAAGAGGTTGGCGGCGGCTTCGCGCAGGTCCGCCGACGGGGACAGGTTGAGCGTGGCCCCCTCGCAGCCGAGGCCAAAGCCGAGCCAGAGCGCATCGGGGGGCAAGGTGCGCGGGTTCAGCCGCAGCGGTTTGCCCGGCGCGTAGTGTGAGGACAGCTGGCCCGGCGCGCTAGGGTTCACCTCGTTCACCGCACTTTGGGGGCGGGCGAGCGGCTGGCCGAGCGCCTGTTCCAGCGCTTCGGCGGGCAGGCCACCCGGACGCAGCAGAACCGGGGTTTCGCCCGTGCAATCCACGATGGTGCTTTCGACCCCCACAGCGCATGGCCCGGCATCAAGCACTGCGGCGATGCGGCCTTCCAGCCCGGCCAGCACATGGGCGCTGGTTGTGGGGGATATCTTGCCCGAAGGGTTGGCGGAGGGCGCGGCGAGGGCGCCGCCGAAAGACGCCAGCAGCCGGCGGGCGACCGGGTGGGCCGGGATGCGCAGCGCCAGGCTGGGCAGGCCCGCGCTCACCAGCGGTGACAGGCGCGCGCTTTCCCTGCGTGGCACCACCAGCGTCAGCGGGCCGGGCCAAAAGGCCTGCGCCAGCCGCGCCGCCGCGTCGCCAAACACCCCGTAGCGTTGCGCTGCCTCCATGCTGTCCACATGGCAGATGAGCGGGTTGAAGCTGGGCCGCCCCTTGGCGTCGAAGATCGCCGCAACCGCTTCGCCATTGCTGGCATCGCCCGCCAGCCCATAGACCGTTTCGGTTGGGATCGCGACGAGGGCGCCCGCCCGCAACAAGGCAGCGGCGCGGGTGATCCCTTCTTCGCTTGGCGGCAGGCGCTTGGTCATGCATCCTCGTGACGTTGCGTTTTATCCGCCGGCTCTTGGGCCAGCGGCTGGCATCTCTTATGCTGGCGTCGCCCTTCCCTCGCAAGGGCGGTATTTTGAGGAGAAGAATTCATGCCCTATCGCGCCCCGGTCGATGATTTTCGCTTTTTGCTGAGCCATGTGGTTGGCTACGATCAGGTTTCCGCTACCGACCGCTTTGCCGAAGCCGGGAGTGAAACGGTCGATGCGATTCTCTCCGAAGCGGGGCGGTTGAGTGACGAGGTGCTTGGCCCGCTTCAGCGCGAGGGCGATCTGAAGGGCGCGGTGCTGGAAAACGGCGTTGTGCGCACCACGCCGGGGTTTGCCGAGGGTTATAAGGCGATTGCCGATGGCGGCTGGATCGGCATCAGCGCCGATCCGGAGTATGGCGGTATGGGCTTGCCGATCACCCTGATGGAAGCCGTCAACGAAATGATGAACGGCGCCTGCCTGTCTTTGTCGCTGAACCCGCTGCTGACCCAGGGCCAGATCGAGGCGCTGGAGCACCACGCTAGCGATGAGATGAAAGCGCTTTACCTGCCCAAGCTCATCAGCGGTGAGTGGCAGGGCACGATGAACCTGACCGAGCCGCAGGCGGGCAGCGATGTGGGGGCGCTGCGCACCAGGGCCGAGCCGAATGGTGATGGCAGCTTTGCGGTTTCCGGCCAGAAGATTTTCATTTCATGGGGCGATGCGGATTTTGCCTCCAATGTCTGCCACCTCGTGCTGGCCCGCCTGCCTGATGGCGCATCGGGGGTGAAGGGGATCAGCCTGTTCATGGTGCCGCGCAACCTCCCCGATGCCGAGGGCAACCCCGGTGAGCGCAACAGCCTGCGGGTGGTCAGCCTTGAGCACAAGATGGGCATCCACGGATCGCCCACCGCCGTGATGGAATATGACGGAGCCACCGGCTGGCTGGTGGGGGAGCCCCACGGCGGCATGGCAGCCATGTTTACCATGATGAACAACGCGCGCCTTGGTGTGGGCATTCAGGGCATTGGCGTGGCCGAGGCCGCAACCCAGGCCGCGATGGCCTATGCCGCCGATCGCAAACAGGGCCGTGCGCCCGGCTCAGGGGCCATTATCGAGCACGCAGATGTGCGCCGCATGTTGATGACCATGAAGGCCGAAACCCATGCTGCCCGCGCCATTGCGCTGGCCAATGCGGTGGCGCTTGATCTGGCCGCGGCGGGCGGAGAGACCCATTGGGCCAGCCGCGCCGCCCTGCTCACCCCCATCTCCAAGGCCTATGGCACCGATGTGGGCTGCGCGGTGGCCGATATGGGCATTCAGGTGCACGGCGGCATGGGCTTTATCGAAGAAACCGGCGCAGCGCAGTTTTTGCGCGATGTGCGGGTGACGGCGATTTACGAGGGCACCAACGGCATTCAGGCGCTTGATCTGGTGGGCCGCAAAATGGCCGACAGCGGTGAAGCCGCGCTGACCTTGCTGACCGAGATTGAAGACGCCGCCGAGGCCAACAGGGGCCGCTTTCCACGGATGACGGAAGCGGTGTGGAATGCCGCTGAGGTGCAGCGCGAGCTGACAGAGGCCTTGCTCAAGATGGACATGGCCGAGCGCGGCGCAGTTGCGGTGCCTTACCTGCGGGCCTTTGCCCGCGTCGTTGGCGCGCATTTCCACCTCATGACCGCTGCGGCAGAAGGCGGAAAAGGCCCGCGCACCGGCCTTGCGCGGTTTTACATAACACGCCTTTTGCCCGAGCAATCCGGGCTTGCCCAGCAGGTCAAACAAGGCGCCGATGGGCTTTTTGCCCTGTCCAACGAGGAGCTTATGGGCTAATTCGCGAGGATGGACGCTCAACCAATACGCTCCCCGTGGGAGGCCGCTCCCGGCCCCGGCGAGGCAACCGAAGTCGCCCCCGGCATCCTGTGGCTACGCCTGCCGCTGCCGATGAAGCTGGATCACGTCAACGTCTTTGCGCTCGACGAGGGGGACAGCTGGACGGTGATCGACACCGGCATCGGCACACCCAAGGCCCGCGCGATTTGGGAGCAATTGCTCTCGGATGGCCCGCTCGCTGGCAAGCCGGTGGGCCGCGTGGTGCTGACCCACCATCACCCCGATCACATGGGGCTGGCGGGCTGGCTGATGGCCGGGCAGGGGGCAAGCCTCACCGCCACCCGCACCGCTTGGCTGCTGGCGCGGATGCTCCAGCTTGATGTGCAGGCGACCCCGCGCGATGAGGTGCGCCTGTTCTGGCGGCGTGCCGGGATGGACCCGGCGTTTTACCGCGAGTATCTCACCCAGCGCCCCTTCAACTTTGCCGATCTGACAAGCCCGCTGCCGCTGGGGTTTGAGCGGATTTGCGAGGGGGATCGCCTGCATATGGGCGGGCGCGACTGGGTGGTTCGCATCGGCCACGGCCATGCGCCTCACCACGCAACTTTCTGGTGCGAGGGGGAGCCGCTGGTGTTGGGTGGCGACCAGCTTTTGCCTTCTATTTCGCCCAACCTCGGCGTTTCCGCGACCGAGCCAGACGCCGACCCGGTTGGTGAGTGGCTGGAAAGCTGCGATCGCCTCAGCCAGTTCGCCCGCGACGATCAACTGGTGCTGCCCGGCCATAAGCTGCCCTTCACCGGCCTGCCTGCGCGTATTGTGCAGATGATCGACAATCACACCAGCGCGCTGGAGCGGTTGCACACACACCTCGCCACGCCTCGGCGCGGTGGGGAGTGTTTCATGCCGCTGTTCAAACGCGAGATCACCGGTGATGCCTATGTGTTGGCGCTGGCCGAAACCGTTGGCCACCTCAATCACCTCTTGCTCACAGGCCGTGCCACCCGCGAGCCAGGCCCGGATGATGCCTATATCTGGAGGCAGGCATGAGCGATGGAACAGAGGTGCGCACCACCGCCGAGGCGCTTGAAAACAACGCCCTCGAAAGGCTGAGCCAGCGCCGCCGCGCCGTTCATACTGATCCTGAAGCCCCCGCCTCGGCCGAGCAAAAACCGCTGCCCGAAGCGATGTGCGGCGATGAGGAAAAATCACCCGCCGAATGGGCCTATGAGCGGCTGATCCTCTATATCCAGAACTTTGAAGAGCAGCTTGACCCCGATGAAGAGGTTGCCATGGGAATGATGACCGATGGCGGGGCCGGGCTGCTCAAGATCGAGGGGATCGGCTTTTTCGCGCCTGACCTGATCAGCTTTTATGGCCGTGGCGTGAACGGCCATCGCACCCAGCTTGTGCAGCATGTGACGCAGCTCAACGTGACCTTCCACGCCCTGCCAAAGGATGAGGATGTGCCCGAGGCCGCGCGCATTGGCTTTCGCCTTGCCAAGGGGCTTGAGAGCGAGGGCTAGGGCGGATTTCCCCATGGCAGAATCGCGTGGGGCTATGCTATCTCTTGTGGTATGCAAGCTGCCCGCCCCAACATAAGCTCTGATCTGCCGCAAATTCGCCAGTTAGACGAGACGGTTATCAACCGGATCGCCGCCGGTGAGGTTGTTGAGCGGCCCGCCTCGGCGGTGAAAGAGCTGGTGGAAAATTCGATTGATGCGGGCGCCACCCGGATCGAGGTGACCGTCTCCAACGGCGGCAAGAGCCTGATCCGCGTCACCGATGATGGCTGCGGCATCCCGCCAGAGGCGCTGCCGCTGGCCCTGTCGCGCCACGCGACCTCCAAGATTGATGGCTCGGATCTGCTGGACATCCGCTCCTTTGGCTTTCGTGGTGAGGCGCTGCCTTCGCTTGGCGCGGTCGGGCGGCTCGTTATCACCTCCCGCTGCGCGGGCGGGGATGCCTCGCAGATCAGCTGCACCGGCGGCACGCTGGGTGCAGTAAAGCCTGCTGCGCTCACCTCGGGAACGGTGGTTGAGCTGCGGGATCTGTTTTACGCCACGCCGGCGCGGCTGAAGTTTTTGCGCTCGGACCGCGCCGAAAACCAGGCGATCAGCGATGTGGTGAAGCGCCTTGCGATGGCCGAGCCGTTCATCAGCTTCACCCTGCGCGATGAAAGCAGGGGCGAGCCGCGTGTGACCTTCCGCGCCGATGGCCAGACGGGCGATATGTTTGATGCGCTGTCGGGGCGGCTTTCCAACGTGCTGGGCCGTGAATTTGCCGAGAACGCGCTGGCGATTGATGCCGAGCGCGAGGGTGTTCACCTCACCGGCTACGCTGCTTTGCCCACCTATTCGCGCGGCTCTTCGGTGGCGCAGTTTCTGTTCGTCAATGGCCGCCCGGTGCGCGACAAGCTGCTGATCGGCGCACTGCGCGGCGCTTACGCCGATTTTCTCAGCCGGGATCGCCACCCGGCGGCGGTGCTGTTTCTGGATGTTGATCCGCAGCGCGTGGACGTCAACGTGCACCCTGCCAAGGCCGAGGTGCGCTTTCGCGAGCCGGGGGTGGCGCGCGGGCTGATCGTGAGCGCGTTGCGCCACGCGCTGGCCGAGGCCGGGCACCGCGCCTCAACCACGGTGGCGGCGGGCGTGCTGGGCGCGCTGCGCCCCGAACCCACCGGCGCGCCCCGCGTTTACCAGATGGACCGCCTGCACCCCGGTGCGCTGGCGCAAAGCTATGCGCTGCAAAGCCCCGTGGTTGAGCCGATGGGCTTTGCCGAGGCCCCGACCGGGCGGATTGAGGGCACGCCAGAGGGCGTTGACGAGAGCCTGACCCACCACCCGCTTGGCGCGGCGCGCGGGCAGGTGCATGAAAATTACATCATCGCGCAAACCGAAACTGGCATGGTGATCGTGGATCAACACGCCGCGCATGAACGGCTGGTTTACGAAAAGCTCAAGCGCCAGATGGCCGAAAATGGCGTGCCCGCGCAGGCCCTGCTGATCCCCGAGATCGTGGAACTCAGCCCCGATGATGCCGCCCGCCTGCTCGGCCACGCCGAGACCTTTGCCCGCATGGGCCTTGCGCTGGAACCGTTTGGCGCCGGCGCGGTGGCGGTGCGCGAAACACCTGCAATCCTTGGTGAGATCAACGCCGAGGCGCTGCTGCGCGATGTGCTGGACGAGCTTGATGATCTGGGCGAGAGCCAGCTGATCCAAGAGCGGATCGAAGCGATCCTGAGCCGGGTGGCCTGCCACGGTTCCATCCGCTCGGGCCGCCGGATGCGCGGTGAAGAGATGAACGCGCTCTTGCGCGAGATGGAGGCCACGCCGCATTCGGGCCAGTGCAACCACGGGCGGCCCACCTATGTGGAGCTGAAACTGAGTGACATTGAGCGGCTGTTCGGGCGCACATGATCGAGATTGATGGCACCTCCTATGCCCTCACCGATGTGCGGGTGATCGGCGCGGCGCTGGCGATGCTGCTGGTTGTCGTGCTGCTCTGGCTGCTCATCGCCACGGTGCGCCGGGCCGGGCGGGCGGCAGAGGCGGCTGGGCAGATTGGCACGGTTTCAAAGGCAGTTGAGGCGCTGGCGCAGGGGCAAAACCGGCTCGATGGGCGCATTTCGGCGGTGTCCGAGCATCAGGCGAACAGCCAGACGCAGGTGATCCAATCGCTAGAAACCCGTCTCGCCGAGGTGCAGCAGCAAATGGCGGATCGGTTGCACCAAACCGCGCTGCACTCGGCCCGCACGCTCAACGACATGCAGGAAAAGGTGAGCGAAACGCTCACAGGCTCCTCCAAGCAAACCGCTACCTCGCTGACCCAACTCACCGAGCGGCTGGCGCAGATCGACAAGGCGCAGGCCAATATCGAAAAGCTGTCGGGCGATGTGCTGGGCTTGCAGGACATTCTGAGCAACAAGCAAACGCGCGGGGCGTTTGGCGAGATCCAGCTCAACGATATCGTCGGCAAGGCCCTCCCGCGTGACAGCTACACCCTGCAAGCCACGCTGGAAAACGGCAAACGCGCCGATTGCCTTGTGCATCTGCCCAACCCACCCGGCCCCATCGTGATTGACGCCAAGTTCCCGCTTGAGGCCTATGAGGCGCTGCGCAACGCCACCACCGATGCTGAAAAAGCCGCCGCCGCACGGGCGATGCGCACCTCGGTCAAGGCGCATATCACGGCGATTTCGGGCAAGTATATCATCGAGGGCGAAACCGCGGATGGGGCGCTGATGTTCCTGCCCTCCGAAGCGGTTTATGCCGAGTTGCACGCCAATTTCCCCGAGCTGGTGCGCGAGGGCTTTGCCGCCAAGGTCTGGATCGTGTCTCCCACCACCTGCATGGCCACGCTCAACACCATGCGCGCGGTGCTGAAGGATGCGCGGATGCGCGAGCAGGCCGGGGCGATCCGCAAGGAACTGGCCTTGCTGCACAGCGATGTGGACCGGCTCGGCAAGCGCGTTGGCAACCTTGATCGCCACTTCGGGCAGGCCGCCAAGGACATTGAAGACATCAAGATTTCCGCCGACAAGGCGGGTAAACGGGCGCACCGGCTGGATAATTTTGACTTTGAAGAGCTGGCCCCCGACAAGGATGACCCATCTTCGGTGGTGCCGCTCACAGCCCCCAAGGGCTGAAAATCGCCCAAATCGCAGGCAATGGCGGGAAAGTGAAAGCCCGCGGCGATGCGGGGCGTGAACTTCCCGGTGCCGATCAGTGTATAGTAAGGCGTCATCGGCGCGGAATCATGCTGCCGGGCGACGCTGTTAATGGGATTTTGCAGAATTACGCCGAGGAGGGCTTTGAATGATCGAGTGGCAGGGGAAACGGTATTGGATCATCGGGGCAGGATCGGCGCTGGGCCGGGCACTGGCGGACCAGCTTTCACGCGTTGGGGCCGAACTGGTGCTCACCTCCTCCGATCTGGCCGCGATGGAGCAACTGGCCGAGCTGCTGCCCGGCAAGGCCGAGGCGGTTGAGGCCGATGTTTCTGATCCGGGCGCAATGCGGGCCGGTGCCGCCAAGGCGGGCACGGTTGATGGGGTGATCTACCTGCCCGATGGCGAAGGCGGCTTTGGCGCTTCCAACTGGGACACCGCTGAAATCGAGCGCGTGATCGACCGCAACCTCAAGGGCGCGCTCAATACCGTGGGCGCGGTGCTGCCCGGCATGGTCAAGGCCGATAGCGGCCACCTGCTGCTGGTTGCGGGGCTTTCGGCCTATCGCGGGCTGCCCGGTGAAATCGGTTATGGCACCTCCATGGCCGCGATCATGCACCTTGCCGAGGAGCTTTACGCCGATCTGCGCAACACCGGCGTGAACGTGCAGCTTGCCTGCCCCGGCCATGTCATCGCCGCCGATCCGCTGGAGCATGGTGATACCCCCGCCGCCCTGCCGCCCTCGGTGATGACAGCCGATGCCGCCGCGCGGGAGCTGTTTGAGCACATGAATGACGAAGTGTTCCAAAAGAGCTTCCCCACCATGCGCGGCTGGGTGGTGCGGCTTTCACAACTGATGCCAAACTGGCTTTATTACCGCCTGTTCCGCTCTCAGCTCTAGGCGCGGTCGGTTCGGGCTGGAAAGCCCGCGCGCAAGCTGGCACTCTGGCAAAAAGGAGGAAGCCCACCATGCTCGACATTTCCAACGGCAAGATTGTGCGCGTTATTGCGCTGGCCCGTGAATACGGTTCTGACGGGGTGGCGGTGCGCAACTATATCTCCGGCCTCAACGCCGATGAGCAGGCCAGCCTTGTCGCGGTGATGTGGGTGGGGCGTGACAGCTATGAAGCTGAGGACATCGAAGACGCCAAGCGCACGGCTCTGGCCGAGGCCACGGCCCCCACGGAAGACTACCTTGGCGGTGAGCCTCAACTTGCCGACCTGCTCGAAGGCGGCATGGAAGCCCTTGGCCTGAACGTGGCCGATGAGGAAGACCACCTGCGCGGCTGACCTGCGGTTTCAGGCGGGGCAAATCAGCCCCGCTGCAAATGCCACCGCTGCGCTCACCCCATTCGCCACAAAACCCGCAATCCCCCGCGCCGCTGCCACAACCTTGGGCGAGCGTTGCTTTGAGCCAAATCGCATATGCCCGCGCGGTTGGTTTGCGGCGGCGTGGGGAGAGCGGCATTTTGCCCGCTCCCCTTGCAAGCGCCGGGATGATGCGCCATCTAATCCAGCAAAACGCCCACTAACGGAGCCCTACCATGCTTGAACTCGGCCAAGGCAACACCCCACCCGCAGGCGATCTCGTTTCGGATGTGAGCGAGGCGGATTTCATGGCAAAGGTCATCGAGGCCAGCCAGACGACGCCGGTGATCGTTGATTTCTGGGCCCCTTGGTGCGGCCCTTGCAAACAGCTTGGACCGGCGCTTGAGGCCGCTGTCATCGCCCAAAAGGGCAAGGTGCAGATGGCCAAGGTCAACGTGGATGAAAACCAGGGCATCGCCGGGCAGTTGCGGGTGCAATCCATCCCCACGGTTTATGCGTTTTTTCAGGGGCAGCCGGTGGATGGCTTTCAAGGCGCGCTGCCCGAGAGCCAGATCAAGGAATTTGTCGAGAAGGTTGCCGCGCTGGCAGGCGACGGCGAGGAAGATGGCGGGCTGGCCGATGCTATCGCCGCCGCAGAGGAAATGCTTGAAGAAGGCGCCGCAGCCGATGCCGCCGAAACCTTTGCCGCGATCCTTGAGGAAGACCCGGCCAATGCCGCCGCCTTCGGCGGGCTGATCCGCGCCTGGCTCGCCGCTGGCCAGACAGAGCAGGCCGAAGCGATGCTTGGCACCGTGCCCGAAGAGATCACCGACGCGCCCGAGATCGAAGCCGCCCGCGCCCAGCTTCAGCTGGCCAAACAGGCCGCTGATGCTGGCCCGGTCACCGAGTTGCGCGCCAAGGTCGAGGCGAACGCCGATGACCATGCAGCCCGCCTTGAACTGGCCCAGGCCCTGCACGCCAGCGGCGATACCGAAGCCGCGATCAACGAGCTTTTGGAGCTGTTTCGCCGGGACCGCGAGTGGAATGACGGCGCCGCCAAGACCCAGCTCTTCACGATTTTCGATGCGCTCAAGCCCGATGATCCGCTGGTGCTGACCGGGCGGCGCAAACTCTCGTCGATGATATTTGCCTGAGGCGGATCGCGGCTTAAATTGAAGGCATGATCACATCAACCGATCTCCCCGAGACACTGCCGGTTTTCCCGCTGCCCGGCGCGCTTTTACTGCCCCGCGCACGGCTGCCGCTGCATATCTTTGAGCCGCGGTATCTGGCGATGCTGGATGACACGCTGAAAACCTCGCATCGCCTGATCGGCATGGTGCAGCCCTGCGAAACCCCCAAGGGGCAGGGCTGTTCTCCCGGCACGCTGCACAAGATCGGCTGCGCGGGCCGTGTGACCGGCTTTTCCGAAACCGAGGATGGCCGCTACATGCTCACCCTCACCGGCATTTCGCGCTTTCGGGTGCTGGAGGAGGTTGATGGTTTTGCGCCCTATCGCCGCGTCACCCCCTGCTGGAAGGGGTTTGACCGCGATCTTGGCAAGCCCGAGCATGACGCGGGCTTTGATCGGGGGCAGTTCATGCCCAAGCTCTGCCGCTATTTCGAGGCGCGCGGCCTCTCCACCGATTGGGACACGCTGGAAGACGCGGATGACGAGTTGCTGATCAACTCCCTCGCCATGCTCTGCCCGTTCGAGGTGGAAGACAAACAAGCGCTGCTGGAGGCGCCATCACTGGAAACCCGGCGCGAAACACTGGTAACATTGATCGAGTTCGACCTGCGCAGCGGGGGCGACGATCTGGAGGAGCGGATGCAATGAGTGACGAGGAAAAGCAGCCTCAATCCGGCGTTGAGCGCCATGTGCTGGAGGCGCTGGTTTGCCCGCAAACCCAAGGCGTGTTGCGCTATGATGCGGCGGCGGCCGAGCTGATCTCTGACAAGGCCGGGCTGGCCTTCCCGATCCGTGGCGGCATCCCGATCATGCTGATCGACGAGGCCCGCACACTCGACCCCTAAGAGATGCAGATCCGCCCGCTTGAGGCAAAGGCCGATCTGGCGCTGGTTTTGCAGTTTTATCGCGACGCGCCGGACTATTGGCAGCTTGCCGAGGGCGTAGCGCCGGACGATGCCAAGGCGCGCGCATTTTTCACCGATGGTCCGCCGGGGTGTGATCCGGCGCAGTCCTATCCGCTGGGAGCCTTCATCGAGGGGCGGTTGGCAGGGCGGGCCGAGCTTTCCTTCGGGTTTCCCGCTCCGGGCGATGCCTACCTTGGCTTCATGATGTTCGCTCCCTCGGCGCGTGGCGCTGGCCGGGGGCGGGCGTTGCTGGCGCATATCGAATGGCTGGCGCGGGCCGCAGGGGCCAAGGCGCTTTACCTCGCGGTGCTTGGCGTTAACCCGCGTGGCCGGGCGTTTTGGGAGCGTGAGGGCTTTGCCGCAACCGGCGTTTGCGCCGGGGGTTGGATCAAGCAACCCGCGTGATGAGGTGCATCGGCTGGTGAAGGCGCTTTAGGCCGCTGGCTATAGCGGACGCCCTTGTAAGAGCCGTGGCAAATCGCCCGTCAGCCCGGCGGCTTCGCGGATGAAGCGCTGGCGCAGGTCTGGCAGGGAGGCGACGATATCCACGCCGACATCGCGCACCGAGCGCAGCAGGGGATTATCGTTTGAGAACAGCCGGTTGAACCCGTCGGTTGCGGCGGTGAGCGCGGTGCGGTCAAAGCTGCGCCACGCACGGTGGCGCTCCAGCACCAGCGGGTTGCCAATGTCTTCGCCCCGGCGGCGCGCTTGGGTGATGACCTCTGCCAGTGTGGCCACATCGCGGAGCCCCTGGTTGAGGCCCTGCCCGGCAATCGGGTGAATCCCCTGCGCGGCATCGCCCACCAGCGCCAAGCGGGGCGCGATGATGGCATCGGTCACCGTGAGGTTGAGCGGGTAGGCAAAGCGCTGGCCCGCAAGGCGGATCGGCCCAAGAAAATCGCCAAACACCGGGCGCAGCGCCTCCAGAAACGCCTCATCGCTGGCCGCGGCCAGCTCTTCGGCGCGGGCGTGGCTTTCAGACCAGACGATAGAGCTGCGATTGCCCTTGAGCGGCAAGATCGCGAGCGGGCCGCTGGGCATGAAGAACTGATGCGCCGTGTCGCCGTGGGGCAGCTCATGCGCAACCGCGCAGGTGAGCGCGGTTTGCCCGTAATCACTGGTGGTGCGGCTGATCCCCGCGCGCTGGGCAGTGGGGGAGCCACGGCCATCGGCGCCCACCAACAGGCTGGCGGCAAGCTGCTCGCCCGAGGCCAGCGTGACAGTAACAGCGCCCGGCCCGGCTTCTTGCGCCACAATCTCCTGGCCCGCCATCACGGTGATCCGGGGGGTGCTTTCCATCGCTTTCAGCAGCACCGGGCGCAGGTGGCGATCCTCCACCATATAACCCATCAACCCCTCGTCGATCTCGGCCCCATCAAGGTGGAGAAAGCCGCCAAGCGGCCCCTCACCGGCGCGGCCATCGCCGGTTTTTACATGGTTGATCGGCTGGGCGTCATCCACCACGCCCTCCCACAGCCCAAGGGCCGCAAGCAGCCGTTGCGAGGCCAGCGCCAGCGCGTAGCAGCGCCCGTCAAAATCGCTGGAAAGCTGCGTTGGGGTGGGGAGCTTGTCCACCACCGCCACGCGGGCACCGCCCTGGGCGAGGGCGAGGGCGAGCGTGCTGCCGTTGAGGGAGCCGCCCGCGATGATCACATCAAACCGGGTCATGGCACGCAATATGCTGCCCGGTGCGGGATTGTCCATGGTGCGAAGCGTCGCTACCTTGCCGCGCGGGGCGCAGAACGGCTTGGAGCTTTCAGATGGAATATGCAGGACAATCGGCAGCAGCCCTTGGCCGGGCGATCGCAGCAGGTGAGATTGATCCGGTTGCCTTGACGCAGGCCTTTCTGGATGCGGCCGAGGCCCATGCCGAGAGCGGGCGCATCTATGCGCGGCTCACGCCCAAGCGGGCGCTGGCCGAGGCAAAGGCGGCGCAAGCGCGGACGCGGGCCGGCACGCGGCGCGGGCCGCTCGATGGGGTGCCGATCAGCTGGAAAGACCTGTTTGACAGCGCCGGCGTTGCCACCGAGTCCGGCTCGGCCTTCCTCAAGGGGCGGGTGCCCGGCGAGGATGCCGAAGTGCTGGCGCGGGCCAGTGCCGAGGGGCTGGTGTGCCTTGGCAAGACCCATATGACCGAGCTTGCCTTTTCGGGGCTTGGGCTCAACCCCGTCACCCAAAGCCCGCCTTGCGTGAATGATCCTGAGGCGGTTTCCGGCGGCTCATCCTCGGGCGCGGCAACCTCGGTTGCCTTTGGGCTGGCGGCGGCGGCTGTTGGCTCTGACACTGGCGGCTCGGTGCGGGTTCCGGCCTGCTGGAATGATCTCGTGGGGCTGAAAACCACCCATGGGCGGGTGTCATCGCGCGGGGTGGTGCCGCTTTGCGCGCGGTTTGACACTGTTGGCCCGCTCACCCGCACGGTGGAAGATGCCGCCCTGATGCTTTCGGTGCTCGATGGATCGGGCGCGGCCGATCTGCGCGGCGCAACGCTCGCAGGGCGGCGCTTCATGCTGCTTGAAACCGTGGCGATGGAGGATCTGCGCGGCGCGCCGGAGGCAGGCTTCTTCAGCGCGGTTGAGCGGCTACAGGCGGCGGGCGCGGTGGTGGAGCGACGGGAGGTGCCAATCGTGGCCGAGGCGATGGCGCTCGCGGGGCCGCTTTACGGCGCCGAGGCCTGGGCCACATGGGCCGATGAAATCACCGCGCAGGGCGATCTGATGTATCCGCCGGTGCACAGCCGCTTTAGCGGCGGCAAGGATGTGCGCGCGCAGGATTTTATCAAGGCGTGGCAACGGCTTGATGTGATTCGCCTGGAGTGGGCGGCGCTGGTGGCCGGGTATGATGCCGTGCTGCTGCCCACCTGCGCAAACATGCCGCCAAAGCAGGCCGATGTGCTGGCCGATGAGGGTTATTTCTCCTCTGAAAACCTGTTGGCCCTGCGCAACGCCCGCATCGGCAACCTGCTTGGCCTGCCGGTGCTGACCCTGCCCACCGGCCTGCCCTCTACCGGCCTCTCGCTGATGGGGCCTGCAATGGGGGAGGAGCGGCTGCTTCGGCTTGGGGCGGCGGCCGAGCGGGCGCTGGCTTGACCCAAGGGCATTGCGGCCAGATCGGCCTGTAATCCGCCCACGCGCGGCCCGTCCATCGACTCAAATGCCACAATTCACCCCCTCCCGGTGAGAAAACACCCACTCGCGGCTGGACGAACCCCGCCTGCGCGGCCTAATCTGGGGCAAAGCGGGGCATAGACCCGGCACCCGAGGCAGAACAAGTAAATAAAACCAATGACCTATCCGGAGCGGTTTTCGAACCTCCCTGACTATGCGTTTCCGCGTCTGCGCACGCTTCTGGCCGGCACCCCGCCGGGCGGCAAGGTCTGTGATATGACCATCGGCCAGCCGGGCCATGGGCTTCCGGGCTTTGTTGCGCCGATCATCACCGAGCACATGCAGGGCTTTGCCACCTATCCGCCCAACCCCGGCACGCCTGAATTGCTGAAGGCGATCACCGGCTGGCTCAAGCGCCGCTATGGCGTGTCGCTTGACCCTGAAACGCAGGTGATGGCGCTCAACGGCACCCGTGAGGGGCTGTTCAATGCCTGCCTTGCGCTATGCCCCGAACAGGCCCGCAATGGCGATACGCCAACGGTGCTGATCCCCAATCCGTTCTATCAGGTTTATGCGGTGGCCGCCGCGGCTGCCGGGGCCGAGCCGGTGATGGTGCCCGCGACCGAAGACACCGGCTTTCTGCCGGATTTCGCCAGCCTGCCCGAGGATGTGCTGAACCGCGCGGCGATTGCCTATATCTGCTCGCCCTCCAACCCGCAGGGCGCGGTAGCCGACACGCCTTACTGGCAAGAGTTGATCGCCATTGCGCAAAGCTTCGGCTTCACGATCTTCGCCGATGAGTGCTACTCGGAAATCTACCGCGATACGCCGCCGCCCGGTGCGCTTGAAATGGCCGCCACCTTGGGCGCCGACCCTGAGAGCGTGGTATCGTTCCACTCGCTGTCCAAACGGTCAAACCTGCCCGGATTGCGCTCTGGCTTCGTGGCGTCGGGGCCGGAAAACATCAAACACATCAAGCAATTGCGCGCCTATGCCGGGGCACCGCTGCCGCTGCCGCTTCAGCGCGTGGCAGAGCTGGCCTGGTGTGATGAGGCGCATGTTGAGGAAAGCCGCGCGCTTTATCGGCAAAAGTATGCGCTGGCCGATGAGATCTTCTCCGGCTGGCCGGGCTACCGTGGGCCACAGGGCGGGTTTTTCCTGTGGTTGCGGGTGGCTGACAGCGAGCAAGCCGCCCTGAAAGCCTGGCGTGAGACCGGGGTGAAGGTGCTGCCGGGGGCCTATCTGGGCCGCGCGGTAAACGGGGAAAACCCCGGCGCGGGCTACATCCGCGTGGCGATGGTAACAAAAGACATGGACGAGTTGCAGGACGGGCTCACGCGGCTGCGTGACTGCCTCGCCACTTGAGGGACAGGGACGAGGGACAAAAAATGGCATATCAGGCAAAACAGCGCGATCCGCTTTTCGACAGCAATATGCAGGCAGCCATCGAGCGGCGCGGGCGCGAGCTTGCCGGGCTCGGGATGCTGGGCGCGGCCCTTCTTATCGCTTTGATTCTCGGCTCTTACGTCCCCGATGATCCGTCGTGGCTTTCGGCCACCGACGACCCGGCGCAAAACCTGCTGGGCCGTTTCGGGGCTTCGGTTGCCGGGCCGCTGTTCATCATCGTTGGCTATGCGTCCTGGACCATCCCTGTGATCCTTGCCGCCTGGGGCCTGCGCTTTACCCGCCACCTTGGCAGCGAGCGGGCGCTGGGGCGGCTGATCTTTGCGCCCATCGCCATTGCTGCGGCGGCGATCTATGGCGCCATGCTGTCTCCCGGCACCGGCTGGACCCACTCCTTTGGGCTGGGCGGGCTGTTTGGTGATACCGTTCTGGGCGCTTTGCTCACGATCCTGCCGTTTGGCGCAGGCGCGGGCGTGCGCGTGCTGGCAATCCCGATGGGCCTTGGCGCGCTGGCGCTGGTGCTCTTTGCCGTGGGGTGCACCCGGCCCGAGATGCAGCGCTTTGGCCGTTTCCTGATGGTTGGCATGATCGTGGCCTATGCCGGTGTGGCCAAGCTGCTTGGCAAGGGGGCGGAAGGCTCGCTTGGCCTTGCGCAATCCCTGCGCGAACGCCGCGCCGCCCGCCGCGATGCCGCGCTGCTGGCCGAGGCCTCTGCGCCCGCGCCGCAGCATTCCACCCGCCCTGATTTTACCCCGCGCCCGCTGGTGGTGCGCGAGGATGATCCGGTGATCGAGCCGCTTGCCGCACCTGCCGCCCATGTGCCTGAAAAGAAGGGCCTTCTGGCCCAGGTCACCGGCTTCGTGAAGCGCGCCGAGCCAGAGCTTGTGACCCATGATCCCGTGCTTGAGGCCAATGCCGGCGAGGCCGAGGCCCCCACCGATGAGCGCATCAAGGCGCGGATTTCCGATGCGATCCGCCAGCGTGCCCGCGGTGGCCAGGCCGTGCGCCCGGCGCTCACCAACGGGCTGCCCGCCGAGCCGCCGCTACGGGCCCGTGCGCCCCAGCCTCTGGTGGTGAACACCCGTGGCGCCGTGCCCCCCGCGCCGATGGCGATGATGGATGACGCGGTTGAGGGCGAGGCTGCTGCCACACCGCCCATGGCAACTTTGCCGCCGGTGCCGCCCCTCATGGCCGAGCCTCTGGCCTATGCGCCTGCGCCGGAGGAGGCCGCGTCGCCGCCCCAGCCTGCCGCCGCCAGCTATGCCGCCCCGCCGGTGCCAGAGCCGCGCGCCGTGGTGCAGCATCCGCCGCGCAAAACAGTGCAACCCTCCCGCCGCGCTCAGGCCGAGGCGCAGCCTGCGCTGGCCTTCGAGGAGCAGTCCTCCAGCACCGGGTTTGAGCTGCCTCCCCTGTCGTTGCTTGGCACCGCAAAAAAGATCGACCGCGCCTCGCTTTCGGATGAAGCGCTGGAAGAAAATGCCCGGATGCTCGAGTCGGTGCTGGATGATTACGGTGTGCGCGGCGAGATCGTTTCGGTACGTCCCGGCCCCGTTGTTACCATGTATGAGCTGGAGCCTGCGCCGGGCCTCAAGGCCAGCCGCGTGATCGGGCTGGCCGATGATATCGCGCGCTCCATGTCGGCCCTTGCGGCGCGGGTTTCCACCGTGCCGGGCCGCTCGGTGATTGGCATCGAACTGCCCAATGACCAGCGTGAAATGGTGAACTTCCGCGAAATCCTGTCGGGCCGTGATTATGGCGATGGCAATCACCGCCTGCCGCTGGCGCTGGGCAAGGACATTGGCGGTGAGCCGGTTGTGGCCAACCTCGCCAAAATGCCCCACCTGCTGATCGCCGGGACCACTGGCTCAGGCAAATCGGTGGCGATCAACACCATGATCCTGAGCCTGCTCTACAAGCTCTCCCCCGATGAGCTGCGGCTGGTGATGATTGACCCCAAGATGCTCGAACTGAGCGTCTATGATGGCATTCCCCACCTGCTCAGCCCGGTGGTGACCGACCCGAAAAAGGCGGTTGTCGCGCTCAAGTGGGTCGTCGGCGAGATGGAAGACCGCTATCGCAAGATGTCGAAGATGGGCGTGCGCAACATCGAGGGCTATAACGCCCGCGTCCGCGAAACCCTGTCCAAGGGCGAGCTGTTTTCGCGCACCATCCAGACCGGCTTTGACGATGATACCGGCGAACCCGTGTTCGAGACCGAGGAGTTCAAGCCCGAAACCCTGCCCTTCATCGTGGTGATCGTCGATGAGATGGCTGATCTGATGATGGTCGCGGGCAAGGAGATCGAGGCTTGTATCCAACGCCTTGCGCAAATGGCGCGGGCCTCGGGCATTCACCTCATCATGGCCACGCAGCGCCCCTCGGTGGATGTGATCACCGGCACCATCAAGGCCAACTTCCAGGTAACGAGCAAGATCGACAGCCGCACCATCCTTGGCGAAATGGGCGCCGAGCAGCTTTTGGGCATGGGAGACATGCTTTACATGGCCGGCGGCGGGCGCATCCAGCGGGTTCACGGGCCGTTCGTTTCGGACGAAGAGGTTGAGGAGGTTGTGAACCACCTCAAGAGCTTCGGCGTGCCGGAATATGTGAGCGGCGTGGTTGATGGCCCGGAGGATGACAAGGAAAACGACATTGATCTGGTGCTTGGCCTTGGTGGCAACACCGACGGTGAAGATGCGCTTTACGATCAGGCGGTGCAGATCGTGATCCAGGATCGCAAATGCTCCACCAGCTACATCCAACGCAAGCTCGCCATCGGCTACAACAAGGCCGCCCGCCTTGTGGAGCAGATGGAAGACAACGGGCTTGTCACGGCGGCCAACCACGTTGGCAAGCGCGAGATTTTGGCCCCTGAGCCGCAGTAAACCGAGGGATGGGTTATAGCGCCCACCCTACAGATTGCCCGTAGGGTGGGTGCCAACCCACCTAACCCTCAACCTCCCCGGCGAAGCTCCCGGATGAGTAGCGCCAGCGCGGCGGCGCAAATCGCCAGCTCCACGGCGAAGGTCCAGTGCAGCACAAAGTTCCAGACCCACCAGTCATAGCCTTGGTTGGGCACGCGGGTGATCTCGAAACGGGTATCGCTGAAGGGCCAGAGCCAGCGGATCTCGGCGGCAAAGGAATCCAGCGTCATGTGCAGCCATAGCCCGGCAAAGGCGAAGCCTGCGTAAAGCCCGGCGCGTGCATATCCCAGCCACCGCCCGCCAACCCACCAGACAGCGCATATCGCCGCCCAAAAGAGGGGCGCGTGAAACAGGTAATCATGGTGCGGGTGCTGGCGGCGGTCGACAAGATAGAACCACACCATATCAACATCCGGCAACACCGAGGCCGCAAGCCCCACGCCAAAGGCCGCCAAAGGCGCGCGCCTGACCTTTTGCAAACCGCGCGCCAAAAGGTATCCCGCCGGTAAATGAGCAATAAACACAGGCTGTTATCCCTTCACACTCGGATGTTATCGTATATCAGCGAGAATGGGCCTAAGTTATCGCCAACCGGGTGAAAACCCAGAAGAAACAACATAGGTAGGACGCATGAAATCGATCCGCACCCTTCTCGTGGCGCCGCTTTTGATGCTGGCGCTGGCCCTTCCCGCTGCGGCGGAAAAGGTCTCGCTCAACGCGCTGTCGGCGTATCTCAACAACTTCAAAACGGCGACCGGCGAGTTCACCCAGATCAACAGTGATGGCACCATCTCTACCGGCACGATCTTCATCCATCGCCCCGGGCGCATCCGGTTTGAGTATAACCCGCCCGACCAAAGCCTTGTGATGGCTGGCGGCGGGCAGGTGGCGATCTTTGATGGCAAGTCCAACACCGGCCCCGAGCAATACCCGCTCAAGCGCACGCCGCTGTCGATCATCCTTGCCAAGACGGTGGATTTCAACCGCTCCGGGATGATCACCGGCCACAAGTCTGACGGTAAAACCACAACCATCCGCGCACAGGACCCTGAGCACCCGGAGTATGGCCATATCGAGCTGGTGTTTACCTCTTCGCCGGTCGAGTTGCGCCAATGGGTCATCACCGATGACAGCGGCACCCAAACCACCGTGGTGCTGGGAGAGTTGAAAAAGGGCGGCTCCTTGGGCGCGTCGCTTTTCAGCATCCCGCAAGAGGCGGCCAAGCGCGGAAACTAAAGCGTCACGAGCAAGGTAATAAAGGCCGGCCCCAACCAAAGGGCCGGCCTCTTTTGGTTTAACCCTGGCGGGCAAAGACCGGGCGCAGCATGGGCCGCAGCCCGGCATCAACCAACAGCACCGCAGCAAGGGTGATCCCGGCCATCGGGAAGGCGAGGCCAAGCACAAGGGCAATCGCCACAGCGCCGGGCCAATGGGGCAGGGCGGGCGGCGGTGGCGGGGCCGCCAATCCGCGCAGGCCGGCAGGCCGCCGCTTCCACCACATCACCACGCCCGAGACGCAAACGAACAGCACCGCAAGGCAGAACAGGGTGTTTGCCAGCACGCTCCACAGGCCCAAAGTGCCCATGTGCAGCGCAATCCCCACCGCCATTGCCTTGCCCATCAGCGAGTAATCGGCGTAGCGAACATCGGCCAGCACCTCGCCTGAGTAGCGATCAAGGTGGAGGATCCGGTCACTTGTGGGGTTTACACTATCGGTGCTCATGGAATCGCGGCTCAGCGTCCAAACCCCGGTGTCCCCCTTTGGCAGGTTCAGCTGGTAGCGCCCGTCAAACCCGGTGCTGCGCGCAAAGGCATTGACCCGGTCGATATCCGGCAGCGGCCCGGCGCCAGTGCCAGCCTCGGCCTCGCCGCCCGCGGCTGCTGCGGCGTTCGCGCCATGGTTCGCGTGTGGATCAGAGGCAGGCATCAGCGTTTGCTCCAGCGCCCATGGCACCTCTTTGGTGCCGCCGTTCAGCGCCTCGGCGTGGGTCACATCGCTGATCGGCACGCCGCTGTACTTGCCTTCCGGAAAGCTTGACCACGCCTGCACCATCTTCTCGCCCCAAACCCCGGACCAGGACAGCCCGGAGATGAGGAAAAACAGCAGCACCACCGAAATCCAGGTCGCCACCGAGCCATGCAGGGACTTCCATCCGCTGCGGCCACCCCGGCCCCAGCTTGGCACAAGGGCGCGCAGCCCCTGGCCATTGCGCGGCCACCACAGGTAAAGCCCCGTGACCAGCAGCACGATGCCCAGCGAGGCGGCGATCTCGATCATCCGATCCCCCGTTACCCCAAGCAGCAGCGTGCCGTGGAGGTTATCCATCGTGTCATACCAGCCGCTGCGGCGCGGAAAGCTCTCCAGCAGTTCGGCGGTATAGGGGTTGATGACGGCCATCATCGGGCCTTCCGCCGTATCCACCCGGAAGATCGCGGCCAGATCGTCGCGCCGGGGGGCGATGTATTGCGCCAGCGTGCCATCGGGGAAGGCGCTCAGCGCGGCCTCTGCCTGCGCCGAAACCGCCGCCAGCGGGGCCTCTTGCGCCACCACCGCGGTGTGCTCGCCATCGCGCCCGTCAACAAAGGCGAGCCACAGCATCGCCATCCCGCTGAGAGCCAGCATGATGAAAAACGGGATCACATAGAGCCCGGCGTAAAAGTGCCATCGCCACACGGCGCGATAGCGGGCAGGGGCTTCCTGCCGTTTGAGGGTGTCTTGCATAGTGCACTCCTGTTGCCCGGCGGCGCAGGGGCCTGTCCGGTGCATGAATTTCGATTGATCGGTTTGTCGTGGGGTTTGATCAGCCGAAGGCAGGAGGGGGGCCGCGTGGCGCACCCTCATGGTGCGCTTGCAGCGGGTGCAGCGCCAAAGGCTCTGCGGGCAGCAAATGGGGGAGCGGGCGCAGGATGCGGGCCTCGCCCGAGCGGGCAGACACATCCGGCAGCGCCGCATGGCTCATGGTGCAGGGCTGCTCGGCCTCTGCGGTGGCATCCGGCACCTCCATGGGGGTGCCGTCCGGGGCAATCCGAAGGGTGATCAACCCGTCGCCGGTGCAGATCACAATAGTCTCGCCGCCCGCCAGCCCCAAACCGGCCAGCACGGCGGTGGCCTTGGGAAAGACCAGCCCCAGAAGCAGGGTGCAAATCAGCAAAAGGCGAGACAACGTGGCAAACATCACGCCGATGTCATACCCTCAGCGGTGATCGCTGCAAAGACCCGTTGTCACCCGCCGCACCTTGCGGGCGGCGGGACAGCGGCGCTAGTTCTTCCTGCAGGATGCCAGCTGCACGCGATAGATTTCCGAGCGCAGGCCCACCTCACCGGCTACCCGAACCAGCCATGGCTTGCTGTTGTAGCTGGCGTTGCGAAAGCCGGTATGGCCCTCGTGATAGGCCAGATACTGGCTGCGCGCGTCGGTCAGCGATACGCCGTTCCGCTCGCGGGTCTTGTTCATGTACCAGCCCATGAAGTCCGTCGCGTCCTTGATATCGTCGCGCTTGGCCCGCCGGTTGCCGGTTTCCTTTTTGTATTCTTCCCAAGTGGCATCCAGCGCCTGGCTGTAGCCATAGGCCGAGCTTTGCCGCCCCATCGGGATCACGCCCACCGCCCATTTGAAGGGGGTTCGGGCGTCCGGGTCAAACTTGCTCTCCTGGTGGATCGTGGCCATCTGCACATGCACCGGCACGCCCCAGTTTTTCTCTGTCTTCTTGAAGGCGCGGTAATAGGTGGGCCGCTCCTGCAACAAAAGACAGGCATCTTCCAGATTTCTCGGGGATTTTTTATCACTGCCGCCGCCACAGGCCGCAAGAAGGCCCAGAACCAGCACGATGCCGATTTTCCTGCTCATTGCTCGCTCGCTCTTTTTATCGCTTGATGCGTTTTTCTTGCCGGCAATCATAAGGCAATTCACCGGCAGGGCAAACGGGCAAAGCACGGGCCGCGATCACATTTCCCAGAGTTTGGTTTCAAACAAGGAAGGCCAGCGCGAGGGGCAGGAACAGCACCGAAAGCAGGGTAGAGGCCACAACCAGCCCCGCAACCGCCTGCGAATCTGCGCCAAAGCGCTCGGCCAACAGGTAGTTTGTCACCGCGATGGGGGTGATCATTTGCAGCACCAGCACCGCAAAAGGAATGCCCGTCAGGCCAAAGCCATAGCCCACGCCCACCGCAACCGCCGCACAAAGCGCCGCCTTGGCGATTGAGAGCCATATCGCGCGCCCAAAGTCTCCGGATGTCAGCCGCGCCACCGCCACGCCAAGGGTGATCAGCATCAGCGGAATGGCGACTTGCCCCAGCATGGTGAGCGTGTTGGTCAGCCAAACCGGGGTTTGCCAGCCCTGCCACAGGAAAAGCGCACCAAGAGCGGTGCCAATCACCACAGGCTCCTTGAGAGATTTCAGCGGATTGCCCCCGCCCGACACCAGCCAGATCCCAAAGGTAAAGCTCCAGATCGCCATGATCGCAAAGATCACCACGGCATAGCCCAGCCCCTCATCGCCAAACGCAAACAGCGCCAGCGGCATCCCAAGGTTGCCGGTATTGCCAAAGATGAGCGGCGCAAGGTAGGTGCGCTTGTCGAGCCCCAGTGCCACGGCCTTGGCGTAGACCAGCAAAGTGACAGCCCCGTAGGATACGATAGCGGCGAGTGAAACGGTGGTCAGCGACGCCGGATCAATCTCGGTTTTCATCAACGAGGTGAAGATCAGGCAGGGAATTCCCAGTGTCATCGTGAGCTTGGTGATAAAGCGCAACGGGTATTCATGGCCCAGTTTCACCCAGCCAACCCCAATTACGGCCAATATGAAAACCGGCGCGACAATTTGCGCCACTGTCAGTACAAGGTTCACACACTGTTTCCCTATTTTTGCGGGTGGATTCATGGACATCAGCCCCTACCTGCAATAATCATCGGGCCGTGGGGAGCGCAATGGAATGATGAACACACTGGCAAAATACCACCTCGGACAAGTGGTTAAACACCGTAAGCACCCGTTTCGCGGGGTGATTTTCGATGTCGATGCCATGTTTTCAAACTCTGACGAGTGGTATGAGGCGATTCCCGAAGAGAGCCGCCCCGAAAAGGACCAACCCTTCTACCATCTGCTCGCCGAGAACGATCAAAGCTATTATGTGGCTTATGTTTCCGAGCAGAACCTGATCGCCGATTACTCCGGCGAGCCGGTCGAGCACCCCGACCTCCCCGATCTGTTCGGCCCGTTCGAAGACGGCGTCTATCCGCTGCACTTCCAGCTGAATTGAGCTTGGCGGCCTGCCCGCCCGGCGTTAGGCTTGCTAGATCACACAAAGGTGGATGAGCGATGCCCAAAGTCACCCGTCTCGGCGATATCGGTAGCGGCCATGGCTGCCACTTCCCGCCAACCCCGGCTGTCAGCGCCTCTCCCGATGTGAATGCCAATGGCATCCCAGTTGTGCGACAGGGCGATGCCTACGCCCCCCACGCCTGCCCATGCTGCCCGGTCGGCCCGCATGGCCGCTCGCTCTCGGGCGGCTCCGGAACGGTCTATGTAAACGGCAAGCCCATGGGCCGGGTCGGCGATGCCATCGGCTGCGGCGGCAGCGCCAATGCCGGCTCGGGCGACGTATACGCTGGCGGCTGAAACACCGCTTTTCCATTCGGTGCGCATATCGCTATAGTAGATTCGGGGCAGCATTTGTCGCCCCGACGTTGCGGCGCCATTTCGCGCCCTTTTACTGGATTGATCACAAGGAGTTTCTGCAATGGCAGGTAAAGTCGGCACTGGCGGTGTCACCTTCAAGACCCCCTGGGACAACTACCCCGGCGGCACGCCGTGCGCGGGCCCGTTTCTGACCAATGCGCCATTCGTTTTTCCGAGGCGCTGATGGCCAATGGCGTGTCGATGTCGTCGTTTCGCGGCACCCGCTGCTGGGGCGATGACGACGACTACAACGGCAAGCACGCGATCCGCGCCGAAGAGATGGGCAACTGGCTTGCCGGGCAACCGATCCCCGGCATGGGGATGCGCGAAAAGATCGATCCGGCCACCTACCAGGACGATCTGGACGGGCGCACCGGCTTCATCTTCTTCAAGGACTACTGGCAGCGCGACGGCGAAACCTTCCAGAACCGTTCGGGCGACCATATCGACCTGTGGAACAAAACCCGCACCACCGGCAACTGGTTCAGCTGGTCGCGTAACCTGCAAGAGGCGCTCTCGGGCAGCGTGAGCGACCGGAACAAGGCCAAGGACATCTGGTTCTGGCAGGTGGATTGACCATGCGCTTCGTGATCGGGCTCATCCTGGGAATCGTCGTGGGCGGCGCGGCGGCGTGGTTTGCGCTGCCGGGCGGGGAGGGCCGCCTGGGCAGCTTCCCCGAGGAGGCGCTGCGCCCGGCGCTGCTCTCCGCCGCCGAGCCCATGATTAATGACCGGTGCTACCCCGAAGAGTGGGCCCCACCCGGCGGCTGGAAGGTGGCGGATTTCTTTCCCGACCTCACCGCTTTCCAGTCCACCCCATCGGCTGACAAATCGCTCGGGGGCAGTTGCGGGTTTCGGGGCGATAACCTCTGCACCCTCACCTACAGCCTCGCCAACGTAGAGGAGGACAAGGGCCAGAGCTGGAACCTGGGCTATAGCGTTGATCCCGCTACCGGCGCCCCGGTGCCCGGCAGCTTCGAGTATTTCGGCCTCTGAAGGCCCCGGCTCAGGGCAGCTCCGCCACAATCGCGCGGGCGGCATCTGCCGGGCTTTCGACCTGCCACACCGGGCGGCCTACCACGATATGATCGGCCCCCTGGCTTATGGCGAATTCCGGCGTGGCAATGCGCTTCTGGTCATCCGCCGCCGAGCCTGCGGGGCGCACACCGGGGGTGACGATCAGCTTGCCCTCAGCTTCCGCCAGGGCGCGGATCGCGGCGGCTTCCTGCGGTGAGGCGATCACCCCGTCTGCACCTGCGTCAAAGGCTCGCCCGGCGCGCTCCACCACCAGATCGGCCACATCCCCCGCCTTCATCAGCCCGGCGTCCAGATCGGCGCGATCGAGCGAGGTGAGGATGGTGACGGCGAGAATTTTCATCCCGCTGCCGCCACAACCCTCCTGCGCCGCCCGCACCACATGCGGATCGCCATGCACGGTGAGGAAATCCAGATCAAACTGCGCCAGCCCACGCACCGCGGACTCAACCGTCGCGCCAATGTCAAACAGCTTCATATCAAGGAAAATACGCTTGCCATGCTCGCTTTTCAGCTCATTGGCCAGCGCCAACCCGCCCCCGGTCAACATCCCTAAACCGATCTTGTAAAAGCTCACCGCATCCCCAAGCTGCTCCGCCAGTTCAAGCCCGGCCAGCGCATTGGGCACATCCATCGCCACAATAAGACGATCATCGGGCAGGCGGTTATGGGCGGTTGTGTCAATCATAAGAGGCGCTCCTGAGGCTTGGGGTTGCCCTGTCTATGCGCGGTTCAGCGCAGCTTACAAGGCCCGCCAAAAGAGATTTGAGCCTCCGGCGGGGATATTTACGGGAGCATTGAGAGGCAGACTACCGCGTCTCTCAATGCTCTCCAAATATCCCCGCCGGAGGCAAAATAAACAAAAGAATGCGCCGCAGGTGCGCTATTGGCTCACAGATCGAAGGTGGCGAACACCGGGGCATGGTCGGAGGGTTGCTCCCAGCCGCGCACATCGCGCAGAATGCGGCTGTTGTGAGCGGCGTTTGAAATATCGGGCGTGGCCCAGATGTGGTCCAACCGACGGCCCTTGTCGGCGGCGTCCCAATCGCGCGCGCGGTAGCTCCACCAGCTGTAAAGCAGCCCTTCGGGGATATCCTGGCGGGTGATATCCACCCATTTGCCCGCTTCCTGGGTTGCGGCCAGATGCTCCACTTCGACAGGGGTGTGTGACACGATCTTCAGCAGCTTCTTGTGATCCCACACATCGTCCTCGCGGGGCGCGATGTTGAGGTCGCCGACGAGGATCGCCTTTTCGGGGGTATCAGCGCGGAAGGCATCGCGCATTTCGGTGAGGTAATCCAGCTTCTGGCCAAACTTTTCGTTCACCTCCCGGTCGGGCTTGTCGCCCCCGGCGGGCACGTAAAAATTGTGGATGGTTACGCCGTTTTCGAGCTTGCCGGCGATATGGCGGGCGTGGCCGAGGGAGGCATAATCGGCGGCCCCCACCTCTTCGATCGGCATCTTCGAAAAGATCGCCACGCCGTTATAGCCCTTCTGCCCGCGTGCCACCATGTGGTGGTAGCCAAGTGCCTGAAACACCTCGGCCGGGAACTTCTCGACCGGGCTTTTGCACTCTTGCAGGCAGAGCACATCCGGGGCCTCTTCGCGCATCAGCCGGGCCACTAGCCCGGCGCGCAGCCGAACCGAATTAATGTTCCATGTTGCCAGTGTGAATGCCATGCCGCTCTCCCTCGTGGTTGCCCGTGGGCATAATCCGCGCCGCGCCGGGATGCCAGCCCTTGCACGCGCTTGGCCCGCTCGCGATAGTGGGGCATGAAAAAGTTTGTTGCCGCCGCCGCCCTTTTGTTCCTTACCCTCCCGGCCCGCGCCGCGCCTTTGCCGCAGGGGGATTACCTGCTTTCCACCCACCTGTGGACCAGCGCGATCCTGCCCTATTACATCCGCCTGCACGTTGAGGGCGACCGCGCCGAGTTGCATTATTTCACCACGCGCGCCCTCAATTGGAAGGAGTGCAAAAAAACCGGCGATTGCATTTACGATGCGGTGCTGTTGGACGCCAAGGCCGATGTGAGCAACGGCAGGCTCGCCCTGAGTAACATCACCTATGGCGATGCCACCCTGCTCGAAGACAAGGCCGAGGAACGCTACGGCTTGGCGGCGCAAACGATCTATGTAGCCCCCGTGCTCACCTTCCTTGAAGGGGCCGCGATCCGCGAGTCCGAAGCGGGTTTTACCGCCACGGGCGCAGGCCCGGCTTTGGAATTTCTGGCCGTCCCCGAGGGCGCTTGGGAGCAGTTGTCCTCTTGGACCTCCCACGCCGAATTCTCAATTGCCGAGATGGCGGGCTGTGAGGTAAAGGCGCTGGCTGCGCTCATCGCCAACCCGAACCCATCCTCTGGCGAAGCGCGGTATCAGCATGTTCTGAAAGGCATGGTTGTGCAGGGGCATCTCTTCAAGGAGATGCTTCGCTTAGCGGGTGGCACCCCTAGCATGGCAGACCGTGAAGCGGCACTGGAGGCGAATCTGTTGTCCATGTTCACGATCGGTGCTTACGGCCGTTACAAGGATGCGCCGTTGCCCTCAGAGCAGCAGATCATCGAAGATAACTGGCCAGGCTTCGGCAAGAAGGTTTTTGGCACACGCAAGGCTTATGAGGCCGCGATCGCGTCCTACAATGGCCATTTTTATCCGCTGGTCCAGTATCTTAGGTTCATGTCTGAACGCGAGCCCACCGTGGCCGATGCCTGCGCCGACCCGTCCTTTGGGTTCATCGCAGCGGGCAACTAAAGCATTCCGCCAAAAACCTGACTCACAGCTTTTGGCAGAGCGCAGTGCGAGGCAGGACTGTTGCGCGCGCCTCGCCTTTATCTGATGTCTCAGGTTAAAGGCGTGACGCTTAAGGCCCTACTCGACAATGGTAATCGGCGTGCCATTTGGCACCCGCGCCCAGATCTCGCGCATTTCCTCGTTGGTGACGGCGATGCAGCCATCGGTCCAGTCGTTCAGCAGGTGGCGGCTGCCAAGCCAGCCCCAGCCATTGGCAATGCCATGGATCATGATGTTCCCCCCCGGAGAAACGCCACGGGCTGCGGCCTGCGCCCTGTCCCCTGCATCAGGGTAAGAGATGTGCAGGCTGAGGTAGGCG
Source organism: Vannielia sp. (assembly GCF_029212645.1). Lineage (GTDB taxonomy): Bacteria > Pseudomonadota > Alphaproteobacteria > Rhodobacterales > Rhodobacteraceae > Vannielia. The sequence goes on along the minus strand of NZ_JARGND010000001.1, from coordinate 37,496 downwards.
ATGGATTGATCGTTGCGCCAATCAATCGCGTAGGTGCCCACGGGGGTGCGCTCATCCCCCTCCTGCTGCTTGTGGCCCTCCGGCGCATCCCCCAGCGCCACCCTGTAGCTGGCAATCACCCCGCCGCTTTGGCGCAATTCAAGCCGCCGCTCTGATTTGTCGACGAAAATCGCATCGGCCTGCTCTGTGTGCGGGGCCATCGCAGGCGGCGTATCCGGCACCTTGCCGGGGAAGAACGCCGGGCGGGGCAGGGGGCGTGTGCCGCTATCGGTGGGCGCAAGCCATAGCCACGCCCCCGCGCCAACCACCACCAGCACCGAAAGCCCGGCGAGTATCTTCCAGCGCATCTGCCGCCCCTTTGCTATGCCAAAGGCCCGAAACGCGCGCGCTCCGGGCCTTTGCCGCTCATCTCACATCGCCCTCAGGCGCTCAACGGCACACCGTTCGATCACGCCACAAGGCGATAGCCGCCGCTCTCCGTCACCAGCAGCCGCGCGTTTGAAGGGTCCGGCTCGATCTTCTGGCGCAGGCGGTAAATGTGGGTCTCCAGCGTGTGCGTCGTCACACCCGCATTATAGCCCCAAACCTCGTGCAGCAGGATATCGCGCGGCACAACGCCCTCGCTCGCCCGGTAGAGAAACTTGAGAATGTTGGTCTCTTTCTCGGTCAGACGAATCTTCTTTTCGGCGTCATCCACCAGCATCTTCATCGACGGCTTGAAGGTATAGGGCCCAAGCTGGAACACCGCGTCTTCGCTTTGCTCATGTTGGCGAAGCTGGGCGCGGATGCGGGCCAGCAGCACCGGAAACTTGAACGGCTTGGTCACATAATCATTCGCGCCCGAATCAAGGCCAAGGATGGTGTCGGCATCGCTGGTCTGGCCGGTGAGCATCAGGATCGGGCATTTCACCCCCTGCTTGCGCATTAGTTTGCACAGCTCGCGCCCGTCCGTGTCCGGCAGGGCCACGTCAAGAATCACCAGATCGTAGATCGCGCTCTTGGCTTTTTCCATCGCGCCCGCGCCGTCTCCGGCTTCGAACACGTCAAAATCTTCGGTCATCACGAGCTGCTCGCTCAGCGCCTCGCGCAGGTCATCGTCATCATCGACGAGAAGAATCTTTTTCAGGTTGGCCATGTTTAGCCTCCTTTGGTTGCTGCTCTCGGATGTGTGAGCGGCACACGGCTTCGGCAAGATATGCGTCAACAAATTCACGCAAGCGTGTGCCCTAGGGCGGAAATGTTTCATTTTCCTACAAAAACGCTCTACACCTTCCCGGAGTTTTGCCTGAGAGATACCCGGATGAGCCTTGTACCCACCCCCCTTGAACTTCGCGCGCGCGCCCGCGCTGATCTGCGCCTTGGGCTGCCGGTGGTGCTTGACGGGCCGGAAGGCGCGGCGCTGGTTATTTCGGCCGAGCTTGTGAGTGCCGCGCGGCTGGCCGCCATGCCGGGGGCCTATCTGGCGATCACCGCGCGCCGCGCCGAAACCCTGAAGGCCCGCTGCTATGATGGCGACATTGCCCGCATTGCCCTCACCGGCGGGGCCGATTGGGTAGGGGCCATGGCCGATCCCGCGCGGGATTTGAACGCGCCAATGAAAGGCCCGTTTTCTTCCCTGCGTGGGCCAGAGGGCGCGCCGGGGCTGGCGCGCGCGGGCATCTGGCTCGCCAAGGAAGCCCGCCTGCTGCCCGCCGTGGTGGTTGCGCCGCTCACAGGCGAAGCGCCCGCTGGCCTCACCCGCATCAAAGCGCCCACCGCCCCAGAGTTGACCGCCCCGCCCAGCTATGGTGAGGCGATTTCGGCCCGCTTGCCCATGCACCTTGCGGGCGCGGGCCGCTTGCATGTGTTTCGCCCCGATGACGGCGGCGAGGAGCACTATGTTGCCGAAGTTGGCCGCCCGGACCGGGACGCGGCGGTGCTGACGCGCCTGCATTCTGCCTGCTTCACCGGCGATGTGCTCGGCTCGCTCAAATGCGATTGTGGCCCACAGCTTCACGCCGCGCTGGCGGCGATGAAGGCGGCGGGTGGCGGCATTTTGCTGTACCTCAACCAAGAGGGACGGGGGATTGGGCTTGCCAATAAAATGCGCGCCTATTCCCTGCAAGATCAAGGGTTTGATACCGTCGAAGCCAACCACCGCCTTGGCTTTGAGGATGACGAACGCGATTTTCGCATTGGCGCGGCGCTGCTGGCCAAAATGGGCATCGGCAAGGTCCGCCTGATGACAAATAATCCCGCCAAACTCGCCATGCTCGCCGAGCACGGCATCGAGGTGGTTGAGCGCGTTCCGCTCCATGTGGGCGAAACCGACCAGAACCGCGCCTACCTCGCCACCAAGGCGGCAAAGTCCGGCCATTTGCGGTGATGCGCCTCACCCCGCGTGGGCTGCTCTATGGCGGGCGGCGCTTTGCGGTTTCAATCGGCAAGGGCGGGATCACCGGCACCAAGCGGGAGGGCGATGGGGCCACGCCTGCCGCTCAACTCACCATTCTGGATTGTTTCTACCGGGCTGACCGTGTGCCGCCCCCCGCGCCATGGGCCATCCCCATCGGCCCGCGTGATCTCTGGTCAGACGCGCCCGAGGACGCGGCTTACAACAGCCTCGTAAAAGCGCCCTACCGCCCCAGCGCCGAGCGGATGCGCCGCGCCGATCACCTTTATGATATTGTCCTGACAACGGATTGGAACTGGCCCGCGACGCCCGGCAAAGGCTCGGCCATTTTCCTGCACCGCTGGCGCAAACCCGGCCACCCAACCGAGGGCTGCCTTGCCTTCGCACCTGCCGATATTGCCTGGATTGCTGCGCGCGCCGCGCCCGGCGCGGGGCTGCTCATCCCGCGCCAACACCCTGCTTTCAAAGAATAAAAGCCTAGCCCGCCACCCGCGCGCCAAAAATGGCGGAACCCACGCGCACATGGGTCGCCCCCAGCGCAATCGCCTGCTCGAAATCCGCGCTCATGCCCATGCTAAGGCCCTCCAGCCCGTTGCGCGCCGCCATCTTGGCGAGCAGCGCAAAATGCAGGCTTGGCTCCTCATCCACCGGAGGGATGCACATGAGGCCCTTCACCGGCAGAGACAGCATCCGGCACTCCGCCACAAAGCCATCCACATCAGCGGGCAGGCAACCGGCCTTTTGATCTTCTTCGCCGGTGTTCACCTGCACAAAAAGGTCAGGGCAGCGGCCCAGCTCATCGGCCAGCCGGGCAATGGTGGCGGCGATCTTGCGGCGATCAACCGTGTGGATCGCGTCAAACAACTCCATCGCCACGCGGGCCTTGTTGCTTTGCAGCGGACCGATCAGATGCAGCTCAACCCCTTCAAAGCGCTCGCGGAAATCGGGCCACTTGCCCTGCGCTTCCTGCACCCGGTTTTCGCCAAACACCCGGTGCCCCTGCTCCAGAACAGCCTCAACCCGCGCGTTGGGCTGCACCTTGCTCACCGCGATCAGGCTCACCGTATCCGCATCGCGCCCGGCCTCCTTGCAGGCCGCCGCGATGCGCGTCTTGATCTCTTCAAGCCCCATCCGGCAACAGCCCTTCCTTATCCAGCGCTTCGATCAGCGGGGTGATATCATCGCCGTATTTCTCCCATGCCCGCTTTGAGGTTTTATACACCGGCTGGCGCGCCTGGCTGAGCGACAGCGTGCGCACCGCGCGCTTTTGCTGCCAGTATTCAAGGCAACCGTCCTCCCACTCCAGCCCGGCAGCGGCGACCAGCTCACGGGCCTTCACCTCAGGGTCTTCGACCAGCTCTTCATAAGGCATCATCGTAAAGGCATCGGGGGCCTCGGCGCGCCAGAAGTCCAGCACCCGGTGGTAGCTCTTGAGGTAATCCACCAGATCCTCGATCCGGTTGGTGTAGGTGTGGGTGCCCTCGGGGAACACGTTCTTGAACATCGACAGCAGGTTATCGCGCGGGTCACGGTCCATCACCACGATTCGGGCGTTAGGAATAGCGCGGCGGATAACGCCGATATAATGCCACGAACTCACCGATTTATCGGTGATAACCTCACCAAACGAGAAGCGACGGCGCAACCGGCGCTGGTAGGAGTCGCGCACCGCAATCAGGTCTTCGGCGGTAAAAGCGCTGATCGGGGCAAAGCCCTCCTTGGTGTGCCTTCGACCCACATCAGCAATCGCGGCGCCAATCTCGGTGGCCTCGCCAAGCGGCGTTACCGCGCTGTGCGCGCCAACAATCTGCTCGGCCAGCGTGGTGCCAGAGCGCGGCAGGCCCGTGATGAAGATCGGCCTGAAGCTGTCATCCGCCTCCACCGGCTGCTCACCCCAGTCAACGCCTTCCATCGCCCCAAGCAACCCGTCCACCTCGGCCTCGCGAAAGGCGGGATCATAGGGGGCGATTTTGTTCATCTCATGGTTTCCGCTGCGCAGGTAGCTCCAGGCGCGCGGGAAATCCCCCACATCCTCAAGCGCCTTGCCAAGGGCAAAGTCGAGGTTGGCCTGGTGGCGGGGTTCCAGCTTTTTGCTGGCGTCCAGCGCCTCCATCTCGGCAAGCAGCGGATCATTCGGCTTGATCTTGCGGCCGGTCACCATCATCCGATAGAGAACGCCGTTCTTTGGCTGCTGCTTGAGGCAACGGCGCATCTCTGCCTCGGCCTTTTCAAACTCACCAAACCTCTGGAGCTGGATCGCCAGTTCGCTGCGGGCGGCAAAGTCATCCGGCACGATCTTGAGCAGCGTGCGCAGGCTTTTGATCGCGGCCTCCACCTCCTCGGCGTGTGCCAGTGCAAAGGCGTAATCGCGCAGCACGGTTGGCTCTTTGGGCTTCAACTTTTGCGCCTTGGCCAGCGCGATCACGGCGGCGCGGCGGTCTCCGACTTTCACGGCGATGCGGCCCATCTGCCAATGCGCCTCGGCGGTCTGGGGCCGGGCCTTGACGATGGCAAGGTAAATCGCATGCGCCTCGCGCAGCTTGCCTGCCTTTTGCAGCTTCATCGCGCGTTGGTAGGCGGCGGGGATCAGTTTTACGTTTATCTCGGTCATGCAGGCGGGCTCCGGGCCATTCGGGATTGCGCCAGTGCTACCACGCCCGCGCCCACAAGTGAATCCGCCTCAGTGCAAAAGGCAGGCGCGCAGGCGGTTTGCACGGGCCTCTATTGCGGGCCTCACAATTTTGGGCCCCCAAAACGAAAAGAGCGGACCAAAAGGCCCGCTCTTCCCAGATAAGGTTGATAACCTTAGAAGGCCATCGTCAGGCCGAGCGACCAGTGGTCGGTGTCGGTGGTGCCGTTGTCGGATACAGCGTAGCCGAGGTTAACAGCAGCGCCGCCGCCGAGGTCGTAAGCAGCCGTCAGGCCAAAGCCGGTGATGGGATCAGCAAACGCATCGGAGTCGTACTGACCGTAGTTCAGGTGCACCGCGAAGGCGTCCATTGCGTAGCCGAAGCCAACGCCAACGTGGGTCACGTCTTCGTCGCCGGACACAGCAGCGAACTGCGTGTAGGCGAGGCCAGCCGAAAGGCCGTTGTCGAACGCGGTGGTTACCGAGAAGCCGACAGCGGACTCGAGGTCTTCACCGGTGCAGATGTTGCCAACGCAGGAGCGACCGGTGTTTTCGTCGATCGCCTGGTAACCAAGGCCAAGGGCAAGGTCGAGGCCAGCAAGGTTAGCGTTGTACTTGAAACCAACTGCGTAACCGGCGTCCAGAGAGCCAGTGTCGTCCAGCTCAACCGAGAGAGCCACGCCGAAATCACCGAAGGTGTTGTCGTAGCGCAGGATCTGGCCGTCGTACGAACCGTCGAGGTACGAACCGAGGTAACCCCAGTGCAGGGTCTCGTTATCAGCGATCGAACCGGGGTTGGCAACGTTGCCACCTTCGGTCAGGGCCCAGTCCATAGCGCCGTCGGTGTCACCCATGGTGACGGTGCCGAAGTTGCCGGAGATGAAGACCGTGAAGTCAGCCCACTGAGTGGAAGTTGCAACGTCAACGGGGTCGTTGCCGGCCAAGCTCATGTCAACGGCATCGTCCAGGTCGATGGTTGCGCCGAAAGTCAGGCCGCCATCGGTTTCGCCGGACAGGCTGAAGCGAACGTCAACCGACTGGATGAACTGCGTCTCGATGCCGTCACCGCCAAGAAGACCCATCTCGGCAGAACCCGAGAGCGAAACTTCAGCCGAGGCAGCGCCAGCAAAGGCGACCAGCGCGGTCGAAGTGAGAAGAACCTTTTTCATCGTGTTTCCCTCGTCATAAAAGGTTTGCTCAATCGGAGAATCCGTATTGAACGTGTAAGGGTGTTTCGCTCTTTCAGCATGTGATTGCAACAATGCCCAAATCACATGCAGGGGCATCGCTGCCGGATGGTGCAAACCTGCCACAGTAACCAGCGCCGCCCCTGTTAAGCTTGGGGGCAAAAAGCCTTGTGAGGGCTGCTAGGCTCCGGTAGACAAGCAAAAAAGGGCGAGAGGGGCAGTTTCCAATGACCTTCCAGAAATGGCTTCGGGCAGGGATTCTTGCAGCAACGGCAGCGTTGTTGGCAGGATGTGGCGCAACACAGCGTATGGGCGATAGCATGAGCGGCTCCTCGGGAGGTGTGCGTAATGCCCCCCGCCAGGAACCCGAGCGTGATGCCGCTGGCCGCGAGATCTATGATGGTAAGGTGCGCCAGTCCACGGTCTGGGATCTGTTCAACAATAACGACGATCCCAACACCACCGTCGCGGTGAACAAGTATATCTGGAAAGCCTCGCTTGAAGTGCTCAACTTCATGCCGATCCAGTCGGTTGATCCGTTCACGGGTGTGATCGTCATGGGTTACGGCACGCCGCCGGGCGGTGGCCGCGCTTACCGCGCCACTGTTTATGTGCAGGATCCGGCGCTGGATGCCCGTTCGCTCAAGGTTGCGCTGCAATCGCGCGGCGGTTCGGTCAGTGCAGATACGGTGCGCGCTGTCGAGGATGCCATCCTCACCCGCGCCCGTCAGTTGCGCATTCAAGACAGCAAGCTCTAGGCATCGGCGCGGTGGGGGGCTTGCCCGCCACCCAAACGGCCCGCCAACCCGCTGGACCCTGCGCCCCCCGCGTTCTAAACACGCGGGAACAGCAGACACTCCCGCAGGATTGCACTCACATGACCCGATTCACCCCCGCCGAGATCGAACCCAAGTGGCAAAAAGCCTGGGACGAGGCCGGCACCTTCACCGCCACCCGCGATGAAAGCCGCCCCAAGTATTATGTGCTGGAGATGTTTCCCTATCCATCGGGGCGCATCCACATCGGCCATGTGCGCAACTATGCGATGGGCGATCTGGTGGCGCGCTACAAGCGGGCGCAGGGGTTCAACGTGCTGCACCCGATGGGCTTTGATGCCTTCGGGATGCCCGCCGAGAATGCCGCCATGGCCTCGGGCGGCCACCCAAAGGACTGGACCGAGGCCAACATCAAGGAGATGGTCCGCCAGATGAAGCCGCTGGGCTTTTCCCTCGATTGGTCGCGCCAGCTCGCCACGTGTGAGCCTGAGTATTACGGCCAGCAACAGGCGCTGTTCCTCGATATGCTGGAGGCGGGCTTCATTGATCGCAAGGCCGCCACCGTCAACTGGGACCCGGTTGATATGACCGTGCTGGCCAACGAGCAGGTGATTGATGGCAAGGGCTGGCGCTCGGGGGCCGAGGTTGAGCGGCGTGAACTCACCCAGTGGTTCTTCAAGATTTCCGACATGGCCGATGAGCTGCTTGAGGCGCTCGACGGGCTGAAAGACTGGCCCGAAAAGGTGCGCCTGATGCAGGCCAACTGGATCGGCAAATCGCGCGGCCTGCAATTTGGATTCGAGCGCACCGACAGCGCCGACATAATAGATGTATATACAACCCGCCCCGATACCCTGCTCGGCGCAAGCTTTGTGGGCATCTCGCCCGACCACCCGATTGCCAAGGCGCTTGAGGCCGAAAACCCCGAAGCCGCTGAGTTTATCGCTGAATGTCGCCGCGGCGGCACCACCGAAGAGGCCATTGAAACCGGCGAGAAACTGGGGATGGACACCGGGTTGCGCGTCAAGCACCCGCTTGATCCCTCCTGCGAGCTGCCGGTCTGGATCGCCAACTTCATCCTGATGGACTATGGCACCGGCGCAATCTTCGGCTGCCCCGCCCATGACCAGCGTGACCTTGATTTCTGCCGCAAATACGATCTCCCGGTTGTTGAAACCTTCACGCCGCTCGGCACCGAGCGCGCGCCGCTGGAGGTGCTCGACCTTGAGCTTGATGAAAACGGCATCGGCACCCACGAAGGCAAAAAGTATTTCCGCGTGCAGGACGAGGCCTACACCCCGCCCAAGGGCGAAAAAGTGCACTTTGCCAACCACTTCACCGGCCTCACCGAGGCCACCGGCGATGAGGCGATTGATGCCACCATCGCTCTGGCCGAGCGCGATGGCTGGGGCCGTGGCGTCACCAAGTTCCGGCTGCGGGATTGGGGCCTGTCGCGCCAGCGCTACTGGGGCTGCCCGATTCCCGTGGTGCATTGCCCCACCTGCGGCGTGGTGCCCGAGGCCAAGGAAAACCTGCCGATCGAGCTGCCTTACGATGAGGACGGCAAGGCGATTGATTTCTCGATCCCCGGCAACCCGCTGGACCGCCACCCAACATGGCGCAACACCACCTGCCCCAAATGCGGCGGCGCGGCCGAGCGCGAAACCGATACCATGGATACCTTCGTCGATTCCTCGTGGTATTTCGCCCGCTTCACCGCCCCCCATGCCACGACACCCACCGTGGCCGAGGATGCCGAGTATTGGATGAACGTCGATCAATATATCGGCGGCGTCGAGCACGCGATCCTGCACCTGCTCTACTCACGCTTCTTTGCCCGCGCCATGGTGCGCACCGGCCACCTGCCCGAGAAGGCCAGCGAACCGTTCAACGCGCTGTTCACCCAAGGCATGGTGACACACGCGATCTACAAAACCACCAGCGCCGAGGGCCGCCCGGTGTATCACTACCCCGAGCAGGTAGAGCTGCGTGATGATGCGGCCTTCCTGGCAGATGGCACCAAGGTAGAGGTCACCCCCTCTGCCAAGATGTCGAAATCAAAGAACAATGTCGTTGATCCGCTCAACATCATCGCAAGCTATGGTGCCGATACCGCCCGCTGGTTTGTCATGTCCGATAGCCCTCCCGAGCGCGATGTCGAGTGGACAGCCTCTGGCGCCGAAGCCAGCTTCAAGCACCTTGGCCGGGTCTGGCGTCTCGCCACCGAAATCGCCGCCGAAGGCGAAGGCACCCCCGATGAGGCGCTGCAAAAAGCGCTGCACCGCACCATCGCCGATGTGACCGAGGCGATCGAGGGCTTCCAGTTCAACGCCGCCATCGCCAAGCTCTACGCCTTCACCAACACGCTGGCCAAATCCAATGGCAGCCGCCGCGAGGCCATGCTGGGCCTGGCCAAGCTGATGTCTCCGATGACCCCCCACCTGGCCGAGGAAATCTGGGCCACGCTCTCGGGCGAGGGCCTCATCGCCAATGCCCCCTGGCCCGTCGCCGACCCGGCCCTGCTGGTCGAAGACACGGTAACCCTGCCGATCCAGATCAACGGCAAACGCCGCGCAGAAATCAGCGTGCCTGCGGACATGCCGAAAGAAGAGGTTGAAAAGCTGGCGCTGGCCGAAAAGGCTGTGCAACGTGTGCTTGATGGCAAGCCGCCGAAAAAGGTGATCGTGGTGCCGGGACGGATCGTGAATGTGGTGGCGTAACGCCCTCTCGCTGCTGGGCGCGGCGCTGCTGCTGGCCTCCTGCGGCTTTGCCCCGCTCTATGGGCCGGGCGGGCCGGGTGACACCCTGCACAACCGCCTTGAGCTGGCCGCGCCGACCACCACCAATGAGTTCACCTTTGTGAACCGGGTCGAAACCCGACTTGGCCGCGCCGCCTCGGCGCCGATGCGGGTGGACTATGAGATCACCACCAGCCGCACCGGCGGGGCGATCACCGCCGATCAGGAAACTCAGCGCCACGCCCTCTCCGGCACCGTCACCTATAAGGTCGTCGATACCGCCAGCGGCGCGGTGCTTTCCACCGGCACCACCCAGAATTTCACCTCCTATTCCGCCACTGGCACCACCGTTGCCACCGGCACCGCAGAGCGCGATGCCCACAAACGGCTGATGGTGATCCTCGCCGACCAGATGGTCACCCACCTGATGGCGACTGCCGAAACCTTCCTGCCATGAAGCTCTCTCCCCGTGACGCCAACGCGTTTTTTGCCAAGCCCACGCCGGGGCCGGGCATCCTGATTTCGGGGGCCGATCCGATGCGCGTCGCGCTCAAACGGCAGGATCTGGTGAAGGCGCTGATCGGCCCGCAAGGCGAGGAAGAGATGCGCCTCACCCGGCTCAACGGCTCCGATCTGCGCTCCAATCCCTCGCACCTGCTCGATGCCGTCCGCGCGCCCTCCTTCTTCCCCGGCCCCCGCGCCGTGCATATCGAGGGCGCCACCGATGGGCTGACCGCGCTGTTCCAAACCACCCTGACCGATTGGCAGGAGGGCGACGGCATGATCGTGGCCACCGCCGGGGCGCTCAAGGCCAGCTCCAAGCTGCGCAAACTCTTCGAAAAAGACCCCCGCGCCCGCTTCACCACCATCTACGATGATCCGCCCTCGGCTGGTGAAATCAAGGAGCGCCTCACCGCCGCTGGCCTCTCTCAGGTGGACAGCGCCGCGATGGAGGCGATGGTCTCGCTCGCCGCCCATATTGATCCCGGCGATCTGCGCCAGTTCATCGAAAAGCTGTCAATCTACAAAATCGGCGATCCCGCGCCGCTCTCGGCTGATGATATCGCCGCGCTCGCCCCGGCAGACCTTGAGGCAGGGGTCGATGATCTGCTCAACGCCGCCGCCGAGTCGCGCCAGGATCAAATCGGCCCGCTGATGCGGCGGCTTGAGGGGCAGGGGATCAACCCCACCACGCTTTGCATCATGGCCGGGATGCACTTTCGCGCGCTGCACGCCGCCGCCTCCGATCCCGGTGGCGCGGCGCAGGGCATCGCCCGCGCCCGCCCGCCCATCTTCGGTCCCCGGCGGGATCGGATGATCCGGCAGGCGCAAAACTGGGGGGTGAACCGGCTGGAACGGGCGCTCGACCTGCTCCTAGATACCGATCTCGCCCTGCGCTCCGCCGGGCAGACTGCGCCGCAAATGGCCCGTGTCGAGCGCGCCATGATCCGCCTTTCGATGATGCCCCGCTAGGGGCGGCGTCGGTCGCGGCGTTAACCTGTTTCCATCGTGTCAAATGACATGTGCATAGGATGTGCATGGGTTGTGTATCGGTTGTGGCCCTTCGCTTTTTGGGATTAACGGCGGCCTTTTCGGGCCGCAACACCGCCAAATCGGCGCAAAAACGGCCCAAAACACCCCTCAGAGTTGACAGTTCGCACTTTCACGGCCAACACTTTGGGTGTCGGATCGGCATGGCCCCCACATGATGCGGGGCATCCCAGGCAAGCCGATCCGACGATACGACCGGAGGGCCCATGAGAGACCCCGAGCAGCCAGAGCCAAACAGCCCCCGCGCCATGCGGCCCTATCATATGCAGATCGCCTTCATGGTCGGCTCCTTCGTGGTGCTGGCGGTGGGGCTTGCGGTGTTTCAGCCCGGTGCCGTGCGGCCTGAAGACGGGGCGCTTTTGCGCCCCTCGAAACAGGCCGA
>NZ_JARGND010000001.1:5796-25741 GCF_029212645.1 Vannielia sp. | reverse complement strand
CCCCCACCGGCGCCTCATCACCCCGCCCCCTGCCCATGGCCGGGCCGGGGCGCTACGTGGTGCGTGATGGTGACAGCCTCGCGCGGATCGCCTGGCAGCACTACGGCCGCGCCTCCGCCTACCAGGCGCTGTTTGATGCCAACCACAACATCTTGAGTGACCCTGACCGAATTTACATCGGTCAAGAGCTGCTCCTCCCCCCTTTAAAACAGTAATCCGCCGCCGCTTTCCCGGCCCATTTCCCGGTGGAAAAACAGGCGGTCAGAAGGTATCCGCCGGTGGGCGCTTCCCAATCCAGCATCTCTCCGGCCACAAAGGTTCCGGGCCGATTGATCAGCATAAGCCCCTGATCAACCTGCGAAAAAGCCACACCCCCCGCAGTAGAGATCGCCTCGTCAATGGGCCGTGGCCCGCTGTGTTTGACCGGAAGCGCCTTCAAAAGCTGCGCCAGTTCGGCACCCCCCGGCAGCGGCCTGCCAAACTCCATCGCCAGCGCCCTTGCGGCGGGTGAAAGCCCCAGCGCCTTGCGCAGCTTGTTGGCGGTGCTGTCCTTTTTGCGCTTCGCTAACCGGGTGGTAATCTCTTCAGTGCTAAATTGCGGACATAGATCAAGATACAGCGCCGCACCGTCACGCACCGCTGCGGATACCTCGTAAATCCCGCCGCCTTCCAGCCCACGTTGGGAGATGACAAACTCACCACGGCTGCTAACATCGCCCGCATGCAGGGCCACGCCCTTCACCGGGCTGCCAAAATGCGCTTCCATATGCGATGACCACGCGACGGCTAGCCCCATGTTCGCGGGTTTAAATGGCGTTATTTCAATGCCTTGCGCCTCAAGCCACGGGGCCCATGCCCCATCGGACCCAAGCCGCGCCCAGCTTGCCCCTCCCAGCGCCAGAACGGTCACGTCAGGCCGCTCCAGCCGCGCGCCATCGGGTGTGTCAAACCGCAGCGCGTCGCCGTCAAACCCGGTCCACCGCCAGCGTGTTCGTACCTCCACCGGCAGCCCTTGCAACCAGGCCCTGAGCAGCGGTGAGGCCTTCATCGCCTTGGGAAAAACCCGCCCCGTAGGGCCGGTAAAAACCGGCTGTCCAAGTGCTTCGGCCCAGGCCTTCACCTCTGTCGGGCCATAGGCTTCGAGCATCGGGCGCAGCGGCCCGGCAGCCTCGCCGTAGCCCGCCATAAATGCCTCAAAATCCTCATCTTTCGTGAGGTTCAGCCCTGATTTCCCGGCCATCAGGAGCTTGCGCGCGACCGATGGTTTCGCCTCGCAAACCACGGTTTTTACCCCGGCCCGCGCCAGTTCTTCAGCCGCCGTAAGCCCCGCAGGCCCGGCCCCGATCACCACAGCACTCATGTCGCTCTCCTTGACCTTTCGTAGCATCCCGCCACCCTGACCGGGACGAAATTGGCTTGGAATTTCAATGCGGTAGAATCCCTACACGGCCATCCCCGGCTGGAAAAGGTCATCGCCCGAGTGCGCAAACGCCCGTCGGAGTTTAATCCAAAGGCGGTTGGCCCCCGGCGTCGCCAGCAACGGTGAGGCCCCGGCACATCGCCTTGATCCCGTTGCGAATTTCCGGTTTGGCCTCTTGTGCGGCCGTTGTGAGCGCAAGGACCTCGGAGGCAAGTTCGCTTGGCTCCACCAGCCGGTCCACCAATCCCCAAGCGAGCGCTTCGGGCGCTTTGATCTTTTGCGCCGCCATCAGAATCATCCGCGCCCGCGCTGGCCCGACCAACGCAGCCAAACGGCCCGGATCAGAGGGCTGGGGCAGGTAACCCAACAGCATGACAGGATAGAAGAATTTCGCGTTCGGCACCCCGATCCGTAAATCGCAGGCCAGTGCCATCCCAAAGGCTCCACCCGCCAAGGTGCCGTTGAGCGCGCCAATCGTCAGGGCCTGTGACTGGGCAATCGCGCCCGAGAGACGCTCCCATAGCGGCGAGGTGGCCAGCCCGGCGCGCACCTCCTCCAGATCGGCCCCGGCGGAAAAGACCTTGCCTTCGCCAGTTAACACCAGCGCCCCGAAATCCCCTGCGCTTTCAACTGCTTCGCAGAGTGCTTCAAGCATTTCGCCGGTCAGTGAATTGGCCTTGTCGGGGCGGTCAATCACCACCCGGCGCAGGCTGCCTTCATCCTCAACTCTAATCATATGACCAGCCCTACCTGTTTGCGAATGGCCTCATCGCGCAGCGAAATTTCATCCCCCAAATAGCCATCCGCCTCGGGGCTGCACATCCACAAAAGCGCCTTGGCGGGCCAGTCAGGCGGAACGTGCTCAGACCAATCCAGCTCGCTTATTGGGTTCACCCCCGAGGCCTTGATCTCGCGCTGCATTTGGGTGGCAACAGTGCCGGGCGAAAGCGAAATGGCGCGGATGCCATCGCCGCGATTTTCCTTGTCGATCATGCGGGTCAGCATCAGGGCACCGGCCTTTGAAGCGCAGTAATGCGACCAGGCCTCAACCGGGCCATGGGCCGCCCCGGAGCCAATGCTCAGGATCGAGCCGCTGCCTTGCTCCAGCATCACCGGGAGGGCGGCGCGGATGCCGTGGTAAACCCCCTTGAGGTTGACATCAATGACATGGCCCCAAGCCTCTGGATCGCTGTTGGAAAGATGCGAGATCGGCTCAACCACGCCAGCGTTGTTGACCAGAACGTCAAGCCGGCCGAAAGCTGCCACAACGGCCTCGACGGCGGCGTTGACCTCCCAGTAGCGGCTCACATCACAGGGGATGGCGACTGCCCGATCAGGCCCCAGCGCACCGGCAAGTTCGGCCACGGCCTCTTCGGTGCGGGCCAGTAGCGCAACCTTGGCCCCGGCACCGGCAAAAACCTGCGCAGCCTCGGCGCCGATACCTCGGCTCGCGCCGGTAATCATTACCACCTTGCCCGTCATGTCCATTTGTTGGCTCCTCTCTCCCGCTGCGCTCTTTTCAACGCCAAAGAGATAACGCAATGGTGGGCCGCGTCCACCCCACTTGGCCTTGACCCTAGAAGCCGTGGAGGGGAGGATGCGCGCCATGATTTACCGCCGAAAGGATTTTCTCATGAATGCATTTCTCCGCCGCACCGCCAGCGCCACTGCCGCGCTGTGCCTGGTTGCCCCCGCCGCATGGTCGATGACCGCCGAAGAAGCCTGGGATGCCTGGGTTTCAATCGCGTCGCAATATGGCGAGGATATTGCCGCCGCCAGCACCGAGAAGGTGGGTGATACGCTCACCGCCGGAGGCGTGACGGTGAAGATTGAAGTGGAAGATCTGTCAATTTCCGGCGAATTGGGCGATGTCACGCTCACCGAAAACGCGGATGGCTCCGTCACGATCAAAACGCCTGAAGCCTTCGCCATTGATATGGTGACCGCCCCGGAATATGGCGAAAAGGTTGAAGCGCAGATCAATTTTGCGACCCCCGGCCTTGATACCAAAGCGAGTGAAGTGGGTGGCATCACCACCTTCACCTACGGCGCGCCAGAGATTGTGATCAGCGTAGACGACATGAAGGTTGATGGTGAGGATGCGCCGCTCAACATGATGGCCAAGCTCACCGGCACCACCGGCACCTATGCCGTTGGCGCGGGGGATGATGCCGCGATGACCTCAGAGATGACCACCGAAGCGCTGGATATCAGCTTTGATGGGCGTGATCCCGAGAGTGGCGGCAACGCCAAGGGCACTATTTCGGTCGCCGGGTTCTCAACCACCTCCGCCGGGCAAGGCAATGTGTTGTTCATGTCGCCCGAAAAGCTCCCGGCGCTGCTGCGGGCGGGTGCCGAAATGTCGGGCAACTCAATCATTGGCGCCACCACGTTTGAAATGTCCGGGCAGGACGGCTCTGACAGTTTTGCCGTGTCGGGCAGCATGGATGGCGCAACCCTGGCGATGCAGCTTTCCGGCGCGCAGGTGACCTATGCGGTGAACTATCAGAACTTCGCGCTCACAATGTCTGGCAGCGATATCCCGCTCCCCGAGGTCTCGCTTGCGCTGGGGGAAACCAGCGTGAACGTGATCTTCCCGCTGGCCCAGTCTGACACGCCCAAACCCTTCATGATGGCCGTTGGCCTCAAGGATATCACCTTGGCCGATGGGCTCTGGAACATGTTTGATCCCGGCACCGTGCTGCCGCGCGATCCTGCCACGCTCACCTTCAATCTGGCAGGCCAGGGCAACTGGCTGATCGATATCCTGGATGAGAAAACCATGGCCGAGGGTCCGCAGGGCGTTCCCGGTGAGCTGCATGCGCTGACAGTGTCGGACGTGCTGCTCAAGGTTGCCGGGGCCGAGTTTACCGCCGATGGGGCGTTCACCTTCGACAACTCCGATCTCACCACCTTTGATGGCCTGCCCGCCCCCGATGGCACGCTCAACCTCAAACTGGTGGGTGGCAACGCGCTGATCGACAAGATCGTTTCCATGGGCTACCTGCCTGCCGATCAGGCCAATATGATCAAGCTCAGCGCCGGGGCGTTCACCCGTCCGGGCACCGATCCCGACACGCTGACATCCGAGATCACGGTAACGCCCGATGGCATGGTTTCGGCCAACGGCATCCCGATCCCGCTCAAGTAAACGGCAAAACGCCGGTATCGAGGGGCGGCGCTGGGGCAATCCCGCGCCGCCCTTTTTCATGCGCGGGTTGCACGCCACGCGCCGCCCAGGCCGCTTGGCAGATGGGCGTTTTGCCGCGCAGGGCTTGCACCCCTTGGCAGGCGGGGCTAGCTCAGTCGGGTGTCGCTGATGCAAAGGAAGCCCATGCCCGATCTTGATGCCCTCGCCCAAGCCCTCCTTGATGCTGCCCGCAAGGCCGGAGCAGAGGCGGCGGATGCGCTGGCGGTGGAAAGCACCTCACTGTCGATTGATGTGCGCGCGGGCGCACTGGAGCAAGCCGAGCGCTCGGAGCAGGCCGAGATTGGCCTGCGGGTGCTGATCGGCCAGAAGCAGGCTTG
Organism: Vannielia sp.; assembly: GCF_029212645.1. Lineage (GTDB taxonomy): Bacteria > Pseudomonadota > Alphaproteobacteria > Rhodobacterales > Rhodobacteraceae > Vannielia. Next base: position 20,793 of record NZ_JARGND010000001.1, on the reverse strand, counting down.
CGTTTCGGCCTCTGATACCCGCCCCGAGACGATGGCAACCATGGCCGAGCGCGCCGTGGCCATGGCCCGCCTTGCCCCCGATGATCCCTACATTGGCCTCGCGGAGCCTTCGCAACTGGCGCAGGGCTGGGATGCCGAAGCGCTGGAGCTGGCCGATCCCGCGCCAGAGCCCGAAGCCGATGCGCTGCGCGATGCGGCGCTGGAGGTTGAGGCCGCTGCATTGGCGGTGGAGGGCGTAAGCCAGGTTGAGGGCACCTCGGCAGGCTTTGGCGCAACCCGCATTCACCTCGCGGCGAGCAATGGCTTTTCGGGGGGCTACAGCCGCACCGGCCACATGCTGCAAGCCTCTGCCATTACCGGCGAGGGCACCGCGATGGACCGTGACCACGCCTATGAGCACCGTATTTTTCGCGCTGATCTGCCCGGTGCGGCAGCGGTGGGCACCTTGGCCGGTGAGCGTGCCGCCGCCCGCGCCGGGGCCCGCAAGCCGCCAACCGGCACCTATCCGGTTCTGTTTGATGAGCGCATCGCCACCAGCCTCATCGGCCACCTTTTGGGGGCGGCCAATGGCGCGTCGATTGCGCGTGGCAGTTCATGGTTGATGGGCAAGATGGGCGCGCAGGTGCTGCCCGATGGCATCTCCCTGATCGAAGAGCCGTCGCGCCGGCGCACCTCCGGCTCCCGCCCGTTTGATGGGGAGGGGCTGGCCGTGGAAAACCGCCCGATTGTTGAGGATGGCCGCCTGTTACGCTGGATTCTCGATCTTGCCACAGCCCGCCAGCTTGGGCTGGAAAGCACCGCCAATGCGGCGCGCGGCACCTCGGCCCCGCCATCGCCTTCGGTGAGCAACGTCACCCTTACGCCGGGCAGCGCCAGCCGCGAGGATCTTCTGGCCAGCATGGGCACCGGCCTGCTGGTGACCTCGATGATTGGCTCCACCATCAACCCCAACACCGGCGATTACTCGCGCGGGGCCTCGGGCTTTTGGGTTGAGAACGGCGTGCCGCAATACCCGGTGAATGAATGCACCGTTGCGGGCAACCTGCTGGAGATGCTGCCCCGCATCGTCGCCGCCAATGACGCGCAAGATCACAAATCCCGCCGCGTTCCGTCGCTCCTGATTGATGGGCTCACCCTTGCCGGAGCGTGATACCGCTCTCCTGCTGGATGTGGCCAAAACGGCGGGCGAGATTGCGATGCGCCATTTCCGCGCCGACCACCGCGTTTGGGACAAGGAGGGCGGCGCAGGCCCTGTCACCGAGGCCGATCTGGCAGTAGATGCCATGCTGAAAGAGCGCCTGCTGGCGGCCCGCCCCGGCTATGGCTGGATGTCTGAGGAAACGGCCGACAATACCGCGCGTCTGGACGCTGAGCGCGTTTTCATCATTGATCCGATTGATGGCACCCGCGCCTTTACAGAAGGCCAGGAGTCATGGGCGCACAGCTTTGCCGTGGCCGTGAAGGGGGAGGTTGTGGCGGCGGTGATCCATATGCCCGCCAAGGGGGTCACCTATGCCGCAACGCGCGGGGCCGGGGCCACCCGAAACGGCGCGCTGATCCGGGTTTCGTCTCCCGCGCCGGAGGGTGATGTGTCCATCATCACTGGCAAGCCCAACCTCTCGGCAAGCCACTGGCCCGGCGGCGTGCCCCCCCATACACGCCACTACCGCCCGTCGATCGCCTATCGCCTCGGGCTGGTGGCCGAGGGGCGCTATGACGCGATGGTGACGTTCCGGCCAAGCTGGGAGTGGGACATTGCCGCAGGCGCGCTTATCGTGGCCGAAGCGGGCGGCGAGGTAAGTGATGCCTCCGGCAAACCGATCAGCTTTAACAGCCCGTCCCGCCTGGCCGATGGCACCGTGGCGGCGGCGAGCACGGTTTATGGCGCGTTGATGCAGCGCATGTTCAAGGCCGGTTGACCGGCGCGGCTCAGTTGCTGGGATCAAGCCCTTCAGGCTGGCCCACGATCACAAAATGCAGGTCGGCAGGGTCAATCAGCCGCTTGGCGACGCGCTGGATATCCTCCACCGTCACCGCCTCGACATAGCCATTCCGGTTTTCGATGTAGGACACGGGCAGCCCCTGAATTTGCATCCCCACAAGAATGTTGGCGATCCGGGTATTGCCGTCAAACCGCAACGGGTAGGACCCGGTGAGGAAGGTCTTGGCGCGGTCCAGCTCTTCCTGGGTGAGCCCCTTTGCGGCGAGCTTGGTCCATTCAGCCTGCAACACCTCCACAACCTGCCCCGCACGCGCATTGGCGGTGGCCACGTTGCCCGCAATCATCTCCGAAAAGTCCATCGGCAGCAGGTAGGCATAGATGCCATAGGTGAGGCCCCGCTTTTCGCGCACCTCATCCATCAGACGAGAGTTGAAGCCCCCGCCCCCAACAACCTGCATCATCACGAAGGCGGGGAAAAAGTCATCATCGTCGCGCTTCAGGCCCTTTTGGCCAAAGCTGATCACGGCTTGGGGCGTGTCATAGGGCACCACGGTGATGCCGCCCTCAAGCGTGTAAGGCACATGCTCGGGCATCTCGGCGCCGGTATCGGGCAGGGCGGCGAAGAGCTTGTCGAGCAGGGTGGCCAGTGCGACTTCGGAGATGTCACCAACGGCAGAAACGTAAAGGCGATCGCGCGCCATCACTCGCGCCTTGGCCTCAAACATATCGTCGCGGGTAAAGGCGGCGACGGTTTCAAGCGTGCCGTTCAGGTCGGAACCATAGGGGTGATCGCCATAGGCCAGCCGGTCAAAGGTTTCACCGGCAATCTTGTTGGGGTCGTTCGCGTTGGACTGGATGATCGAAAGCACCTGTCCGCGCACCCGCTCCAGCGCCTCCTCGTCAAAACGGGGGTCAACCAGCGCGAGGCGCAGCAGTTCGGCGGCCTCATCGGTGTTTTCGGTGAGGAACTTGGCCGAGATCGAGAGCGCATCGTTATGCACATCAAAGCTGATCGAGGCGGCGAGCGCATCACGGGCGGCGGCCCATTCGCGCGCGTCCATTTCACCGGCGCCTTCTTCAAGGATCGCGGTCATCAGGTTGATCGCCCCGCGCTTGCCCGGCGCATCCAGCGAGGCCCCGCCCTTGAAGCGGATTTCGAGCGCCACGAAGGGGATCGAGTGTTCTTCAACCAGCCAGGCATCAATGCCACCGGGTGAGGTGATTTCCTTGATGTTCACCTCGGCATGGGCAACCAGCGGCAGGGCGGCAAGCAGCACCCCGGCGGCGATACGGCGCAAAAAGCTCATTGGGTGACCTCTTTGGTGGCGGGTTCAGCCGCCTCGGGCATGGGCATGGAGGCGGGCTCGGGCGAAGGCGCGGCAGCCTCGGCGGGCTGGCGGGCCCACCCGGTAACGCTGGCTTCGGGCACCAGCACCTCGCGGGCGACGGCCAGCACATCTTCGGGGGTGACGGCATCCAGCACGTCGGGCCATGCCTGGATATCGGCCACCGTCAGCCCGCTTGTCAGCCCTTCGCCGTAACGGCGCGCGAGGCTTTGCAGGTTATCCTTGGCGTAGATCTGGCTGGCGCGGATTTGCAGCTTGATGCGGTTGAAATTGTCCATTTCCACGCCCTCCTTGAGGAAGGTGGCGATGACGGCATCAATATCGGCCTCGGCCTCGGCCAATGAGCGGCCGGGAACCGGCACGATATAAAAGCCGAAGGTCGTGTCATCCAGCGATTGCCCGCCATAAAACGCCGAGGAGTGAACCGCGCGGCTTTCGTCAAAATGCAGCACCCGCCCCATCAGAGACGAGGTTTGCGACCCGCCCAGAAGCTCGGCGAGGATGGTGAGCGCGGCGGCCTTTTCCTGCGCGCCGGGGTCACGCTCTGGCGCAAGGTAGCTGCGGACCACATAGGGCTGCGCGATGCGCGCATCTTCATAGATAAGGCGGCGCGCGGTGCGATGCGGCGGCTCTTGCGGGCGGGCGCGCGGGGTGATCTCGGGGTTGGCGGGCAGGGGGCCAAAGTGCTTTTCGGCCAGCGCTTTCACCTCATCGGGGTTCACATCCCCGGCAACCACGAGGATCGCGTTGTTGGGCGCATAGTAGAGCTTGTAAAAGTCAAAGGCGTCCTCGCGTGAAAGCGCCTCCATTTCGTGCTTCCAACCGATGATCGGGATGCCATAGGGGTGGTTCATATACATCGCGGCGCGGCGCTCTTCCGAGAACAGGCCCGATGGGTTGTTCTCGATCCGCTGGTTGCGCTCTTCGAGGATCACCTCACGCTCGGTGGCCACGTCTTCCTCGGTGATCAGGAGGTCAACCATCCGGTCTGCCTCCATTTTCATCATCAGCTCTAGCCGGTCAGCGGCCACGCGCTGAAAGTAGGCGGTGTAATCCCATGAGGTGAAGGCATTGTCGGTGCCGCCATTGGCCTCAACCACATGGCTAAACTCGCCCGGCGCCAGATCGTCGGTGCCCTGAAACAGCAGATGCTCAAGGAAATGCGCAATGCCCGAGCGGCCCGCAGGCTCATCGGCAGCGCCCGCGCGATACCAGACCATGTTCATGACAATGGGGGCGCGGTGGTCTTCGATCACCACCACCTCCAGGCCGTTATCCAGCTCAAACGTGGTGACGTCCTCGGCGCTGGCGGTGCTGGTGAGGCTTATCAAAAGGGCGGTGGCGGCCAGCGCGATTCGATGAGCGAGCATCGGCTCTCCTCGTTGGTTTAAGAACAGGCATTACCCTAGGCACAGCGATGGTTTGCGCAAGCGGAGTCTACGCTCTTGTGATGGGTCGTGCGGTGGCCTGTGTCACTCTGCCGCTGGGTCGGGCGGGGCCGAAGGGGTGCGCACCCCGGCCCGGCGGAAGCGGCGCAATTCGGCGTGCTGGTCAAGCGACATCGGCTCATAGGCCCGGTAATAGGTGTTCACGTTGGCCAGCCGCTCCAGAATACGGCCCTTGTTGCGGCTGCGAAACTCCAGATCGGCGGCCGCAAGGTCCTGCCGGATGCTGGCACCCATGCCATAGCGGGTGGTATGGCCGATCAGCGCCGGATCGCCCCGCAACTCGCCCGTGCGGTTCAGCCGGTCGGGGTTGCCGCCCAGCACCGCGACCGCATCCTTGAAGGGCGTTTGATCGGCGCGGTTCTGCGCGCCCGGCGTGGGCGCTGGCAGGGTGGTCAGGTCTTCGGGCATCTGGATGGGTTTGTTGGGCAGAATGGCAAACTCGTCGGGCGTGTCCTGCCCGCGTTTGACGTTCATCAGGTTGGGCTCTTTGTTGCTGCATGCCGCCAGCGCCACGCAGAGCGCCGCCAGCGCAACAATGCGCCCTGTTGTCCTAGCCATGCCTTGCGCGCCTGTAACCACCACTCGGCCATCCTCTTGGTCTTTTCGTCTGTTTACCCGGTTTGCACGCCCGCGTCACGCCGCGTTTTTGTTCTCGTCCCCGGTAAACAAAATGAGCCCCGCCGCCCCTGCAAAAATGAACACATCCGCAAGGTTGAAGAGATAAGGGTTATTCAGCCCACAGCAGGACATGTTGATAAAGTCGAGCACGCCGGGATGCATCACCCGATCCCAGGCATTTGCCAGCGCGCCGCCCACGATCAGCCCGGCAGATACAAAGGCGATGGGCCGGGTAAAGCTGCGTTTGGCCCAGAAGGTGAGCACCGCACAGAGCGCCACCGCGATCAGGATCAGGGTGATCCGCAGGCCGGGCGAGCCATCGGCAAAGAGGCCAAAGTTGATTCCTTGGTTCATACCGGGGCGAAACACCAGAAACGGATCAAACACATCCACCCTCCCGCGCTCGCCAACCCTCAGCACCGAGAAGGCCAGCCATTTGCTGGCTTGGTCGATCACGAAGGCCAGAAAGGCCGAAAGGGCGAGCAGGCGCATCATGGCTAGTGCCGAAAGTGGCGCATGCCGGTGAAGACCATGGCGATCCCGGCCTCGTCGGCGGCTTCGATCACCGCGTCATCGCGCATTGAGCCACCCGGCTGGATCACCGCCGTCGCCCCTGCCGAAGCAGCCGCAAGCAGCCCGTCCGGGAAGGGGAAAAACGCATCGGAGGCCACAACGGAGCCTTGGGTCAACGGGGTGGAAAGCCCCAGCGCTTCGGCCATGTCTTCGCTCTTGCGCGCGGCAATGCGCGAACTGTCGACGCGGCTCATCTGGCCTGCGCCCACACCCACGGTTGCGCCGTCTTTCACATAGATGATCGCGTTGGATTTAACGTGTTTGGCCACGGTCCAGGCAAACAGCATGTCCTCCATCTGCGCGTCTGTCGGGGCGCGCTTGGTCACCACCTTCAGATCATCGGCGCTTACATGGCCCACGTCCTTGTCCTGCACCAGCATCCCGCCGGATACCTGCCGATAGGTCAGCGCCGCTTCACGCGGGTCGGGCAGGGCGCCGGTGGTGAGCAGGCGCAGGTTTTTCTTGGCCTTGAACACCTCACGCGCCTCGTCGCTGGCGTCGGGCGCGATAACGACCTCGGTGAAGATCTCGCAGATCGCCCGCGCGGTTGCGGCATCGAGCGTTTGGTTCAGTGCGATGATGCCGCCAAAGGCCGAGGTGCGGTCACAATCAAAGGCACGGCGGTAGGCTTCTTCCATGGTGTCGCCACGGGCCACGCCGCAGGGGTTGGCGTGCTTGATGATCGCACAGGCCGGGCCTGCCTCGGGGGCAAATTCCGCAACCAGCTCAAAGGCGGCATCGGTATCGTTGATGTTGTTGTAGCTCAGCGCCTTGCCCTGATGCTGTTTGGCGGTCGCCACACCGGCGCGGCCCGTGCCATCAAGGTAAAAGCTCGCGCTCTGGTGCGGGTTCTCGCCATAGCGCAGCGAGGCCGCCAGCGTGCCGGCAAAGGCGCGGCGGCGCGGCGTGTCTTGCCCGATCGCCCCGGCCATCCATGTGGAAACGGCGGCATCGTATGCCGCCGTGCGGGCATAGGCGGCCTGGGCGAGTTGCTGGCGGAAGGCGAGGGTGGTTTGCCCATCGTTCTCATCCAGCTCGGCGAGCAGGCCCTCGTAATCTTCCACATCGGTGACAACGCTCACAAAAGCGTGGTTCTTGGCGGCGGCACGGATCATCGCAGGGCCGCCGATATCAATGTTTTCGATGCAGGTGTCATAATCGCCGCCGCCCGCAACCGTGGCCTCAAACGGGTAGAGGTTCACGATCAGCAGGTCGATGTTTTCGATGCCGTGCTCTTTCATCGCGGCAACATGGGCGTCGTTGTCGCGCAGTGCCAGAAGGCCGCCATGCACACGGGGGTGCAGGGTTTTTACGCGGCCGTCCATCATCTCGGGGAAGCCTGTCAGATCGGCAACATCGCGCACCTCAAGCCCGGCGTCGCGCAGCATCCCGGCGCTGCCGCCGGTGGAGAGCAGCTCAACACCGCGGGTGGTGAGTGCCTTGGCAAGTTCCACAAGCCCCTCCTTGTCGGAAACGGAAATCAGCGCGCGGCGGATCGGTTGCAGGTTGCTCATTGGCTCTATGGTCCCCCAGGTCCCAAGGTCAGGTCAGTTATCCTTACCCGCGCTTGCTGGCACTTGGTCGCCTGCCTCATCCGGCAAGGCATCGTCCCCGTCGCGCAGCGTGTCGCGGATGGCCTGCGGGGTATCCTGTGCTTTCGCCAAGGTCCACCCAATCTGGTGCCCATAGTCCATGACTTTTGCCGAAAGGGTGATCCTTTTGGTCGCACGCGGCTTCAAACGCCCCGATTCGAGGTAAACCGAAGGTTCCAGCGCGAGTTCGCTGCCGCTGTCATGGCGAAACACCCAAAGCTCGCCGGATTTGAGCGCGAGCGACACGGCGGTGCCGTTCATGTCCAGCGTGGCGTCCACATCGGGGTGCAGGTGGAAGTAGGCCACAAAGGAAACCCCCTGAAGCTGCATCCGCGTCATCGCCGCGTCAAAGGCGCGGCGATCCGCGTCGGTGAAGGCCGAAAGCGTATCGGCGCCGCTCAGCAGCCGCCCCTGACGGTCCAGATCAAGGCGGCGCATATGGGTGAGGCCATGAGTCGGGCCATAGCCATCGTGGCCTGCCAAAAGGTGCATCCCCTCGCTGTCATGGGTCTGCTCAAGGCGCACATGGGCGGGCACGTCTTCCATCATTTCGGCGCGTTCACCGGGGCGGCCCGTCGCCAGGCGAGAGGAGCTGTAGCGCTCCACCGCCACGGTTGAGTGGGAGGCTGTCGCCCGGCCCGCGCGCCGCCATGATGCGCCAAAACGCGCGCCCGAGCCGCAGTTCACGATCAGCGGGCGGCGGCCTGATGTCAGCTCAAACGCCAGCGTTGAGGCATGTGCATTGGTCGAGGCCGCGCCGGTGGGTGGGGCGGCGGCATCCACAATAACGGTGGTGCGCCCCTCCGAAAGCCGGGCATAGCCCATCGCCAGCCCGTCGCGCGGGCCATCGCGCAGGCCAGAGGCGTTGAGCGCATGATCAAGCCGCCCCTCCAGCCCGCGCCCGCCGCCATGAAACCGCGCCAAGCCACCATCGGCATGGCGCAGCGCGCGCAGGGTGGGGGTGATGCGGGCAATCGCGTTGCTGATCGGGGCGGGGGTGCCACGGCCCGCATCCTCCAGCGCGTGGGCGGCCCATGTCAGCAGGGTCAGCACCTCGGTCAGCTCTTCGGGATTGCGGGTTGGGATGCCGCCGCGATCATCCACCTGCTTTTCGCATTCGCGGGTGAGCGCCTTGAGCGCCGGGTCAACGTGATGCTCCATGCCTCGCAGCGCCAGCCCGGCATAGATCAACCCAACCAGCGCCTCAAAGCGCGGCAGCCCCGGCGCGGCGCTGTGCCAGCGGCGGGCCAAAAAGCGGGTTTGCCCGGCCAGCGCCTTGAAATAAGCGGCGCTTTCGGCGCTTTTCCGCCCGTTCAGAAGGAAGATCGCGTGGTTGATCCAGCGGATCAGGCGCCGCCCGGTGAGGTCAGGCGTCCAGCCTGCGCCCGTGCCGCGCCCGTACCGCTCGATCCAGCCCCATGTCCAGGACTGCGCCAGACGGCGAGCGCGCAAATCCCCCACGGCGGCCAGATCATCGAGCCAAGAAAAGCCCATGAGTTCGGCGGTAAAGTCCGGCCCCGGCGCGGGAATGTCCCAAATGCTGCGCCGAGAATCGGCCCCCTCTTCCACCAGATGCCCCGAAAACAGGTAGGTGCCCGCCACCAGTTGCCGCCCACGGGCAAAGGCCCCGATGGTGCGCGGCTCAGGCTGGCTGGTAAAGGCAGAGGCCGCACGCGTACGGGCCGCCAGCCGCGCCTGAAGGCGGTTGGCGATACGTGTCCATGTTCCGGTTGGGCCGGTGCTCGAAAGGCCTGCCATATGCGCTTGCGTCTCTTTGCGGACGGGGTTGGCGCGAAGGATACAGCCCACGGGCGGGGCTGTCACCGCACAAAACGTCAGCCTTGGCGCAGGAGCGCCATGTAAAAGCCATCCATGCCGCCGCTATCGGGCCAATAATCGGGCCGGGTGCGCAGGCCGGGGCCGCTGCGCCATGCGTCTTCGATCCACTCGGCCTCTGGCGCTTCGGGGGTAAGACCCTCCAGCGCTTCGATCTGCGCTTCGCCCTCTTCGGGCAGCAGCGAGCAGGTGCAATAGAGCAGCCGCCCGCCCGGCTTTAGCCAGCCAGCGGCACGGGCCAGAAGCTGCGCTTGCAGGGCAAACAGCGGCTTGAGCGATTTGCCATCGCGCACATGTGGCAGGTCGGGGTGGCGGCGGATGGTGCCGGTGGCCGAGCAGGGCGCATCAAGCAGAATCGCATCAAACGGCGCGTCAGGCTCCCATTTGAGCGCATCGGCGGTGACGAGGGTAGCGCTGAGGCCGGTGCGCGTGAGGTTTTCCTCAACCCGCTTCATCCGCCGCGCCGAAAGATCAAGCGCCGTCACATCGGCCCCCGCCGCGGCAAGTTGCATGGTTTTGCCACCGGGCGCGGCGCATAGGTCAAGCACCCGCTCACCCGGCGCTGGTGCCAGCAGCTTGGCAGGCAGGGCGGCGGCGGCGTCTTGCACCCAGAAATCGCCTGCCTCAAACCCCGGCAGCGCCGAAACCTGCGCCCGCCCCGTGATCCGCACCGATCCGGTGGGTAGCAGGGTGCCGCCGGTGGCCTCGGCCAGCGCCGCCGCGTCGCCCCTGGCTGTCAGGTCCAGCGGAGCGCCTGCGCCGTGGGCGGCCTCGATCTTTGCGGCAATCGCATTGCCATGGGTCGCGCCGATACGCCCGCGCAGCCAGCCCGGCAGGCGGGTTGGCGGGGCGGCGTCAAAGGCCTCCTGCCCCTGTTCGGCCACCCGCCGCAGCACCGCGTTGACCATCCCGGCAGAGCGCGGGCTGGCACGTTTGGCGAGGCTCACCGCATCGTTCACCACCCCATGCGCCGCTTCGCCCTCGGCCAGCAGCTCAACAGTGGCAAGGCGCAGCAAATCGCGCACCGCTGGCTGGGGGGCCTTGTGCAGGAACGGTTTCAGCGCGGCATCGGCAGGCCCGAGCTTGCGCAACACCGCATTTGCCAGCCGTTGCCCCCGCGCCAGCACCTCGGGCGGCCCTTCGGCCACGCTCACAAGGTCAGACATCATGATCTTCTGCACCAGAACGCCCCGCAGGAGAAACAGCGCCAGTTCGCGCGCGTCATCGGCCATTTCGCGGTCCTTTTCCTTTGCAGCGATGGGAGAGCGGGCTATATCAACCCCTGTGCCGTGACAAGGACGGATCGCAGGTGATGACATGACCGACCAAACAAACCTCCCCGCCGCCGCGCAGCGTGCGCTGGCCGAAGCGGAAGAACGCCGCCGCAAGGCCGCTGAGCTTGAGCTGCCCAAGGAGCTGGGCGGGCGCGATGGGCCAGAGCCGGTGCGCTATGGCGATTGGGAGAAGAAGGGCCTCGCGGTCGATTTTTGAGTCGCCGCTTTTGAGTCGCCGCGCTTTTGCGCCTTTCTCAGCCTTCCAGCCCCAGCACATCGAGCATCGAGTAATGCCCGGGCTTGCGCCCCTGGCCCCAAAGGGCTGCCTTGAGCGCGCCCTTGGCAAAGAGGCTGCGGTCAGTCGCCTTGTGGGTAAGTTGAAGCCGCTCGCCGGGGCCTGCGAAGATAACATCGTGGTCGCCAATGATATCGCCGCCCCGGATCGCCGAAAAGCCGATCTGGCCGGGCTTGCGTGCGCCGGTGATCCCGTCTCGCGCGGCCTCGTACACCTCTTTCAGATCGTGGCCGCGCCCTTCGGCGGCAGCCTCGCCCAGCATCAGCGCGGTGCCCGAGGGCGCATCAACCTTGTGGCGATGGTGCGCCTCCACCACTTCAATATCAAAGTCCTCGTCGAGCGCCTTGGCGACCTGCTTTACTAACACGGTGAGCAGGTTCACCCCGAGGGACATGTTGCCCGCCCGCACGATCACCGCATGGCGGGCGGCGGCATCAAGCTTGGCAATGTCTTCGTCAGAAAGGCCGGTGGTGCCGATCACATGCACCGCGCGCGCCTGAGCGGCGAGCGTGGCCATCTCCACGGTGGCCGCAGGTGCGGTAAAGTCGATCACCGCCTGTGCGCCCACCATCGCCTCCAGCGGGTCGTCGCCCACCAGCACATCCAGCTTGGCACCGCCCATCGCCTCGCCCACATCGCGGCCGATCCACTCATGGCCCGGGCGCTCCAGCGCGGCGTGCAGCCGCATCACCGGGCTGGCCTGCACGGTTTCCACCAGCATCCGCCCCATCCGGCCGGAGGCTCCCATCACCACGATTCCGGGCACTTCGATCATCGCTCGCACTCCCTGTCTCTGTTGGCTTCCTTTAGCTTACGCCGGGACGCTGCGCAAAGCCTCGCTTGCACGGGGGCGGCCAAGGCCCTAAATCCAGCGCATGGCGAAGAACAGGTTTCAAGATGGATCCGGCCCCTCCCAGCGAATGCTTCGGGTGGGCGAGACGATCCGGCGGGTGTTGGCGCAGGTGCTCCAGCGTGGCGAAGTGCATGACAGCGAGCTTCAGCGCATGTCGATCACCGTGAGCGAGGTGCGCACCTCCCCCGATCTCAAGGTGGCCACAGTGTTTGTGATGCCGCTCGGCGGCGATCACGCGGAAGAGGCGCTTGAAGCGCTGCGCCGCAACCGCTCGGAGCTGCGCCGCGCGGTGAACAAATCACTCGCGCTCAAGTATTCGCCCGAGTTGCGCTTCGTTCTGGATGAAACCTTTGATCGGATGGACGACACCCGCCGCATCCTCTCGGATGACCGGGTGCAGCGCGATGTGCAGCAAGGGAACGATGCCGATGAGGACGCAGATTAAGCGGCGTTTTGCGCGGTATGCGCTTGCGCTCGCCACCATGCTCGCCCCGGCCATGGCTGTCGCCGCGCCGGAGTGCCGTGATACCGCCCACGCTGGCCGCGCCTTCACCATCTGCACGCTGAACGCGGCACAGGATGATATCCGTCTCTTTCACAAGAGCGATGGCCAGGTGCTGGGCAGTTTCAACCGGCTGGATACGGCCCTCGCGGATCAGGGGCTTGCGCTGACCTTCGCGATGAACGCCGGGATGTATCACGATGATCGCCGCCCGGTTGGCCTTTACGTTGAAGAGGGCGAAGAAACCGCGCGCCTGATCCCCAATCCGGGGCCGGGCAACTTTGGCCTGCTGCCCAACGGCGTGTTTTGCCTCACCGAGGGGCGCGCCGCCGTGATCGAAACGCTGGCCTTCCGTGATAACCCGCCCGCCTGCCGCTTTGCCTCGCAGTCCGGCCCGATGCTGGTGATTGACGGCGCTTTGCACCCCAAGTTTCTGCCCGACAGCACGTCGCGCCACTTTCGCAACGGTGTGGGCGTTGAGGCCGATGGGCAAACGGTGCATTTCGCCATTTCCGATGAGCGGGTGACGTTCTGGGAGTTTGCCACCCTGTTCCGCGATGTGCTGAACACGCCCAACGCGCTTTATTTTGATGGCAATGTTTCGCGCCTCTTTGCGCCTGCGATCGGGCGAAATGACACTGGCTTTGCGATGGGTCCGATGGTTGGGGCGGTTGCCCCGCGCCAGTAAGCCCGGCGCCAGTAACCGTTGACGCACCGCTCACACCGCGCTACCCCGCGCCCCTGATTGGCAAGGAGGCACCATGGCGCGGCGCAAAAAGGGACGCGACATCACAGGCTGGATCATCCTCGACAAGCCCGCCGGGCCCACGTCGACCGCTTGTGTCAACAAACTGCGCTGGGCGCTGGAGGCCAAGAAGGCCGGCCACGCAGGCACGCTTGACCCGGCGGCGACCGGGCTTTTGGCCGTGGCCTTTGGCGAGGCCACCAAGGCCGTGCCGATGATCGCCGATGCGCTCAAATGCTATGAGTTCACCGTGACCTTCGGCAAGGCAACCAACACCGATGACGCCGAGGGCGAGGTGATTGATCAAAGTGATACAAGGCCCGATGACGGCGAAATCACAGCGGCGTTGGCGGGCTTTACGGGTGAAATCATGCAGGTGCCGCCCAAATATTCCGCCGTCAAGATCGACGGGGAGCGCGCCTATAAACTGGCCCGCGAGGGCGAAGAGTTTGAGGTGAAGCCGCGCCCGCTTTGGGTGGATAGCCTTGAAATGCTGGAGCGGCCCGATGCCGATACCGTGGTGCTGAAAATGGTGTGTGGCAAGGGCGGCTATGTGCGCTCTATCGCGCGCGATCTGGGCCGGGCGCTGGGCTGCCTTGGCCATGTAAAAAGCCTGCGCCGCACATGGTCTGGCCCGTTTGACCTTGCAGGCGCGCTCACCCTTGATCGCGCTGACGAGCTGGCCCGCACCCCTGAACTGGACGCTTGCCTCATTCCGCTGGAGGCGGGGCTTGCCGATGTGCCGCAGGCTCGCGTGAACGATGTGGCCGCAACCCGCATCGCCCACGGCAACCCGGCCCCGGTGCTCTCGACCGACGCGGAATTTGGGGATGAGTGCTGGGCTTCCCACCAGGGGCAGGCCATTGCGCTGGGCCGCTATATCGGTGGTGAGTTTCATCCCTCGCGGGTGCTGAACCGATGATCCCTGCGCCACCTGACGGGCCTTGCCGCCCCCTCGCGGAACAGCGCCCATGATTACCCGGTCGCACACCAAGGGCGATGCGCCCTCCACCGCCGTTTACTCCGATTGCGAGCGCTATCGTTACCTGCTCACCCGCGTTTGGGATGAGGGCCGCGAGAAGGCGCTTTTCATCATGCTCAACCCCTCTACCGCGACCGAGGTGCAAAATGACCCGACCGTCGAGCGCTGCGAGCGGCGCGCGCGGGCGCTGGGCTTTGGCGGCTTTCGGGTGACGAACATCTTTGCCTGGCGTGACACCGATCCAAAGCTGATGCGCGCCGCCGCCGATCCGATTGGACCGGAGAATGACCACTCCATTCTGGAGAGCTGCGCCTGGGCCGATAGAATCATCTGTGCCTGGGGCAGCCATGGGGCGCATCTGGATCGCGGCAAGCAGGTTGAGGCGCTTTTGCGGCAGGGCGATTGGCCGCTCTATCACCTTGGCCTCACCAAGCACGGCCAGCCCAAGCACCCGCTCTACATCGCCTATACCGAGCAGCCGCGCGTGTGGGCTACTCCGGGTTGATCTCTAGCGCCGCGCGCAGGGTGGCCTCATCGGCAGAGGTGGCAACCTGCACCACCGGGCGCCCCGCAAGGTTGATCTGAACCGTTCCGTCGATGGTGGGCCAAAAGACCGCATCCTTGGCCTCGGGATCATCAAACCGCAGCGTCAAACGCTCGGCGGTGGCGTCAAACCCCCGGACCACCGGCAGCGGCGCACGGCGTGACACTGTCAGGTCCAGATGGCGCGGGGTTGCGGCTGCGGGCACGTCATCCCCCGCTGCGATCTCCATGAGTACCCGCCCATCTGCATCTGTTGCCGCCGGGGTTTCCCTAGCTTCAGAGGGCGTATCCGCAGGCTGTTCAACCCGCTCCGGCGCACCTTCCTCTACCTGCGTTGCAGGTGAAAAAGATACATCCGCCTCTTGCCTCGCAGGCCGCTCTATTGCTTCCTCAGCTTCCTCAGCTTCCTCAGCTTCCTCAGCTTCCTCAGCTTCCTCAGCTTCCTCAG
>NZ_JARGND010000001.1:0-5696 GCF_029212645.1 Vannielia sp. | reverse complement strand
CCACGCTCACCGCATCAATGCCATCGGCCTGCGGCTCTTCGGCCCCGTCGTCTTGGCGCTTCCGCTCTTCCTCCACCTCCATCGCGGCGAGATCGGCCTGGAACGCAGCGATATCAAATTCCGGTGCTTCGGGGCCGGGGCGGGGCAGGGGAGGTTGCTCTGCGATTTCCAGCGCGGCCTCGTCCCGCAGGGCGGCTTCGGCAGTGGCCAACTCCGGGTCACGCAGGCGCCTGCGCCGCAATTCCCAGCCGAGAATCAGCAGCAATGCCACCACGACGAGCAGCGCAAGTGGTATGATCCATCCCATCATCGGCGCGATATTCTCCCCAATCACACCAAAATTCCAGCCCCAGCCTATCAATTCGCTGATTCCATTAACCATTGCTGAGTATTTTTTGCAGAACTGGCCCCGGGTTAACCATTTGTCTCTCGGTTTCTGCTAAATCATTGGCGTAGTCTTTGGCAGCCGGGCGTTCCCTGCTGCCAGCGGTCCGGGTGGGGGCCGGTCATGAGGGGTAAATTGTCATGTTCACGTTGCTTGGACTCATGAGTGCGATGCTGGTCGGCTCAGCTGTTATTGGAACGATCGGGGAAAACGCCCCAGAGGATGACCTTCCGGAAGACGACTTCAGCAATGAGGATGGCGGCGCGCCGATCAATCCAACAGTTGATGATAGCCTCCTCGCGGATCCTGATCCCTTTAGCCCCACAGAGCCTGAAGCAGGCAGCACTCAGGTGGGCTCTGCTGAGGATGACTTGATCAACGGCGGTGGCGAAGACGATGTGATGAACGGCTACGAAGGCGATGATATTCTCGTGGGCCACGAGGGCGATGATCTGGCCTATGGAAACGACGGCGATGATATCATTTCCGGCGGGATCGGCGATGATACCCTCCACGGCGAGGCGGGAAACGACACGCTTGAGGGGGGTGAGGGGCAGGATGCGCTTTGGGGCTATTCCGGTGATGATACACTGACTGGCGGCGCGGGCGATGATGATCTTACCGGCGGCGACGGCAGTGATACGCTCTCGGGCGGCACGGGCGATGATGATCTGGAAGGCGGCCTTGGGGATGATTTCCTTGAAGGTGGTGCCGGGCTCGATAACCTCAACGGCGGCAATGGCGATGATGTCATCACCGGCGCCGACGATCAGGAAACCGACTACCTGCTTGGCGGTGAGGGCGATGATACTCTCGTGCTGGGCGCGGGCGACGTGGCCTCTGGTGGCGCGGGGGCTGATATCTTTGTCCTCGGTCCCGACCTTGTGGAAGACACCGTTGCCCAGATCATGGACTTTGACACCACCGAAGACAGCCTTGCGCTGATCTGGGACGACAGCACTGGCGATGATGAGCCATTGATTGCGGTCGGCTTGGGCCAAGGCGGCGAAGCCGAAGTTTATGCCGATGGCGAATTGGTTGGCGTTGTGCGTGGTGGCGTCGGGCTGACCGTGGCCGATATAACGCTTGTCCCGGCCTCGATGGCGGCGTGACGCTGGCACGGGGTTTTCAACCGGGATCAAGCCACTATTCTCTGCCGTATGAGTGATCCCGATCCGCACCTTGCCGCCTCCGCAAATGCCGCCACAGGCGATGCCGACCATGACGCAACGCGCGCCGATCTTCGCATGGAGATCGTGGCGCTGCGCGAGGAGGTTTCAAAACTTAACAACCACCGCTTCCTGCAGATTTACGCCCGCTTTTGGCGGCTGATCGGCTTTCAGCTTTTGCGCGGCATGGCCTTTGGTCTTGGCTCTGTGGTCGGGGCGACGGTGTTGGTGTCGATCCTCGCCTACCTGCTCAGCCAGGTTGATTATATCCCGATCCTCGCCGATTGGGCGGCCAAGCTCGAACTTGAAACCACCGATGCCCGCACCGATGTGCAGGTTGAGAAGGCGCTGGAAGAGGTTGAACAGTCCGCCGATCCCGATTCCCCGCCCCCCGATCCCACGCCAGAGTTGGATACCGGCGGCAGGCCCGCAACGGGTGACGCCCCCGTAACGCCCCCCGCCACACCTGATAACTAGCCCCGCGCGAATCATCTTCCCTTTTGCGGGTTCATCGCCTATACGCCCCCGGTCCGCCCTCCTGGGCTGGCTTCTCCATGGACCCTGCTGGACGACATCCCGGCTTGCGCCCGCTCACATAAACCAAATCAAAGGAGACCCCGATGTCGATTACTGCTGAAGAAAAAGCCCGCGTCATCAAAGAGCACGGCACCAAAGAAGGCGACACCGGTTCGCCCGAAGTTCAGGTTGCCATCCTCTCCTCGCGGATTTCCACGCTCACCGAGCACTTCAAAACCCACAAGAAGGACAACCACGGCCGCCGTGGCCTTCTGAAGCTGGTGGCACAGCGCCGCAAGCTGCTGGACTATCTGAAGAACAAGGATGAGGCCCGTTATCGTGACCTCATCGGCAAGCTCGGCATCCGTCGCTGAGCCAGGGGCCAACACGGCCCGCCAAAGCATCAACGCGCCCCTCGCCGGGCGCGTTTTTCGTTTGTCAGCGCGGGTTTCGCAGGTTTTGCGGCCTATAGGCAAGGCCCATCACCGCTGATATAAACGAGCCTCCGACCCTCCCAGTTCAGGACCAGATTCCAATGGCCTCTCCTCCCCGTTTCCCGGATCAGCCCCCCGCAGATCACGAGGCCCGCCTGAACGATCCGGCGCGGCTGACGGCGCTTGATGCCTCGGGGATGATGGAAACCCTGCCCGAAAAGGTATTCGATCGCGCCGTGCGCCTGGCCCGCCAGATCACCGGGGCCGAGGTTTCGCTGTTTTCGCTGGTGGATGACAAGAAGCAGTTCTTCAAGGCAGCCGAGGGGCTGGCCGATGAGGGCATAACCGGCACGCCGCTGTCGCACAGCTTTTGCCAGTATATCGTCACCGCCGACGGCCCGCTTGCGGTGAAAGACGCGCGCGAGCACGCTCTTTTGCGCAATAACGGCGCAATCGGCGCTCTGGGTGTGACGGCCTATCTGGGCGTGCCGGTCCATGCGCCGGGCGGCGAGGTGCTTGGCAGCTTTTGCGCAATTGATGGCCAGCCGCAGGATTGGACCGAGGCGCAGATGGAGGCGCTGACCGATATCGCCGGCATCGTCGAGAGTGAGATCGCCCTTCATCAGGCCGTCGCCGAGCGGCAGCTTCTGGTCGAGGAATTGAACCACCGGGTGAAAAACCTCTTCACGCTGGTCTCTGGCCTGATGCGCCTGTCGCGTGGGGGCAAAGAGCCGCCCGAGGCGCTGGAGGCCCGCATCACCGCCCTGGCCCGCGCCCATGATTTGATCGCCCCGGTCATCCACGCCGGTGCGGCCAAGGCACCTGAGATTGCCCTGAAAACCCTGCTCGAAACGCTGGTTGAGCCTTATCGCGGTGCCGAGAAAAATGCCTCCTTTGAAGGCCCTGACGTGACGCTTGGCTCCCGCGCCGCCACCCCGCTGGCGCTGGCGTTTCACGAACTGGCCACCAACGCCGCGAAGTATGGCGCGCTCTCCATGCCCGAGGGCCGGCTGTCTGTAAGCTGGGCGCTGGGGGACGAAGAGCTGTCGATCACCTGGGCCGAAACGGCCTCTGGGTCGGGCCATCTGGCCGCCCCTACGCCGGGCTTTGGCGCGCGGTTGCTCTCGCTCTCGGTTGAGTCGCAACTCGGCGGGCGGATCGAGACAGACCTGAGCGAGACCGGCATGATCCGCCACCTCACCCTTCCGCGCTCCCATCTGGCCGAGTAGCCCAGCCAGCCTGCCGCTGCGAAATCCGGCGATAAATCGGCCCGGCCCGCGATGCCGGGTTTCTTTCTGCGCCGCTTTCCTGTATGGCCCGCCCATCTGAGACGTGACGCTTTGACCTCGGCGCATGGGATGATGAGGAGGTCGGCGGCAATGGGGCCGCCATGCAAACGGGAGACCCGGGATACGCCTGGGAGTGCTCCCATACAGGATACGCATATGTTCAACATTACGACGAAATCCATGCAGTGGGGCGAAGAGACCCTCACGCTTGAAACGGGCCGTGTTGCCCGCCAGGCCGATGGGTCTGTTATCGCCACTCTTGGCGAAACGTCGGTCATGGCCAACGTGACCTTTGCGAAAACGCAAAAGCCGGGGCAGGATTTCTTTCCGCTGACGGTTCACTACAACGAAAAGTATTACGCTGCGGGCAAAGTGCCCGGTGGCTTCTTCAAGCGTGAAGGCCGTCCAACCGAAAAAGAGACGCTGACCTCCCGCCTGATCGACCGTCCGATCCGCCCGCTGTTTGTGCCGGGCTTCAAGAACGAAGTTCTGGTCATCTGCACCGTGCTCTCGCACGATCTGGTCAATGACCCTGACATCGTGGCGATGATCGCAGCTTCCGCGGCGCTCACCATTTCCGGTGCGCCGTTCATGGGCCCGATCGCCGCTGCGCGCGTTGGTTTCGAGGATGGCGATTATGTCCTCAACCCCGAAGTGCAGGATATGGACCAGCTCCGCCTGAACCCCGACCAGCGCCTTGACCTTGTGGTCGCCGGCACCAAGGACGCGGTGATGATGGTCGAGTCCGAGGCTTATGAGCTCTCCGAAGAAGAGATGCTTGGCGCTGTCACCTTTGCGCATGAGCAGATCCAACCGGTGATCGACCTCATCATCGCGCTGGCCGAAGACGCTGCCAAAGAGCCGTTTGATTATCAGCCCCCGGATTACTCCGAGCTGTTCGAGGCCGTCAAAGCGGCTGGCGAAGCTGACATGCGTGCAGCCTATGCCATCCTCGACAAGCAAGAGCGCACTTCCGCCGTGGCCGCTGCCAAGGAAAAGATCCTTGCAGCCCTCACCGACGAGCAGAAAGACGACGCAAACCTCGGGTCTGCCCTCAAGAAGCTCGAGTCGGGCATCCTGCGCGGCGACGTGGTGAAAAACGGCAAGCGGATTGATGGCCGCAGCACCACCGAGGTGCGCGACATTCAGAGCGAAGTCGGCATCCTGCCCCGGACCCACGGTTCGGCGCTGTTCACCCGTGGGGAAACCCAGGGCCTCGTGGTAACCACGCTCGGCACTGGCGAAGATGAGCAGATCATCGACGCACTGCACGGCAACTACCGCAGCAACTTCATGCTGCACTACAACTTCCCGCCCTACTCGGTGGGTGAAGTTGGCCGTTTCGGCTTTACCGGTCGCCGCGAAGTTGGCCACGGCAAGCTGGCATGGCGTGCGCTTCAGGCGGTTCTGCCTGCGCCCACCGATTTCCCTTACACCATTCGCGTGGTGTCGGAGATCACCGAGTCCAACGGCTCGTCTTCGATGGCTTCCGTTTGTGGCGGTTCGCTCTCGATGATGGATGCCGGTGTGCCGCTCAAAGCGCCGGTTGCCGGTGTGGCCATGGGCCTCGTGCTCGAAGATGATGGCTCTTACGCTGTGCTCACCGACATTCTTGGCGACGAGGATCACCTCGGCGACATGGATTTCAAGGTGGCTGGCACCGAAGACGGCATCACCTCGCTTCAGATGGATATCAAGGTTGCAGGCATCACGCCCGAAATCATGAAAACCGCCCTGTCGCAGGCCAAAGACGCCCGGATGCACATCCTCGGCGAGATGTCCAAGGCGCTCACCTCTGGCCGGACCGAGTTTTCGGCCCACGCCCCCCGCATCGAAACGATGCAGGTGCCCACCGACAAGATCCGTGAAGTGATCGGCTCGGGCGGCAAGGTGATCCGCGAGA
>NZ_JARGND010000095.1 GCF_029212645.1 Vannielia sp. | reverse complement strand
CTAATTTGCTCATCCAATCTTGATCTACAAACACATGGCAGGTCGCACAGGCACACGCGCCTCCGCAATCACCGTCAATGCCGGGCACCATATTGTTCACCGCAGCTTCCATGACTGACAGGCCATCCTCGCCTTCAATTTTGTGTTCTGTGCCGTCGTTTTCGATAAAGGTTACGTGTGGCAACGCTCTCTCCCTTGCGCATTTGTTGCTGAGCGTCACTGTCTGTGCGCTCCAGTTAATACGTATTTTTACTACGCATATTATGGTATAAAGACTCGATCGACCTGTCAAGAACCAGCCACAAAAAACCCCACGCTCTAAAGGGTGGGGTTTTATTGATTATTTTCAGGTAGTTACGGAATACGCTCCGGCACAATCGACCTAACGAGCTCAGTCGTAATGCAATTCTCGCGCTTTCCCATGGAAAACCCAATAAGCAAAAACGGTGTAACCAGCCAAGACCGGTAGCACAAAAACGGTTCCGACAAAGATAATCCAAAGGGAAGCTGGTGCACTCGCGGCATCTACAATCATCATCTTTTCCGGCACAATGTAAGGAAAGAAGCTGAAAGCCAGCCCAAAAAAACACAGAACATAAATGCCAATCACCATCGCAAAGGGCATCCAACTCTGACGATCATCCGCCTTCGGTAGCCGTGACAACAACACTGCCAATCCGACAACCAATCCAGCTGTGACCAATGGCACCGGCGAGAGATAGAAAAACTCAGGCAGAGAAAACCACTTATCAAAAATACGGCCGCTTACCAAAGGTGTTGAAAGCGACACCAGAGCAATACCTGCTACCGCGCCGATGAGTGCGCGCTGCGCCCAGCCAATAGCTTTACGCTGCAAATCACCTTCACATTTCAAAATCAGCCAGCACGCACCAATTAAACTATATCCCAGCACAACGCAGACACCGACGAGCACACTAAACATCCAAGCCAACGCCGTATCGGCAAAGCCCAAAATATAATGACCCAGCATAAACCCCTGTGCAAAAGCCACCAGAAGCGACCCAAAAAAGAAAGAAAAATTCCATCGTTCTTTTTGCTCAGTAGGTGCCTTCGCACGGTAATCAAAAGCCACCCCGCGAAAGATCAGTCCGAGCAACATCAAGGCAACAGGCAGATAGAGGTGTGAGAGGATCATCCCATGTGCGGCTGGAAAAGCGACAAGCAGCAATCCAACGCCCAACACCAACCACGTTTCATTGGCATCCCAAAAAGGACCAATAGAAGCAATCATCAGGTCCTTATCTTTACCATTAGCAAAACGGCTGAGCACCCCCACGCCAAGATCATACCCATCCAGCACAGCATAGATCAGCATAGACAAACCCATGAGGCCCGCGAAGGTATAGGCAAGCCACTGATCGCCTTGAACAAGTTCACTCATTTTAAACCCTCACTATTTTCTTTAAGCCCGGCAATGCCGCGCACCGCCATACGCAATCCGCCTTTTTCTGGCGCGTCATTAAGCCCATCGTTTTGGCTCGCCTCAGCAGCTTGTGTAGCCAGATAGAAAAGCGTAGTCACATACGCGACAAGCAAAACAGCATAGGTGATCAAATAGGCGGCCAGTGTTGTTGCCACCATAGGTGCGCCGACAGGCCCCACCGCATCAGCCGTTTTGAGCACCCCAGAAACAAGCCACGGTTGACGTCCAATCTCCGTGACGTACCAACCAGCCAACGTAGCCACCCAGCCAGAAAATGTCATACCAACGCAAACGCGGAAAAACCAAAGCGGGAACGTCCCATGCCGATAAAGCTGGTAACCGCCAAACCACGCCACCGCCAACATTAAAAAACCAACCCCGACCATAATACGAAAGCCAAAGAACACCGGAGCAACCGGAGGGTGATCTCCGATAAATTCATTAAGGCCCCGCACTTCTCCATCCCACTCGTGAGTTAAAATAAGGCCCGCCCCATGAGGGATTTCGATCGCATAATGATTACTGCGGGTCTCCTCATCCGGCCATCCAAAGAGAACCATAGCAGGACCCTTCTCAGTTTCCCAAAGCCCTTCCATCGCCGCAATCTTTTGGGGCTGATGTTCCAATGTATTAAGCCCGTGCTGATCACCCGCAAAAATCTGAACTGGTATCAACAAGGCTGCCGCCACAATGCCTGCGCGCAGCGCCGCCCACATAGCAGGGCTGCGATCACCTTTCAGCCAGCGATAAGCAGATAGTCCAGCAACCAAAAAGCTAACCGTAAGCGCAGAAGCCAAAAGCATATGAATGATGCGGTACGGCATCGAAGGGTTGAACAAGATAGCCCACCAATCAGTGGCATGTACCACGCCGTCACGCAGTTCAAAACCTGCAGGTGTTTGCATCCAACTGTTAAGCACCAAAATCCAAAACGCCGACGCAAGCGTCCCCACGGCAACCAAAATTGTCGCCGTCACATGCATCCAGCCCGGCACACGACTAAAGCCATACAGCATCACACCCAACATGGTGGCTTCCAAAAAGAACGCTGTCAGAACTTCGTAGGCGAGCAAAGGCCCTGCTACGTTGCCCACCGTTTCCATGTATCCGGGCCAATTGGTGCCGAATTGAAAAGACATGGTGATGCCGGTGACAACGCCCATTGCAAAGCCTAAAGCAAAAACTTTGGTCCAGAAAAAATACGCTGCCATCCACTTCATGTCATTCGTGCGGGCATACTGCAAACGAAAGAATAGCAGCATCCACCCCAAAGCGATGGTGATCGTCGGGAATAAAATATGAAATGAGATATTGGCCCCAAATTGAATGCGCGACAGCATCAGTGCATCAGCTTCCATCAGTACATTTCCTCAAAAGAGTGCGCTCTATTAAGAGCCAGCAATATCCTAAACACATTAAGGTCAAGTGTGTTATTTCAGCCTATCAACTCATTTGAGTAAAGCCAGCACCCTATTCGCCGCAGGGCGAATTAGCGCAGGGACACACAAACGCCCCGCCTGAAGCAACAGGCGGGGCGTTTAATTTAAATATAGTGCAAAATGAATTTAGCGAGCAGGCTTCGAGCGTGTGGGACGCCGTGCCCCACCTTTTTGCCCCCCCGGACCACCAGAACCACCAGGCCGCCCCCCAGTCTTAGGCTTACCGCCAGCCGAGGGCTTACGACCACCTGGTTTACCCCGGCCACCGGCGGGTTTTCCCTCGCCCGCACGTGCCCGCGCATCACTTCGCCCCCCTTCCGTGCGGCTTCCGCCAGCCCGGTCTCCAGCAGCTCGCTCGCCCTCAGAACGGCCAGCAGTTGAGCGATTTGTTCTCTCTGGACGCCCTTTTTGACCGGGCCGCCCGTCATTGGCGCGCCCCTCACTAGAGCGAGCATCAGTTGACCGCCCACTCCCAGCAGAACGGTTAGGTTTATTACCAGCCCCCTGCTTATTACCAGCCCCTTGTCGCCGAGGCTTTCCAGCCCCTTCAGTCCGGCGTCCACCTTCAGCAGCCCCGTCGACACGCCGCGCGCGCCCACCAGCACCACCTCGAGACGCCCCCTCTGCAGTGCCACGCGCAGCCTCGCGCTCCCCCTCAGGATAAGCAGGCGCTGCGGATCTCGCTTTAGGTTTATGAGGACGTTTTGCCCGCGCAGGTCCTTTTGACTTTCCACGAGACTTTTGACCGCCGCGCCCTTTCAAGGACGAAGGGGCCCGCGTATCAGGATCATCATCATCATCGGCATCAACTAAACGCATACCACTAA